>JAAYJE010000135.1 GCA_012523095.1 Actinomycetota bacterium | reverse complement strand
TCGTCTCAGGACCCGTGCTGGTCGTCGGCGCCGCAGTCGTAGTCGTCTCGCCGTCCCCACCGCAGGCCACTACCACCAGGGAGATGGCCAGGAGCACTGCTATGAGTCCTGCCAACATGAAACGCTTCTTCATTTGTCGTTCCTCTCTTTGCTTCGGGATAACACTCGTACCCTGTCTTTGGTCGTTACAGTTTCCCCATCTATATGAGAGCGCGCATCAACTCCGGCTGGCGCCTAGATAGCCGGCCTGCACGCGATCATCCTGCCTGAGTTCTTGCGATAGTCCCGATACCACCACGTTTCCGGTCTGCAGCACAACGCCACGATGGGCAAGTGAGAGGGCCATCTCGGCGCTCTGCTCCACCATCAACATGGTCAAGCCCTGCTTGTTGAGCTGGGCTAATGCCTCGAAGATCCGCTCCACCATGAGGGGGGCCAGACCCATGGACGGCTCGTCGAGTATCAAGACGTCGGGCTTACCGACCAACGCCCGTCCGATGGCCAGCATCTGCCGCTCCCCGCCCGATAGGGTGCCGGCGGGCTGCTTCCGCCGCTCCCCCAGAACCGGGAACAGCTCGTAGACGTACGCGATGTCGTCTTGGAGCGTGCGCCGCCAGTCACGACGTCCCGAGCTTCCTACGATCAGGTTGTCTTGGACGGAGAGGTCGCTGAACAGCCTCCGTCCTTCGGGCACCTGCCGTACGCCCAGCGCCGCGATCTTGTCCGGGGCCATGCGGGTGATATCGAGGCCGTCGTAGAAGACGCAACCGCGATTGGGCCTGAGGAGGCCCGAGATGGTGTGAAGCAATGTGGTCTTACCGGCTCCATTCGCACCGAGAACGGCCACCACCTCGCCCTTGGGCACGGCGAACGAGACCCCGTGCAGAGCCTGGATGGACCCGTAAGACGTAGCCAGGTTCTCGACCACCAGGAGGTCTTCGGGCTCAGGACAGCCGTCCGAGGTGAGATCGCGGGTTAGGCAGAGATCATGGCGGCCCTCGAGCTTCACTCCCAGGTACGCTTCGATGACGGCCGGGTCCTTCCGCACCGTTTCAGGCCGTCCTTCCGCAATGAGACGCCCGTAGTCGAGGACATGCAGTTGCTCGGAGATGCCCATGACCAGCTCGATGTCGTGTTCCACGAGAAGTACGGTGACTCCAGACTCGCGGATCCGCTTGATCTGCTCCACCAGATGGGCGCGCTCCGAAGCGTTCATACCGGCCGCCGGTTCGTCGAGCAACAGCAGCCGCGGTCCGGAAGCAAGAGCCCGGGCGATCTCCACCAGACGCTGTGAACCGTAAGGTAGACCAGCGGCAGGAGCGGAAGCGGCACCCTCCAATCCCACGACCATCAGCGCCTTCATGGCCCGCTCCCGTGACCTCTGCTCTTCTCTGCGCTGGTGAGGAAGACCGAATCCTCCGGCCCACAGTCCCGTCCGTTCATAGCGGTGACACCCCACGAGGACGTTTTCGAGGACGTTCATGTTCGGGTAGATGCGTAGGTTCTGGAAGGTGCGTGCCATGCCCAAACGTGCCGTATCGGCCGCCGACTTCTTGGTGACGTCCACGCCCGCGAAGCGGATCGTTCCCGCCGTGAGCTTCTGCAGCCGGCTGACTGCGTTGAAGAGAGTGGTCTTTCCGGCTCCGTTGGGACCGATGAGGGCCACGATCTGCCCTTCGGCCACCCGCAGCGATACCCCGTCCACGGCCTTGAGGCCCCCGAAGTGGACGCACAGATCTTCGATCTCGAGCAGAGGTGACCCGGCGGTGCCCCCTTCCGTGGACCCCGCGTCTCGCGTCTCGACGGCCGCACCATAGCTCGACCTCTCCGTGATGGCACCCGACGCGCCCCCGGCTGCGACGCCGCCCCCAACCTCGATCGACGCGGCTTGAGGCAACCCGACTGAGGTCGGACACTGCCCTTCCGGGTGGTCGTCTTCGGCCGCAGCCAGGCACTGGGCAGGCTCGCGCAGTCTCTCCTTGCTGAAGAGTGCTCGTATCCACGCCCGCTGCTCGGAGCGCAGGGCCAGTCCGGCGGGGAAGAAGATGAGCAGCAGGATCATGATGATGGAGTACGCGACCCCGCTGTACTGCTGGATGCCCGAGAAACCTCTGATCACCCAGGTCATGACGATGGCGCCGACGATGGCTCCCCACATCGAGCCGGACCCCCCGATCAACATCATGACGATGGGGATGATGGCCGCGGTGAACGTGAAAGCACCGGGAGTGACGGCGGTGGTGACGAACGCGTAGAGCCCGCCGGCCAGTCCGCACAGGACGGCGCTGGTGACGAACGCCAGCAGCTTCCAGTTGGCCGTCCGTACCCCCAGAGTCGATGAGGCTATCTCGCTCGTGGCGATGGCCCGGAAGGCTCGGCCCGTGCGCCCCTTGAGCGCCCGATAGACGAAGAGCAATATCACGATGGCGATGATCCACACCAGATAGTACTGCCGCATCGCGCCGACGAACTGGAAGCCGAAGGCGCTCAACTTAGGAACGGGAGCGAACCCGGTGGTCCCTCCGGTGAGAGTGCGCAGGTTATTCACAAGCACCAGAAAGATCTGGCCGAGACCGATGGTGGCCAAGGCCAGATAGAAGTAGCGGAGCCTCAGCACCGGCCGGCCGACTATCAAAGCCACCACACCCGAGGCCATGGCCCCGATCACGAGCGCGGCGAACGTGGGGACTTCGAGCTTCATCGCGAGGAGCCCCGCTACATACGCGCCGATGCCGTAGAAGCCCGAATGGCCGAAAGAAAGTTGGCCCGCCTGCCCCAAGATGATCACCACCGCCATGGTGATGATGGCGTAGAGGCCGGCTGTGGTCATCACCCTCATGCCGTAGTCGTTACGCAGTATGAGCGGCCAAACCACAAGGGCGACGACAAGGAGCGTCTTAAGGATGGTCCCCCGACGCTCGCCCATGGAGAGACGGCGGCCCCAGCGCTCCAGGATCCTGCCGGCGGCGGCCATCAGGCTTCACCCTCGGTGGAGGGCCGGCCCAGCAACCCGGTGGGCCTGAAGTACAGTACCAAGATCAGGATCGCGTAGGCGATGGCGTCCTGATAGCCGGCGGGCAGTACGCCCGTCACTAGTGATTGGATGATGCCCAGCGAGAGTCCACCCACCACGGCGCCTGTGCTCGACCCCCAGCCCCCCAACACGGCAGCGACGAAGCCCGTCAAGGCGTAGATGCCACCGGACAGATAATTGGTGGGAGTGAGGGGATTGATGGCGATACCACCAAGAGCCCCTATGGCTGCCGATATGGCGAACGCCAAGATGATCATACGGCCGGTATTCACCCCCGAGAGACTGGCGGCCCCGGGGTCGCCCGCCGTGGCGCTCATCTGCTTGCCCACGCGGGTGTAGTTCGTCAGCGCGTAGAGGCCGATCAGCACCAGCACCATCAACCCGATGACCCACAGGCTCTGCCGGAACACGTTGACGCCGCCCACGCTTATGACTTGGTCACCGGTGAAGGCCGGCACACTCTTACCGTAGGGTCCCCAGCGGAGGAGAGCGAAGTTCTCGAACAGGATGCTGAGAGCGATAGTGGCCAGGATGATCGAGACCAGCGATACCTTGATGAGCGGTCTCAGCACCAGCACATACATGAGGGCGCTCACGACCATCACACCCACGATGCCGAGGATGGCGGCCAGCCAGTAGGGAAGATCCAGCTCGGAGAGGAATGAGAAGGTGAAGAACGCCCCGAACATGACGAAGGCCCCCTGCGCCATGTTGACCACACGCGAGGTGCGATAAATGGTGACGTAGCCGAGTGCGATAAGGGCGTAGATGCTCCCCATGGTGACGCCGGTCACCAGAAGTTGTATCCACTTGACCACTCGCACCCCTTATCACGTGCCAACGGACCGACCTGACAGAACCGGAGCGTGAGGTCATCCTAGCCGATGAGACCAGGCTTGTCAATAATCGTTATTATGGTTATTAATTGTCTATTAGAAAGCGGACCTTCAGACGACGGTCACTCCCGAGGGGCGGGTGGGGTCTGTGGTTCACGGGTCGCCATCTCCTGGATCAAGTCCTCGTAACGGTCCAACCGGGAATCGATATCCAACTCGCCGCTGATGGCCGCCAGTAGAGCCAGCCAGGTCCATAGATGGAGCCGGAGTATGTCCGCACGGTCGTACTCATCGTCCCATGAGGCTCTGAGTGCCGCGTTGTGTAGGGCCCCTATCATGCTGTAGGCCAGTAGCTCGAAAGATACGGGCGACGGAGTCGCCCCGGCAGGTCTGATGCTCTCGAAATCGTCGACGATGAGGCTTATGACCCCTTCCCATGCCTTCTCGACCGACTGCGCCAGATCCGACTCCTCACTGTCTTCCGACCGGACGAGCGACATCACCTCGGAACCGAACTCATTGGCCCTCACATCCGCGAACACCCGCCAGAGCAGCCTCTCGCCCAGATCCGGCGATTCCATCAGCGTGGGCTCGAAGAAGGCAAGATTCCACTGTATGAAGGTGTTGAAAGACTCCACAAGCAGCTTCTTCTTGCTGGGGAAGTGGCTGTAGAAGGCCTGGGGAGTGATGCCCAGTTCACGGATGATGTCGGCCACGTGCGTGCGCTTGTAGCCTTTGGCCATGAACTCCTGGGTCGCCACACGGAGGATGGCGGAATGGATACGTTCGCTCTCTCGGCCGGCCAGATCCACGTCGCTGTCCCGAGCCTTGGCCAACTCCTCCGCCAGCGCGGTCCTGATCTCGGAGAGCGAGCGGCCGGCTCGTTTCATCTCCAATATCCGCATCAACAGCTCGACATGCGCGTCTCCGTACAGAGCACGGCTCGCGGCCGTCTTCTGCGGCTGAGGGAGGAGTCCCTCCCGGATGTAGAAATGGATGGTGCTGCGAGACACCCCCGTCCTTTGCTCGAGTCCCGATATGGTGAGCGCCTCGGGCAAACCTGCTTCCTTTCCTCGAGAAGTCCGCCGACCGGTCTGAGCCGGGCCGGACCAGACCGGGCCGGACCACTCCGAGCCGTAGCGAACCAGGTCAGACCGATGCAGATCAAGCCGGTCCGTTTCACATCGTTCACTAATGATTTCTAGTTAACAACAAAGATTGTATAGTAACACGAGGGCTGAGTCAACAAGGTCGCAACCAAGACCACGCCGTCCCTGATCACGGTGAAACCGCCGACGTTTTGTGGTTCGGTCACGGACGCCTGGTGCTAAGCTTCGAGATGCGCGCCACAACCAAGAGGAGCGACATGTCGAACGAGCTCGAGAGCATGCAGAAGGAGCACCTCTTCCCCTGCGTGGCCACCTATTACGAGAAACCCCTCACCCTGGTCCGCGGCAAGGGGATGTACCTCACGGATTCGCAGGGCGCTGAGTACCTCGACTTCTTCGGCGGGATATTGACCGTGAGCGTCGGGCATTGCAACGAAACGGTGACCCAAGCGGTCGTCGAACAGAACCAGACGCTGCAACACGTCTCCACGCTCTACATCAACGAGCCGCAGGCACGTCTGGCTAAGAAACTGGCGGAGGTCACCCCCGGGACGCTCACCAAGAGCTTCTTCACCTCCTCGGGCACCGAGGCCAACGAGACGGCCGTGCTCTTCGCCCGGCTCGCCACCGGCCACTCCGACATCCTCGCGCTGCGTCACGCCTACTCGGGCCGTAGCGAGGTGACCATGAACCTCACCGCCCATTCATCCTGGCGTCCGATGTCGAGCAGCGTAGCCTACATCAAACATGTCCACAATCCATACTGCTACCGCTGCGCGTTCGGGCTCAGCTATCCGGACTGCGACCTGCGCTGCGCCCGCGATATCGAGGAGCTGATCCAGACCACCACCAACGGCCAGATCGCCGC
>JAAYJE010000134.1 GCA_012523095.1 Actinomycetota bacterium | reverse complement strand
TAGGAAAATTCCTCATAGTACGACTCGACGGAGAGGTCTATTTGACTCTTCACCTGGGGATGACGGGACGGCTCCTGCTCGCCCCGGAGGATGGGCCTGGGCCGCACACCCGTTTCGTCTTCAAACTGGAGGATGGCGGGGGACGGACCACGACGCTCGAGTTCCGCGATGCCCGCAAGTTCGGCAGACTGCATCTGACCTACGGAGGCCCGGCTCCTCGGCTGCTGGCCCTGGGGCCTGATGCCTGGCAGGGCTCCTGGGACGCCGCCTATCTGGAGGACAGGCTGCGTGGGCGGAAGATCGCCCTCAAGGCCTTCTTGCTAGACCAGAGCCATCTGTCCGGCATAGGGAACATCTATGCCGACGAGATCCTCTGGTGGACCGGGCTCTCACCGCTCCGTCCGGCCGGGTCGCTCAACGCCGGGGAGGTGGCATCACTTACCGAGGAGATCCCTCGGAGACTGGGTGAAGGGGTGCGGCTGCTCGGCTGCACGGTCCAGGATTTCGTGGACACGGCGGGTGAGCCCGGGGAGTTCCAGGACTGGCTGCAGGCCTATGGCAGACATGGGCAGGTCTGCAGCCGTTGCGGAGGCGTGCTCATCCGAGTAGTCGTCGGAGGAAGAGGGACGGCGTACTGCCCGGGATGCCAGCGTTAGCAGAACGGCGGGTCGGTGCCAAGAGGCGGTGACATAGAGAAGTTGAAGTTGGACAAAAAGCGAGCCCCGAGTGAACTCGCTTTGCGCCTTTCAACAGCTCTCACTTCGTCCCCGCTTCGCTGTACTACGCGGTCATTTACCTCCGCGCTTCCTCTACGGGGCCCCTTGTGAGCTCCTCAGACGCTGCGTCTGATCTCTCGGGACTCTGATAACCATTGTACCGTGCTCCGTCGCAAAGTCAAGCCCCAAGAGGCCGGGGCGCGGGCAAAAGTGTCGCTAGATGCGGGTAGCGGGAGCGGAAGTGAGGCACGCTCGGGGCGGATGCTTGTGAGCGCATGCTCACCAAGGGTGGCTCATGCTGTGTTATCATCGCAGCAACTAAGCATGGCCGACCGGCGAGCGGAGTTAACTCAGTTGGTAGAGTGCCAGCTTCCCAAGCTGGATGTCGCGGGTTCGAACCCCGTACTCCGCTCCATCATCTTCTTTTCTTCAACAGCCAGGCGACGGTGACGTCATGGATGCTCGGATCGTGCTGAGCTGTGGTATGGGTGCCGCCCTCGAGAGCGATGAGTGTGGTGTCTACCTGCAGATGCCGGGCGAGCAGCAGAGAGTGGGCGAACGGCACGACTTCGTCCCCGCGGGCGTGCACCAGAAGCACCGGGCAGGACACACGCGCGGCCAAGGCACGGCTGTCCTGACGCTCGAAGTAGGCGCGAAGCCCCGGGCCGTCCCAACGGGTCAACGGGCCGGCTCCCGGAGCGTCGTCCCCGCGGTCGATGGACCGGAGCATCGTGGTCTCGTCGGCCGGGCACACCAAGGCCAACGCGGCAAACCCTGCCTCCGGAGCCGCCTTCAGTCCGTAGAAGCCCCCCATGCTCGAACCCCGATAGAAGATGTGGCGAGGATCGACCTCGGGCCGCCGACGTAGGAAGAGCGCGGCCGACGCTAGATCCAGCTCCAGGGGGCCGTCGCCTCTACCCTCGCTGTCGCCGTGGCCTCGGAAGTCCAGTGCGAGTACCACGAAGCCGTGACCGCAGGCTGCCAGGCAGAAGGCGGTGTGACGCGCGGCATTGCTCCCCGCGCCGTGGCCGACGACAAGACCGGGGGCCGGCCGTCCGCCGGGGCGGTCGGGAAGGTAGAGGAGCCCGGCGAGTTCCAACGAGGGGAGCGGCTGTTCGCCTGGTGGGGAGAGGAAACGGACGGGTGACGCGTTCATGGGGCGCCTAGAAGAGCGTCGGCTGGTCGGGCCCCAAACGTAGATAGGCGACGTAAGGGATGTTACGGAACGACTGACGATAGTCGAAGCCGTAGCCGACAAAAAAGTCGTCGGGGACCTCGAAGCCGCGGTAGCGCACGTCGATGTCCACCAACCGTAGATGAGGCCGGTCGAAGAAGGTGCACACCTCCAGCGAGGCCGGTCTTCTCAGCCTTAGAGAGCGCATGATGTAGTGCAGTGTGAGGCCCGAATCGATCATGTCTTCGACGATCAGGACGTTCCTGTCCTTGACGGGTTGGTCCAGATCCTTGAGGAAGCGGATGGCCTTGGCTCCGGTCTCGGAATGCTCCTCCGTGTACGAACTGATGGCCAAGAAGTCCATCTCTAGAGGCAGGTCGATGGCCCGCGCCAGATCGGCCATGAAAAAGACGGCTCCTTTGAGGATAGAGATGAGTAGGAGGTCCTTGCCCCGGTAGTCTTCGGTTATATCCTTACCCAACTCGTCCACGCGCGCTGCGATAGCAGTCGCGTCGAGGAACACATCTCCGATGCGTTCGTCCTTGTTCCGGGCGCGGGCAAAGGGGACAGGTGAGGGTGCGGAGGCGGCCGTCATGGTCTCACAGGCCGTACCTTTGGGCCATGCGCACGAAGTCTTTGCGGTAGATCAGCTTGATACGGATGTCGGGATGCATCTCGCGCAGCTTACGGACCTTACGGTTCTTAGCTGTGACCAACGACTGCTTCATCTCGGTCACCTCGACGAAGAGGTCCAGATCGGGCAGATAGAAGTCGGGAGTGAAGGCCTCCAGGATATTGCCGCGTTCGTCCTGCTCCAGTATGAAGGTCCTCGGCTCGTATTCCCAGGCGATGCGGTGATAGTCGAAGAGCTTAGCCGCCTCAAGCTCCGTACGGGTCGCGAAGCTGGGTTCTTTGGTGCCTCGGTAATAAGAGAAGGTGGGTGTTTCATCGCTCATGCTGGAACTCCATTCTACCAGCTTGCCTGTTGTGGTAACGTACCGGTGTTTCCTAGTCTGGAGGCCACGTTGACCCACACGCTCGTCTATCCCATCACGTCTGGTCACAACCAGGCCGGCCACCTTGAACTGGACGGTTGCGACGTGGTCGATCTCGTTCGAGAGTTCGGCACGCCGCTCATTATCTACGAGGAGAAGACCATCCGCGATCAGTGCCGTCGCTACATGGAGGCCATGCGTGAGCATACGGCGGACTTCGAGGTCATCTATGCCAGCAAGGCTTTCTCCGCTTTGGCGATGGCGCAACTAGTCCTGGAAGAAGGACTGTCCATCGACGTCTCGTCGGCGGGGGAGTACTACGTGGCCAAGACGGCCGGTTTCCCATCAGAGCATATCTTCTTCCACGGAAACAACAAGACGCGTGAGGAATTGGAATACGCGCTGGACGGCGGCGTAGGCTTCGTGGTGGTGGACGGTTTCCAGGAACTGGCTCTTGTCGAAGAGCTGGCTGCCGACCGCGGCGAGTGCCAGAAGGTCCTACTGCGCATCACGCCCGGAGTCGAGGCCCACACGCACTCGTACGTCGAGACCGGGCTGGTCGACTCCAAGTTCGGGTTCGGTCTGGCCGACGGGGTGGCCTTGGAGGCCATCCGGGAGGCGTTGATGGCTCCGCATCTTGATCTCGTAGGGCTCCATGCTCACATCGGCAGTCAGATCTTCCGGCTGGACGCTTTCCGGAAGGCCATCGCGATCTTGGTGGAGCTCATCGGTCAGGCTCACGCGAGCTTCGGCTTCGACTGCCGCTATCTCAACATCGGGGGCGGGCTCGGCATTCGCTATACTGAGGAAGACCTCCCCTCGTCTATCGGAGAGTACGCCGCGGTCAAGGTGGAGGGAGTGCGGGAGGAGATGTCGGCCATGGGCCTGCCCATGCCGCGAGTGCTGATCGAGCCGGGACGGTCGATCGTGGGAAAAGCAGGGATCACGGCGTACCGGGTGGGGAACATCAAAGAGATCCCGGGGATCCGCACGTACGTATGTGTGGACGGGGGCATGAGCGACAACATCCGGCCCATGCTCTACGGCGCTCAGTATTCGGGGATGTTGGCCAACAAGGCCGAAGCGCCTGCAGATACCGTAGTGACCGTGGCGGGGAAGCACTGCGAGAGCAGCGACGTGCTCATCAAGGACGCGCGTATTGCGAGGCCTGAGCCGGGCGACATCCTGGTCGTGCCGGCGACGGGCGCCTACTGCTACGCAATGGCCTCTAACTACAACGGCACGCCTCGGCCGGCCGTGGTGCTCGTCAATGACGGCCGAGCTCGGGTGATCATCGAACGTGAGACTCTGGCGGATTTGGTGGCGAAGCATCGTCCGCTGCGAGACCAGCCCGATAGGCTGATGGAGCCGATCGGAAGATAGGGGGAAGGTATGGTTGAGGGCAGGGTTGTGCAGATAGGGCTGCTGGGGTTCGGCACCATCGGGTCGAGCGTCTATCGACTGATCCAGAAGGAGCGCGACCAGATCCTGGAGGGCACAGGAGTGGACCTGAGGGTCAAGAAGGTGCTCGAGATCGCTCCGAGCAGGATACCGACCGACGCCCCGACGGGGCTGTTCACGACGGACTTCGCTGAGATAGTCGACGACCCCTCTATCGATGTCGTTGTGGAGGTCATCGGCGGCACCGATGCGGCCTTTGACTTCATCGACGTGGCCTTGCGGAGCGGCAAGAACGTGGTGACGGCGAACAAGCAGCTCCTCGCCTCCCGGGGTGAAGCCTTGTTCACGCTCGCGAAGGACGAGCGGCGTCATCTGCGGTTCGAGGCGGCGGTGGCGGGCGCCATCCCCATCATCAAGGTGATGCGGGAGAGTATGATCGCCGCCGGGCTGCATACCGTTTACGGGATCGTGAACGGCACCACCAACTACATCCTCACCCGCATGCACCAGGAGGAGGGCGACTATGCCGAGATCCTGCTTGAGGCGCAGGAACTCGGCTATGCGGAGGCCGACCCCACGGCCGATGTGGGTGGCGCCGACGCTGCGGCGAAGATGGCGATCCTTGCGTCGATAGCCTTCCATTCGCGTGTGACCTTGAGCAACGTGGTTTACGCGGGTATAGAGAGCATCACGCTCGACGTGGTCCGCCACGCGAAGGAGCTTGGCTTTGTGGTCAAGTTGGTCGGAGCTGCACGACTCATCGAGGGGAAGGTCAGTGTGCGGGTCTTCCCGGCCTTGCTGCCCACGAATCATCCGCTGGCCTCCATCAGCGGCTCCAACAATGCCGTCTTCCTCGAGGGGACCGACATAGGTGAGATCATGTTGATGGGTCCAGGCGCAGGCGGGGTTCCCACGGCTACCGCTGTGGTCAGTGACATCGTCTCCGTCGCGAACACCAAGGACGTGGGCTTCCTGCAGAGCTGCTCCTGCTATCGGCGCCTGGGGTTCTATGCGGCTGAAGAGGTCGAGTCTGCGTTCTTCATCAAGGTGAGCGTGGCGGATGAGGCCGGCGTTTTAGCGCAGATCGCCTCGATTTTCGGCGCGCAAGGCGTCTCGATCGCCAACATGATCCAGGAGGGCAGGGGCGATGAGGCAGAACTGGTGCTCACCACTCACCCTACAAAGGAGAGGCAGTTCTTCGCCGCCATCGAGCAGACCAAAGGTCTTGCCTGTTGCAGGACTGAACCCATGACGCTCAGGGTGCTGTAGGAATACTCCGTAGACTCCCGCCGATGACGGTGGGTCCCGGCCGTGGGCCGGGCGAGGAGACTGAGATGGACAACAAGAGTCGTTTGTGCGTCATCGCCCACCTTTCCGACCTTCATACGGGATCGCAGTACTTCGTCCCCAACCTGCTCGACCGAGCGTTGGTGGAGGTGAACGAAGTGGGCCCTGACGTTGTGGTGGTGACCGGCGATCTCACCAGCATGGGCTACCGGCAGGAGTTCCGAGAGGCCAAGGAGTACCTCGATCGCCTTTTGTGCCCCGATGTGATGGTGGTGCCGGGCAACCACGACAGCCGCAATGTAGGGTATGCGCACTTCGAGCGTCTGTTCGCCACCAGGGAGACTGTGCTTCACAAGAACGGCGTGACCATCGTGGGGGTTGACTCCACTGAGCCCGACCTGGACTACGGACGCATCGGGCGACACCGCTATCCCTGGATCAAAGAAGCCTTCATGGAGCGTTCGGATGACTTCAAGGTCTTTGTGCTCCACCATCATCTGCTCCCCATTCCCGGCACGGGGCGTGAGCGCAACATCGTCAACGACGCCGGTGACGTGCTCGAAGTACTGGTGGAGTGTGGCGTGAATCTGGTGCTGTCGGGACACAAACACGTGCCTTACGCATGGAGGCTCGAAGACATGTGGGTGGTGAATACGGGCACGGTTGCGACGCTTCGTCTGCGGGGGGATACGAAGCCCTGTTACAATATCGTGGGGATTTCCGACGATCATGTGAAGATTTCCCGCTGCTATCCATTCCACGGTAGCGAAACCATCGTCGAGTTCGACGTTCAGTGATGAGACGGTCCGCCGTGGCACTGATCGACGGCGAGCATTACCCTCCGGTAGTCGTAGACGCCTTGCGACGGACCCAAGACCGGTTTGATTGGAAAGCAGCGCTATTCTTGGGGGGGGCCGAAAAGATCACGGCCGGCGATCTCGAGGGCGAAGCCGAGACTCTGTACGGGCTGCCCGTCGTCTTCGACCCGGACTGGGCGAAAGGCCTTGCCCGAGTCATCGCTGAGTTCAAGCCGGACGTAGTCGTTGACCTGAGTGATGAACCGGTGCTAGGATACGAGCAGCGTTTCCGCCTGATCAGTGAGAGCCTGGCGCGAGACGTCGGCTACGTAGGTCCAGATTTTCACTTCAGCCCCGCGAGTTCTGCTCGCCTATGCACAAGCCCCTCGCTATCCATCATCGGTACGGGGAAGCGGGTGGGGAAGACGGCGATCAGTGGGTATGTCGCGAGGGTTCTTCAAGAGGTCGTCACCGGGCGCAGTGGGGGCCCGAGGGTCGTGATCGTGGCCATGGGACGCGGAGGGCCCGCGGAGCCCGAGGTCATTGACGGAGCGAGCGTCGGTCTGGGGATCAAGGATCTTCTCGCCCGGAGCCGGGAGGGACTGCACGCCGCTTCCGATCATTTCGAGGATGCGGTCTTGAGCCGGGTGACGACGGTGGGGTGTCGGCGATGTGGGGGTGGGCTGGCAGGACGTCCTTTCATCTCCAACGTGGCCCAAGGGGTGGGACTCGCGAACAGCCTGAGTCCCGGCCTGATAGTGCTGGAGGGCAGCGGAGCGTCGCTGCCGCCGGTGGTTAGCGACGTCCGGTTGTTGGTAGCGGGAGCCCATCAGCCCGCGATCCATCTCGCCGGGTACCTGGGCAGGTATCGACTGCTCACTGCTGATGCGGTGGTGCTGACGATGGCTGAAGAGCCGATGGCTTCGGCCGATAAGGTGGACGAGATGCTGAGTGCGGTGCTGGAGGTGAGACCTGAGATGCCGGTGGTGCCGGTGGTGTTGAGGCCCCGCCCGATGGAGGACGTGGCGGGCAGGAGGGTGGCCTTCTTCTCCACTGCATCCGGAGTGAGTGAGAGCGCCTATCGCGAGTTCTTAGAGGCGCGCTGGGGCTGCAGAGTGGAGTTGTTCTCCACGGACCTGGCCGACAGGGCGGCGCTTCGGGCTCAGTTCGCGGCGCCGGCCATGTCGAGGGTGGACACGGTGTTGACCGAGATCAAGGCGGCTGCCATCGACGTGGTGGCCGAGGAGGCGGAGACACGGGGACTGCCTGTGGTGCCGGTGGACAACCTCCCGGTGGAGGTGGAGCCTGCGGCTTCGGGGCGCCTGGAGGGTCTCGTGAAAGAGTTGGCGGGCGTGGCGGCAGCACGGTTCGAGAGCAGGGGATGACCCGGTGACCGCCTCCGGAGAGGCAGGGAGGCTGAGCGACGTGTCGCCGGCGCCGGACAGTCTCCTTGTGCAACTGGTCAGCGGAGGCCACAAGGTGCCCTTCTCCAAAGGGTTGTTGGCCAGCACGCTCACCGCCACGGGACTGCCGCCCGATCGGGCGTACCGGGTGGCGATGGATGTGGAACGCCAGCTGTCGCGTGGACCGGACCGTGAGGTCGACGTGGACCATCTGCGGGAGATGGTGGAGGTGGTGCTGACGACCGATGAGGAGCCTCAGTACCTGCGCCGGTATCGTATGTGGAACCGGTTGGCACGTGAGGACAAGCCGGTGGTGGTGATGATGGGCGGGGCTACAGGTGTGGGCAAGAGCACGATCGCGGCTCAGGTTGCCGACCGGCTGGGGATCGTGCGGATCATCTCCACGGATTCGATCCGGGAAGTGATGAGGGTCCTGTTCTCTCCGAGCCTCATGCCGGCGGTGCACCATTCGTCGTATGAGGCGGGCACGGGACTCAGGATCCCGCTGGGAGCGGGCTTCGATCCGCACCTGGTGGGCTTCATGGAGCAGGTGGATGTGGTCAACGTGGGGATCCTGGCCATACTTGACCGGGCCATCGAGGAACGGGTGAGCCTGGTGATCGAAGGCGTGCACATAGTGCCTGGGATGCTGGCGTCGGCGGGGGCGAAGGAGAGGATGTCCGAGGTGGTGTTGCTGCCTATGGTGGTAGCTGTGAGCGACGCCAAGCTCCATCGTAGTCACTTCTTGGTGAGGGAGCAGGAAACATCAGGCAGGAGGGCGATCGCCCGTTACCTGCAGGGTTTCGAAGAGATACGGAAGATACAAGACTTCATCCTCCAGCGAGCAGAGGTGGAGGACACGTTGGTAGTGGACAACCTGAGCATAGACGACACCGTGGGGATGGTCGTCGACGCTTTGTATGACGTGATCGAGATAAGCGAGGGGTGAGACGGTGTCGACGAAGAAGATGTGGTGCATCTGCAGTCGCTTTGCCGACGTCACCGAATCGGCCGCGATAGCCGCGGCCGAGTGGACGGGGCGGGGCGACGCGCTGGCGGCCAGCTTGGCCGCGCGGCAGGCGATGGCTGTCGATCTGGCCGAGATGCCCCTCAGAGCCCGAGTGGTGGCGGGCCGGGGCGGGGATCCGTCGAGCGATACGCTGTCGGTGGGAGGCGAGGTAGGACTCGAGGTCGGTCCTTGGGCGACGGCAAGTACGGACGGCGGACCGTGGTCTGAGGAGCCCGAGACCTGGGCTCTGGCCGTGGACCCCCTACAGGCTCCCAATTCGTTGGCGCGCGGCGCCGACGGGGCGTTGGCCATGGTGGCGGCCGGCCCTCTCGGCAGTCTGATGCCCGTGCCTGAGATGTACATGCAGAAGCTCGTCGTGCCGTCAGAGGCGGTCGACGCCATAGATCTAGACGCGCTGGTGGGAGAGAACGTGAAAGGGGTAGCCGCCGCCTTGGGCCGGCGGCCGCAGGACCTTTCGGTGATCGTCCTGGACCGGCCACGGCATGAGGACCTCATCGCTCAGATACGGGACAGCGGTGCCAGCGTGAGGCTGGTGAGCGACGGAGACGTGTCCGCCGGCCTCGCCGTCGCCTCTCCCGACGTAGAGGTGGACATGTGCATCGGGATCGGCGGCTCCACAGAAGGCATCCTCACGGCGGCGGCGATCCGCTGCCTGGGCGGGGAGATGCAGGCCCGCTTCTGGCCGGTTTCGCGCCACCAGGTGGAACTGGTGCGGGCGGCCGGGATCGAGGACATCGAGGCCCGTCTGACCACAATAGAGATGGCAGGCGATGGTGTGTTGTTCGTTGCCACCGCCGTGACCGGTGGCCGTTTCCTCAAGCCTGTTGCCCATCACGCCGACGGGATCCATACGGAGACTCTGGTGCTCTGTTCTCGATGCCGCAGCGTGCGCAAGATCCACTCGATCCGAAGGCCGGAGAGCGGAGGCCCTCAAGTGGCTCTGGGGGCGCGATGACCGAGCATACCGACGACGAACCAATCGTGGAGAAGAGACGATCGAACGTGAACAGACAATCTGCAACTAAACATCCGGCTACGGAGAACAAGATCATGGCGATAGCCGAACTGGAGCCCAAGCTTCTCTCGGACCTACACTTGGTGGCGGGGGAACTGGGCATCAAGAATTTCCGCAAGTACTCGAAGCAGGATCTCATCATGAAGATCCTGAATGAACAGTCTCAGGATAGAGGCCTGCAGTTCCGCACGGGTCTGCTCGACATCCTCCCCGACGGTTACGGCTTTTTGCGGACTCAAGGCTACACACAGTCGGACTCCGACATTTACGTCTCACTCTCCCAGATCAGGCGCTTCAAGCTGCGGCGGGGAGATGAGATAACGGGCCAGGTCCGAACCCCACGTGACAACGAGAAATACCATGCGCTACTCAAGATCCAGACCGTCAACGGGATGGATCCCGAGCAGGCCAGGCACCGGCCTACTTTCGATTCGCTCACCCCGCTCTTCCCTGAGGAGAGGTTGCGTCTCGAGACCACACCCGAGCGCGTCTCGGCCCGGGTGATGGACATCATCAGCCCCCTCGGCAAGGGCCAGCGGGGTCTGATCGTGTCGCCGCCGAAGGCGGGCAAGACCACCATCCTCAAGGACATCGCTCACGCGATAGCCGCCAATAACCCCGAAGTGCACCTTATGGTGCTGCTTGTAGACGAGCGGCCCGAGGAAGTCACAGACATGGAGAGGACCGTTGCGGGCGAGGTGGTCAGCTCGACTTTCGACCAGCCGGGGGAGAACCATGTGCAGGTGACCGAGCTGGTACTGGAACGGGTCAAACGCCTGGTGGAGGTGGGCAAGGACGTGGTGGTCCTGCTCGACTCGATCACCCGCATGGCACGTGCATACAATCTGCAGGCGCCCGCCAGCGGACGCATCTTGTCCGGCGGCGTCGACTCCACCGCTCTCTACCCGCCGAAGAAGTTCTTTGGGGCGGCCCGCAACATCGAGGAGGGCGGCTCTCTCACCATCCTTGCCACCGCTCTCGTGGAGACCGGCTCCCGCATGGATGAAGTCATCTTCGAAGAGTTCAAGGGTACTGGCAACTGGGAAGTCCGCCTGACGCGCCAACTGGCGAACAAACGGGTGTTTCCGGCGATAGACATCGAGAATTCGGGTACGCGCAAGGAAGAGCTACTGATGGCGTCCGTTGAAGCCGCGCTGGTCTGGAAGCTTCGCGGCGTCCTCCATGCGCTCGATCCGAACGCCGCTATAGAGCTCCTGATCGGTAAGCTGAAGGAGACCAAGTCGAACGCGGAGTTCCTCGACCAGATGCGTAAGAACTCCCGTTAGAGAAGGGGCGGCTGCGTGACGGTTGGAATCGGGATAGAGGGCCTGTCTGTGGGTCACTTCTCGGACTACGCGGGCATGACTGGTTGCACCGTGGTACTCGCGCCTCAGGGGGTCACGGCTTCGGTGGACATCCGCGGCGGCGCACCGGGCACTCTTGAGACTGCTCTTCTCTCTCCCTACGTGTTCGTGTCGGAGTTGCAGGCCGTTGTGTTGACTGGGGGCAGTGCCCTCGGTCTGGGGGCGGCGGCGGGTGTATCGGCCTTCCTGCGCGAGGGTGGCTATGGCTACGCGACCTTGTATTCGCGGGTGCCTCTGGTCTCCGCCGCCGTCATCTACGATCTGGGACTGGGCAGTTCTGAGGCCTTCCCCCGGCCCGATGACGCGTACGCCGCTGCCGCGTCGGCAGGTACGGTTGTGCAAGAGGGCTCGGTGGGAGTAGGCACCGGAGCGACCGTCGGCAAGCTGCTGGGCCGCGAGGGGATGATGAAGGGGGGTATCGCCCTCTCGACGGTCGACGTCGGCGGGGGTGTGACCGTCGGCGCCCTCACGGTTGTGAACGCTCTGGGCGATGTCTTGGACGAGAAGGGGGAGATCCTCGCCGGCGCTCGGAAGAACGAGACTTTCGTAGGCAGCAAAGATGTGCTTCTCAACATGTGCGGCGCGCCTGCCTTTGGTGCGGCGGAGAACACTACACTATCGGTGGTGATGACCGACGCCCGTCTTGACAAGCTTCAGTGCAGTATCGTGGCCCGTATGAGTCATGATGGGTTTGCGCGGGCTATCGACCCGGTGCATACGCCTGTGGACGGGGACTGTGTGTTCGTGCTGGCGTCCGGCGCGAAGGAGGGCGATGTCTTCCAGGTAGGGGTCGCGGCCGCTGAGGCCGTAAGCCGCAGTATCCGTCGGGCCGTCAGACAGGCCCGGGGTCTGGGAGGGGCGCTTTCTGTTTCCGATCTGGCTGGTGAAGGGGCTCTGCCGTGAACCCCGTCAGCGCGGCCGACATCTTGTGAGGCTTGCGACCACCGTTTCCGAGGTACGGGCCGCCCTCGATGCCGCTCGCGGCAGAGGGGAGACCGTGGCTCTTGTACCCACCATGGGGGCGCTGCACGAGGGGCACCTCTCTCTGATCCGTGCGGCCCGGGTTGAAAACGACGTGGTTGTCGTATCGGCATTCGTGAATCCTATGCAGTTCGGTCCGAGGGAGGACCTGGAGCGGTATCCGCGTGACCTGGGTCGCGATAGACGGCTGTGTGAGGGCGCGGGGGTCGACCTGCTCTTCAGCCCCACAGCAGAGGAGATGTACCCGCGCGGCTTCTCGACTTGGGTGGAGGTGGAAGGTCTCACAGATGGTCTATGCGGGCGCCACCGACCCGGTCACTTCCGTGGGGTGTGCACCGTGGTGACCAAGTTGTTCAACATCTGCAGTCCGGACCGCGCCTATTTCGGGGAGAAGGACGCTCAGCAGCTGGCGGTGGTCGCCCGCATGGTCCGCGACCTCGATATGCGGTTGGCCATAGTGCCCTGCCCGACCGTGCGAGAGGCCGACGGCTTGGCCATGAGTTCCCGTAACGCCCGGCTGACGCCGGAGGAGCGGGCGCAGGCTCCCAGCGTGTACCGGGCGCTCAGTGCGGCCAAGAAGCTGGTTGAAACGGGTGAACGGAGCGTGGTCGCCGTGCGAGATGCGATCCGGACCGTGTTGGCCGAGGCGGATCTGGGAGAGATCGACTACGTGGAGATCGTACGGGCGGACGATATGGCGCAGGTGTCTGTTGTGGAGGGCTCGTGTCTTATCGCGGTGGCGGTCAACTTCGGCGGCAGCGGGACTAGGTTGATCGACAACATCAGAGTGAGCGCCTGATCTCCGGGTAGTGAGCGCCTGAGCTCTTGGCAGCGCCCTTCTCGGGGGCGCATCCACGGACCACATCCGTCACCGCCGATGTCGAACGTTGCTGCGCCCGGTCCGGCTGCGGTCCGTCGGGCGGCCCGCACGGCGCCTGCCTACCATGAGTAGCTCATTTTTTCTCCCACCGCTGCAGGTAGCCCACCCGGCTGAGCGTGCTTCCCGCCAGGATCTCCGCCCGCAACCGGTTCTCTTTCTCGAGCACGTCCATGGCGCGGTTCGTGTACTCCACCGCTTTGTCCTTCGGGATCACACAGACGCCGTCGTCATCGCCGATGATCCAGTCTCCCGGGGATACGGCGACGCCCTCCACCCGGATGGGCACGCCGATCTCACCGAAGCCCTTCGCTTCGGCCGCCGTGGGAGAGATGAGCGTGGAGAACAAAGGGAAGCCCAGTGCGCGTATGTCGCTGGTGTCGCGGGCCGCCCCGTAGATGACCACGCCGGCCAGCTTCATCTGGATGGCGGAATGCGTGGCGAGTTCTCCCCAGCAGGCGGGGAGAATCCCGCCGGCGTCGATGACCAGCACGTCGCCTGGGTTCGCCATGTCGATGGCTTCCACCGGCTTGGCCCAGTCGCCCGGCGCCGTGCGGACGGTGAACGCGGGGCCGACCATCTTGGCCCCGGGCGTGAGAGGCCGCATGCCCGGGATGTCGCCGCTGCGGTGAAGTGCGTCGGACACATTGGCCGCCGAGACCCGCATGAGCATCTCTCGGAGGTCGGGGCCCGTTGCCCGGACGAAATACTCTGACTTCACGGCTGTTCCGGTCTCCATAGCCTGCTTGACGGCCTTGGTGGCGGCTGTGGCGTCGGCTGATTTTGTGATGGCGCCCCCCACGACGACGATGGAAGCGCCGGCTTCGAGGGCGAGGGCGGCAGTCTCGGAATTGACGCCGCCGGCTACGGCCACGGGGATGGAAACGGCTTCGGCCACCTCTCGGAGGGTCTCCCAAGGGGTCTTGCCCTGCATCTGCTCGTCGATGGCCAGATGGACGCCGATGTAGTTGGCGCCGAAGGCCTCGACCTCTTTCGATCTGGCCACGACGTCGGGCACCTGGATCATGTCCACAACGATCTCGGCCCCGTAGTGACGTGCCGCTTCCATGCACTCCTTCAGAGTGGCATCGGAGGCTCCGCCCAGCACACCGACGACGCGCGCCCCCGCTTTGGCAGCGCACTCGACCTCGGCTCGGCCTGCGTCCATGGTTTTCATGTCTGCGACGATGACACGATCCGGCCAACGCGCCTTCAAGGCGCGGATGGCCTCCAGCCCTTCGCTCTTGATGAGTGGGGTGCCGGCCTCCAGCCAGTCGGCTCCGCCGGCGACGCCTTCCTCAGCTACCTGCAGCGCTCGCGGAAGGTCTACGAAATCGAGGGCCAACTGCAGTACAGGTCTCATGTGAGCGTCCTCCTGTCGAGGGGTTTGTGCGCCTGTGTCCGCAGGTTCAGCGAACGCCGAGAGCCTGGACGATGACCGTCCGCTCGCGCGGTCGGTTGTCGAAACAGACGAAACAGATCTCCTGCCAGCGGCCGAGGCAGAGTTCTCCGCCTTCGAAGGGGAAGACCAATGAAGGGCCCAACAGTCCGGCGCGCACGTGAGCGTGGCCGTTCACATCGGGGTGAGTGACGTTATGTTCGTAGTGCTCCGCGGGGGAGACGATGCGGTCAAACAGGTTCTTGAAGTCCTGGACGACTCCTGGTTCGAACTCGAGGGTGGTGAGTGCCCCAGTGGCCCCAGGGACGAACACGGTCACAGCGCCGTCCGAGAGGCCGGTCCCTTTCACGAATTCGCGGACTTCGGCCGTCAGGTCGACCGTGTCGGCGTCACCCTGAGTATCGAAGTGGATGCGATCGGTCACCACCGTCGCGATGCCGGTGGCCGTGGATGCGTTTGTCATGTCGGGTCCTTTTCTCCTTACGTCGCTTCTCATGTCCGGTCGTGTGTGATCTTCATCATCATGCCCCCAAACCGTCAGATAGGGGTGAAGAGAGTTCATCAGATGCGCTCAGCAAAGAGCTGAGCTCGTCGATCATTGGCGGATCCATCTCGCCACGCAGCCTGAGGATCGCCAGCGTCGCCAAACCGAGAGCGCGGTACACACCGAGGAGGTGCGGGGCGTCGGTCCGTAGGGCGTCCAGATGCCGGTTGATGGTGTCGGCGTCGCCCCTGCTGAGGGGGCCGGTCAGGGCGTGGACCGTACCCAGCGTGGCTACGTTGTCGAGAGTCGTCTTCACCAGGGGTAAGAAGAGAGAGAGAGCTTGTTCTCGGGGCAGCCCCGACTCAACGAAGAGCGTTTCCGCATGATGCTCCAAAGTGACTAGGTAGTTGCAGGCAAAGGCCGCCGCTGCGTGATAGAGGCTGCGCTTGTGGTCGGGGAGGAGGAAAGGGCGGGCGCCCAGCAATCGCGCCAGAGCGAAGCCGAAATCGGCGCCGGACCTGTCGGCCTGCGACGCGGCAGGCGTGATCGCTACGGCCGCTTCGGTGAAGCGGCCTGAGCCCGTGGACGGATCGCTGAACGTCTGTAAAGGGTGGAACGCGAGGGCGGTTGCGCCTGCCTGCATGCAGGGAGCGAGCACTTCAACAGAGGTCGCACCGCTCGTGTGGGCGACCACCGTGGGACCGATGTGGCCCGTGACGGCCGCAGGTGGAGACGTGGCCAGTCGGGCGCCGAGGTCGGCCGCCACTGCGGGGAGGTTCTGGTCGGGTACGGCGATGACGAAGAGACGTGGTGCAAGGGCGACGAGTTCGGCCGGACCATCGGAGGCACGGCCTCCCAGCCAAGTCTCCGCTCTCGTCCTCCCGGCCGGGGAACCGGCTGTGAACCCAAGCAGTGATGCCCCCCTGGCACGGAGGGCCAAAGCCATGCTGGCCCCCAAGCGGCCCGCGCCGATCACGGCGAAATCTAGGGATGTGTCAACAGTCGCGATGAGATGCCTGCCCTGTTCCAGTTCTGCCCGCAGATACCAGACTCGGCTTCGTTCTACGACGGGCCTGTGGGTGACGCTCCGGGCGCCGCTGGATCCACCTCCGAGGGTAAGCGGTCCGGTCCCGGCATCGAGCGAGAGTCCCCGCACAATCCAGAGGTAGCATAACAGGAGCTCTCCACGGTGGCAACGCGGGGTGTAGGCGGACGGGCGGCAGGCAGCCCGACCGTCTCAGATGTTGCGTCCGGCTCAGGCTGCGAAGCTGATGCAGGCTTGGAGTCCGGTCGGAGCCCGGCATCTGGTACTCTAAAAAGGATGCAAACCGGAGACATGACAGGCACAGACACCGATCGCGCTCAGGCCCTAGGTGCGCTACGCGCAAGCCTCGTAGACTGCTCGCAGTGCGGTCTACGGGAAGGTCGTACGCAGGTTGTCTTCGGGGCAGGTGATCCTGAAGCGGCCTTGATGTTCGTGGGGGAGGGACCTGGATTCCACGAGGACAGGCAGGGCGAGCCTTTCGTCGGCCAGGCCGGGAAGCTCCTTAACGAGTTACTGGCTCGAATCGGGTTGAGCCGCGCGGACGTTTACATCGCGAATGTCATCAAGTGTCGTCCTCCCGAGAACCGCGACCCGACCCCAGAGGAGGTCGCCGTCTGCAGCCCTCATCTCATGCAGCAGATAGGGATCATTCGACCGCGTGTGGTATGCACACTGGGACGTTTCGCGACCAAGTTGCTGGCCGGCACAGAGCTCAGCATGACAGCCGTCCACGGGAAGGCCAAGATGGTGACGTTGGCCGGCGTCGATACGATCGTGTTCCCGGTATTCCATCCCGCGGCCGCCCTGTATACGCCGGCGAACCGACAGATACTCGAGACGGATTTTGCGAAGCTCCGTCCCTTGCTGGAGCGGGGGCCGGCGGCCATGGGCCCCGAAGTGGAGAAGGCTGCCGGGTCCATGGCGGCGCCCACTAAGGGAGAAGCGCCGACTCAGTCCACCGGACGTGACGCGCCGGTCGAGACCGCCGAGCCTGAAGCGCCGGTCGAGGTTCCAGCCGACCGTCTCGGGCCGTCCGCGCGGCGCACGGAGCAACTGCCTCTGTGGTAGATGAGCCGCAGGTGGTCCTGATACGCCGGGGAGTGACGCTCCTCGGATTGGAGCGGATCGGACGCAGACTTGCGGGAGCACTTCGGCCCGGCGACTTGGTGCTTCTGTACGGACCCTTGGGGGCGGGTAAGACGACTCTGGTGCGAATGATCGCGGGTGTCCTAGGGGTTTCGGATGCCGTTCGGAGCCCCTCCTTCACGATCGCGAACGTGTACTCCGGCCGTGTCCTCATATATCACCTTGACCTATATCGACTGGAAGGCATCGAGGACGACGACGCGCTGGCGCTGGAAGAGTATGTTGGGATGGACGCCGTCACTTTGGTGGAGTGGCCCGAGGCGGGTCTGGAGAGATTGGGTGCACCGGCGTGGACGATCCACCTTGCGCATGAGTCACTGTACGAGCGGACGGTGGAGATCACGGCTGTTACGCCGGAGGCGTGCAGGAGGTGGGAGGAGACCGGTCGAGATGGATGAGCGGTTGGTCCTTGCCATCGAGGGGTCCACACGGATGTGCGGCGCAGCGCTGCTGGTACATAGTGCTCCGGCAGGTGCGACCACCGCCGTTGGACCGGGTGATGCCGGCTGGGAGGTGATCGCCCGGCGGAGCGAGAAGAACGGCCGGGGTCAGGCCAGAGTGCTGTTGGCGCAGGTGGACGACATGCTGTCCGAGGTGGGCGGCGGAGCGGGCGACCTGGGGGCCGTCGTGGTCGGCACCGGGCCCGGCACCTTCACGGGAGTACGCATCACGGTGGCGACAGGTCGCGCGCTTGGTCTGGCGTTGACGGTACCGGTGCTGGGCGTCGGCTCGCTGTCCGCTCTTGCGGTGACGGGAGCCCGCGCCCTGGAGTGTGTCGCAAAGGGGGTTGTGGGATCCACGGCCGTCGACGCGGCCGACGGGCCGGTGGTCCATGAGTCAGGCGCGATGCAGGCGACGACCGACATGCTCGGCGAAGTCGCCGGCCTTGGAGGGCCGACGCCCCTACTCGTGCCGGTGGTGGACGCGCGGCGCGGCCAGGTTTTCTTCGGCGTATACGAGGCGACCGATGAGCACTGCGGTTCATTGGGAGAAGAAAGCGGGTTGGCGCGGCGTTGGACGCGGCGCGGCCCCTTCGGGGTGTGCGATCGAGGTGAGCTCGGGATGATCCTCGCGGGGCCCGCTGTAGTCGTAGCCGAGGAGCCCGAGTTGGTCGGCGGACTGCCGGCGGAGACCGTCGTGGTGACCGCCGACGTACAGGCGGAGCACCTGGTCCTCGGCCAGTGGCTACTGGAGGAGCCGGCCGGCGAAGCGCCGGCGGGGTGGAGACTTGAGGCGTGGCTGTCGCGCGTGGTCTACGGCGCTTCGGCCGGGGCGGTATCTGAAGGGTCGGTCGAAGTCGGACCGTGGGCCCCGGATGCCGTCGTACGCTCCGGCCGTCCACGGCCCGGCGATATCGGGACTCCGGAAAGCGTCAGGCCTATCTATGTGCGCTCTCCCGACGCGGACGTCCACATCACCAAGATGCGCGACCCCTGGGCGGCCGACCGGGGCCGCCGAGACTCTGTGGGCGGGCGGTAGGGTGCCGGCCGCCTTCATCGTCAGGGAGATGGAGACGGGAGATCTCCCATCGGTGATGGCCATCGAGAACGCTTCGTTCGACTCGCCCTGGAGCCTGGGGATGATGGCGGGGGAAGTCGGCCAACGTCTAGGCTGGAGCAGGGTGGCCGTCGGGCCCGGAGCCGGGGTGGTGGGGTTCATCATCGGACGGCGGTACCCGGATGTGTGGCATGTGATGAATCTGGCCGTCGCTCCTCCGCGGAGGCGGGCCGGAGTAGGTGAGAGCCTGCTCGCCGACTTCCTTGAAGCCGCCGACCTTGCGGGCACGGAGGTGGTCCTGGAGGTGCGCCAAGACAATCGGGAGGCCACGGCTCTGTATGAGGCGTGGGGCTTTGAAGTAGTCGCCGTCCGCCGCGCTTACTACACCGACAGCGGTGAGGACGCTCTCATGATGTCGCGATCGGTGGGCGCCGGGCGGCCTCGGCCTCGTTCTGAAGTCCTGCACGGCCCCCTTCTGGCCATCGAGTCGTCGTGCGATGACTCCGCCGCTGCTGTGCTCGAGCCGGAGGGCACGGTGCTTGCGTCCATCAGTCACTCGCAGGACGCTATTCACGAGCGCTACGGGGGAGTGGTACCGGAGGTGGCCAGCCGGGCTCACGTGGAGCGGATGACGGCCGTGATCAGGGAGGCGTTGCGCCGGGCCGGGTGTGGTGTGGGAGAGCTGGGCGGGGTGGCGGTGACGGTGGGCCCGGGCCTCATCGGGGCTTTGTTGGTGGGAGTGCAGACGGCCAAGGCCATAGCCTGGAGCAGGAGGCTGCCCTTCTATCCGGTCAACCATCTGCACGGACATCTTGCCGCTGCATGGCTGACCGATCCCGAGGTCCTCTTTCCGATGGTGACCCTGGTGGCGTCCGGCGGTCACACGTTGCTCATCAGGGTGGACCACCGCAGGGGCTTCCGGCTGCTGGGACAGACCTTGGACGATGCGGCCGGAGAGGCGTTCGACAAGGGGGCAAGGCTGCTGGGGCTCGGTTATCCGGGAGGTAGAGAGCTCGATCGACTGGCGGAGAAAGGCGACCCTGAGGCCTTCTCCTTTCCCATCGGGTTGAAACGTTCGCCGAAGCCCGATTTCTCTTTTTCTGGGGTGAAGACGGCTCTTTATTATTTGCTCCGTGACATGACGCCGGACGAACGTGCTGATCAAGCTGCTGACGTCGCGGCCTCCTACCGCAGGGCAATAGTCGAGGCATTGGTCGGGAAGGCGGTCGAAGCGGCCCGGCGGGAGCGCGTATCGACCCTGGCTGTGGCCGGAGGAGTGGCGGCCAATTCCCTACTGCGGCGCCGGATGGTCGAAGCCGGAACCGCCGCCGGGCTTGAAGTGATCATCCCTGCCCTCGCGTATTGCACCGACAACGCGGCCATGATAGGGGCCGCGGCCCTGGGCGGGCCCCGGTTGGACTACCCGGCTTATCTCGACGTGGACGCCTCTGCTTCACTGTCGTTGGGGCGGTGGTTGCCCTAGTCCGGAGTCGAGGCGTTCAGAAGAACGGAATCGACGTCGAAGAACGCAGTCCCGGCGATTGACAAATCCTGAGCCAGCGCATAACATATGCGCAGATTGGCACTCGATGGTGGAGAGTGCCAATCTGCGAGAGAGGTTCTACGACGCCCGGCCGGACGGCCGGGCGGGGAGCACCAGCAAGCGATCGATAGGAGGGTTGTGCATGAAACTAGTGCCACTCGAAGACAGGGTCGTCGTCAAGCTCGTTGAGCAAGAAGAGAAGACCCAGAGCGGCATCGTCCTTCCTGACACGGCGAAGGAGAAGCCGACCAAGGCCAAGGTCGTCGCTGTCGGCCCCGGCCGGTATGACGACAACGGCAAGCTCTTGCCAATGCCGGTCAACGAGGGTGATGTGGTGGTGTTCGCGAAGTACGCCGGCACCGAGATCAAGTTGGATGGGGAGGACTTCCTGGTCCTGCGGGCGACCGACCTCATCGGGATCCTGCCCCAAGGCTAGTATTTACATACATCGAAGGAGACTGGATTTATGGCAAAAGAGCTTTTGTACGGTGAAGAGGCCCGCCGTGCCCTCGAGCGGGGCGTGAATACCCTGGCCGATGCGGTCAAGATCACCCTGGGCCCAAAAGGTCGCTATGTGGTGCTCGACAAGAAGTTCGGTAGTCCCACCATCACGAACGACGGTGTGACAATCGCTCGTGAGATCGAGATCGACGACGTCTTCGAGAACCAAGGCGCCCAACTGGTGCGCGAAGTAGCCACCAAGACCAACGACATCGCAGGCGACGGCACCACTACGGCGACGCTGCTTGCTCAAGCCATCGTGCGCGAGGGTCTGAAGAACGTGGCCGCCGGCGCCAATCCCATAGCCATTAAGCGCGGAATAGAGCGCGCCGTTGAGGTGGCCGTAGAAGAGATCAGAAAGATGTCGCAAGAGATCAGCGGCAAAGAAGACATCGCCCGTGTGGCCACCATCTCGTCTGACGACCGTGAGATCGGCGACGTCATCGCCGACGCCATCGAGAAGGTCGGCAAGGACGGTGTGGTCAACGTCGAGGAATCGAATACCTTCGGCATGGACCTGGAGTTCACCGAGGGCATGCAGTTCGACAAGGGCTATATCTCCCCATACTTCGTCACGGACGCGGAACGGATGGAAGCGGTCCTGGACGACCCCTACATCCTCATGGCCAACAAGAAAATCGGCTCAGTGCAGGATCTGCTGCCCATTCTAGAGAAGGTCATACAGTCGGGCAAGGCGCTACTCATCATCGCTGAGGATGTGGAGGGAGAGGCTCTTGCCACCCTTATCGTCAACAAGCTGCGTGGCACCTTCACCGGGATCGCCGTCAAGGCCCCGGGCTTCGGCG
Organism: Actinomycetota bacterium; assembly: GCA_012523095.1. Classification (GTDB taxonomy): domain Bacteria; phylum Actinomycetota; class Thermoleophilia; order RBG-16-64-13; family RBG-16-64-13; genus RBG-16-64-13. Next base: position 2,946 of record JAAYJE010000134.1, on the reverse strand, counting down.
ACCGCCGCAAGCGCATGCTGGAAGACATAGCCATCCTGACCGGCGGCGAGGTCATCAGTGACGAGATGGGTCTCAAGCTCGAGAACACCCAGGTCGCTCAGCTGGGCCGCGCCCGCAAGGTGGTCGTCGACAAAGACAACACCACCATTGTTGACGGTGCAGGTGAACTCGATCAGATCAAGGCCCGTATCAACCAGCTCAAGGCTGAGATAGATAACACGGATTCGGACTTCGACCGCGAGAAGCTGCAGGAACGGTTGGCTAAGCTGGCCGGCGGCGTGGCGGTGATCAAGGTCGGCGCTGCCACTGAGACCGAGATCAAAGAGAAGAAGCATCGTGTGGAGGACGCTCTCAGCGCCACCCGCGCTGCTCTCGAAGAAGGTATCGTGCCGGGCGGCGGCGTCGCTCAAGTGCTCCTGGTCCCGACCATCAACGAGGTCAAAGCAGAGGGTGACGAACTCACGGGCGTCCGCATAGTAGCGCGGGCCCTCGAGGAGCCCATTCGCCAGCTGGCCGACAACGCCGGCTTGGAAGGTTCGGTCGTGGTCAACGAGGTGAAGGTCCGTCCCAAGGGCGTGGGTCTCAACATCGCCACGGGCGAGTATGAGGACATGGTCAAGGCCGGTATCATCGACCCGGCTATGGTGGCCCGGTCCGCCCTGCAGAACGCGGCGTCCATCGCGAAGAACATGCTTACCACGGAAGTCATCGTGGCCGACAAGCCTGAGAAGGAGGCGGTCGGCGGCGGCATGCCGGGCGGCATGGGCGGCATGGGCGGCATGATGTAGGAAGGCGGTCTCAGTCGCAAGACGGCGTTTAGTGGATCGGGGCGTCTTCGGGCGCCCCGATCCTATTCGGGGCCAAGAGGGCCGAGGCGACTGCAGACGCCTCGGCCCTCTTGGCCTTGCTGTTTGCGGAAGTCCCCCGCACCGATGGTAAACTCTAGGGGCGGTGTAAGCGGGGATCGGTCTTCGCCGAAAGAGGAGGCGCTGATGAAGGACGAGGTGCAGAGCGCGTTCGCAGAGATGCTCGACATCTCTACCGATATCGACAAGGCAGTCCTTTTCGACTCGGCTGGGGTTCTTGCGTCCAACATGTCCGAAGAGACGCAGACTGCGGCGGTCGCTCAAGCTATAGAACTGAGTCGCCTGGGCGAGGCTCAGGCGGGTCAAATGGGGTCTCAGCTCTTCACGCAACTGGTCATCGAGGCTCCGAACGGGTTTGTCTTTCTGGTTCGCGAGACCGTCGTCGACGGGATGACCGCGCTTGCGACCGGCCGGAAGGGGAGCCGGGTGGGGCTCGTCTTGTACGATCTCCGCACCTGCATGAGGGACGCTCGGGAGGCCCTGGGCGCCGAGGTCGGCGCCGAGCAAGGAAATGAGGAGGCCTAAGTGAAGAAGGGACTGAAGTTGTTCGGGGCCCTGGCGCTCCTGGGTAGCCTGGCCGCCGGAGGGTACTACTTTCTCTTCGCGCGCTCGCGCAAGCCGCAGATCGAGCTCTACTTCGACGACGGGTCCATGTTGGCGTTCTCGGGCGACGCGGAGGAGGCGGCGCCGTTCAGGCAGATCGCCGACGAGATTCTGAGGGCGAATCCTATCGCCGGATGAGGCGTCGGTATGGGGTCGGTACGTATGGATGCACCTGCGCGACCGGTGCACGGCATGTTCCTATGCGTGATCGTCATACTTTGCTCGCCTCCATGAAAAGTTCCGCGGAACTGACTGTGCCTCCCTTTGCACGGTCTATGATGAAATGGGTATATCGATTTCGTGATCGAAGAACATGGATCGATCGGTGTCGTGAAGCCAGACGTATCGATCTGACTGATCGGGAAGGGAAACCAGATGGCAGCCAAGGAGGATGGGTCGCAGATGCCAGATAAGAAACCACCCACGAATAAACCCGCGGAAAAACAGGCAATCCCACCGGGGATCGACAGGACGGTCCTCAAAGCCCTCGGCCTGAGCGGGGGCATATTCGGGGCCTGCCCGTCCTGCGTGGACGTCAAGGACGGCAAGATCATCCGGATCAGGCCCCTGCATTGGGACTCGTTGTACGATCCCAAGACATTCAACCCCTGGAAGATCACGAAGAACGGCAAGACCCTAGAGCCTCTATTCAAGTCGGTGCCGGCCCCTTGGAGCCTCGCATACAAGAAGCGGGCCTACTCTCCCAACCGGGTCATGTATCCGATGAAGCGGATCGACTGGGATCCGAACGGGGCGCCGGGTTCGACAGGGCCGGGAGGGCGCAATCCTCAGAACCGGGGCAAGAGCAAGTTCGTCCGCATCTCCTGGGACGAGGCGGCGCAGATCGTCGCCGACGAGGTCAAGCGCGTTTGCGATGAGTACGGCCCACTGGCCATCCTGGTGCAGGGCGACGGGCACGGCGAATGCAAAATGGTGCACGCTCCCCACGGTTGCTCCACTCTGCTCTTGGACAAGCTGGGCGGTTTCACCCAGCAGATCAGGAACCCCGACAGCTGGGAAGGCTGGTATTGGGGATCCAAGCATGTCTGGGGCAAGGGTTTCATCGGGATGATGGCTCCCAACGACAACCTTGTGAAAGACATCACGGAAAATTCCGACATGATCCTCATGTGGGGTAGCGATCCGGAGACCACCACGTGGGGTTTCCGCGGCCAGTTCGCAAGCCGGCTCTTGTACTTCTGGACCGAAGTCGGGGTCAAGCAGATCTACATCAACCCCGACCTCAACTACGCTGCCGCCATCCACGCCGACAAGTGGATCCCCGTGCTGCCCAACACCGATGCGGCGCTGCAGTTGGCCGTCATGTACGTGTGGATCACCGAAGACACGTACGACAAGGAGTACGTGAAGACCCATACGGTGGGCTTCGACAAGATGAAGGCGTACGTGCTGGGTGAGGAAGACGGTGTTCCCAAGACGCCGGCTTGGGCGTCGCCTAAGTGCGGCGTCCCCACCT
>JAAYJE010000133.1 GCA_012523095.1 Actinomycetota bacterium | reverse complement strand
GCGGAGCAACCCACCCGGCTCCTCGCGGCCGTCGTAGACGGTGACCTGATGGCCGCGCTGGGTGAGGAACCAGGCGGCGGTCAGGCCGGCGGGGCCGGCTCCGATGACGGCCACACGCTTACCGGTCGGTCGGTCGGTCCGTAGGCGACCGTCTGCCTTGCGCTCATGGTCGGCCGCCGCCCGATGCAGGGCGCAGATGGCAATGGGTTCGTCCACGTCGCCACGTCTGCATACCGGCTCACAATACCGTGGGCAGACGCGCCCCAGGATCCCCGGGAAGGGCAGTTCGGCCCGCACGATCTCGGCCGCGCCGGCGAAATCGCCGGCGGCCAGCGCCGTGATGTAGGCGGGGATGTCGATGTGGGTGGGGCAGGCGTGCGTGCACGGCGCCTCACAATAGGCGTTGTGGTCGGAGAGGTACATCTTGAGGTAACTCTGGCGCCGGGCGCGCACACGCGGGGTGTCGGTCTTGACTGCCATGCCGTCGGCCACCCAAGTGGTGCAGGCGGCCTGCAGCTTCTGCATCCCTGAGACTTCCACTAGGCACAGACGGCAGGCGCCCCAAGCGGCGGTTCCCTCGATGTGACAGAGAGCGGGGATGTAGATGCCCTCTCGGCGCGCCACTTCGAGGACGGTCTCTCCCTCACGGGCGGCGACCCTCTTGCCGTCGATGGTGAGCTCCAAGGCGGTGGTGGCCACGGTTCCGACGGTGCTCCCGGCGGTCTTGCCGGTCGCAGTGGTCTTCTTGCCGGGGTCCTTCGGCGTAGTGTTCTCGGCGCGGGCGCTCATTTCCGTCTCCCTTCAGAAAGTGAGAGCACGTCTGTTTCCACCCGGACCGCGTCGAACCTGCAGGCCTGGAGACACGCATCGCACTTGATGCACAGTTTTTGGTCGATGCGGTGGGGGGACTTGCGCTCCCCGATCACCGCGCCGGACGGACAGGCGGTGAAACAGGCCCGGCAGCCTGTGCAGGCCTCTTCGTCGATGGTGTAGCGGATGAGTGGGCGGCAGACCTTGGCCGGGCAACGCTTCTCCACCACGTGGGCCATGACTTCATCTTTGAAGTAGCGCAGAGTGGATAGCACCGGGTTGGGAGCGCTACCGCCCAGCGCACAGAGCGATCCTTCCACGACGTCTTCCGCCAGCCGCTCCAGTGATTCCACCTCGTCGACGGTGGCCAGACCGGCTGAGATGCGGTCGAGGATCTCGAGCATCCTGGTGGTCCCCACCCGGCAGGGGACGCACTTGCCGCAGCTCTCCTGGGCGGTGAATTGGAGGAAGTACTTGGCAAAGTCGACCATGCAGGTGGTGTCGTCGACCACGACCATGCCACCGGAGCCCATCATGGAGCCGGCCGCGACCAGGCTCTCGAAATCGATGGGCTCGTCCAGCAATGAAGCGGGCAGGCAACCGCCCGACGGTCCTCCCAGCTGTACGGCCTTGAACTCACGACCCGGCAACATGCCTCCGCCGATGTCAAAGATCACCTCGCGCAAAGTGACGCCCATCGGCACCTCGATGAGCCCACCGTTCATGACTTTGCCCGTCAGTGAGAAGATCTTGGTGCCCTTGCTCGTCGCGGTTCCGAGCGCGGCGAACTTCTCGGCACCGTGATTGATGATCCACGGCACGTTGGCGTATGTTTCCACGTTGTTGAGGTTGGTGGGCTGGCCCCAGAGACCCTGCGCGACGGTGCGGATGTGCTTGCCTCTCGGCATGCCGCGTTGTCCCTCGATGGAGAGGGTGAGGGCTGTGGATTCTCCGCACACGAAAGCTCCCGCCCCTTGGTTGATACGGATGTCGAAGTCGAATCCCGAGTCCAAGATGTTCCGGCCGAGGAGCCCTCGTTCCCGGGCCTTCTGCAGAGCCCAGCGCAGTCGTTCGACCGCGAAGGGATACTCGCGACGCACGTAGACGTAGCCCTCCACGGGCCCGTTGTCAGCCCCGATGGCGTACGCGGCGATGGCCATGCCTTCAATAACGCTGTGAGGGTTGCCTTCGAGCACCGAGCGGTCCATGAACGCCCCAGGGTCGCCCTCGTCGGCGTTGCATATCACATAGTGCTTCTCACCGGGGTTGGTCCTGCACGACCGCCACTTGCGGCCTGTGGGGAATCCAGCCCCACCGCGCCCGCGGAGTCCGCTCTTGTCGATTTGGGCGATGACGTCCACGGGGTCGCCGGTTTTGAGCACCTTGGCCAGGGCCGCATAGCCGTCGTGGGCCAGATAGTCGTCGAGCGAGAAAGGATCGATTCTGCCGTTGAGGCTGAGCACGATGCGCTTCTGCAGCGAATAGAAGGGGATCTCAGCCTCCAGCGCGATCTGCTCGCCCGTGCCCGGGTGCCTGTAGAGGAGTCTTTCGACGACCCCATCGCCCACGATGCTCGTCTCCACGATCTCGTCTATATCCTTGGGCTTCAGCCTGGGGTAGAAGATGCCCTTTGGCCTGAGGACGATGATCGGGCCCTGCTGACAGAAGCCGTGGCAGCCCGTCTCGACCACGCGCACCTTGTCGGTCAGTCCTCGCTCTGCCAGCGTCTTGTCCACCGCGGTCCGTAGAGTCTCGTGCCCCGAGGCGTGGCAGGCCGTCCCCGCGCAGATGCGAATCTCAGTCTTAGAATCGTCGGCCAGGTAGGCGTTTCTGTCGGTCGCCGCGGTGAGCGCAGCGTCGATCCTGGCAGCATCACGCGGTGCTGTCTTCGCGCGGGTCGAGGCCGTCTTCGCGCCGGCCGCGCCGCGCCCGTTGTCGCTACCCGCTCTCATCACGACACCTCCTGCTTGCGCAGCCTGCGCACCAACCTACGAGCGTCCGTCGGGCCCATGCGGCCGTGGGTCTCATCGTTCCCGACGCGGACCACCGGGGCAAGGGCGCACGCGCCCACGCAGTTGACGGTTTGCAGGGTGAAGAGCCCGTCGGGCGTGGTGCCGCCCACCGGGATCTCGAGTTCTTGGCAGAAAGCCTCCACCACCAGGGGTGCGCCGGCCACATGGCAGGCTGTGCCCATGCAGACATCGATGACGTACTTGCCTACGGGCCTCAGGCGGAACTGTGCGTAGAAGCTGGCCACGCCGAACACCCGGGAGAAGGGCATGTGCATCTCGTCGGCGATACTCTCGAGCGCCTTCCGAGGCAGGTAACCGTAGGACTCCTGGGTGGCGTGAAGCGCTTCCACCAGCCCGGTGCCCGAGCGGATGCCGGCTATAACAGGGTCGAGCAACTTCATGTCGATCTCGGGCACGAACTGAGCCGGGGCCTCGCCCATGACACAGGCCGAGGCGGCTCCACAACTCTCCCCGGGGAGCGTCGTCAGGGCGGCGGCCCGGGCTGCTTCGATGTCAAAGGGTTCCTCGGGGAACTCGGGACAATACTCCAGCTCTATGCAGTCTACGGGGCAGGTCCGTTCGCAGAGCGTGCACGAGTAGCAACGGTAGCTCCCGTCCTCGTTCTTGACCAAGTCGAAGAGGCCGGTACGAGCGGTCTTGTCCACCAATTGCCGGCGCTCGAAGTCGATGCCTTTGAGAACCTCGTAAAGGGCTGAACCCTTAGGCTCGTCGTTCGTCATGTCGCTTTCCTTCAATCCTCCCTCAGGTTGAGATAGCGGCGCTCGACAGAGGTCGGCTTCTTGCCCTGCGCCGCCTTCTCGAGCACGGCGAACGCCTGTTCGATGTTGTCGGGAAAGATGTCCCGGCCTCCCAGTCCATACACGAACGGCAGGATCTGCGGCCGGGGGTCGTTGTCGTAGAGGGCTGCGCGCACCTCCAGGAACATGGGGCCGCCCATGGCCCCAAAGGAATCGGCGCGGTCCATCACTCCTATTGCCTTCACGTGCTCGAGAGCCTTTGCGTAAGCCTCGTGGGGGAAGGGCCGGAACACGCGCAGCCTTGCCATCCCCGCCTTGACTCCTTTGGCCCGGAGCTTGTCGACGATCATGCGGGTGGTTCCCGCCGTGGAGCCGGCCACGACTATGGCGATCTCGGCATCGTCCAACCGATAGGGGTCGAGCAGTCCGTAGTGACGGCCGCTCAGCTCCGCATACTCGTCGGCGACGCCTTGGATGACCTTGAGGGCGCGGTCCATGGCCCGGTTCTGTGAGACCTTATGTTCGAAGTACCAGCCGTGCAGGCCGTCGAAGGGTCCGACCGTGACCGGACGTTCAAGATCGAGCAGCGGGTTGACGGAGCGGAAGGGCCCGATGAAGTCCTGGACCTTCTGGTCGGAGAGCATCACAAGCGGACCGATGGCTCCGCTGATGACGTACCCGTCGTACATGTGCATGACGGGAGTCCGTACGTCCATGTGCTCGGCGATACGCACGGCTTGAAGGCAGTTGTCGTAGGCCTGCTGATGGTTCTCGCCGTATAGCTGGATCCAGCCGGTGTCACGTGCGCCCATGCTGTCGCTGTGGTCGCAATGGATGTTGATCGGGCCCGAAAGGGCGCGGTTCACGGTGGTCATCACGATGGGCAGCCGGTAGCTGGAGGCCACATAGAGCAGCTCCCACATGAGGGCCAGACCCTGGGAGGAGGTGGCCGTCATGGTCCGTGCACCTCCGGCCGCCGATCCGATCACGGCGCTCATGGCCGAATGCTCCGACTCCACCGTGACGAACTCGCTGGTGACTTTTCCGTCGGCCACCATCTGCGCGTAAAGCTGCACGACCTCGGTCTGCGGCGTGATGGGATAGGCGCAGACCACGTCGGGATCGATCTGGCGCATCGCCTCCGCCGTCGCTTCGTTGCCGGTGACGGCGAGGGTCTCGGCAGTATCTGCGCTCACCAGATCACCCCTTATCCTCGATTTCCATGATGATGGCGTCCGCGGGGCACTCGTGCGCGCAGATGCCACAGCCCTTGCAGTGTTTCTCGTCGATCCCCACAGCCTTGCCGTCCTCTATGATTATGGAGGCGTCCGGGCAGTAGAAGTAGCAGAGCATGCAGCCGGTGCATCTTCCGGAGTCGATGATCGGTATCTGCGAGCGCCAGCCGCCCGTCTCCACCTCTTCCGAGTTGCCGGCCACCGGGATGGTGGCTCCAAGCTCGTGTTTGTCGGGACCCCAGGTGTCGATGTCGCTGACGTCCCACTCGGATCTCTTAGCCGCCGCGCTCATTCGCCTTGGACCTCCTCGTAAGCACGCATGATAGCGGCGATGTTGCCCTCGACCACCTTGGGGGGGAACTTCTTCCCGAAGTCGACCCGCAGGAACTCCACGACCATCTCGATGGGGAAGAGCTCGGTTATCCGCGTCAGGGCTCCTACCATCGGTGTGTTGGGGATAGGCCTCCGTATGGTCTCGGTGGCGATCCGGGTGGCCGCTATCGTGAAGAGCCGTCCGCCCTCGAGTCCGTAAAGCTTTCGAAGTTCAGCCGGAGCCGCCTCACTGTTGACAAGGACGATGGCGTCGGCGGGGGCGCCCTTGGTGACATCGATGGTGCTGAGAAGCGAAGGGTCCAGTACGACTACGATACCTGGGTGCTCCACTCCGCAGTAGATCTGGATGGGCTCATCGCTGACCCGAGTGAACGCCACGATGGGTGCTCCGGAGCGCTCCGGCCCGTATTCGGGGAAGGCCTGGAAGTGTTTTCCTTGACCCAGCGCCAGTTCGGCGACCATCTTTGCCGCGGTGACGGCCCCCTGGCCCCCGCGCGCATGCCAGCGGATCTCGGTGAGGCTCTGCCCGCTCTGTGTCTCTGCCTTGGCGGCGCCCTTGGTGAACAAGATCGTTTTCCTCCAAACTCGAGAACTCAAGGTGTCGACCGGCGCCAGGGACACATCGGGGCCACCGAAGGATGATTCGGATGATCATCGCCATGCCTGGACGACCGGGGCGGACGGATGCTGATTATACCGAACCTTGCCGGTTCTCGTCCCGCGGCCGAAGGGCCGGGCGTCTGCGCGATGCTATAATG
>JAAYJE010000132.1 GCA_012523095.1 Actinomycetota bacterium | reverse complement strand
TTGGTAGTATAATCAGCCGCCATGGACGACTGCATCTTCTGTAGGATCGCCGCCAAGGTGATTCCGAGCGACATCGTTCTCGAGGACGACGATTTCGTTGCTTTCCGGGATGCCCAGCCCAAAGCTCTCCAGCATGTCCTAGTAGTGCCCAGAGAGCACATCGCGTCGCTGAACGACCTGGAGCACCGGCCTGAGGGCATGGGTGACGCTCTTATGCGTTTCATAGTCAAGCTGGCCAAGGAACTGGGCATTGACGAAAGCGGCTATCGGGCCCTTACCAACGTAGGGCCTGACGGAGGCCAAGAGGTGCAGCACCTTCATTTCCACGTACTTGGCGGCGAGAATCTGGGGGACGTACGGTGAGCATGTTGTCCGAACTCCAAGAATCGGTCAAGGCTGCGCTGAAGGCCGGGAACAAGGAACGGGTGACCGCACTGCGTATGGTTGTCTGCGAGCTGCAGAACGCCTCCAAGGTCGCCCGCGGCGACCTGGACGAGGCCGCCGAGTTGGCCGTCCTCCGCCGGGAGCTCAAGCGTCGGCGGGAATCAATAGAGGCATTCCGGGCCGGCGGGCGTGAAGACCTGGCGGCGCACGAGGAGTTCGGCGCCCGCATCATCGAGGAGTTGCTTCCCGAGCAGATGGACGAAGCCCGGCTTTCGCAACTGGTCGACAGGATCATCGCGGATACGGGAGCTGTGTCCGCCCGCGACATGGGGAAGGTCATGTCGGCTGTGATGGCGGAGGGCGGCGTCCTGGTCGATGGGAAGCTGGCCTCGCGTCTGGTCAAGGAGCGTCTGTCCGCGTGAACGCAGAGATCTCCACCAGGCAGATCGACCTCGACAACAGTGTAGCGGCGCTGTTGGCAGGTGAGCATGATGCTCATCTCAAGACCTTGGAAGCGTTGTTGCCCTGCGACATCAGTCTACGGGGCAACCGGCTGACTCTCGACGGGACGGCCCCTGAGGTGGAACGGGGAGAAGCCTTGGTGGACGAATTGCTGGCCTTGATCCAGTCCGGCCAGAGCCTCGACCGCTCCACATTAGAGTTGGCCGCCTCCCTCAGCAACGATCGGCGCGACTGGGCTCGTGAGTTGGGCGATATCGTGAGCGACGTCATCCTGGAGCACCGGGGGCGGCGTATCCGTCCCAAGACCGTGAACCAGAAGGCCTATGTGGATGCGATCCGTTCCAATACGATCACCTTTGGCATCGGGCCGGCCGGCACCGGCAAGACCTACCTGGCCATGGCCATGGCCACCTCCGCCCTGTTGTCAGGAGAGGTCGCCCGCATCATCTTGACACGTCCGGCTGTGGAAGCGGGAGAGAAGCTCGGCTTCCTTCCCGGTGGTCTGATGGAGAAGGTCGATCCATATCTTCGGCCTTTGTTCGACGCCTTGTATGACATGATGGATTCCGAACGGCTGAGCGAGCATCTCGAGCGAGGTACCATCGAGGTGGCTCCTCTGGCCTACATGCGGGGGCGCACGCTCAACGATTCCTTGGTCATCCTGGATGAGGCGCAGAACACCAGCCCCGAGCAGATGAAGATGTTCCTGACCCGGCTGGGCTTCGGAGCGAAGATGATAGTCACCGGCGACATCACTCAGATAGACCTACCTCGGGGGCAGCACTCGGGATTGGTCAACGTGCGAGAGGTGTTGGCCGACATCCCCGATATCGCGTTCGTCTTCTTCGACAGCCAGGACGTGGTGCGTCACAAGCTGGTGCAGGACATCGTCTCGGCCTATAAGCAGCACGGCGAGCAGCATCGTCCTGCCCGCAAGGGCGCGTCGCGCGGACCTGGGGAGCAGCGCCGCGGCGGCCGGGGGAGCGCCGCAACGGCTGAGTAGCGGATCGCGACGGCAACGCATGAGCCGATACCGTTTCTTGCTGCGCGGACGACTGGCGCAATCTCGCGAATGGATCAGAAGTCGCAGCCCTTGGCGTTTTGAACTGGTCTTGCTGGCCTGTCTGCTCGTGGGACTCACCGCCCTCATCTGCTCTCGATATCTGCCTTCGCTGAGCGGTCTCGAAGAAGGGAGCTACTCACCACGCACGGTGATCGCCGAGAAAGCGGTCACCGTTCTTGATATCGAGGCTACGGAGAATCTGAAGGTCCGTGTCGCGGAACTGGTCACGCCGATATATATAGCCGACGCCGGGGCGTTGGCCACAGCTACCGAGAAGCTGCAGACCTTTTTGGAGATCGCAGGGCGCCTGCGGGCGGATCTGGCCGGCGAGCCGGACCGCACCGTCGCGCTCTCCGTGTTACGGTACGCGGCTCCTGAGACCGTCTCCGACGCCACGCTCGAATACCTGCTTGCGGTGCCGTCCACCAGCGCCGACAGGATCCAGAGTCAGACTCTGGGAGCTCTTGAGACTTTGTATGCCGCCCCCATCACGGAGGATTCGCTCGAACGAGTGCGTTCGACCCTCCGTTCCATTGCCGACAACGTGGGCGGCTCCGAGGCCGCCGCCAACGCTGTGTACGAGATCGCCGCCGCGTATCTGGGACCCAACCAGGTCATGGACGAGGAACGGACAGAGTTGCGTAGGAGCGCGGCCATGGAGCAGGTGGCGCCGGTCATGGTGTCGGTCGGCGACAGGGAGACGGTGGTGCGCAAGGGCGAGATGGTCGACGCCCAGGATATCCTCGTCTTGAAAGCGCTGGGTCTGGTCGGCGCCCGCTCGGGCTGGAGTGTCTGGCTGGGGGTCTTCTTTCTCTCGCTGCTGGAGACCATTGTGTTCTCGCGGCTGGTCCACCGTTTCAACAAGGCTGAGCCGGAGTTTGATAACAACATCGTGCTTGTGCTGGTGGTCCTTCTATTGGGCGCCACCGCGGTCGCCCGCCTACTCGTCATCGAGCCTTTGTCCGCGTACGTGATACCCGTGGCCGCCCTGGGGATGATCGTAACGGTGATCTTGAACGCGCGCAGTGCACTTCTCATGGTGACCCTAGTGTCCATCAACATCGGGCTACTCACCGATCTCGACATGCGGCCTACGCTGGTGGCGCTGATCGTCGGGTCGCTTGCGCTCTTCCTGGTCTCGCGGGTCACCAAGCGTGCCACCTTGCTGGCCGTCGGGCTGGCTACCATGATCATCGCCGCATTCACGATCTTCGCGGTAGAGATCTTCGCTGAAGCCACAGTGGGCGAGGCTCTGCGCTGGAGCCTGTGGGGTCTGGCCAACGGGTTTTTGGTCGGCGTTCTTGCGATCGCGCTTCTCATGGTTCTAGAGACGCTGTTCAATCTGACCACACCGCTCCGTCTCCTGGAGCTTGCCGATCCGGGACATCCGCTGCTGAAGAAGCTGATGCAGGTGGCGCCCGGCACCTACAATCACAGCATCCAGATGGGCAACCTGGCGGAGGCGGCTGCGGAGGCCATCGGGGCGAACGCTCTGTTGGCCCGCGTAGGGGCGTACTACCACGACATTGGTAAGACGGTCCGACCAGAATATTTCGTGGAAAATCAGATCTATGTG
>JAAYJE010000131.1 GCA_012523095.1 Actinomycetota bacterium | reverse complement strand
CGCCGCTAGACCAGGTCCAGCTCGGTCCGCCGGATCAGGTCGTCTTGTATGCCTTCGTACAACTCCACGAAGTACGCGCTGAAGCCCGCGATACGGACCACCAGGTCCTTGTGGGCCTCAGGGTTCTCTTTGGCCTCACGCAACTTCTCGCTGCTCGTGATGTTGAACTGCAGCTCCATGCCGTCGAGGTCGAAGTAGGTCTTCACCAGGTCGATAAGCTTCTCCTTGCCGCCGCCTTCCAACGCCTTGGGGTGGAACTTCATATTGAGTAGCGTGCCATTGGCACTGTGGCGATGGTCGAGCCTCGACGCCGACTTGAGGGTGGCGGCCGGACCGCTGGTGTCCATGCACTGTACCGGCGAGATGCCGTCGGAGAGGGCCTCCCCGGTCATGCGACCATCGGGAGTCGCCCAGGTGAGTCTACCCCACACCACGTGCGTGGCCACCGGATACAGCCCGGCCGACCAGCGGTTGCCTCGGATGCCGATGCAGGATCTCACCTTGTCGTTGAACACCTTGGAGATCCACTCAGCGATCTCGTCGGGATAGTCAAGATCGTTGCCGTAGTGCGGGGTCTCCTTCATAAGGCGCCGGCGGAGCGGCTCGTAGCCCTCCCAGTTCGCCATCACGGCATCGTAGAGTTCCCGGGCGGTGCAGAGCTTCTTGTCGAAGACCATGTACTTGATGGCGGTCAGACTGTCGGCCGCCGTACCGATGCCTACGCCCGCGAGACCCGTGGAATTGTACTTGGCGCCTCCCCACATGACATCCCGACCGCTCTCCATGCAGCCCTCCATCGTCGCCGAGACGATGGGGAGAGGCATGTACTGACGCGCCACCAGCTCGCGGACGTTGGTGAAGGCTACATGCCAATCGATGAAGTACTCCATCTGCCGCTTGACCGCATCCAGGACCTCGTCGAAGCTCTCCATCTCATACAGGTACCCGGTCGGCAGGCCTGTCCGGCGTTGCGGCCCGCCGTCAAAGCGCGGCATGGGGTTGATGCCGTTGTTCATGGCGAGGAGCACCGCGCCCGGGATCCGCCAGAACGTCTCCTGGCCGGGGCCGCCGCAGGCCGGCCATTCGTCGCCGCAACCCCCCGGCTCCACACAGCCGATGAGGCAGTAGTTCCGGGCCGACTCCAGAGAGAGCCCCCGCTCCACCAGTGCCGGGATGATGACCTTGTCGCTCTGGAAGGTCGGCACACCGCCGCAGACCCTGGTCGTCTCCACGGCCGCGTCCCAGAGAGAGTCCGGGATGCCCTCGTGGACCCTGAGCGAGATGGGAGGATCATGGAGCATAAGGCGCTTCGCCGATTCGAGCAGCATGTAGCTGACCTCGTTGGTGGCGTCGGAGCCGTCGGCGGTGATGCCCCCGATGGTGATGAGCTGACCCGACGTGTAGCCGCCGGACGCCATAGTGGCATGCTTGGGCCAGATCTTGTTCATCTCGGCGATCTTAAGGCTGAGCAGGTCGATGATCTCCTGCGCCCGCCCGCGGGTGATCCTGCCGGCGGCCAGATCGGCCTCGTAGAAGTCGCCCAGATACTGGTCGACGCGGCCCAGAGTAAGCCCGTGGAGATTCCCGTCGAGAGACAGGACGATCTGGTACATGAACATGGCCTGCACGGCTTCCAGGAAGGTGCGGGCCGGGTTCTCCATGATCCAGTCAAGCCCTTCCGCCATCTCGAGGAGTTCGGCCCGGCGCGCCCCGCAGGCGCGAT
>JAAYJE010000014.1 GCA_012523095.1 Actinomycetota bacterium | reverse complement strand
CCGTTACGCACTCTCGGTCGCGGTCGCCTCCACGGTCTCCGGCTTGTGCTCGCCTATCGCCACTTGGATCTTCTTGGGTTTGGCGATGTCGGCCTTCGGAACAACCACCTCGAGCACGCCGTTCTCATACTTAGCCTCGATGCCCTCCTCTTCCGCAGTCTGCGGCAGAGCCAGCGACCGGCTGAAGGAACCGTAGCGCCGCTCGATACGATAGTACTTGTCTTCCTTGACTTCTTCTTCAAAACGCCGCTCACCGCTCACGGTAAGGACGTTGTCCTGCACCTCGATACTGATGTCCTTCGGGTCCATGCCGGCCAACTCAGCGTTGAGTTTAATGGCCTCGTCGGTCTCGATCACGTCGATAGAGGGTGTCCATGACTGCCGCTCGGCCACGTCACCGCCGCCCACGCGGGAGAACAGGCGGTTGACTTCGGTCTGAAGCGCCGTCAATTCACGGAAGGGATCCCATCTGACTAGTGCCATCTCCGTCTCCTTTCTTCGCCGCGCCCGTTTCTTCCGGGCCCCGGCCGAGGCCGCCGCGCCCGCGGCGGCCTCTGGTTCACGCTCACTTATCTTCGTCTATGACTTCGTAGTCCGCCTCTTCCACCACTTCGTCCTCAGCCGTTCCGGCGCCCGCCCCCGGGCCGCCGTCGCCGCCGCCCGTGCCGCCCTGCTGCGCCTGGGCGGCCTGGTAGGCTGCTTCGGACAGCTTATAAGCCGCCTCCTGCAGGGCCTCGGTGCGCTTCTTGATCAGGTCGAGGTCGTCACCCTTGAGGGCTTCTTCAAGATCGCGGGCGGCGTTCTCGATGTCGCCGCGGGCGGCGCCGTCCACCTTGTCACCGAACTCTTTGAGAGACTTGCGCGTGGAGTACACGATCTGCTCGGCGTGGTTCTTGGCGTCGACCAGTTCCTTCTTCTTGCGGTCTTCCTCGGCGTTGACCTCCGCGTCGCGGACCATCTTCTTGATGTCGTCGTCCGAGAGGCCGCTTGAGCTCTTGATCTCGATCTTCTGTTCGTTGCCGGTGGCGAGGTCCTTAGCCGACACATGCACGATGCCGTTGGCGTCGATGTCGAATCCCACCTCGATCTGCGGGATGCCCCGCGGGGCCGGCGGGATGCCCATCAACTGGAACTTGCCCAACGTCTTGTTGTAGGCGGCCAGGTCGCGCTCGCCCTGGAGCACGTGGATCTCCACCGAAGTCTGGCCATCTTCCGCCGTGGAGAAGATCTCGCTTTTCCGCGTAGGGATGGTGGTGTTGCGGTCGATCAGCCGGGTGAACACGCCGCCCTTGGTCTCGATGCCTAAGGAGAGCGGGGTGACGTCAAGAAGGATGATGTCCTTGACCTCGCCTGCCAGCACGCCTCCCTGAATGGCGGCGCCCAGGGCCACCACCTCGTCCGGGTTGATGCCCTTGTGAGGCTCCTTGCCCGTCAGCGAGCGGACCTTCTCCACCACCGCGGGCATACGGGTCATGCCGCCCACCAATATCACCTGGTCGATGTCGCCGTTCTTCAGGCCGGCGTCGTCCATGGCCTGCTTGGTGGGACCGACCACCCGGTCGAGCAGCTCGCGGGTGAGCTCCTCCAGCTTGGCGCGGGAGAGGGTCATCTCCAGATGCAGCGGACCGCTCTGGTCCATGGTGATGAACGGCTGGTTGATAGTCGTCTCAAGCACCGAGGAGAGCTCCACCTTGGCCTTCTCAGCGGCCTCGTAGAGGCGCTGAAGAGCCTGGCGATCCTGGGTGAGGTCCACGCCCTTCTCTCTGCGGAACTCGGTCACGATCCAGTCGACCACGGCCTTGTCGAAATTGTCGCCGCCCAGATGGGTGTCGCCGTTGGTGGACTTGACCTCGAACACTCCGTCGCCCAGCTCGAGGATGGAGACGTCAAAGGTGCCGCCCCCTAGGTCGAAGACCAGGACGGTCTGCTCGTGCTCTTTTTCGAGCCCATAGGCCAGCGAGGCCGCCGTCGGCTCGTTCACGATGCGCTTGACCTCTAGACCGGCGATGACGCCGGCGTCCTTGGTCGCCTGCCGTTGAGCGTCGTCGAAGTAGGCCGGGACGGTTATGACCGCCTCCGTCACCTCCGTGCCCAGAAAGGCCTCGGCGTCTCTTTTGAGTTTTTGCAGGATCTTGGCCGAGATCTCAGGCGGCGAATACTGCGCGTCTTTGGCCTGCACACGGACGTCGCTGTTGGGACCCTCCACCACCTGGTAGGGGACGATCTTCATCTCTTCGCTCACGTTCGAGTACTTGCGCCCCATGAACCGCTTGATGGAGAAGATGGTGTTCTCAGGGTTGGTGACCGCTTGGCGCTTGGCTACGGTACCGACCAGCTGCTCCCCGGTCTTAGCGAAGGCCACAACGGACGGGGTGGTACGGCCACCCTCGGCGTTGGGGATGATGGTCGGCTCGCCGCCCTCCAGCACGGCCATAGCAGAGTTGGTCGTGCCTAGGTCGATGCCGATGATCTTTCCCATTACGTATCCTCCAAAGCTCGATGCGATGATGTCGATGTGCTGCTT
>JAAYJE010000130.1 GCA_012523095.1 Actinomycetota bacterium | reverse complement strand
TTGGAGGGTTGGGATCAAGTCACGGTGCTGGCACACGTCAAGGACGAGCCGGCCGTGCGATCTGCCCTGCTCGATGGGGAATTCGTCCTAGCGGACGAACAACGCGAAGGCGGATGAAACGCCGCGCTTGATCCGGTCACGCTGCCGACGCGCCTCCCCGGCTTCACCGTCTCCCAAGGTAACGCCGAACTGACCGAGGAGGCGGGGCAAGGATCCCGTCTACGTGATCTTTGGTTGTAGTCCGTCCGGTCTCAGGCCCCGGCCCTTCGGCCGCGCCGGGCTATCAGACCGCCCACAATTCGATACGCAAAACCGACGACGACCACAGCCCCGAGGAGTCCCAACCAGGCTTTCGCCAAAACCTGGTGCCTCAGGTCGTATCCGAGCGTCAAGCCGTGCACCATCACAGCGGCGAAGAACAGGTAGTTGAGACGGTGGACCCAGCGCCATGAACGTCGCAGCCATCTGCGGGTGAGAGCGGTGATGATGACGACGACCAGTACAACGAGGGCGATCGGGCCGATCCAAACGGCAGCAGTAGTGTACCCGGCAATGCCGAAGACGAAGGCCATCAGCCCATGGCCCAATGCGACTACGAACCCGGTCAGATCCAATAGGACATGCACCCGCTGTACCGTCCGCCCTTTGAATACCCGCACGAAGAAGGGTCGGAACGCCCCCACACAGATGTTGGTGAAGATGAGCGTGACGGCCACGAGAGCAGCCACCCGCAGAGCAACCCACAGCGCGTCTGAGGAGCCCGCATCCGAGAAGACGACCAACATCGCGGACACGGCCAACAGCCCTGCACCGACCACGGCCACGATCGCTTGGAGCAGGATGCGCGTGGCGCCTACGAAAGGTCTGGTCATGATAGGTAGCCAAGAGCAGCCATAGAAGCGATCACCAGTCTGTCACTATTCGAGCCGACCCACCACGGGCAACTGCTCGACCAAAGCCCGCATGTTGGACGGAGCCTGCTTGAGTTCCTCGGAAAGGTCGTTGCCCGCCTTCGGGTCGAGGAAGCATGTGGTGTGCCTGCCCTCCAGCCATCTCGCGCTGGAGCTGACATCGTAGACCACGCCGTCCACAGCGATATAGGCCGGCCTACCCTCCCTACCGTCGAACTGCGCCAGTTCGGCCGGCGTGAACACCTTCTCCTCCGAGACCGGCGCTGAAGTAGTCGTGCTTCCACCGGTGACCGACGTCGTCGTTGAGGTAGGGGAACCTGCGGTCGACACCGTGGCGGCCGGCTCATCCGACGCACAGGAAACGATCAGCAGCGCAAGTAGCACCAGACAGACGATCAGCACCCCGGCTCTTACGAACATCGGTCTCATCATCTTCCTCCGGATGCCAACGAGGAAAGCGCGGTGGGTTGGAGCCCGCCGTTGCCTATTCATATTCTAACTTGGAACACCTTCGGATGGCGAAGCATAGGCCGACCCCAGATCGTCGTCGACTGTCGCACGACCGCCTGACGGAGGAGGAATATGGCGCGGGTCAGACACAAGACCCATCGACAGGGGCGCGTACAACCAGCCGACGACGCAGGTGGGCGGGTCTCATTCATCCCCAACATGACGCCGGAGCCCAGGGTCGGATCGGAGCATCCCGAAGAGGCGGGCCGGTCATGATCCGCGTCCTCGGCATAGAC
>JAAYJE010000129.1 GCA_012523095.1 Actinomycetota bacterium | reverse complement strand
AGCGGCTTGGCCTTTCAATTTGGCGGTTATCACGAGCGACCTCCGATGCCTTCGCCCATGCGCAGGCGACAGTCGATGTGGTTTCGCATGACCGCGGCGTGTTCCACCAGCCGAGAGTCGGCCTCGGCGAAGACGACGTTACCCAGATGGTCGGTGACGGTCGTGATGAGGTCTCCGGCCCGCACGTCTTGGCCGGGCGCGAAGAGGATATGTTCAACCGTTACCGCGATCATGCCGGGTGCTTCGGTGTTCTTCGCCGCCCAGCTCTGTTGGCTCCACCAGTGACAGGCGACGTCCGCGGCCACTAGAGTCGGGGCCGCGGGGGCACCGAAAGAATCGGAGGTGGTCGCCGGCCGCTTGATGGTGCAGAGCATGGGCAGGGGCGGCTTCCTCACCTCAGATACCCCGGTTCGCCGTGGGTCGCGATGGTGAAGGCCTTCCGGCCCGCGCCGGGCGCTAATTGCCGGAGGAACGCCTTCTCACCCTTCAGGAGGAACACACCCATGGAGGCGGCATCTCGGGCGTAGCTCTCGGACCAGCTGCCCACTGTCTGCTGGGTGACGCCGGGGTCAGGCGATTTGAGGGTACGGATGACCACGGACGCCACCAACTCGGCCAGGCCGTCGGGCACATCGGCTAGTTTGCCGTCCTCACCCACCCAGGTCGTGTGGGCCTCGCCGCGCACGAGAGCAGAGGCCAGGCCAAGCAACCGCTTGGCCTGGGTCTCGTCAAGATCGTCCACCAGGTCAGGCGCCAGATCCGTGATGTCGGTGACGGTGGCGAGAGGCGGGAGAGCCATGAGCGCCTACCTGCCGGCCTTCAGACGCGGCTTGGCCTCTGACTCTGTTTCCGTCACTTCCGGGGTGTCGACGCGCGTCCAGCCATTGGCCTCGAGGATCGTTGCGAGCTTCGACCCCTCGGTGACTGTCACCGGCGCGCGGGGGCGGTCTTCGCCGTGGCCGTCGTAGGTGAACGTGATCCTCTTCACTTCATCAGCCATGTTCTACTCCTCATCCTGTGTCCGCTGGTACTCGATGTAGACGCGGCCGCGGAAGGCGGTGCACGCGGCGCTACCGGTCGCGTTCAACACTTGGTTCGCGCCCCACACGACGTGGCGCGCATTGGCGGCGGGGTTCAGGCCGTTGTAGGCGAAGCCGGTGATGCCTCCGTTGATGGCGAGTGCGGCGATCAGGCCGTTGTTATCGGCCCCGGCGGCGCCACAACCCACATTGATGTTGGCCGCTCCGGCGGAGGGAGTCTGGACCAGGAGCACACTCTTGGTGATGATGACGTCCTGGCCCTCGGGATTGGCTACCTCCCCCAGGCCGCCGTCCGAGGGAACGGCTTGCCCGATGAGGTCAAGCGTGAAAGCTCCGTACATGGGTTCTATCCTCCCTGTGGCCTAGACCACGTAGTAGATGTCGACGATGCTTCCGTTGAGCGCACTGTTGAGGTCGACGGTGTTGTCCGACAGCACGGTCGGGCTCACGGTCACGGCCGGGTCGACAGCCTCCTTGACGCCCGCAAGGGCGGCCAGGAGCACGCTGTTGGTGGGTAGGAGCTTGGGCAGACCGATGACATCGCCGAAGCCGACGGTCACCGTGTCCTTGTCGCCGGTGGTTACCCAGCCCACGCCGGTCACACTGGTGACGGTGCGGAATGCCTTCGTGCCCGGGACCGTATCCCCGCCGTCAGGAGTCAGGGTCTCGGTGATGGCGTTCCCGGCCAGGTCGGTTCCGGCAACGACGATGGTCCCGTTCGTGTCCTCGCCGTCAACGATCGTCTGAGTGACGGTGACGTTTCGAGCGCAACCTCCGGGCATCGTGGTGTTGGCGAGCGTATACGCGCCCACCTTCATATCAACAGACGCGACGAAGTAGTTGACGCTGGCCGCGGCCGCCTCGACGGCGCTCAGGCGATAGCGGGTGCCGTAGACGGCCATGGTGTAGAGGCCAGGCACGTCGGACTGCATCCGGCGTGCTGCCGGGATGTTCGGGTTGAAGGGGAAGAAGCTCATGAGTTATCCACCCTCCTTAGTTCGTGAGGACGGCGAAGGGGAACCGGGTCACGTCGGTCGGGTTGACGTAGTTGCGGGGATTGGGCAGCGCGAAGCCGATCCGCATGGTGACCTTCAGGCCGACCATGTTCTGCTGGAAGAGGTTGAAGACCGTCTTGCCAGCCGCGTCCGTGATGGTGGCCTCGGTGGAGATTTCCCACTCCATATCCTGGCGGTATGCCCAGGCCAACTTGTTCCAGGCACCGGAGATCATGAGCGCGGTGGCCGCGTTGATGATGCCGTCATCCGGGAAGGTGATGCCGGCGCCGTCCAGGGTGTACTCGCCGGCCTGCTGCATGGACTGCATGAAGATGGGCTGGCCACCTGTGGAGCGCACGTTGCGGAGGCGGCTACGCATGGGGATCGCGGCCACGTGACCGTTGACCAGGAAGCCGTCGGCCTCGACAGCCCCGCAAACACCTGGGTTGCCGACACCGTCTTCACCGAGGATGGCCTCATAGAGGTCGACGTAGTTCGCGAGGGAGAGGACTTGACCAGCCGCAGTCGCGGCGGCGAAGATGCCCGCGCCGCCCAGGTTGGTGGTCCAGGTGCCTGGTATGGGCTGTCCGGCCGGAGTGAGGCCGAAGATCACAGCACCGGTGACGGCACGATCGAGAGCCTCGACCAGCTTGGGCCGGACCTGCGCCCACAGGTCGTAGCCGGAGTCCGCGAGCACGGTCTTCGGGATAGGAACGATGACCGCCAGAGTCTCCGCGTCGATGAAGCGGTTGGTCCAATCAGCGTCCGTGGTCTGGGCCAGCCCGGTATCTCCGTCCACGAAGTAGGCGAAGGGCAGGTTCTGCCAGATAGGCATACGCCGCTGGGCTTGGTTCATGTCGGGCAGACGCAGAGCCAGCCGCAGGAGCCAGCTCGTGTCGTACAGCTCGGTCTGGAGTTGCGCGACTTCCTCGGTGGTGAGTGCGCCCGCGTCGGCGCGGGTGATGAGATCGTTGAAAGGCATGAGGTGCCCCTCCTTTAAGGGAAAGAGGTAATGACTAGTAACCGGCCGCCCGGCGTAGCTTGTCGTTCATGGAGTCGCCGATAGTGCGGCTGGGTTCAGGTGCGCCCTGACGGGACGAGGCCCGCGGGACGCCGGGTGACGGGGCAACGAGCGCGAGCAGCTTGTCGGCATCAGCAGTGAGAGCTTCCTCGGTGTCTCCCTGTAGCCGGGCGATGAGCTCGACAGGTAGGCCCTTGGCCGCGCCCACTTTGAGACGAAGGTTCTCCAGTTCCGCAGCTTCACGTTTGGTCGTCTCGGCCGTCAGTTGCTCGGTCAGCTTCTGCAGCTCGGTCTTCTTGGACTCCTCGAGCTTGTCGAACTCCGCCGCCTTGGGCCGGAGAGTCTTGAGCTCCTCTTGGAGTCTCCGCTCGGACTCACGGAGGTTCTCGACTAGGCGCTTCGCCTTGTCTTCATCGAAGGGACCCTCGAAGTTGGGGGTCTTGGGGTCGGTTGTCGGGCCAGGAGTCGGTTGCGTCCGGCCGTCGTTGGCGCCCGCTTGGGTTCCGTCGTCAGGCATGGGTCATCCTCCCTTGAGGGGTTCGGTTTCCGGCTCTTGCCGGCTTTGGGACTAGTGGTGGGCCGCGCGCGTCTTAGCGGTGGTCTTCAGCGCCGTGCGCGACATGAGTCCGGCACCGGGATACTTCGCGGCTACGTATTCGTTCCAGGCGCCGATCTGGTCACGCTGCCCGCGGGTGGCTTCTCTCCACTCCTCCTGCAACTCTTGGTTGATGGCAGGTAGCGCTTGGCCGGGCCCCACGGGGACAATGATGCAATCACACGCAGAATGGAATTTGAGTGCGTCTGGTTGACCGGCGGACGCTTCACTCGTATACACGGCTCCTCGCGAGCAGAGCATCAAACAGAAAGCACAAGTCTTACCCTGCGGGACCCGCGCCCAGCGGACACGGTCTCGCTTGATCATCTCGTAGGTAGTCCGCCTGCCCGGTTGTAAGGCCAGGCGAGACGTAGCGCCCTGCAGCCTGCCTAGTGCCGCCTCCGGCCGGGGTGTTTCTTCCCATAAAGGACCGATGCCCCAGCGCACGATGCGCTTCAGTTGCTCTTGAGGCGGTACTGCTGAGCTGGCCACTGCGGCCTTGCCGCTCCACCCGCCCACCTCGCGCACCATGTCATAGAAGTCGACGGCGGCCAGGGCCGCCACTTCCCCGTAGGCCATCACGATCTGCCGCACAACATCGATCATGAAGGCGATCATCGCCTCCCGGGTCATCTTGGCCGGATCCAGTCTGCGCCAGAACTTCACGAGCCTCCGAGCAGTGATGGCGTCGATATGGGCGGTTATCTGGAGCTGTTCTGCCAGTATCTCGGGCGGGATGGCATCGATCATGTCTCGTCGCCCTCGCGCGCCAATTCAGCCGCGGCGGCAAGGGCCGATATCGTTCCGACCATGCGGGAGCGCCTGAGATCAGCGCGGATGCGCTGCCGGTCGGGCTCCGATAGGCCGATCCGCTCGTAGGTGATGTCGGAGTCGCTGGGCAGGATGCCCGCCGTGACAAGCGCGACAGCATCTTGCGCCTGTGCGGAGCGGGTCGGGGTGCCGGCGTCTCTCCACATCGGTAGCGGAGTCACCCCGGGGTCGCGGCCGTCCCTCACCCACAGCGCTTTTCGCATGAGACGCCCTTCAGCCGCCCCGAAGATGCGTTGCCGGCGTTCAGCGCGCTTCTCGAGGCGCACGTCGGCGGCTCGGATAGCGTCGGCTGAGGCGGGGTTGTCGTGGATAAGGCCCAGATAGGTAGCGCTCATGCCCGCCTCGGCGGCGACCAGCATAGACAGCTGGCGTAGCCAGGCGATGAAAGGTTCGGGGGACCCCGCGGCGAACGAGCCCACCTGCGGCAGGTCGCCGTTCTCATCACGCGGGAGAGCCATGATCTTACCCAGATAGCTCTCCCATGCTGTGAGCGGGTTGCCGTGCTGATCCACGAACGACTTCTCGTCGGCTCCCATGGCCCACCGCTGCGGGGCGCCGTAGAACTCGCGGGCGATCTCGCCGCCCAGCAGGGTACGGACGGCGTTGTCGGTGTAGTAGCGGATCGCACGGGTGATCTCGGAGCGACCGCCTGTGTCTCCGGCCCGCGGCCGGTTGACGATCGGTTCGCAGGGCACTCCGTCGATGCTGTGAGGCGCCCGGGACTCCACCGTCCAACGCCCCCCATCCATCACCAGCTCGATGGTCTCGCCGGGTAGATACAGCGTCGCGATATCCGGCTGTTTCTTGTTGTCAAGGTTGACGTAGAGAGCCGATTCTAGTGCACGCCGCCGGCGGCTCCATATGCCCGTCATGCGGATCGGCGATTCCACGGTCACGAGAACCTCAGGCTCACCATCATCGCCGCGCCCCACGACACCGAATGCGATGCCGTAGATGAGGGCGTCTAGGTGACCCTTCGAGAACTCCCCGTTCAGCTGGTTCTCTTCCACCAGGTCGGCTATGCCCAGATTGTCGACGCCGCCGGATGCTATCCAGCCGTTGTGATCGAGGCGCTCCTCGAGGACGTCGACGACGGTAGCCGGCCACCCTGCGGTGGTGTCGGCCAACCCGCGGATGTGCGGTGGGATGCTGATGCCGAAATCACGGATGCGGGCACGCTGGTCGTAGTAATCGGCCACCAGGCGGTTATGGCCCTGGAACCGTGCCAGCTGATCGCTCAACTGGGCAAGGACGGCCCTCTCGTGTTCGGCAAGGGCAGACACTCGTTGACGAATGAAGGAGACGAATCCCAAGAGCACCTCCTTAGCGGAGCACGATCACCCGGCCGGACCGACGCCGCCCGAACTTCTTACCGCTTCCCAAACAGATACGTCTGACCATCCGCGCTCCGATAACGCACACTGCGGCATCGATCTTGCGCGGTGAGTCCGGCGACTCCTTACCGATGGCTACTGCGTCCCGGTATGGCCGCCGGCGGGCGTTGGTCACGTGCCGAGCAACGGCTGAATTGCCGTCGTGGGTGAAAGCACCTTCCAGGATCTCGGACAGGCAAGCCTCGGTCGCCTTGGCGAAGTCGTAGCTATGACCCCTCATGTCCCATGCGATGGGCTCCGGTGGCCGGGACTGCGGAGACGCCCACACTTTGAGCCGGTCCCTGTAGCGCTGGGGCCAGGTCGTCTTGACGGACTGCTCCCATTCCTTCACATCGGCGAAGAAGGCAACCACACAGAAGTCCTCGAACGCCCTCTCCACCACGCGGTCCACATCGGCGGCGTCGACCCTGTCTTTGTCATCGTTGGGGTCGGGCTCCCATATCCCCAAGGTGAACACGTGACCGGCCCCGATGGTGCAGCCCACAAGAGCCGTAGAGTCCTTCGACTTCGAGCCGTCGAAGAACAGAACTACGGGCTCCTCAGGGTCAACTTCTATGGACGGGTCCGCCAGCTTGTCCCACTGCTGTTTCTCCAACCAGGCGTCATAGGCCGCAGTGGGCCAGTTAAGATATTTGCGCTTGGAGTCGTCGGGGCGGGAGCGCGGAGAGTAGATGCGCTTCATTATGGACTTCACGTCGGGCACGTCTGAGCCCGGCTTCTTCTTCCAATCGCAGTCGGCGTACACGAACTCGAGCGCCCGCCGTAGTGACTCGCGGTCGCCCATATCGGTGCTAGGCGGAGCGATCACGGCGTCGTAGAGGATGCGCCCCGCTTCGTCTTTGAGCCGGCCTTCCTCTTGTGCCAGCCACGCCTCATAAGTGGCCTCTGCCACCGTCTCTCTGCCGGGGATCCAGGCGTTCGAGGTCTCGAGCATCCGCTCCCCGGATTTGGCCAGGTTGTCCGAGAGCGCCGAGTCAAGAGCCACCCCGCCGTTCTGCGGTGTCCACAGCTCCGTCTCATCGGCGACGATGAAGGATGCCTCGGCACCCTCTGCGGCCGTCGCCGACGAGGTGATGACCTGGAGTGTGCCCTCGGGTAGCTTGTAGTAGAGGGTCTTGCCGGGATCCACGCCGTAATCGGCGACGAAGACCGACCCCTTAGGTGCGAACGCTCGCACGTACCGCATGGTGTTCGAGGTTTGGGATTCCGCGGTAGCTGCGATCTGCACCAACGGGAGATCCGTGGGTTGTCCGATGCAGTTACCGTTGCGGTCGATACGTTTCAGCCGCACCGGGCCGCAGAACTCAGCGAGCGCCACCAGTGCGGCGAAGGGGCTCTTGCCGGCACCCTTCGCCAGCCTGCGGGCGGCATGGTGGTAGAGCCACTCCCCAGTCGCTCGGTCTAGCGCGTACCACCAGCAGAGGAAGCGATACTGCCCCTCTGTCAGTCTGAAGGGTAGGCCTGCCCGCGGGCCGTTCGGCTGGATGAAGTGGTCCTCCATCCACTTCGCCACCTGGTCTCCCAGCGTGTACTTCGGCCACCCTTGCGGGAGCGTGGATAGTCTATCCGCTACCCCGACGCCGGCGGCGATACTCGTCGATCTCCGTGGCAACCGGGGCCTCCTCTTCAGGCGCTTCTCGCTCCAGTTCCAAGCGTGCCCGGCGCCGGTCGCCTTCGGTCACAAGGAGTGCGGCGCACATACGGTTGAACTCTGCGAGCAGGGTGGCGCGGCTGGTCGCGAAGAAGCGATCGAGCACCTCCGCGGCCACGAGCGCTGTCTGCCAGTCCGAGTCGGCGTAGAACTCTGCCTGCCCCGAACGCTTGAGCGAGCGATACCAGCGCTTCGCTCGGGGGTCGATATCCGAACGGATCCGCGGCTGACTGACGTTGATGCTCAGCTGCGCCTTATCGGTGGAGGGGTACGGGTTGCGCCGCCGGCGCTGATCCGAACGTTTGGGGGGTACGCCCCCGCGGCCAGGTACTCCGGGCATGGTGAACGTCCTTTCCTCCTGGCCAGAATCGACTCTGATGTTCCGTACCGCTTGTCAGGCCCTATGCCCCCCGCCCAGAAGGGCGAGGCGGGAGGGGGCTATCCCCCGCCCCCTATCAGGCCCGGATGCGGCTCGTTTCGCGGCCGCGCTCGCTTCGGCTT
>JAAYJE010000128.1 GCA_012523095.1 Actinomycetota bacterium | reverse complement strand
GGGACGCTTCTCGCATCGCCGACGAGGTGATAGCCCATCTGGCGGGTCTTGTGGGTGCGGAGGTGACGGTGACACTGGAGGTGGAAGCGGAGGTCCCCGCCGGTGTGCCTGAGAACGTGGTGCGCATCGTGACCGAGAACAGCCGGACGCTGAAGTTCACCAGCCAGGGGTTTGAGGAGGAGTGAGCCGGTGGCCTCAGACCCCTCGGGCCACGGCCTGCCAAACTCACAGGCACGGATTGGTGACACTTCGGGAGCCCTTTTCGTTCTGGGCGCTGGAGTGTCACGCAGTTCCGGGATTCCCATAGCCTCCGAGCTTACGACGCGACTGGAACACAGTCTTCGACCTGGAGTGAGAGCCGGCCCCCTATTGCTTGGTCATGGTGTTCTTGTCAACGATTGGCTAGCATCCGTACTTCAGATACGTGTGATTGACATCTAACCGCCATCCCCCTACTGTGCAAGAGGGAGAAACCACATATGACGGGGGTAGTGATGAGGCTATCTAGGTGGGTAGTTCTTGCGGTCTTTGCTTTCTGCCTTTCCTGTCTCTCTCTGCTGGTGTCTTCGCCACCGGTGAAAGCG
Source organism: Actinomycetota bacterium (assembly GCA_012523095.1). Lineage (GTDB taxonomy): Bacteria > Actinomycetota > Thermoleophilia > RBG-16-64-13 > RBG-16-64-13 > RBG-16-64-13. The sequence continues at coordinate 3,812 of JAAYJE010000128.1, read as the reverse complement.
GGTGACAACGAGACCCTCCCTGTCTCAGGCGTCCCCGTGCAGTGGAAGATCCAGCGAGTCGGCTGTGGCATTCTTGAGGGCCTCTGGGGGCAGTATGTCGTCTCCAGCGGGTGGGCAGATGAAGGCTGGAAGGACTATCCGGCCCGAGACATCCTCCTCTATGTCCCTTGGACAGGTGTCACCAAGCAGCTGACTGATACCCCAGATACTGAGGATTGGGCCTCCATCGGTGGCTCCAAGATCCTTTGGGCACGCGGTCCTAATCCGCACTCAGACGCGGCCGGGCCATGGTCAATCTATATCTACAGCCTCCAGGCCCAAAGCGTCGAGGCTATCGTCACCTATGCAGCCGCAACTGGGGTCTGGGGGACGGCGGTGACGGAAAGTCACGCTGCTTGGCTGATGAGCACCGGGGAAGGCACCGATATCTACCTATGGGACTTCGCTACCGATGATCCCGTCTGCCTCACCAGCGTAGGCTCTCACTTCGTGCGCGATCTCTCTCTTGCGGATGGTCACCTCGCTTGGCAGGACGGCTCAATTCTCTATCTTCTTGACCTTGCGAGTGGTGAGAAGACCACCCTCTCAACAACCGAAGACGAATACTCCTACGGCCTCCAGGTGGCCGAGGGCCGGGTCGGGTGGGTGAGAGATAGGCATTTGCTTCTCTATGATATCGCCTCTCAGGCCATAGAGACCCTCAGCGATGAGGTCGGCGAGTTCCATCTCGGGGCGGGATATGTCGCTTGGACTCAAAGGCTCTGGGATGGGGATTCCTTCAGCGGCGAGGATGTATACCTACGAAGCCTGGCGGGAGACGCTACCCGGAGGTTGACCGACGACTCGAAGACCAAGTCCTCCCTGCAGGTTGACTCTCGCTTCGTGGTGTGGGTTCAAGGCGAGATGGGAGTCGGAGCCTTGATCGCTTATGATCTGGAAACTGGACTAACGAGCATCGTCACACCTGACGGGGCAGGGGGCTGCAAGCTTGAGGGTGACTGGGTAGCTTGGGGCGACTATAGGGGCCGGGGAGATGTCTTTCTTGCCCGCGCGGTCACCTTCACTGACGTCAGCCCGGACGACCTCTTCAATGAAACGGCACGGTATCTTGTCGAACGGAGAGTCATAAGCGGGTTCTCGGACGGCACCTTCCGCCCCGAGGCTCCAGTGACCCGGCAACAGTTCGCCAAGATGCTCGCAAAAGCCACTGACATCCCGGTCGCTGGCGCTGTTTCCTGCCCTTTTCCTGACGTGGCGATCAACCAGGACCCCGGGGATCCTCACTACCCAGCCGGGTACGTGGGAATAGCCGCCGCCGTTGGTCTTATCAAAGGCCACGATGACGGTACCTTTCGGCCGTACGACCACATAACACGCGCGCAGGTGATAACCATGGTTGTTCGCGCAGCCGAGAAGCTTCATCCCCTTCTGCTCCAGACGCCTCTCGCCGCCTATGAATCGACGTGGGGTAGGTTCGATCCAGAGCATGGCCCGAACGCGAGGAGGGCGGAATATAACGGGCTGCTCGACGATCTGTACCTCCCAGAGCTCCCAGAGAGGGACCCTTCCGGCCCCATGCCTCGCGAGGAGGTGGCACAAGTGCTGGCCAGCTACCTGAAGCTTGTCGAGCGGGGCCGCATCCCTGCTGCCGGACCAGATGACATTACCCCCCCGAGCTGATTGCCTCGTTGATCATAACGGAGGGGGTGCTGGATACCACAACATTTGAGATTAGGGATTACCGGACGTTTGGTGATTGGGCCAGAGCCCGCATCTTCAGTAGACGCTCCTCGGGCTTTGGTGTTGCTGTGCTTCAGCGGGTGGGCAATGCTTGGACTCTCGAAGGCGTGGGCGACGAGGTCGAGCGGGCCTGGTTGGAAGAGAGGAACGCTCCATCGGCGCTCATTGACTTCCTCGGTGGACACGTGATCTAGCTCATCGCTTCTTTGAGAGTGGGCGCCCCGCGGGCCTTCGTTGTTGGGTTTTGCCTGGACACTGGCAAGGACGGGATTGGCGCGTTACTGAAGGCGAACCCCGCACAGAGCACCAGCTTCCGCCGACATGAGCGTCTCGGCGAAGCTACGTACCATCTCACGCAGAAGATCCACATCTGCCGTCTCCAGTTGCTTGCGCAGCCAGCTCAAGGGGTCCATCACCTGAGTGTTCCAAAGACCCGTAGAAGTATATTCATGTGGTCGTCATCCAACATAGCAGTGCTTACGCACCCTATTGAATCATGCTACATGGATTACATTCAGACTCCTGCCGGGGCGACCATCTACAGCATGAAGACGTACAAAGAAAGCGGCAGAAAATTAGGGCATCATTTGTCACAGAAGGAAGATCTCTATAGACTTGTGGTTGGTGTGTGCAAATGGAGCGAAACGCTAGAGCACTAGACTTTGAGGAACTGGAGGAGTGCCAATGCGATCATATTTTAAGGTGGTTGTTCTGCGGGAAGGCAAAGAGGACTGGATTCTCAGTGAACTTGAAGAAGGTCGTGTGCACTTCGGATGGGGTTCTCCGGGTACTGACCTTCGCATAATTGAAGACATACCGCGCGCAGAACGAACGGCGGAGCAAACGCTCGCTTGGGAAAAATCAAGGTTCCTCTTGAAAAGACTTACTGTCGGAAATCGCCTGGTCGTACAGTTATCTAGGCCACTACGGCAGTTTCTCATTGCTGAAATTACAGGCGAATACAGTTTTCTTGACCCGCCTGAGGACGATTTCAATCACACATTGCCCTGCGAGCTATTGACCCCACGTTTTGTGGACATCAACGCAAGTTACGTTCCCCTATTCCTCAAGCACGACCTTGGGAAGATAGGCCGTTACTACGAAATATATCCCGAGCGAAGCGTCCGTCAGCTGGACTGGATCGTATCGAACAAACGCTGGGAACGGCCGGATGATCAAGCCGCAGACCCCATTGAGGACGAATTGGACGCCACCTGGACCGAGGTGATAGAGAAGACTCTTGCGGCCATATCTGGCCGCTGGAAAGGAATTGACTTCGAACGGTTTGTTGCTCGTCTCATCGACCGACTACCGGGAGTCAGTGTCAAGCACACCGGGGACTCCCGCAAGGGTTGGGATCTTACCGTCAGCGTGATGGATCCGCTCACAGACGAAGTGCTCTTCGACAACGTTCCGGTTCAATGCAAAGCATACACAGGTCCCGTCAGTGACTTGAGGCCAATCGAGGATCTCGAACGGTGCATCCGTCAGAGCCAAGCCACCTGCGCTTACCTGTTCATCACGGGCGAACTGAGCAAGGACTTTGAGGACAGAGTCAGTTTGCTACAGGAAAAACTCAGTCTGGAGATGCAGAGAGATATTTCCCTCCGGGTGGTCGGTGCGGAACGTATCGCTGAGCTCTACCTCCAGTATATGGGCGAGCAGATTTGCGGAACAGACGGCGACGAGGTTTAAATGACCGGGGCTGAGAGGCCGAGGCTTGATGTGAATTAGCGGCCGCCCAAGATGGCCAAGACGCGCGCTGGGCGACCAGCCAGGGTGTTAAGAAGGATCCTGATGGTGAGAGCCTCGATGAATAGATAGCGGTTCACGGGTCTCCTTGCGCGAAGAAACGGGCGACCTTCTTCAGGATTTCGCGCTCTTCTTCGAGTACGCGTATCCGCTTGCGCAAAAGCCATGATGTCTTCGTGTTCAGTGCCTATTCCGTTTCTCCTCAGCCATCGCACTCTCCCAGGGTACGCATATCACCGGGGTATCTGGCTGCCAGATACCCACCCGGCCTCCGGCCTATGCAGCCCCTGAGGCCCAAGCATCCCGTTATCCGCAGAGCG
>JAAYJE010000127.1 GCA_012523095.1 Actinomycetota bacterium | reverse complement strand
TGGCCGGTGAGATCAAATGCGGCTACGTGATCCCCTTGACCGGGGCCATGGCGGCGTTCGGAGCCGCCGGTAACTGGCAGACCGACTGGTTCAACAAGAACGTCTGGAAAGACGGCATCATCTGCGGCGACGGTAAGAAGTACAAGATCACCTGCCTCGTGCGTGACAGCCAATCGGATTCCAACCGCTCCGCACAGGTGGCGAGCGACCTGATCCTCAACGACAAAGTCAGCCTCATCGGCGCCAGCTCCAGCGCGGCCAACGTTATCCCGGTCCGTGATACCGCTGAGGCCCTTGAATGCCCCGGCGTCCACTATGACGTTCCGGGTGACGCTTGGGCGGAAGGCAAGACAAACGAAGGCGACCTCAAGTGGAACTGGTGCGCTTGGTGGGTCGGCAAGGACCTGGTAGAGAACTTCGTCAAGATGTGGGAGTTGGTACCCAACAACAAGGTGGTCGGCGGGCTCTGGGTGAACGACGCCGACGGCATGGTCTTCGCCAACGCGCTTCCGGGACTGTTTGACGAACTCGGGTACAGATTGATCGATCCCGGTCGCTTCGAAGTGGGCACCGAGGACTTCTCGGCCATCATCAGCGAGTTCAAAAAAGAGGGTGTAGAGCTCGTCTGCGGCATGGCTAATCCTCCTGAATGGACCAACTACGTGAAGCAGTGCTCTCAGCAGTCCTTCAGAGCGCCGATCGTGACTTGTGCCAAGGCCATGTTGTTCACTTCAGCGGTCGAAGCGCTGGGCGATCTGGGCGATGGGGTGACCGTTGAGGCCTGGTTCCACCCCGCCTATCCGTACGTAAGCACCGTGACCGGCATGTCCGCGCAGCAGTACTGTGACGCCTTCGAGGAGGATACCGGCCAGCAGTGGACGCAGCCCATCTGCTTCATCGGCTGCTATGAGCTCTGGACCGACGTCCTACAGCGGACGAAGGATCCTATGGACAAGCTGTCCATCGTGGAAGCCATCAAGGGGACGAATATCATAGCCGCCGGTGGCCCCGTCGACTGGACGATCAACCCTGAACCGAGGTTCGGTTTCTACAACTTCTGCTCCAAGCCCCTAGCCGGCGGGCAGTGGGTCAAGGGTCAAGGCAAGTGGAAGTACGACATGGAGCTGGTGGCCAGTGTGACCGATCCGACCATCCCCGTCACCGCCGAGATGAAGCCCGTGCAGTATCCGTCGTAGAACCCTGCGACTCATCGAGAAGTCACGGGGCGGGCGACGCTGAGCGTCGCCCGCCCCGCTCTTTGCATAGCCTGTCCTGATCCTCGACCCCCTTGAACCGATGGGCGGGCGGGAGGTCCCACAGAGTATGATGTCTGGGGAGACGCCCTTTGCAGGCGACGAAGGACCAGAGGAGCATGGATTTCTCCAAAGACGATCGCGGCGAAGAGAAGATCCGCGTTCTCATCTGTGATGACCACGACCTTATCCGGCGGGCGCTGCGCACCGTCATCAATAGCGAACCCGACATGCAGGTCGTCGGAGAGGCGTCTGACGGTGCGCAGGCGGTGGCCTTGGCGCGTGAACTGCGGCCCCATGCAGTGGTGATGGATATCGAGATGCCTGAACTATCGGGCATAGAGGCCACCCGTGCGATCAAAGAGCTTCTGCCCGGCGCCACCATTATGGTTCTCACCGTGCATGATGATTACGAATACATACTTAGCGTCCTCGAGGCGGGGGCTACCGGTTATCTCACCAAGGGCATAATCAGCAATGAGATACCGTCCGCCATCAGGGGCGCCATGAGTGGCGAGTCCATATTATCGGACGAGATCTTGAAGAAGCTCCTCACCTACGCACGCCAGTCTCGGGCGACCGAAGGCCCCTTCCCCGCGGTTCCCGACCTCACCGAGAGAGAACTGGAGCTTCTGCGACTGACCGCCAAGGGTTACAGCAACAAGATCATCTCTAGGGAGCTCGGACTGACCGAGAACACTGTCAAGAAGTACATGATGAGCGTGTTCACCAAACTCGGCGTTCGTTCGAGGACCGCGGCGGTGATCAGAGCGCAACAAATCGGTCTGCTTTCAACAGACCCTGAGCCATTCGAGCGGCATGCGGATCGATAGCGTGAAGTTGCTCCCGAGGCTCCGCTCGCGGAGGAAGTTGCACTACGCGGTCGTCTTCGCCATGGCGGTCTTCTTGCTGGTCAGCTACTACGAGTTCGGGCGTTCTCTGCCCGTGAGTTCCGGCGGCCCGTGGACTTGGTTCTGGAGCATTTTCTTCTTCGAATACAAGAATGAGGCTCTCGGCCTGACCATGCTGGCGCCCATACTCTATGCGGCAGTGGCGCTTGGTTGGGAGAGGGCCCTCGCAATAATGGCACTTCTGCTGGTCTGCATCACCCCCCACGTGATCCATTTCGCCCACAGTCCCTTTGTCTATTTCACCAGTTACGTGTTCATCATCATCCCTCCCATCGTGATCATGAGCATCGAGATCAAGTTGGTCTCGGACGCTAAGGAGCGGCTCGCGCGCGAAGAAAGAAAGAGGCAGAGGGCCGAAGTCATCCGACAATTACTGCGCGCTCAGGAGAATGAGCGCAAGCGTATCGCTCAAGAACTCCACGATACGGTAGCTCAGAGCCTGCTGATCATGGCGACCGCCGCGCACAATCTCCTGGAGAATCAGGCCGTCGTGGACGAGGGCGTGAGGACGGATCTCGAATCAATGAAAGAGAACAGCTTGGGTCTTGTGGCCGAAATACGGGCCATCTGTCAGGGCCTGCGGCCAAACATCCTCGACAACTTAGGTCTGGTCCCGGCCGTGAAATCGCTGGTCTACAAGACGCGTGAAGAGACCGGGATAGACGTTGAGCTGGCGGTGAACGGCCGGGTCTTCGAGCTCGACCCGGAGGAGCGCCTGGCGGTGTTCCGCGTCATCCAGGAAGCTCTCAGCAATGTCACGAGGCATGCCGCGGCTTCGTCGGCCCGTGTGGCCCTTGACTTCGACGAGAAGGGTTTGACCGTCAATATCGACGACGACGGTGTGGGCTTCGAAGTTGAATCAAACACCAGCCTGTTCGCGCTGAACGGTAGAGCGGGGCTGCTCGGCATGAGGGAACGGGCCATAGGCATCGGCGCGGGGCTCGAGATCACGTCCACGGCCGGGGAGGGGACCAGCATCACCGTCTCGGTCGCCCGCGCCGCTCAAGGTGAGTCGCTCCCAGGATTCGACCGAAGCGAGGCGCAGGCCGTCGTCTGAACGGTGTCTATCCACGGAAGTGTATACACGAACGTGGACTTATGACCGGCCGACCCCCCTTGTAGAGTGTATTGCGATCGGTTTGCTTCGCTTGCGCACACCGGTTGAGTGTCTTTTCACTACGGCTCCTGCCAACACTCTTTCTGTAGCCCTGTCACAAGGGGGTGCCTATAGAGCTTTGTGTCGGTCCCTACGAGTTCGCACATCAAGCATCGGCATAACAGGGAGGTAGATGTGAACACAGCGTTGAGGCAAAGCAAGTTGCCCATCGTTCTTCTCGCGGCGATCCTTATCGCCGGCCTGTTGGTGGCAGGCTGTGGCAAATCCGACCCGACGGCCACCACGGCGGGCTCGGCTACCACGGCGGAGGGCGACTCAGGGAAGGTCTACGAACTGACGTATGCTCTCTTCCAACCCGAAGTCGCGGCGCTCTCGGTGGCCAACGCCGCATTCGCCAAAGACATAGAGACGCGTACCAACGGCCGTGTGAAGATAACAGTTCACGCCGGAGGGTCGTTGCTTGCGGCCGGTGCTATGTACCAGGGTGTTCTCGACGGCGTGGCAGACATGGGTAATAGCATCTCCAGCTATGACCCAGGCGCGTTCCCCTTCACCTCCATAGCGGAACTGCCGTCCAAGGCGCAATCCGGTTGGGTGGTAGCCAACGCTCTCTATGATTTCATGCAGAAGTATCAGCCCAAAGAGTGGAGCGACGTGCACCTACTGACGACCGTCAGCACCGCCGGTGACTTCCAAGCGATCTGCATGGGCAAAAAGGAGCTCAAGACGGTGGCGGATTGGAAGGGACTGTCCATCCGCACCAACCACGCCGACATTGTGCAGGCATTGGGCGGAACGGTCAAGGACATCCCGATGGCCGACGTCTACGACGCTCTGAACAAGGGCGTGTTGGATGGAGTCATGGGCACGCCCGAACCGCTGAAGTCGTGGAACTTGGGAGAAGTCTGCAACTTCGTCACCATCAATCCGGCGCCGGTGCAGCCCTCCATCCTCTGGTACAACATCATGAACAAGAAGACCTGGGAAAGCCTGCCCGCGGACATCCAAGACATCATCAACCAGGTCGCCCAGGAATGGAGCGGCAAACTTGGTGAGACGTGGGACGATCAAGGCGTTGCAGGTGTTGAATACAGCCTCAGCCAGGGCAAGACGGTATACATCCTCCCGGACGACGAAGCCCAGAAGTGGACCGACGCGGTATTGCCGCTCATCGAAAAGAGATTGGAGACCGTTTCCAAAGCGAGCGGTATGCCGCTCGATGAAGTGAAATCGGTCTGGCAATACTTCGAAGAACGCGTCGACTACTGGAACGGCCAGCAAACGGCCAGCAACGTCACGCCGACCATCGAAAGAATCAAAGCCATAGAGGAGTGACTGATGGTACGGCGACTCGCTTCTGACAACAGTACGGACTGAATATGGAAGACCATACTGAGAACTGGTTCTCGACACTTCAGAAGCATGTGACCACTGTATGTGGACTGCTGGAGTACGTTGGGCTTGCGGCTTTGGCGTGCATGGTGATCGTCGCCGTGGTCGATGTGCTCGGTGCCAAGCTGTTCAAGTGGCCCGTGCCGGGCAGCACCGAGATCACCGGGTTATTGCAGGTCGTAGCCATATCCGCCGGGCTTGCTTTCTCCAAGATCGACGGTAGGCAGATCTACGTCGGGTTCTTAATGGATTCACTCAAGGGTCGTCCCAAGACGGTCTTGGAAGAGATCCGTTCTATCCTGTCGTTGGGGTTCTGGGCCGTGGCGTCCGTTATGGTGTTCAAGTACGGGCTTGCCCTCGCGGGACGCGGCGCCGAGACCTTCTTGTTGGGAATCCCCCTATCTCCCTTCGCGTTCTGGGTTGCCGTCGTCGCGTGTGCGGTTATGTGCGTGCTCATCATCCTCGACATAATCAGGCCGGTAGCACATCGAGGTAGGACAGGAGGGACCGCGTAATGGATCCCATCCTTGTCGGCATCCTCGGGATCGTGCTGCTGTTGGTGCTGTTCATCCTGGGCGTGCCCATCGGCTTCGCCATGGGTATAGCCGGTGTCATCGGTTTTGCGTACGTCGTCTCTCCGTCGGCGGCCATACACCTGCTCGCCACCGATATCTTCACGAACCTGAACATGTACGCATATGCCGCGTTACCCATGTTCATCCTGATGGGGTCCATGGCGTTCGCCGCAGGTCTCGGCAGGAGGGCCTACGACGCCGTTTACGTCGTGATGGGTCAGTTGCGCGGTGGCCTGCTTGTAGCCACCGCCGTCGCCAGTGCCATCTTTGGCGCGGTATGCGGATCCGGGGCAGCCACGAACGTCGCCATCGGTAAGACTGCCATCCCCGAGATGAAGAGGCGCGGCTACAATCCGTCTTTGGCGCTTGGCTGCGTCGCCTGTTCGGGCACCATCGGCTTCATGATCCCACCCAGCAGCGTGTTCATCCTTTACGGCATTTTGACGGAGCAGTCGATCGGCAAGCTGTTCATCGCCGGCATCCTGCCCGGCATCTTGATCACCGGACTCTTCGTGATCACCGCTTTGGGCATATGCTGGGCGAAGCCCTCGTATGGGCCGGCCGGCGAACGGACCAGCCTGAAACACAAGCTGCGCTCCCTCTTGGGCCTCGCCGATGCGGGTGTGCTGTTCCTGCTCGTCATGGGTGGCCTCTTCGCCGGTTGGTTCAGTCCTACCTCGGCGGGCGCCATCGGCACCGCCGGAGCCATCGTCATTGGTTTGCTTCGTCGCGAGCTGACCTGGCGCAAGTTCCTCGACAGCCTGCGCGAGAGCCTCCGGTTGTCGTGCATGATCTTCATGCTCATCATCGGTGCCATGATCTTCGGCCACTTCATCACCGCATCGGGCCTCTCGGGCGGGCTGGTCGACTGGGTGAGAACGTCCGGGATGTCGCCTTTAGGCATCGTCACTTTCATCTCGGCTATGTTCTTCATCCTAGGGTGTTTCATCGACATATCTCCCATCCTGCTCCTACTGGTGCCCTTGTTCTATCCCTTGCTGGTCGAGTCCGGATACGACATAATCTGGTTTGGTGTGATTGTGACCGTGCTCTGTATGATCGGGATTGTCACACCACCGGTGGGTACGAATATTTATGTCACCAAAGGTTTGGCCGGCGATGAAGCATCACTTGGCACTATCATCAAGGGTATAGGGGTATTCTTGATACCTATGGTGATAGCCCTTATATTGCTCATATTCTTCCCTAGCATCTCTCTCTTCTTACCGAAGTTCCTCACTTACTAACGTAGCGGAGGTCATAAGATGACAAGTATCGGTGCAATGAAGATCGATGGCTATTCTCATATCTCGCCGCCTAGGTACACGGAGATTCTCCGGAAAGAATTTCCCTGGATGTACCAGCAGATCCTTGCGATAACTCCCGCCATGTATGACATGGAGGCGAGATTCAAAGTGATGGACGCTTATGCTCCGATTGCTCAGGTGCTCACCATCGGCCCGGTTCCCCCGTTGGAGGGGTTCGCGACAAACCCCAAGCGGGCCGTCGAATTGGCGAGGCTGGCCAACGACGAGATGGCCGAGCTCATCGACAAGTATCCCGAGCGGTTCCTGGCCGCCCTCGCTCTCCTTCCCATGAACGATATCGACGCCGCCCTTGTGGAAGCGGAACGGGCCATAAAAGAGCTGGGATTCAAGGGTGCGTACGTGCACAGCAACATCGACGGCAAGGCGCTGGACTCGCCGGAGTTCCTGCCGCTTTTCGAGCTGCTTGCGACCCACGACCTGCCTCTTTACATCCACCCGTGGCGGGGCGACGATTTCCCCGACTACATGACCGAGACCGAGTCCAAGTACGCCATCGCCAGCACGTTCGGCTGGCCCTACGAGACTACGGCCGCCATGGCCCGCATCGTGTTCAGCGGGCTCTTTGAGCGGTTCCCCGGGCTGAAGGTGGTCACCCATCATCTGGGCGGCATGGTGCCGTACTACGAGCAGAGGATCGTCCAGCACTACGGCCAGTCGGAGTCGAAGTACCACGATTACAATGAGTACCTCAGTGGATTGACGAAGGCGCCGATCGACTACTTCAAGATGTTCTATGCCGACACTGCCATCCACGGCAACACCCCGGCGCTGATGCTGGCCCACAGTTTCTGGGGAGCTGACCACATCATCTTTGGTTGTGACATGCCCTTAGGTGATCCGCAGTTCGGCATGAGGAGTTATGCTCAGACGCTCGGCGCGATCGAGGCCATGGACATCGATGAAGTCGAGAAGCAACTTATACTCGGTGGCAACGTCACTAAACTACTGAAGCTCGACGTGTAGTACGAGAGGTCGGCGACTGTGAGGGGAAGCCCCGGAGCATCCGGGGCTTCCCCTCGACCTTGATTTCCATGATCTCCCGCAACACCAAGAGCAGGGCTTCGCGGAGTGAGGCCGCGCTCTGTTCGACTCAGCCTTGGTCCCGGAGCGTCGACCTCACCGCTAGGTCCACTGCCATGGCGTCGAAAGGACGCTTGATGACTCCCGCGATGCCGTGTCGTTCATATCCGCGGACATCGGCGTCGCTCGTCACGATCACGGGTGCTTCCAGACCGAGACCGCGCAGCACCGCGGCTTGAGCGAGACCACTCGATCCGGCCGGGGGAACAAGGTCGACGATGGCCAGGATGAAGGGATACCCCTCAGCCTCAGCGTCCGCGAGTATGACGGCCGACTCGCTGACCGAGCTACATCTTGTCGGCACGTAGCCCAATTCCGAGAGCAGGAGTGCCAACTCCTCTCCCCAAGGTTCGTTCGAGTCCACGATGAGTATGCTGGTGGAGAAGACGGCGGAGGCGTCTCCGGAAAGATCGCCGGTGGCCTTGGGCGGTTTCCTAGGAGGAAGAGTCTCCAGTTCCGCGAGACGCCTCTCGACGTCGGCCAGTCGTCTCGTGAGCGTCAAGTCCTCGGCCATGACCACAAGTGTGGAGAAATCTCCCACCACGTCGCGGAACGGGGCCGTGTACAGACGTACCTCCACGGGTGTTCCATCCTTCCCGGGTAGGACGGTGGCAGGAGGTTTCTCGGAGGGGGAATCCATTGCCCGCAGAGCTGTGAGGTCCCCGCCGACCGGCGAGTACTCTCCGACCACGTCGACCGCCTTCCAGCCAAAAAGTCGCTCGGCAGCCTTGTTCCACTTGGTGATCCTGCCATCGACGTCGAGGATCCAGGTGGGCAGCGGGGTGGCGGCTATCAGCGCTTCCAGGTCGGCCACAGCGTCACCCCGCGACTGTTCCGCCCTGATACGTGAGATGGCGTGCCCGGCGGCCGTGCCCAGGCTCTGCAGACCGGTTTGCAGGGTGGGCGGGATCTCGGGGTAACCCGACGCTCCCACGAGAACATTGGCCACCAGGTCGCCGCGCTGCAGTATCGGGATCACTTCGAGTGCTCTGGGCATGCCCTCCAGCCCTGCAAAACGCTCCATCGGTTCGCCTCGCGCCACCGCGGAAAGGGCCTCCAGGCACGGCTTGGTCAGTCCCTGCTGATGGACGAGCGATTGCTCCCCCGTGGTTTGGTCGACCATGAAGACGCATCCCATGTCGATGCCCTCGACTCGAAGCGCCGCCTCCAAGGTCTCGCGCAGAGCCTTCTGCGCACTCTGCGTGTGAGGCAGTACGGCCCGCAGGTCGGCATGGATGGTCGCGAGACTCTCGGCCCATTCCTCTTCGGTGATGTCCTCCACGATCTCGATGAAGCCGGTAGGTTGGTTGTCCGGCCCCGTCACGGGGTGGGCGCGGATGCGGGCCGCGAAGCGCGTACCATCGTCACGGACCCCCACCGTCTCGGTTTGGTGCGCCTCGCCGGTAGCCACGGCAAGACGTCCAGGGCAGTGCGGACAGGGTTCGTCGGCCTTCTCGAACTCGCGATAACACTTCTTGCCCATAAGCGCGACGGCCGGCTTGCGGTAGAGACGCTCGTTGGTGCGGTTGACCATGAGTATCTCAAAGTCCAGCGAGATGAGGTTCATTCCGGGTTCAGCTTCCGGCGGGATGGCCTCGGCACTGTTCTCCTCGAACTTCATGACCTGATTGTACCTAGTCTGTCTAGTCTGGGTGATAGCGCCAGACGGCCGCCGCGAAGAGCGCCACGATCCAGATCCATACCACACCCATGGGCCCTAAGACATCCACGATCCCCCATCCCTTCAACGTTATCCCGTTTAACGAGTCCATCAGCCACGCCGAGGGGAGGAAGTGAGCCGCCTTGGCGAAACTCGCGCTGGTTATCTCCAAGGGGAACCATGCCCCTCCCAGTGCTCCCAGCAAGAGGGCAACTATCACGTTCGTCGCGACAAAGCCTCCCTCCGTGCGGAAGACCGACGCGATCAGCAGGCCGAAGGACGCCGCCATCATCGAGAGCGAGACCATGATGAGTAGTAGAGCAGCAGGACTGGCGAAGTAGTCGATGCCGAAGGCGAATCGGCCGACCAGAACGAGAAGGAGTTGCTGAAGGAACGTGACTATGACCATAGCGATCATCTTGCCGCCGATGATCTCGCGCGCGTGCACGCCGATGACGTTCAGGCGTCGCAGCAGGCCGCGCTGCCTCTCGAGTACCGTGGCGCCGCCCACGCTCATCACGCCGAAAAGCACCCAGTAGACCATGGACCCCTTGGATGACTGCTCGAACCCTCCTATTCGACCCGTAACGGACACGCCGCCGCTCTTTGTCGCCACCTCGATCGCGGGGTCCACGAGTTGGGTCTGCACGAGCGAGCGGGCCGCAGCGGTCAAGCGACCATCCGCACCGGATCCCGACGCGGCGGCCACCTGCTCGGCGGCGGTCTGAGCGGCAAGAGTCACCATGTTGGACTCCGAGAGGACGCTCTCCACCGCCTGCCACGCCGACTGCGCGCCGCTCGACGTCTGGATGCGCACGAAGGTGAGGATCACCGGCCGGTCGGCCTCCACTCCGGCTCCGTACCCTTCGGGGATGATGAGTCCCGCGGCCACCTTCTGGTCTTGAACCGCTTCGTCGATCTCAACAGAAGCCATCGTCTTCACCTCAAGCAGGGGGGCTTCCTCCAAAGCCTCGATCAACCGGGCGGCTGCAGGACTGCCGTCGCCGTCGGCCACTGCGAGGGGCAGACCGCCCTCGGCCTCCCCACCCGAAGGGATAAGGAACCCTAGGAATACCGTGAATACGAGGGGCATGACTATGGTGAAGAGCAACGCCAGGGGATCGCGGAGGTTCTGAAGGAGTTCTTTGCCGACTATGCGCCTGGTCCGTCTCACGCGTAGCGTCTCCTGAAGAAGAAGGCGGAGATGGCGAACAGCACGACGGCAAAGCTAAGCGCCACGAGCACGGGTATAGCTATGCTTGCCCACGATCCACCGTAGAGGACCTTGCTCCACCCCTCCAGCAGCCAACCGACCGGACTGATGCGGCGGATGGTCGCAAACGGGCCGCTGGTGACGATCGTCCCCGTGAAATTCCCGCTGACCAGTCCGATGAAGA
>JAAYJE010000126.1 GCA_012523095.1 Actinomycetota bacterium | reverse complement strand
GGCGGGGGCCCCGGAGACACCGCGGGAGCCGGAGACGGCGTATGAAGGACGAAGCGACCATCAGGCTGACCATAGACGGCCGCGACGTGGAGGCGCCTGCGGGCGGCAGCGTCCTTGACGCCGCTCTGGAGGCGGGTATCTACGTGCCCCATCTCTGCCACCACCCCGACCTGCCGCCGTACGGGGTGTGCCGGCTCTGTGTGGTCGAGATAGAGGGCGTCGAAGGTCTGGCCGCCTCCTGTGTGACCCCCGTCGCCGAAGGCATGGTGGTGCGCACCCAGTCCGACCCGATCGCAGGGGCTCGGCGCATGGCCATGGAGTTGCTGCTGGCCGGGCACCCTCCGGAATGCGGTACGTGCCGGAAGTACCTCAACTGCGAGCTGCAGTCGCTCAAACAGTATCTGGGCGTGGAGGAACTCCGCATAACGCGGCGCGCCAAGCTACTCCCGGTGAACAGCGCCAATCCACTCTTTGACTACGACCCCAACAAATGCGTGCTCTGCGGTCGCTGCGTACGGGCCTGTTGGGATATGCGCGGCGTTGGGGTCCTTCATTACAAGAGGCTGGGCGAAGAGTTCCACATATACACCTCCGAAGGCGCATCGCCGGCGGAGTCGGGCTGCCGCTTCTGCGGAGCCTGCGCAGAGGTCTGCCCGACCGGCGCGATACAGGACAAGGAGGACCTCGTCCAAGTCGACAACCGCAGGGCGGCGTTGGTGCCCTGCAGGAGCACGTGTCCGGCCGAGATCGACGTTCCTAAGTACGTGCGGCTGGTCAAAGACGGCGACTACCGGGGTGCCGCCGCAGTGATAAGGGAGAAGGTACCCTTCCCCTGGGTCCTCGGCTACGTCTGCGATCATCCGTGTGAGACGGGGTGCCGGAGAGGAGAGGTCAACGAGCCCATAGCCATCAGGGAGCTCAAGCGCTACGCGGCGGAACAGGACGACGGCAGCGTGTGGAAGGAAGGCGTCACCCCGAAGTCTTCCACCGGGAAGCGTGTCGCCGTCATCGGCTCGGGTCCGGCCGGTCTGACGGCGGCCTATGCTCTGCGGTTGCAGGGCCACGAGGTGACCGTCTTCGAAGCGCTGCCCGCCGCGGGGGGCATGCTGGGCTACGGCATCCCGGAGTATCAGCTTCCCCGCCGCGTACTCGAAAGCGAGGTCCGTGCCATCGAGGATTCCGGCGTGGCTATCGAGACCGGCGTCCGGGTGGAGTCCCTGGATGAATTGCTCCGGGAGGGCTACGACGGCGTCATCGTAGCCGTCGGCGCTCACAAGGGGCAGAAGCTCCGTATCCCGGGGGCGAACAGCGCGGGGGTCCTGGTCGGCACGGACTTCCTCCGGGCGCTGAACATGGGAGAGGCTCCGGCCGTAGGGAGGCGGGTGGTGGTGTTGGGCGGCGGGAACGTCGCTTTCGACTGCGCCCGCGCCGCCCGGCGGCTGGGGGCCGAACAGGTGCGCGTGGCCTGCCTGGAGTGCAGGGAGGAGATGCCGGCCGCCGGCGACGAGATCGAGCAGGGTGAGGAGGAAGGCATCGTCATCGAGCCCTCGCGCACCCCCACGCGCATCCTCGCCGACGACGGCAAGGTGACCGGGGTGGAATTTCTGGGTGTGGAGTCGTGCTTGTTCGACGAAGAAGGGATCCCGCAGATCGAGACAGTGGCCGGTTCGACGCATGTCATCGAGGCCGACACCGTGATCTTCGCCGTGGGCCAGCGTCCGGAGATACCCGAAGGGTTCGACATAGACAAGACCGATCGCGGTCTCATCGAGGTGGACCCGTTCACTTCCTGCACCAGTCGAGAAGGAGTGTTCGCCGCCGGTGACGTGGTCACCGGCACGGCCTCGGTCATCAAGGCCGTCGCCTCGGGCAGGAGAGCCGCCGTGGCCCTGGACAAGTATCTGGGGGGCAGCGGCAGGATCGACAGGAAGCTGGCTCCGCAATCCGAGCCGGCCGGCTGCTTAGGGCCGGGCGAAGGTTTCGCTGCGCTGACCCGCGTCGCTGAGGTCTGCATGGCCCCGGCGGAGCGCCTGGCCGGCTTCTGCGAGATGGCCCTGGGCATGAGTGAGGATGCGGCCGGCCGTGAAGCGTATAGGTGCCTGCAGTGTGATCTCCGGCTGAAGATCAAGCCGGTGAGATTCTGGGGTAGCTATTAGTGTTGGAAACGTAACGTCACCAGAAAGGGATGAGTATGAGTCCGATACCTACGCAGGCCGACGTCGCTGTGATCGGGTCGGGCGCAACGGGGCTGGCCGCCGCCGTGACGCTCGCCGAGGGCGGCGCCAAGGTGGTCGTTTTCGAGAAACAGCGCTCCTTGGGGGGCACGTCCAACTTCCTTCAGGGCGTCTTCGCCGCGGAGAGCGACATGCAACGCGAACGCTATGTGGACTACACGTGCGATGCCGCCTTCAAGGGCACCATGGACTACAGCCACTGGCGCGCGAACCCCCGTTTGGTAAGGGCCATCATCGATGAGTCGGGACCCACCATCAGCTGGCTGCAGAGTCGGGGAGTGGTCTTCACCGAGGTGACCATCAACATGCCCGATGCGCCTCTCACCTATCACGTGATCAAGGGCAAGGGCGAAGCGATGGTGAAGGCGTTGGTCGATCAGGCGAAGAGCAAAGGCGTCGAGTTCTTCCCCGGCATTCCTGTGATGGCTCTTCTCAAGGAAGGCGGGCGTATCTCCGGCGTGGTGGCCGAGGCCGACGGCGAAGAGATGGAAGTGGCGATCAAGGCGGTCGTGGTGGCCACCGGTGGCTTCGCCAACAACAAAGAGTGGATCAAGAAGTACACGGGATTCGATCTTGGGGCCAATCTCTTCCCGGTCGGCAACACGGGTAAGACGGGAGACGGCTTGAGGATGGCCTGGGAGGTGGGAGCGGCTGAGGAGGGAGTGGAGACCATAGAGCTGTTCCGGGTGGCGCCCTTGGGGGCGGAGTTCGCCATGGGCTGCGAACTCGAGCAGGCCGGTGCGCAGCCGGACCTTTGGGTCACCGCCCGAGGCGAGAGATTCTGCGACGAGACCATCAGTTTTTGGGACACCCCGGTCGGCAACGCCCAAGCAAGGCTCAAGCACGACGGCTACACCTTCAGCGTGTTCGACGACTCCATCATCGAGCGGCTGCAGGACCGGGGTCTCGAACGGGGAGTGGGGATGGATTACCCGCCCGGCTATAAGTTGACAAGCCTGCGAAAAGAGATACAGGCGGCCGTAGATAACGGCAGTACGGAGGTCTTCGTGGCCGAGTCGATAGAAGACCTGGCCTTTCAGACCGGGATGGACCCGGCCGTTCTCCGGGCTACGATCGAGGATTACAACGGGTACTGCGCCAAGGGTCACGACGAACTCTTCGTCAAGGACCGTCGTTATCTGCATCCGGTGGTCGGCCCGAGGTTCTACGCCGTGAGAGGGCGCACCGTCTTCTTGGGGACCATGGGTGGCGTCAAGGTCAACGCGAGGCTCGAAGTGCTGGACAAGAAGGACGCGGTGATCCCGGGATTGTACGCGGGTGGATTCGATGCCGGCGGCATGTACGGCGACAGCTATCCCATCAAGGGCTCGTCAGGGCTCGC
The DNA here is from genome assembly GCA_012523095.1 of Actinomycetota bacterium. Taxonomy (GTDB): domain Bacteria; phylum Actinomycetota; class Thermoleophilia; order RBG-16-64-13; family RBG-16-64-13; genus RBG-16-64-13. The sequence goes on along the minus strand of JAAYJE010000126.1, from coordinate 98,291 downwards.
TTCGGCCTTCGCCCTCAATTCGGGTCGTATCGCCGGGAAAAGCGCGCTCGAGTATCTGGAGAGGTGACTACGCACGGCTGCCCGCCCGCTTGACAAAGGGCGGCGTTCAAGCGAAAATTACGATGGTATAGTACGGAACACTGTTCCGTATACGGAACAGATGAGGATAAACGGAGGCGGCCTTCGGGCTGCCCCGTCTTGCATTCGTGAAGGGAGACAAAATGGCGCCTGAGACCTCGAACATCACCCCCGTGGTACAAGGCAAGATCGACCCCAGGGCCGCCGAGGAGATCCGATCCGTGGTCGTTATGACTGATCGCCTCAAAAAGCTCAAGAAGGAATGGGAAGACGCGGCTCCTCAAGTGTACGTCGACGACACGCTCCTCTTCACCGAATCATGGAAGGAGACCGAGCAGATGCCGGTCGACTTCCGGTGGGCCAAGGCCTTCCAGAAGAGGATGGAGAACTGCCCCATCCTGATCCGTGACGACGAGATCATCGTCGGCTCGTCCACGAAGTTCATCCGCGGTAACAACACGCTCTGCGCCGTCAAGCCGCGCGAGATCCTCGCCATGTGCGAGAGCGGCCGTTTCGACCGCAAGCTGAGCGACATCTCCTCCACTGTGATCGACCCTGAAGACCTGGAGAAGCTGAAGGCGGACGCCGAGTACTGGGTCGAGCACATGAACCCGGTCAACTACGTGAATGTTGCGCTGGAGGAGGAGCTGGGCAAGGAGCACTTCGACCTGCTGTTCGACCACGCCATGATCCTCGAAGGCAGGGGCGTGCGCGAGAATCCCGACCGCGGCCTCTTCCAGGGATACGGCGCCATGGGCGGCGGAGTGATCATGCTGACCGCTGAAGTGCTTCACAAGGGCTTCAACTACGTGATCGGCTTGGCCAAAGCCGAGATGGATAAGATGAAGGCGGAAGGGGCCCTAGAGGACCGTTCGAGCGCCAACGCGCTCCGCAAGTGGTACCTCCTCAAGTCTATCGTCATCATGTTCGAGGCCGTTGTCGCCTTCGCTAAGCGGCACGCCGACCTCGCGCGTGAGATGGCCGCCAAGACGACCGACCCGGTCCGCAAGGCCGAGCTTGAGAAGATCGCGGACGTGTGCGAGCACGTGCCGGCCGAGCCCCCGCGCGACTTCTGGGAAGCCGTCCAGTCGGTGCGCTTCATGCATCTGGCGGCCTGGAAAGAGAGCCCCGAACGCGCTGAGGTGGGGATAGGAAGGATCGACCAGTTCTGGTATCCATACTACAAGGCGGATATCGAGAGCGGTAGACTCACCCGCCGGCAGGCGGCCGAGCTGATCGGCGCCATGTGGTTGAAGATCCGCGAGGTCGAGAACCTGGTCACCATCAAGCGCGAACACCGTGCAGCGCCGGGCAGCCAGCTGCCTAACGTGACTCTGTGCGGCCGGGACAAGGACGGCAACGATCTCACCAACGAGCTCTCCTGGATGATCCTTGAAGTCATGGTACAGGTCCACCTGTCCGAACCGGCCGTATACGTTCGGTATCACGAAGATCAGGACGAGGCTTTCCTGATCCATGCCCTGGAACGCAACCGTGACTTCGGGGGAGGCAATCCCGCCTTCCTGAACGATGAGTTGGGCACGCGGCGCTACCTGGATCGCGGCATACCCATAGAGGATGCCTGCAACTGGAGCGCGAGCGGCTGCCTGGGCTATCACCTGGAGTGTGCGGAGCACATGGCCGGCGCCTTCAACTTGGTGCAGGCCAAGGTCATGGAGGTGGCCCTGCACGACGGCTTCGACCCACGCACCGGCAAACAGGTGGGCCTGCACACAGGCGACCCCCGCGACTTCAAGTCGATCGATGAGCTCTATGAAGCTTTTCTGAAGCAGGAAGACTACTTCGTGGAGAAGATGCGCGACCATTACTTCATCTGGTGGACCACTGAGATCGCGAACAGCCCCATGAGCGGGCTGCGCGCCGGCATGCTCTTCCGCGACTGCATCCCCGCCGGGCTCGCTTCCCGGGAGGGCGGTTGTCGATACCCCATCGGCAAGATGTCGTGGGTGGGCGACAAGGGCATCTGCGACTGCGCCGACTACCTGGCCGCCGTCAAGTATCTGGTGTTCGATGAGAAGCAGGTCACCATGGCTCAGCTGTTGGAGGCCATGGACGCCAACTGGGAGGGTCATGAAGACATCCGCCAGATGTGTCTGAAGGCCCCTAAGTACGGCAATGACGACGACTATGTGGACGAGTGGTACGTCCGCGCGTCGCGCGACACGCAGAGGATACTGCAGAGCCGGCCTGACCCCATCACCGGCGAGAGACCCATGCTGTTCAAGGGTGCGGCTGCCGGCCACGTGACCCAGGGCAAGGCCGTCGGCGCCATGCCCAACGGACGCTACGCAGGCACCCCCATCTACGACGGGGGTACTTCGGCCATGGCCGGCGGCGATGTCAACGGCCCGACGGCCCTCATCTTGTCGGCCACCAAGTATCCGACCCCGTACGAATGTGCGGGCGTCGCCCACAACATGAAGTTCTCGAAGGCCGTGCTCAATTCGCCTGAGAAGCTGAGCAAGGTAGCCTCTCTCATCAAGACGTTCATGAAGCGCGAGGGTTGGCACATCCAGTTCAACATCCACAGCGCTGAAGAGCTCATGAAGGCCCGTAAGGAGCCGGCGGCTCACAAGGATCTGTTGGTGCGGGTGGGCGGCTACAGCGCCTACTTCGTGGACCTGCCGCCGGAACTCCAGGACGAGATCGTCGAGCGGACCATGCATGAGGTAGGCTAGCGAAGGACCTGCTTTCGGCGGGAGCGCCGCCCCCGGGGGCGGCGCTCCCGCATGTCAGCGTGAGAGAGCAAGGAGTGACCGGCAGTGGCAGGCGCCAAAGGGACCGTGTTCAACATACAGCGGTACAGTATCGACGATGGTCCGGGTATCCGGACTACCGTCTTTTTCAAGGGCTGTCCGTTGAGCTGCGTGTGGTGCTCCAACCCTGAATCTCAGAACCTTGATCCGGAGCTCATGCATCGGCAGTCTATCTGCAAGAGGTGCTACCGGTGTGTGGAAGCCTGCGCGGAAGGGGCGATCACGGTGGGACCGGACGGCATCGAGATCGACCGCGACCTTTGCACAATGTGCGGCGACTGTGTCGAAGCATGCCCGCACGATGCCATGCGGATCACCGGCAAGGAGATGACGGTTGACGAGGTGTTCAAGGTGGTCGAACGCGACGTCGATTTCTACCGCGATTCGGGCGGAGGCGTCACGCTCTCGGGCGGTGAGGTCCTGCTGCAACCCGAATTCGCCCTAGCGCTGCTCAAGCGCTGTAAGGAGGCGGGGTTCCACACCACCCTGGACACGGCGGGGCAGGGGAATACCGAGGGCTTGAAGAGCCTGCTCCCCTACGTCGACCTGGTGTATTTCGACATCAAACACATCGACCCCAAGATCCACCGCGCCCAGGCCGGTAGGACCAACGAGGCCATACTGCGCAACTTCAAGGAAGTGGCGGCGAGCGGTGTACCCTTCGTAGTGCGGGTGCCGGTGGTGCCGGGGTTCAACGATTCGAGCGATGCCATCTCCGACATCGCCGACCTGGTCGCCACTACGTCGCCGGGGGCGACCGTGCACCTGCTGCCCTATCATCGCTACGGTCAGCAGAAGTACGAGATGCTGGGATTGGACTATGAGATGCCGACCGCCGATGCCCCTTCGCAAGACTTCATGAAGGCCGCGTGTGAGATCGTCAAAGCCAAGCAACTCGCCTGCAAGGTGACTGTGTAGCATCCACGACACACTGAATCAATCGCGGGAGGAGACGATGGAGGACCATCTGGGCTGTGTCATCACGGGAACGGTCGGTGTGGATGCCCATGTCATCGGGACGAAGGTGATATCCCGGGCTCTGCGTGATGCCGGATTCATGGTCATTGAGTTGGGCGCTCAGACCCCTGTGGAGGAGTTCATCAGGGCCGCCCAGGAGACCGCCGCCGACGCCATGATGATCAGTTCTCTCTACGGCATGGCCGAGTTGGACCTGGAGGGTTTCAGAGAGAAGTGCACCGAAGCCGGGCTGGAGGATATCCTTCTGTATGTGGGAGGCATCCTTGGAGTCGCCCGGCATGATTTCGCCGAAGACGAGGCTAAGTTCAAACGTATGGGTTTCGACCGGGTGTACCCACCGGAGACCGACATCAGGGCGGCCATCGAGGACCTCAAAGAAGACCTAAGTCGGAAACGAGCCGGACACCGGTAGAGTCCGGCGAGAGGGCGTGTGATGCAGGACGATCGACGTGGGAACCAACCGGCTCTATTTCTATCACGGGTGCACCTTCACTGAGATGGTGGCCCCTGCGCGCGTGAGCACGAGACCATAGGAGTACTCAGATGAGCCAAGAGAGTAGAAGCGACGGCGCCACGGAGTCGAAGTACGGGAGGAACTTCGTGACCGAGGATCTCATGCCGCCCCCGCCTCCCGGCTGGCTCGAGGCTATGGAAGAACAGGAGAAGGAGGGCAGGATCCTCGATAGGACGATGCTGCTCGGGATCATGGATTCCATAGTCCCAGGTTGTCCGTTGTTCGCGGGCTGCGAGATCCTGTGGGGACTGCCCGGCGGGAAGCCGGTTGCCATCGAGATCCCCCACACCCATGATTTCGACGAGGTCGTCGGCTTCGTCGGCACGAACCGCAACTACCCGCGGGAGCTGGGAGGGGAGATCGAGTTCCTGATCGGTGGAGAGAAACACACCATCACCAAGACCTGCCTCATCCACGTGCCCAAAGGAGTGGAGCACTGCCCCGTCACTTTCAAGAGGATCGATACCCCCATCGTCATGTTCGAAGCGGCCGCGGATCCGAACTACAAGAGGGTGCTCGAGTAAGTCGACCCGGGATGGAGGATAAGCCGATGAGAATGACCTACGAGGAGATACTCGCCTGGATTGACGAGTATTTCGACGCTTTCGATAAATACGGTCAGAACCCCGATACCATTCACCGCATGGACGAGTACTTCGCCAAGGATTTCGTGTTCAACCCGTTCATCGACCACGTGGGCAAGGTGGCGGGACGTGACAACTGGTACAAGGTGCTCTGTTCGCATCCCTCCGGCATCGAGAAGCTCACCGCGGAAGACGTGGTCATCGACGAGCGGCGGCAGGTCTTTGTCGCGCAGATCAAAGCCGAGCTTTGGGACCGCGACACGAATCAGCTGTTGCTGAGCAAGCGTTATCTGGCACGCTACCCTCTCATCGAGGAGGAGGGCAGGCCGAAGATCGAGCGGCTCGACTTCTTCTGGGAGGTACTGCCGGCCGGAGCGCTGGAGATCGACGATGTCTTCGAGAGAGACTGGAAGCGGCAGCGCGAACAGGCATAGAGACCGGAGAACCGCTCGAAGGGACAGTACGGGAGGTTAGAGGGGATGAAGCCGACGTACGACGAGATATTGAAGTGGATGAGGGACTACTTCGACGAGTACAATGCCGGCGCGCAGAGTGCGGAGACCGTCCATCGTATGGACAAGTACTTCGCGGCGGATTTGACGTTCATCCCTTACATGTATGTCTTCGGCGGGCCCGAACAGGCCATCAACAGCCGCGACGACTTCTACAATATGCTTACCGGCCACCCGGAGGACTACGAGACGTTCGTGGTGCACGACATCTTCGTAGACGAGAAGCGATTGGTGGCGGTGGCGTTCCTGCAGGCCACCGTCTACGACACGGCCACCAACAACGTGAAGGTGCAGAAGGACTACCTGCCCCTCTACGAACTTGAGATCGACGAAAACGGGGAGCTCAAGATAGCCGTCGTCCGCTTCTTCTGGCAGGCGATGGTCCCGGACGTTGAGGCTGCGGCCTACACAGTGGACGCATCCAAGAAGGGCAACTGAGAGCGACTGCGAGCGAGCGTGAGAAAGGGATCCCGTGACCGATAACCCCAAGTACAGCAAGCTTCTCGAGTCCGGCAAGATCGGATCGGTGACCACCCGTAACCGCATCATCAAGACCGGCGCCGGCGTGATGATGTGGCACGAGTCCGACACTGTGATGAGACCGGAGGTCCTGGCCTTCTACGAGGCCATGGCGCGGGGGGGCACGGGCCTTATCATCGTGGAGTCGCCGACGGTGGACTACCCGGCGGGCTGCCGCTGGCGCGACCGCTACCGTCTGGACGACGACAAGTTCATCCCGGGGATGGCGCAGATCGCCGAGGTCATCCACAAACACGGATGCCCCACTTTCATGCAGATGAACCACGACGGCACTTGGCAGGCCCACCTGTCGTTCTCGCCCGATCCCCCGTACAAGGGGCTGCCTTACGCGGCCTCCGACGTGGTGGTGCACTGCGAGACCGATTTCCATAACGAGAGGCCGCATCCGCTCACCGTCGCTGAGATCGAGGACATAGTAGACAAGTTCGGGAACTGCGCCCTCCGCGCCAAGAAGGCGGGCTTCGACGGGGTCGACATCAACGCGTCGAGCAGCCATCTGCTCCACAATTTCCTTTCGCCGTTCTGGAACCGGCGCATCGATGAATACGGCGGTACCGCTGAGAATCGCAGCCGCTTCGTCTGCCAGGTGGTCACTGAGATCAAGAGACTGTGTGGCGAGGACTTCCCGGTGACGGTGTGCATCAACGGTCTGGAAGCCGGCCAACTCTGCGGCATCGACGACAACAACTGCATCACCAACGAGACCGCCAAGGAGCACGCGCGTCTCATCGAGAAGGCCGGGGCCGACGGCATCATGGTGCGCAGCCACTGGATCGGCTACCACGAAGCCGCCTACCTCTGCGACGCGCTGTTCTATCCCGACGCCCCCATCCCTCTGGAGGATTTCCCCGAGGTGTACTACACCGCGCAGAAGGGCGCCGGCGCCAACATGCTGATAGCCGCGGGTGTGAAGAGCGCGGTGAGCGTACCTGTGATCGTGGTGGGTAGACTCGACTGCGATCTAGGCGAGCAGATCCTCGAGCAGGGCATGGCCGACTTCATCGGCATGACCAGACGTCTGCACGCCGACCCCGAATACGCGAACAAGGTGAAGGAAGGCCGGCTGGACGACATAGCCCCGTGCACCGGTTGCGACAACTGCCTCGGCACCAAGCGTTGCCGTATCAACGCCCTCATGGGTTACCCGTTCAACACCATCGATAAGGCGGACGCGAAGAAGAACGTGCTCGTGATAGGCGGCGGTCCCGGCGGTATGGAGGCGGCTCGGGTCTCGGCGCTCCGCGGACATGATGTCACGCTGATGGAGAAACAGAAGATCCTGGGGGGCCTGCTGCCTATCGCCGCCATGGTGAAGGGTCCACATCCGGAGGACGTCATGCTCATGGTGGACTATCTGAGCAGGCAACTCCGCAAACTGGGCGTGAAGATTCGGTTGGGTAAGGAAGCCGACGTGGCGGTGGTCGAAGAGATGAAGCCGGACGTGGTGTTCGTCGCTACCGGCGCACAGCAGACCATCCCCGAGATAAAAGGCATCGACCATAGGAACGTGGTCGCGGGAGGCGACCTACATCAGATGCTCAAGTTCTACGCCCGGTACCTCACTCCATATACGCTCCGGTCGCTCTCCAAGCTTTACATGCCCAAGATCGGCAGGAACGTGGTGGTCATCGGCGGGGCGCTGCAGGGCTGCGAGTTGGCCGAGTTCTTGGCCAAGCGCGGCCGCAAGGTGACCATCGTGGACAGGGCCGAAGAGTTCGGCGAGGGGATGGTCCCTGCCCTTTGGGGATATCTGAAGATCTGGTTCAACAAGAACGACGTCAAGATGTTGACCGGTGTGAGGGAATACGTGGGCATCGATGACAGGGGGCTCACCATCGTCGGCCAAGACGGCATCAAAGTCACGCTCCAGGCAGACACCTTCGTCTCAGCGCTGCCGCTTACGCCCCAGCCCGACCTTGCGGCGACATTACAGGGTAAGGTGCCCGAGATCTATACCGTCGGCGACTGCGTGCAGCCCGGCCTCATCCGCGATGCCATCAACGCCGGTCTGCAGACCGCGGTCACGGTGTAGGAGGCCGGTGTGGCTAGGGCGCGATACGGTTACATGGGCAGGTTGCTGTTCGTCGACCTGGCGAACGGCACGATGCACGAGGAGGAGTTGTCTGATGAAGTCGCCCGCCGCTTCGTGGGCGGTTACGGCATCGGGGCTCGGGTCATCCTGGAGCGTATGAAGCCGGGCGTGGATCCGCTGGGCCCGGACAATATATTCGGCATCGGCACGGGGCCGCTCACACTCTCGGGCGTGTACTCCACCTGCCGTTTCTCCACCATGGGGAAGTCGCCTCTCACCGGATACTGGGGCGACGCCAACAGCGGCGGCGACTTCGCGAACACTTTCAAGGCCTCCGGCTATGACATCGTGTTCTTCCAGGGGAAGGCGGAACACCCGGTCTACCTGTTGATCGACAACGGCAGGCCGGAGCTCCGGGATGCCCGCCATCTGTGGGGCAAGGACACCACTGTCGCCGAGGAACTCCTCCGTGAAGAGAACGACAACAAGAACTTGAAGGTGGCGGTCATCGGACCGGCCGGCGAGCGCCTCGCCAGGATAGCCGCGGTCATCAACGACCGGGGGAGGGCCGCGGCGAGGTCGGGGTTGGGGGCGGTCATGGGTTCCAAGAACCTCAAGGCCGTGGCCTGCACCGGATCCATGAAGCCGGAGGTGGTCGACAGGCCGGCCATCCAGGCCATGATGAAGGAGATGATGCGTGAGACGAGGGAGAACCCCTCGGGCATGTTCTTCGGGCTGACCCACGGCGGCACTCCAGGGGCGATGGTCATGCACATGCACGACCACGACGTGCCCATCAAGAATTGGGCCGGCAATAATGTGGAGGACTTCCCCGAGTGGAAGTGGGACTCGGTGGCCTGGAACGGGATGGTCAAGTACGTGACCAAGAAGTATGCCTGCGCAGGCTGCCCGGTCGCGTGTGGCTCGGTGCTCACGGTCGAGGAGGGCAAGTACCCGGTTCGCGACACACACAAGCCGGAGTACGAGACCTTGGCGGCCTTCGGGCCCATGTGCCTGAACGACAATATGGAGTCGCTCATCTATGCCAACGAACTCTGCAACTTGTATGGGCTCGACACCATCTCGGCCGGAGCCACCATGGCCTTCGCGGTCGAGTGCTACGAGAATGGGCTGATCACCAAGAGCGACACCAACGGTCATGAGCTCACCTGGGGCAACAGCGACGCCCAGGTGGCGGTGTTGGAGATGATGTGCCGGCGTGAGGGCCTCGGCGACATCCTGGCCGACGGTGCCAAATGGGCGGCTGAGAAGATCGGGGAAGGAGCGGAGCAGTTCGCCATGCATGCGGGCGGCGAGCTCCTCGCCATGCACGATCCGCGCTGTTTTCCCGGTTGGGGCGCCACCTACATCTCCGACTCCACACCCGGCCGGCATACTCGCGGCGGGACCGCCTTCGCCGAGCACGGCGGCGTGAACGAGAGGGCCTATGCGGGAATGGGCGTTCCCTTCTCGATGCCGCGTTATGATCCTACCGACAAGGGCGTATACCATGCCATCCTCGCCGGTTGGCAGCATTGGGTCAACACCTCGGGCGCCTGCCTTTTCGGGATCGACAGCATGCCCCTGGACTTCCTGGGCTGCATGAACGCCATCACCGGCTGGGGGCTCGACTATGAAGAGATAGTGGAGACGGGCAGGCGGATCACCACCCTCCTACACGCCTTCAACCTGCGCGAAGGGTTCAAGCCCGACGACTTCAAGCTGCCCGAGCGGGCGAGAGGCAACCCTCCTCTTCAGGTGGGCGAGCTGAAGGGTGTGACCGTCGATTCGGAGGCGCTCAAGCGGGGGTTCTACGAGGCCATGGGCTTCGATCCCGAGACCGGGGCGATCGACAGAGAGCGGGTCATCTCTCTGGGGCTGGACGACATACTCTGAAACCGGGAACGGTTTCGATGCCGTTCCCATGAGCTTGGAGCGAAAGATGCTACTCGAGAACAAGGTGGCCATCGTCACCGGCGGAGCCAAGGGTATGGGTAGAGGTATCGCCCTCAAATTCGCCGAAGAGGGGGCGGACGTGGTGGTGTGCGACATCGACCTGGACGGCTGCCTGAGTGTCGCGGGCGAGGTCGAAGCCTTGGGGCGGAAGGCGCTTGCGTTCAGAACCGACATCACCAACAAGGCTCAGGTCGACGAGATGGTCGCGGGCACGCTGGACGACTTGGGGACTGTGGACGTGCTCATCAACTGCGCCGGAGGCGTGCCGGGCACCCATGGGTCGGGAGCCACGGGTACCTTCACCGAAGAGGAGTGGGATCGGATAGTCGCCATCAACATGAAGGGGCCTTGGCTCGTGAGCGAGGCCGTGATCCCTACCATGAAGAAGAATAAGCGGGGGAGGATCGTCTTCATCTCCTCGATGGGAGCCGTATCGCCGGTGGTGTCGGTGCTCCACTATCACGCCGCCAAAGCAGGCGCCATCGGACTCTCTCTCAACCTCGCCTTCGAACTGGCTCCATACAACATCTGCGTCAACAACATCGTCCCGGGCCCGATTGAAACCACCTTCTGGGATTCGCTCATGCCTCCGGGACCCGAGCGGGATGCCTTCTTTGCGGCCGTGTCCAAGCGGGAGGTGCCCCTCGGCAGAGTAGGGAGCCCGAAGGACATCGCGGGCGCAGCCCTGTTCTTCGCCTCTGAGCTCTCCGACTACGTGACCGGCCAGACCTTATGCGTGGCCGGAGGTCAGCCGCTGTTGGCTCAGGAGGCCACCTTCAACATCGAAGCCTATCTGAAAGAGAGGGGCCTACTATGAGCTCTCTCGACGGCAAAGTCGCCCTGGTCACCGGGGCGGCGGCCAAACGGAGCATGGGGCGCGGTATCGCGGTACAACTGGCCAAAGACGGCGCCGACGTAGTGGTGGTCGACAAGTATGCCGTGCCGGAGAGTATCCGGCCTGAGGACCAGGATTGGAAGGGCCTCGACGACGTGGTCGCCGAGATCCGGGCCCAGGGCAGGAAAGGTGTGCCTCTGGCCTATGATATCAGCAAGAGTGCTGAAGTGGACGCGATGGTGGCCTGGGTCTTGGAGGAGTGCGGGAAGATCGACATCCTGGTGCACTGTGTGGGTGTGCGTGGCCCGGTGCCGGTGCCGGTGGTGGACCTGGACGAAGAGACCTGGCGGATGCTCATCGATGTGAACCTCACCGGAGCCTTCCTGGTCTGCAAAGCCGTGGCCGAGGTCATGATCCCGGATCCGGAAGGTAAGAAGGTCGTTCTCATCTCGTCCATGGCCGGTATTGGGCCCTACCCGGGAGGGGCCGGTTACGCGGCCTCTAAGCACGGGCTCCTGGGCCTGATGAAGACTCTGGCACGCGAGCTGGCACCCTATAAGATCAACGTCAATGCGATCAATCCCGGCGGCTTCGACACCAATTTCCGCGACGACAGCGTCGCGAAGCAGGCCGCCGACCGGGGCATGAGCGTGTCTGACTCGCTGAAGGCCGGCACTACCGGTCCCACCGGGCAGGCGGGACCGCCGCCCATCCCTCTGGGCAGGCTGGGCACGCCGCAAGACATCGCCGACCTGGTGTCGTTCCTCGTTTCCGACAAAGCCAAGTACATAACCGGGGAAGATATCAACCTGTCCGGAGGCGCCGGTTGACGTAGGTGTGCCCAGGCCCGGCTGAATCGCAGAAGGAGCGGCACATATGGGGCGAGAACCCTACACATACTGAAAGATAATCCACGTCGACCTCAGCACCAAGGAGGTCACCGAAGAGATGATCGACGGAAGGGAACGGTTCAATTCCCGGCCCGGTCTCAACAAAGAGATGGAGGCGCCCTCGGTGCGCAGAGTGACCTCGAACGGAGGGCTGCCTCGCCAAGCAGTGAAGGCCTCCACCGTCGCCCTCTGTTCTTCGCCGGTCTTCACACATCGTCTGCCGGGCCTCTCCGGGTTGCATCCACCAATGCGGGCTATCGCAACGGTCGAAGACGGCAGGCTCGTGGGTCTGCGGGGCAACAAGGAATATCCGACGCCCAACCACGGTTGCTCCGATCGCATGCCGCATCAGTCTAGATGGCTCTACAGTTCCGAGCTCTGTTGGGCGAAGTTCACGAAGCGGCGAATGCCGCAAAGGAGGAGGTTCGATGAGCACCGAGGATCGTGGTGAGACGTTTGAAGGTTGGGATGAGCTTGATTGGCAGGAGCGTCGCGAGCGTCGTTTCGCGCGATGGCTGAGCGCGCCCGGTGTGGAGTTCAAGAGCGATTCGGTGCGCGTGGAATATCAAGAGCGTGTCCGGCTGCTCATAGATGTGATCAAGCTGAAGAAGCCCGCCCGGGTACCGGTCACCGTCACGGCCGGCTTTTATGTGGGCAGGCACAGCGGTCTAACCAAGAAGCAGTCCATGCATGACTACGAGAAGGCCGCGGCTGCCGTTATCAAGTTCCACGAGGACTTCCGTCCCGATTTTCAGACCTCCTCCGTCGCTCCGGCCAGGGTCTTCGAGCTCCTGGGCCTACGGCTGGTGGATTGGCCCGGCAATGGTCTGGCCGACGAGACCCCGTGGCAGTATCTCGAGGCCGAGTACATGAGGGAAGACGAGTACGACGCACTCATAGCCGACCCCGATGTCTACTTCCGCCGCCGTCTGTTGCCGCGCTTCGGGTCGGCTTTTGCTCCTCTGGCGAGCCTCCCGCCGCTTACTGACATGGTGGAGGCGACCACGATGCTCTTCAGCCTGCCTGCCTTCGCCGATCCTAAGGTGGTGGAGGGGATGCAGAGGATGGCGGAAGCCGCCCGTGAGTGTCTCGCGTACCTGATGGCTCTGGGGGCCGCCGGCGCGGACGCCGCCGGCCGGCTGGGTATCCCCTCGTCGTTCGGGGGCATCGCCAAGGCCCCCTACGACATATTGGCCGACACACTGCGCGGCACTCGGGGCATCATGATCGACCGCTTCCGTCGACCTGAGAAGATCCTGGAAGCCTGTGAGCGGTTCGTCCCCATCATCATCGACTGGGGCATGCGGCAGACCGAGATGACGGGCGCCCCGCTCGTCACCTTCGTCCTTCACAAGGGTGCCGACAGCTTCATGTCCGACGCCGACTTCCGGCAGTTCTACTGGCCTACGCTCAAGGCTGTGTTGAAGGGTCTGATCGACGAGGGCATCGTGCCGACCATGTTCGCCGAAGGAGGCTACAACAAGAGGTTGGACGTGATCGCCGATCCCGATCTGCCCGTCGGCAGCATGTTCTGGCTCTTCGACCAGACCGACATGGCGGCGGCAAAGCAGGCCTTGCGCGGCCACTCCGCCATCGCGGGCAATGTTCCAACGGCTCTACTGGCCCTGGGTACGCCCGCTGAGGTGGAGAAGTACACCCTCGACCTCCTGGAGACGTGCGCGAAGGACGGGGGCTTCATGCTTCAGAACGGGGCCGTGTTGGACGAAGCCAAGGCCGAGTGTCTGAAAGCCATGCTTGACACCGGACGCGACTGGCGTGGATAGCAGTGGGGATAAGCAGGTCATCCGCGGGTCGGGTCTGATCGGCAACGGGGATTCGGGCCCACCGACTCTTGTGGACGTACGGAGAGGCCGGATCATGAGGATCCGGCCTCTCCACTACGACATGAGCTACGACCCCAAGGACTTCAATGCCTGGAAGATGGAGGTCGGGGGGAAGATATTGGAGCCTCCTATGCGTGCTCCCGTCGGCCCGCTCGGCCTGGCTTACAAGAAGCGGGTCTACTCGGAGAACCGGGTCCGTTATCCGCTTAAGCGCATAGACTGGGATCCTACCGGGGCTCCCGGCTCCACCGGCTCCGGCGGCCGCAACACTCAGAACCGGGGTAGGAGCGGTTACGTCCGCATCTCCTGGGATGAAGCCGCGGAGCTCGTGGCCGCGGAGCTGAAGCGGGTAGGGGCGGCCTACGGGCCGGAAGCCGTGCTCTCCCAGGCCGACATGCACGGCGAGACGAAACACCTCAGTCCGAGCCACGGCTGCGCGAACAGGCTCCTCTCCCTGCTTGGTGGATACACGATCCAGATGCGCAATTTCGACAGCTGGGAAGGACAGACCTGGGGGGCCAAGCATGTGTGGGGCTGCGAGCCGGTCGGCGAGATGATGCCTGCCGCCAACCTCTACCCCGATATCGCCGAGCACGGCGAGTTGCTTCTATTCTGGGGTTGCGACCCGGAGACTACTCCTCACGCGATTCAGGGCATGATGGCCAGTAACCTATGCTACTGGCTCACGCAGATAGGTCTCGAGTCCGTGTACATCTCTCCGGACCTCAACTACGGCGCTGCAGTGCACGCCGACAAGTGGATACCGGTACTGCCGAATACCGATGCGGCGTTGCAGCTCGCCATCGCCTACGTCTGGCTGACCGAGGGCGCCTATGACAAGGAGTACATCGCCGGCCATTCCTACGGATTCGAGAAGTTCGAGGAGTACGTGCTGGGCACGACCGACGGTGTGCCCAAGACCCCGGCATGGGCGGCGGAGAAGTGCGCCGTTCCCGTGTGGACCATCAAGGCGCTCGCGCGACAATGGGCCCGCAAAGCCACCAGCCTCATCCACGGCAACGCCGGCCCGGCCATCAGGGGCCCGTACTCGAGCGAGCCCGCTCGTCTCGAAGCGATGTTGCTGGGCATGCAGGGCTTGGGCAAACCCGGCCGCCACCAGGCGAAGATGCTTGAGTGGTGGATATGGCGAAGATGGCTGCCGCTCCCCTATCAAGGCGTGGTCAGACCTGATCTCCCCAACTTCTCGGAGCAGGTCCGTCCGGCCGGCGGTATGGATCCGAGCGAATTGACCCCACCCCTATATTCCGGCGATCATCCAAGGATGCAGGAACTCACCAGACTCGAGGAGAACCCTCCCCTTCAGGCGATTCCCAAGTGCCTGGTACACGAGGCGCTTCTCGACCCGCCCGTCAGCTGGTGGGGTGTCCGCAAGTTCCTGGAGAGCGCCGAGGAGCAGTTCACCGAGCACACCTTCCCTGCCCCGGGACGCTCTACCATCCACATGATCTGGACCGATTCCCCTTGCTGGATCACCTGCTGGAACGATTCCAATAGATACATCCAGGCTCTGCAGCAGCCTTCCGTGGAGTGTATCGTGGCGCAACACCCCTGGCTGGAGAACGACTGCCTTCTGGCGGACATCGTCCTGCCGGTCGGTACAAGATTCGAGATGCTCGACATCGGAAGCGACATGGGGAGCGGTGTCTTCACGTCGATCTTCTTGGAAGAGGAGTGCATCGAGCCTGAAGGTGACTCGCTCTCCGACTTCGAGGTCGTGGCGAAAGTGGCCGAAAAACTGGGGCTCCGCGAAGAGTACACGCGTGGGGGGACGGTGGAGGAGCGGCAGCGACTCTCCTTCGAGGTCTCGGGTGTCGAAGGTATGGTGTCCTGGGAAGAGCTGCAGGCGAAGCAGTACTTCGTGATCCCCTGCGATCCACGGGTCAGGGAACAGCCGCCGGGATTGAGTGAGTTCTGGCGCGATCCCGAGAGCAATCCCCTCAGTACTCCCACCGGACTCCTGGAGTACTCGTCGTCGGCGCTCGAGAGGCATTTCTCCGACGATCCCGAGCGGCCGCCCGTACCGGCCTGGATCGAGAGCAGCGAGAGTCACGACGAGCGCCTGAGCGGCGAGCGGGCCGAGGAATATCCGCTCCTTTGCATGTCCAACCACCCGCGCTGGCGCATGCACGCTCAGGGTGACGACATCACCTGGACGAGGGAGATCCCCACCATGAAGGTGAGAGGCCCCGATGGGTATCTCTACGAACCGGTCTGGCTCAACCCGGCGGAGGCCGCAGCCCGTGGCATCGAACATGGCGACATCGTCAAGATCTACAACGAGCGCGGCGTCGTCCTGGGCGGGGCCTACGTCACGGAGCGCCTCATGCCGCGGGTCGCCTATATGGACCACGGAGCCAGATGGGACCCGATTATCCCGGGTGTCCTCGACAGAGGAGGGGCGATCAACACCATCACACCCCGTAGGCCGACCTCCAAGAAGGCCACCGGCATGGTGGTGAGCGGCTTCTTGGTCGAGGTCGAGAAGGTCGCCGACAAGGAGATGGAGGCTTGGCGCAGGGAGTGCCCTGAGGCGTTCAACAGGCGCTACGATCCGGCGACAGGCGTGTCGCTGTCGAGTTGGCTCATTGAATAGAGAAGGAGCGAGAGGCAAGATGTATACCTGCAGATACCCACGTCTCTTCTCTCCGATAAGGCTTGGAGATACGGTCTTCCGCAATCGGCTCTTCGTTGCTCCGGTCGGTTACGAGTATCTGTCGTCCAAGAACCATCCGCTTAGCGAGACCGTCGCGTTCTACGAGCGCAAGGCGATCGGCGGCGCGGCGGCGGTCAACGTCGGTTCCGCGGTGCCCGACAGCAAGAGGGGCCCCATAGGGCTCAGCAACCTGTACCTGGATGACCCTACGGCGCTTCCCCCCGTCTATCAGCTGGCATCGGCCATCAACCGGCATGGGGCGGTGGCGGCCGTCGAGCTTCAGCACTGTGGGGCCAACGCGTACATATCGGCGGTGCGGGGCAACCAGATATACGGAGCCGTTGACGGGGAGAACGCCCTCGGTTGGTTTGTTCCTGCTATGCCCGAGGAGGTCATCGAAGAGACTATCGAAGCCTACGGCGACGCGGCGGCCTTCGCCAAGTTCTGCGGATTCGGTCTGGTGACGTTGCATGCCGGCCATGGGTGGTTGCTCGCCCAGTTCCTCTCGCCCAAGGTTAACAACCGCAAGGACCGGTGGGGCGGCAGTCTCGAGAATCGCTGCCGTCTCCCTCTGGCGATCGTTGAACGGATCAGACAGAAGTGCGGCCGGCGGTTTCCGGTAGAGATACGCATCAGCGGGTCGGAGGGCTACGAGGGAGGCTACGGCATCGACGATGGAGTAGCTATCGCCAAGCAGCTCGACGGCAAGGTGGACCTGATCCACGTCTCTGCCGGCAGCCACGAGGTCGCGCAGGTGTTCACCCTGACGCATCCCAGCATGTTCTTACCCGACGGGGTGAACGTAGAATACGCGGTGGAGATCAAGAAGCACGTAAGTACCCCGGTCGCGACGGTCGGCGCCCTGAACGACCCGGAGATGATGGAGGAGATCATCGCTTCGGGGAAGGCGGACGTGGTACAGGTCGCCCGGGCGCTCTTCGCCGACCCCGACCTGCCCAAGAAGGCGCGCGCAGGCCGGGCCGACGAGATCAGGCCGTGCATCCGTTGCTTCGAGTGCTTCGCCGGTATCACCACCAAGCGCAAGAACCGGTGTGCGGTCAACCCCGAGGTCGGCTTCGAGGAGGACGTGCGGCACGCGCTGCCGGCGACCCCCCCGAAGAGAGTGTTGGTCGTGGGCGGCGGGGTGGCCGGCATGCAGGCTGCCCTCACCGCCTCGGAACGGGGCCACGAGGTGGTCCTCCTCGAGAAGGAGTCTCGTCTGGGCGGTATCCTCAGATGTGAGGGGAAGGTGCCCTTCAAGAGACTCCTTGCCGAGTACCTCGACTACCAGGTGAGGATGCTCTCCCGGGTGCCGGTGGAGGTGCGGCTCGGCGTCATGGTGACGCCGGAGTGCGCCACCGCGGAGGGAGCGGACGCCATCATCTGTGCAGTGGGGGCGCGTCCGTGCAAACCGGATATCCCCGGCATCGACGACGATGTCTTGGGTGTGGAACAGGCTTACCTGTTTCCGGAGAAGACCGGGCGCAGGGTGGTCGTCCTGGGCGGGGGGTTGGCCGGTATAGAGCTGGCCATCTACCTGTCGGGGCTCGGGCGCAGAGTCACGATCATGGAGATGATGGAGACCCTGAGTGACGGCGGCAATCCCGTCCATGCCCTAGCTCTGATGAACGAGATCGACAAGCACGGCATCGAGGTCGTCACCGCCACGAGAGCGGTGGAGATCACGGAAGGAGGCGCTGTGGGTGAGTACGTGGGAGACGCCTTCACCCCACTGCCCTCCCCAACGGTGCAAGAAGCCGTTCTACAATCGAGTAGCTTCAGCAAAGTGATACGGGCGGATGCCGAGGTGGGGAGTACGAAGCTCTACGGAGCTGATACCGTGGTGTACGCCACGGGACTGCAGCCGCTACATGCGGAAGCCGACGCTCTGCGTTTCTGCGCTCCGGAGTTCCACCAGATAGGCGACTGCTGGATACCGAGGAACGTACTCGAGGCCACGCGCATGGCCTTCGCGGTCGCCCGCGACATCTGAGTCGGCACCCCCTCGGGAGTCGGCACCCCCTCGGGCTTCCTATATATTGGAGAGCAGCTCGACGAGCGCCGCTTCATCCTCCGCCGTATCCACTCCGAAGTGGGCCACGAATCTGGCGCCGATAACGGCCGCCGAAAAGCCCCTCAGATTGATACCGGCGTCGCCCGCCGCTTTCGTCAACTCGGCTGTGACACCCGGTTCGTTAGGCCCTTCGACGCGGACCGAGCGAAGAGTGGAGGTGACCGCGAAACCCACCGCCGCTGCGGCCCTCACTTCGCGGTCGCCGCGGAGTGGAGTCACGAACACCACTCCCGTCCCAGGCTTGTCAGGGGCCCGGCGGACGATGATGAAATCCAGGTCGGCCCCGGCGTCGATGAGCGCCGCCAGCTTGGCCGCCAGTGCCCCGGGTTTGTCATCGACACTCGCCGCCCAGACGTCTTCCCTTCCGACGATCAAGTCCATCGTCACTCCTTCCTTGGGCGTGAACACGACTCATAATCCATGATCTACCCACTTCGCAGGCCGTGTAGTCGCTACGGATATTCGCGGCGTGTATCACGCCGCCGTCAATTCTGCTAAGCTCAAGGGACCAATGGTAATACCAATCAAGCAGGGGGATATGAACAGTCCAAAGTACCGGAAGTTACTGGAGCCTGGTTTCATAGGACCGGTCAGAACCAGAAGCCGCCTCATCAAGACGGGCGCCAATCCTGGCTTCTACCCCTACGACAGAGGCTTGGTCCAGCAGCCTATCATCGACTACTACGAGATGTTGGCGGCCGGGGGTGTGGGCTTGGTGACGGTGGGCTCGGGTGAGATCGACTACCCCATAGGAACGGTGCCGAACCACGGCTATCGCCTGGATGGGGAGGAGTACATCCCCAGTCTGCAGAGGCTGGCGGACGCCATCCACAAACACGACTGCCCGGCCTTCATCCAGGAACTTCACTTAGGGCCGATGCACCCGACGCCGCTTTCGGGCCTTCAGGGCATAGCAGCCACCGCCCTGACGCGTGAAGAACTCCCTAGGTCCGATTTCTTCCTACCCAGGGCGATGAGCATCGACGATATCCATAGGGTGACCGAGCGGTTCGTATTTGCGACGGTGAATGCTCAGAAGGCCGGCTTCGACGGCATAGAGCTGAACGCCGGCTGCAACCACTTGATCAACTCCTTCCTCTCGCGTGCCTGGAACAAGCGACACGACGAATACGGCTGCGACAGTCTGGAGAATCGGGCCAGGTTCCTGCTGGAGATCATGCAGGGCATCAAGGAGGCCTGCGGCAGTGGCTTCCCGGTCATTGTCATCCTCAACAGCATGGAGTACGGACTGAGGGACGGCATCACTCTCGAAGAGAGCAAGGCTTTCGCCAAGATAGTGGAACAGGCCGGCGCCGATGCTCTGCATCCCAGAGTGGAGTTCTACACCAATCCCAGCGACGCTACTAAGCGAGACAGCACGCACTTCCCCGACATGGTCGCGTATCCGACCCCGCCGGAGGGGTTGCCTAAGATCATCGATGTGAGTCGTCACGGCCGGGCCGCGTGGGTGCCGTCGGCCGCCGAGATCAAGAAAGTGGTGTCCATCCCCGTCGTCGCCGTGGGGAGGCTCGATCCGGCGCTGGGTGAGAAGATCCTGCGGAAGGGGCAGGCCGATTTCATCAGCATCAACCGGCGTCTCATGGCGGACCATGAGCTGCCGAAGAAGCTGGCTGAGGGCCGGGAAGAAGATATCGCTCCTTGCACTGCCTGCATGACCTGCTACCACAACGTCGAGCGCGGCGAGGCTCCTCGCTGCCGCATCAACCCAGCCTTGGGCAGGGAGAAGGAGTATGAGATCACGCCGGCCGCGACGAAGAAGAAGGTGATGGTCGTGGGGGGCGGCCCCGCCGCCCTAGAAGCGGCGCGCGTATCGGCCCTCAGAGGCCATGATGTCTCTTTGTACACGTCCATGGGACGACTGGGCGGATCCACACTCGTCGCAACGGTCGTCAAAGGTTCGGAGAAGGAAGATCTGCCGGCTCTGGCCCGTTACTACAAGACGCAGCTCAGGAAGCTCAACGTCAAGCTCAACGTTAGACATGCGGTCACCCCCGAGCTGGTCAGACAGATCAAGCCCGACGTCCTGCTGCTCGCCGCCGGGGCCGGGCATTACATCCCGGATATCCCGGGCATAGATGGGCGCAAGGTCATGACCAGTGAGAAGTTGCACCATATGCTCAAGTCGCTGCTGCTTCTCGTTGGGCCCGGGGTCCTGCGGTGGGGAAGCAGGTTCGTGCTGCCCTTCATGCTCGGCAAACGCGTCGTGATCATCGGCGGCAGACTCCACGGATGCCAGACGGCGGAGTTCCTTGTCAAGCGGGGCAGGAGGGTCACCATCGTTGATAGCTGCACTGAGGACCAGATCGGTGATGGGCTGGTGGAGACACTGGTCAAGCCGTGGCTTCTTCTGTGGTTGCAAGAGAACGGAGTGCAGATCGTCACAGAAGTCGAGTACGAGGCGGTGACGAAGGAGGGCCTGGTCGTCACCACCAAGGAGGGTAAGAAACGGACCCTTCGGGCCGACAAGGTCTTGACCGCCCTTCCGATGCTTGCCGACGCCGGGTTGCTCGAGAGGTTCGAGGATGCCGCGAGCGAGGTGTACGTGCTCGGCGACGCTCGCGAGCCGGGCTATATCGTCGACGCCGTCGAGGACGGAGCGAGGGTAGGGCGCGCGATCTAGGAGCTTCGAGGGCCTCCCTCCGCCTCGGGAGACCCTCGACTGAGAGAGACCCTCAATCCAGAGGGACGACGAACTCTATCGCGCCCTTGCGCATGATGAGGACATCGTGGGTCACGGGATCGTCGTCTTCTCCGTAGGTATCGTTGTGCAGCACCACGCCGGTCAGGGCGATGAACTGTTCGTTGCCGTTAAGGATGTCGTGAACGCGGCCCTTGTATGCGCCCGGTCTCGGCACCACCATGTCTCCTTCGCACCAGAAGTTCTCCGCCCGTACACGCAGGCGCGCCGTGTGTTGCAATCCTTCCATCGAAGATCCTCCCTGAAGCGTTACGCTGTCGGTGTCGCCGCGACCTGGGCCGCGAGGTGGATGCCCTCTCGCTAGAGACGATCCTCATTTTTGTCGCGGTGCCACCGGCAAGATGATGTGCGACGGATGGTCCTTGTCGTGGTAGTAGGTATCGGAGCCCACCTTGATGCCGTAGTAATGGCCGCCGAAGTCGAGGGCCGGCGAGTCGTGGCAGGCCACGTCCAGCCGGATACGGTGGCCTTTTTTGAAGACGTTGCTGGTGGGCCAGATCTCGATCTCATACCTGTATATCTTGTCCGGCTCGATGGGCCGGGGATCGTCATGCAGGTAGTAGGGCCGGTCGGGCTTGGAAAGCTCCTCGCTCTTGGTACAGGCGTGCGAAGCCTTCAGCCAGCCGCGGGTGAGGATAATGCCTTGCGGCGGCATCCCCGGCGTCTGCTCAGTGTCCGGAGCCTGGTCTACGAGGCGTACGCAGAAGTCGGTGTTCTGTTGGTCGGACGAGGCGTAGAGCACCAGCACGATGTTGCCCATGACCTGGAGGTCCTCCTCCAAAGGAGCGGACGTGAAGGTGGGGATGCGCTTCTGCCCGTAGATGATGCCGTTGTCCTGGACGGCTGAGCCTCCGCCGGAAAAATGCGTCCAGTCGGGATCGGGGTAGGAGTAGCTGAAAGAACTATCCGTCTCAGTCGGCGGCTCCCAGGAGAGGAGGCCGTCGTTCAAGGAGTCCACGGCGCCGCTGGGCCCAGCGTGGAAGTAGAGTTTGCGGTACTCCGTGCCTGGTACGGGCCAGTCGTCGACCAGGCGGTACTCATCTTCGCCACGCGCGAAGACCGACACGGGGGGCTCGTCCATGAACCCGGTATCGTTGCCCTTCAGCCAATGGTCATACCATCTGAGCATTAGGAGGCGCATCTCCGGTGAGTTGTAGATGGCCATCTCGTCACCGTCGATGAGTCCGTGGATAAGCATCATCTTCTTGGGAGTCCGGACCTCCTCGTAGCCGCGCACTACGCCACGCAGGTGCAGGCCCACCTTGTGCAGCGCGCCCACCACGAAGACCGGGCACTGGATCTTGGAGAAGTCGGGACTGCGCAGTTTCCAGAAGTCATCGCAGGTAGGGTGGTTCACTACATTCCAGACCAGATCCCATTTGCCCATCTCGGGATTGGGCGCGGGAGTCCCGAAGCGTTCAGGGATCCCGAGACGGTAGTGGCCTCGGATCTCCCACAT
Organism: Actinomycetota bacterium; assembly: GCA_012523095.1. Lineage (GTDB taxonomy): Bacteria > Actinomycetota > Thermoleophilia > RBG-16-64-13 > RBG-16-64-13 > RBG-16-64-13. The sequence goes on along the minus strand of JAAYJE010000126.1, from coordinate 75,825 downwards.
GTGCCACATGGTGGGAAAACCGACCGCCATCAGTCCGCCGTGCCAAGTCAGGTCGCGGTACATGTCGGCGCCGGCGTCCCAGGGCAGGATGCAGGCCAGATGGGGTGGTTGCTGGACGGCGCAGAACCACTGGCTGAAGGCCAGAAGGGATTCACCCAACATACCTACTTTTCCTGTGCACCATTCCTGCGCTGCGATCCATTCGGTCATGTCGTAGAGGTCGTTCTGCATCTCCAGGCCGAAGAGGTCCCACTGGCCGGTGGGCGAATGGCCGGTGCCGCGGGAGTCGGTGTGGACGAAGACGTAGCCGCGGCTTACGAAATAGCCGATGTCATTGGTCTCCCGCATGTGGAAGATGGGCAGGCTCGGCAGGTGGTCGAGGTCCTTCTGGTAAGAGTCGGCCGCATGGATGGCGGGATACTTACCCGGGGCGTCGGGCTTGTAGATATTGGCGGCGATGAGGGTGCCGTCACGCATGGGGATCATAACGTCGCGTTCCACCGTCATGCCGTAGAGAGGTTTGCTCAGCTTATCGGCCGGAAAGCCCTCGGGCAACATCGTGCGCATGATCTCGGGATCGAGTGTCTTGGAATACAAGGTCTGCCTCCTTGAGTGTTTCGACCGCTGTGCGGGCCTGCTGATCATCACTATAAGGTCCAACGCCGGAGAGGTCCAGGGCGACCGGACGCGACGCTACAAGAGGGCCGGCACTGTTCCACAAGGTGGATGAAGCACCTATTGAGCGGGCGCTCAGCTTGACGTTGGTGACCGACTCCCGTATGTTACTGGTACGTGGCGCGGGCCTTCTGGGAGGGGGACGGGCCGTGCTCGCGGTCTCCGTACATGGCGACAAGGAGCGAAGGATATGGAGAGTAAGGAAGTAAGCCGCCGTGAATTCCTGAAGATGGCCGGCGTGGCCGGCGCTGCGGTAGGCATGGCTGGAGGACTTGGCGGCCTGCTGGCGGCTTGTGGCGACGAAAAAGAGACCACCACCACCGCGGCGGGAGAGACCACCACCACCGCGGCGGGAGAGACCACCACCACCGCGGCGGGAGAGACCACGACTACGGCCGCCGCCGGCCCGGAGCAGGGCTCACCGCTCAAGGTGGGTGTCGTCATGCCCATGACCGGACCGTTGGCCGAGTTCGGTGCGCCGACCAAGTATCTGACCGAGAAGGTGAAAGAGGTCACCGGCGGGAAGATCGTCACCAAAGACAACAAGGAACGTGCGCTGGAGTGGATCGAGTACGACAGCCAGTCGGACTCCAACCGTGCTGCGACCGTGACCGGCGACCTCATCCAGAACAACAAAGTCAATCTGATCATGGCCGAGGGTGGGCCGGATTCGGTGCTCGGTCCCGCCGACCAGTGCGAGGCGCTGGGGTGCCCGGGCATCTTCTGCAACCTTCCCTGGACCGCCTTCACATTCGGACGGGGCAATGACGGCGTGACCCCTTTCAAGTGGACCTATGCCGTTACCATCGGGACTCAGGAGAACGGCCGTGCCGCCGTCAGCGCTTTCGAGCGCTACACCCCAGGCACCAACAAGAAGGTCGCGCTGCTCTATCCCAACAACGCGAACGGCATCGAATATGCCGACATGGACAACGGCATCCCGCCGCTGCTCGACGAGCTGGGCTATACGTGGGTCATGCCGGACCTGTATCCCCCCGGATCCGAGGATTTCACAGCGCAGATCTCCACGTTCAAGAAAGAAGGCTGCGAGATGCTCATGGGCTCCGGTGTGACCCCTGAGTTCGCGAACTTCTTCAGCCAGGCCGTACAGCAGGGCTTCAAGCCTCCGCTCATGTCCAACGGTATCGCGCTCCTGTTCCCGAGCGCCCCGGCTTCTATGGGACCGGCCGCTGAGAACTGCATCATGGAGATCGCCTTCGACCCGAGCTTCCCCTGGACGTCGCCGCTCACCGGCCAGACCTGTGCGGAGATTTGGGATGAATACGAAGAGCGCACCGGCAATCAGGGACAGGGTATCCTGAATGCCATCAGACTTTATGAATGGGCTGTGGACGCCTTCACCCGGGCCGACAACGTCGAGGACCCGGAGTCCCTCATCGAGGCCATCGGCACGGCGAAGATCGACAGCGCCGCGTACCCCATGGACTTCACCCTGCCGGTTGGTCACAAACAGCGCCCGCACCCGAGCGTCTTTGTGCTCCCGGTGATGGGGGGCCAGTGGCAGAAGGGCAAGGGCAAGTGGCCCTTCGACCAGGTTATCGTGGGATACGGAGGCTTCCCCGAGCTTGAGGGTACGCTGTCTCTTGGGGGCGAAACGTTGGGTATGACATACGGCGGAGCCTAGGACGCGTCTGCGAACATCGGAGCGTCAGGCGGGGGTCCTTCGGGACCCCCGCTCATTCTGCGCCCGTAGACTCTATCCGAGCACCAAAGAGGTGGTGGCGAACTGCGGGTCGCTGGTCGCGTTCAGGCCCAAGCGTCGGAGGCCGGCCTCGTCGCCCGCCGTCGGTAGATGGGTAGTATGGAACTCGCAGCCCTGGAGCTGCTTCAGGTGCTCCAGGGCCAGTTGGGCGGCCGGGTTGGCGGCGGCACTGATACCGAGGGCGATCAGCATCTCGTCGAGATCGAGACTGACCGACTTCATGCGCAGGATGTTCTTCTTCATCCCGGCGATGGATTCCATCACGCTGCGCGTGAGGAGCGGCATCTCGTCCGGTATGCCCGACAATTCTTTGACCGCGTTCAGAACGGCCGCCGACGCAGCGTGCATCAGGGCTGAGTTCTTCCCGGTGACTATGCGGCCGTCGGGCAGAGCGATGGCGGCTCCACAGTAGACACCCTCGTTACCCTTGCCCTTGACTTCGCCCTCGGCCGCGGCCTCACGTGCCGGGCGCACCACCACCCGTTGCTCCTCGTCCAGGCCGAGTCCGCTCATGATGAGTTGAGCGCGGTTGGCGTCCTCGAGTTCGACGAGGCCCACCGCGTACTCGCAGGCATAACGGAAGTGGCGGCGTATGACCTCCTGTTCCGCAGCCGTCCGTACCACCGCGTCGTCTGTTATTGCGAAGCCCGCGCGGTTCACGCCCATATCTGTCGGGGAGCGGTACGACACATCACCACCGATCCGTTCCAGGATCCGCGCAAGGAGTGGGAACGCCTCGATGTCGCGGTTGTAGCTGATTGCTTGTTCGCCATAGGCGGCCAGGTGGAAGGGGTCGATCTGGTTGACGTCCTTGAGCTCCACCGTAGCTGCTTCATAGGCGACGTTCACGGGGTGCTTCAGCGGAAGATTCCAGATGGGGAAGGTCTCGAACTTGGCGTATCCGGCGGCGTTGCCGCGCAGGTTCTCGTGATAGACCTGCGACAGGCAGGTGGCCAGTTTGCCGCTGCCCGGCCCCGGGCCCGCCACCACGACCACGGGCCTCTCGGTACGTATGTAGTCGTTGGCGCCATAGCCCTCGTCGCTGACGATACGGTCCACATCGGTCGGATATCCGCTGGTCAGACGGTGAGCGCAGACGGCGACGCTCCGGCGTTCCAGTCTGGCCTTGAACACCCGAGCGGAAGGTTGGTCTTCGAAGCGGGTGATGACCACGCCTCGTACCAACAGGCCCCAGTCGCGCAGGTCGTCGATAAGCTTGAGAACGTCGACGTCATAGGGGATCCCGAAATCGGCCCGCACTTTGCGTCGTTCGATGGCTCCCGCGTAAATGCATACGATGATCTCGGCCTGGTCCCTCAGTTTCTGGAGCAGGCGGATCTTGACGTTGGGGTCGTAGCCTGGGAGGACGCGGGCGGCGTGAAAATCATATGCGATCTTGCCGCCGAACTCAAGGTAGAGCCTGCCGCCAATGCACTCCGACCGCTCGATGATGGCGCGGCTTTGCTCTTCGAGGTACTTGTCGTTGTCGAAACCGATCTGCTTAGCCACGGCACCCCTCTCCGGCCGATCCGGAGCGGGTCGGCTCCGGACAGGATACCGATGAACTCGTGCGTTTCGCAAGCGGTCGACAGCAGGCGGCCGCCCGCTGCGCAGCCGCGGGCCGGGCCGCTCCCGGCACCATGACGGACCTGGTGCGCGCCGGCAAGGCGTGTTCAACAAGGAGTTCCCCATGGACACCGCGGGAGACGGGCATGAAGCACCAGGTTGAGTCCATCAGTGGGGTCACCGGCAGCCACGGAGGATCGGGGCCCGTTGTGGAAGGATTCCGGTCGCCGGTCTGGAAAAGGATACCAGCCGGAAAACCAATAACCTCACCGCTCCGCCCTCCCTCGGGAGGGCGGAGCGCCGTTACCGGTCAGAACAGCGCTCGCACGAGACGACCGGGCACGAAGACCTCTGACGAGCCGGACGGCGGGCGAAGAAGACGGCGAATATCAAGGGGGCGCCGTGCGAAGTGACCAAGTGACAGAAGGACCGGCGCGCGCGCCGCACCGCTCCCTGCTCCGCGCCCTGGGGATCGGCCGGGCCGACCTGGGACGTCCTTTCATCGGGGTGGCCAACTCTTTCAACGAGCTGGTGCCGGGCCATATGCACCTTCGCGCCGTCGCAGAGCAGGTCAAGTACGGCGTATATCAGGGAGGCGGCATTCCCCTGGAGTTCGACGTGATAGGTGTGTGCGACGGCCTGGCGATGAACCACGAGGGTATGAACTATTCCCTGGTCAGTCGTGAGGTGATCGCCGATTCGGTGGAGATCATGGCGCGGGCGCATGCTTTGGACGGCTTGGTGCTGATCACCAATTGCGACAAGATCGTGCCCGGGATGGTGATGGCCGCCGGGCGCCTCGACCTGCCGGCGGTGGTGGTCTCGGGTGGGCCGATGTTGGCGGGTTCCCACCAGGGGCGGCGCGTTGAGAACAAAGACGTGCTTGAAGGTGTGGGCGCTTATTTCCGCGGCCGGCTGACCGCCGAGGAGTTGCGGGATCTCGAGGAGGTGGCCTGTCCTACCTGCGGCTCGTGTGCGGGTCTGTTCACGGCCAATTCCATGAGTTGCCTGACGGAGTGTCTGGGGCTGGCCCTTCCCGGCGACGGCACTTTGCCGGCGGTGTTCTCCGCGCGGCTCGAACTGGCCCGTCGGAGCGGGGTACAGGCCGTCGAAGCCGTGCGGCAGGGCTGGAGCGCCCGGCGGTTCCTGGCCCCCGCGAGCCTACGAAATGCGCTCACTTTGGACGCGGCTCTGGGTTGCTCCACCAATACGGTTCTTCACCTGATCGCCATCGCGCACGAAGTGGGGCTGAGACTCCCGCTCGAGACCTTCAACGAGGTGTCGGCCCACACGCCCCATCTGGTCAAGCTGTCACCCGCCGGTCACTTCTACATGGAGGACTTCCACAGAGCGGGCGGAGTCATGGCCGCGCTGTGGCGTTTGGCGGCGGCAGGGCTTATCGACGGGAGCGTCCCCACCGTCTCGGGATGGGACTTGGCCCGACAGTATCGGGTGGCCGAGCCCCGCGACGACGAGGTCATCAGACCCTTGGATCGCCCCTACTCACCTACCGGAGGCCTGGCCGTTCTCTTCGGCAGTCTCGCGCCCGGAGGCGCGGTCGTCAAGGAGGCGGCGGTGTTGCCGGGAATGCTTCAACATCGAGGTCCCGCTCGCGTCTTCGACGACGAGGCTTCGGCCGTCGAGGCCATCGCAGGCGACGCCATCGAACCCGGATGTGTGGTCGTCATCCGCTATGTGGGTCCGAAAGGTGGGCCGGGCATGCCGGAGATGCTCACGCCCACTTCGACGCTGGTCGGCGCCGGTCTGGACGACCGGGTGGCGTTGGTCACCGACGGCCGTTTCAGCGGGGCCACGCGGGGAGCCTGCGTGGGTCACGTGGTGCCGGAGGCGTCGGACGGCGGCCCCATCGCTCTGGTGCGCGACGGCGACATCGTATCCATCGACATACCCGAGCGCCGGCTCGACCTCGAGGTGCCTGCAGATGAGCTTGCCGCCAGGCGGTCGGTCTGGCGACGCCCGCCGGAGAAGGCATCCGGCGTCCTTAGCCGTTACGTGGCGACGGTCAGAGGAGCGGACCAGGGAGCCGTACTCGGCTAGAGAGCCAATCGGCGCAGGTCTCTCGCCGTCACGAACGGGAGTCACAAAGCCCGTCGCCGGTGCCGGCTCGGGCGTACGGGTCTGCAGAGTCTGCCCTCAGGTCGGCCGGATCCGCCGTCGGCGCCCGTGACGTCCGTCAGTCCTTGGGCATGGGGAGGAAGGGGGCCCGGCGCCGCAGGAGTCTGATGGCCCATTGGGGGAGATGGGCCATGGCGAAGACCATGATCTTGGCCGAAAGCCCGGGCACCACTACCGCCTTGCCGCGGAACATACCTTGTACGGCCGCTCGTGCTATCTGAGCGGGGTCTTTCATCACTCCGTACCTGACCGCCTTCTGCACCGGGACGCCGGTCCGGTCGTAAAGGTTGGTGGCCACGGCCCCAGGTGCGAGGCAGGTGACGTTGACGCCCCAGACGGAGAGCTCTTCACGGAGCGCGCAGGCGAAGCTGCGCAGGAAGGTCTTGGAGCTGCCGTAGTAGGCGATGCCGGGGAAGTCCCGCCAGGCCGAGATGCTCGAAGTGAAGAGGATATGTCCCGATCTCCGCGCACGCATGTCCTGGCCGAAGAAGTGGGCCAGCAGCGAGGGTGTGACCACATGGAGCTGCATCATGGTCTCCACGCGGGCGGGGTCGGCGTCGGCGACTTCTCCGAAGAAGAACATCCCTGCGTTGCTGACAAGGATCTCGATCTCCAAGCCGCGTCTGCTTACCTCTTCGTGAAGCGCCCGGGCGGCTTCGGGACGGGCCAGATCCATCTTGATGGGATAGGCGTTCACGCCGTAGGTCGCGGCGATCTCCTGAGCCGCCGCTTCCAGCTCGGCGTCACGGTTGCTCGCAAGCAGCAGGTGATATCCGCGGCCGGCCAGCTCGCGGGCTATCTCGAGCCCGATGCCTGAACACCCTCCGGTGACGAGTGCGTGCCTTGTGGTCATAGAAGGTCCATGTTGCAAGATGAACTGTAGCCGTCGTGGTCGGAGAACCGTTCGTACATGTCTATCTCCGGCCGGAACACGTCGAGCATCCCCATGCGTTTCGCGTTGGCTCAGTACTTCTGTCTCAGCATCTCGAACCAAGGCTTCACAGGCATGCAGCACGGGCCCCGCCGGCCACGATGTCGGCTGCCGGGCGCGGCTTCTTTCAAAGAACAAGTGTCATGCGCCCGGTATTGAACACGCCCCGCTCGTCGATGTCAAGAATCCGCCTCTTCAGGTTGCTGCGCTTGCTGCCATACCTATGGTGAAGTAAGCTGCTAACCTGCGAACGGTCGGAAGCCACCGACGACACTGTGGAAGGAAACCAGGATGAATATCAAACCGGCAGTAGCGCAGCGTCTCGAGGGTAGAGTGGCGATTGTGACAGGAGGCGGCGGCGACCCGAGCATCGGTCGCGCCATCTGTATGCGTTTCGCCGAAGAAGGCGCGAAGGTGGGGATTCTGGATATCGATCAGGCCGGAGCTGAGGACGCCGTCGCGGAGATCGACACGGGCGGAGGCGTGGCGGCCGCGCGGGAGTGCGATGTCACCGACGCGGCCGCAGTCAGAACCGCCGTCGACTCCTTGGCCGTCTCCTGGGGTGGCCGTGTCGATATCCTCGTCAACTGTGCCGCCTGGTACAAGGGCATGGGCGGTTTCAGACCCTTCGATGAATGGACCGAGGAGCAGTGGGACAGGATGATGGCCGTCAACGTGCGTGGGATGTGGAACTGCGCTAAGGCGGTGGTCCCTTACATGAAGGAGCGAGGCTACGGCAAGATCATCAACGTCACGTCCGATTCGTTCCTGGTGGGGGTACCCGGCTTCATCCACTACATATCCAGCAAGGGTGCGGTGATCGGGTTCACCAGAGGTCTTGCGAAGGAAGTGGGCGAGTACGGCATCCGTGTGAACGCCCTCGCTCCCGGCTACACCATGACCGAGGAGAGCATCGTCCAGGCTGAGGGTAGGCCGGGCTGGGACAAGGTGATGCGCGACCAGCAGGCGCTTCGAGAGCGCAACGAAATGCCGGAAGACCTCGCGGGACCGGCCCTCTTCCTTGCTTCTGAGGACGGCGATTTTGTGACCGCGATCACGCTGGTGGTCAATGGGGGCGTGGTCTGCTACTAGACTTCGGCGTGATGTGGCGCCGACGGCTTCGAGAGAGGAGTATCTATGAGGGTTCCAAAGCCCCTGAAGGCCGCAGACATAATCGATCTGAGGACGGCGCTTGCCTTCCTTGCCCAGCATCCCGGACAGCTGGTCTCCACGGACGTGGAGGCTGATCCCTATCTGGAGATCGCCGGCGTCTATAAGCAGGTGGGCGCGGGTACCCCGGTTGCTCCTCCCACCAAGATCGGCCCCGCTATGCTATTCGAGAACGTCAAGGGCTACGACATGTCGGTGGTGGCAGGTGTCCTTGCCAGCAGGAAGCGCACCGCCCTGCTCCTGGGGAGCGCCCCCGAACGGCTGCTCTTCGACCTGATCGATGCGCTCAACGAACCCGTTGCGCCCGTCGTCGTGGCGCGCGACCAGGCTCCCTGTCAAGAGGTTGTGATCAAGTCGCCCTTCGACGTCAGCAAGGTGATCCCACCTATCGTGAGCACCGAGCGCGATGCCGGGGCCTTCTTCAATATGGGTCTCATGCGTGCCGAGGATCCCGAGACCGGGGTTTCTGACGTCACAATCCACCGGATGTGCGTCCTCGGGCCCGACAGGATGAGTGTGAGCTTCACGCCCGGGCGGCACATCGACGTGTTCCGGCGTAAGGCTGAGGCGGCAGGCAAACCACTGCCGGTCTCCGTGAGCATCGGGGTGGACCCGGCGATCTACGTGGCTACGTCGTTCGAGGCTCCCACGACTCCCCTCGGTCTGGACGAACTCACCATCGGCGGGGGTCTCCGGGGCCGCCCCGTCGAGCTGGTGGAGTGTGTCACGCAGCCGGGCGCCAAGGCCGTGGCGCATGCCGAGATAGTGCTCGAGGGCGAGTTCAGGCCCGGAGAACGGGCCGACGAGGACGAGAACACCGACCACGCCGGGTGGGCGATGCCCGAGTTCCCGGGCTATCTAGGGCTTGCCCAGAGGGACTTAGCCGTGTTCCGGGTTACGGGGATCACCCACCGTGTCAGGCCTATCCTTCAGATCTTGGTGGGACCGGGGGAGGAGCACGTCACGCTTTCCGGACTCCCCACCGAGGCGAGCATCTACCGCCTCGTCGAGGACGCCATCCCCGGTTTCCTGCAAAACGTATACTGCCATCCCGGGGGCGGGGGCAAGTACCTGGCCATCTTGCAGATCAAGAAGCGGGCTTGGACTGACGAAGGCCGCCAGCGCCAAGCGGCTCTTGCCGCCTTCGCCGCCTTCTCGGAGCTCAAACACGTCATCCTGGTCGACGAAGACGTGGACATCTACGACTCCAACGACGTCATGTGGGCCATGACGACGCGCTACCAGGGAGACGTGAGCACCATTTTCATACCCGGGGTCAAGTGCCACACCCTCGACCCCTCGGGCACGCCGGAGTTCAACCCGCTGCTTCGCCATTCGAGCATCAGCTGCAAGACCATCTTCGACTGCACGGTGCCGTGGGATCTGAAGGACAACTTCGAGCGCTCGCCGTTCATCGATGTGGACGTGAAGAGATTCCTGCCGCCCGAGTCGTGATCTTCCCGACTTTGTGAGCACGTTCATTCTGGAGTGCCCCAACGACGACCGGACGAGACAGGTTACGCTCCTCTAGGTCTGATCCTGAGGGAGAAGACGACGGAACCCGGCGCGGCGCCGAAAATCGGACGAGCCACCGCAGGCGGTCGCCTCAGCAGCGGCCGCGAGAATCCGGTTGAGCAGTGTGGAAGCTAACGCTTGGCGAACCTGCGGTGGCGGCTCTGCGAACTCAGTCGCCGCAGATATACCTCGCATCCCACTGCACCGACGGCCAATATGACGAGGACGAGGACGTTTCCCATCTTTCGACCTCCTCTAGCGGACAGCGTACTCTGACAGCGTCCAAACTGCAAGTCGCATCGACGACTCGCTACGCAAGAGATTCGCCTTCAAGGGGCGTAAATCCTACCTTCTGTCTTGAGAGGGCGCGGCCGGATTCTTTGAGACGGGGACAGGGGTGATCCCGGCGAGGTCGCCTATCACGTTGATCAACTGCGTGTCGGCCGGGACGACCACCTTGGCGTTCTGGACGAGGGCCCTCTCCATGGCCTCCAGCTTCCGCAGGACCTGAGCGTTGCCGATGAAGTATCGATCCGCGGCCTCGTTGACCAGTCGTATGGCCTCCGCCTGGCCTTGGGCTTCGAGGATGCGAGCCTGCTTGTTGCCGTCGGCTTTCTTGATCTCTGCGCGGCGCAGACCGTCGGCCTGCGTCTCCGTGGCGGTTGCGAAGTCGACGGCGGCGATCTTCTCGTTCTCAGCCTTGACCACCTTGTTCATGGTGACCTGGACGTCCTCGGGCGGATCGATCTCTTTGAGTTCAGTGCGGAGGATCTCGATGCCCCAGTTGGCGGTTTCATAGAGGAGCGTTTTGCGCAGCTCCTCGTTGATCCTGCCGCGCTCGCTGTTGGCCGACTTGAGAGTCAAAGTGCCGATGATGTTACGGAGCGTGGTGCGGGCCAGGTTCACGATCTGCAACTCGTAGTTGGCCACGTTGTACTGGGAGGCTTTGACGCTGTCTTCGTCGGCCTTGACCTTCAGGTAGACCTGAGCGTCGACTCGAGCGTTCAGGTTGTCGTTGGTGATGATCATCTGAGGCTGGGCATCGACTAGAAGTTCGCGAATGTCGACTTTGAACATCCGCTCGATGACGGGGATGATCCAATGGAATCCAGGATCGGCATAGCGGTTGTACTTGCCCAGGCGCTCCACCAGGCCCCGGGTGGTCGGCCGCACGATCCGTATGCCGGCTAGGAAGAAGAGCACGATTACGACCACCACGACACCGATGATCACGTCGGTCATGGGAGGCCTCCTTTTCGCTCTCTGTAGGTGACACCCGATGGGGTGATCACCCGGCGTCGTCCATGTTACGGAATGGAGTCGCCCACGTCAAAGCCTTGAGCCACGCGTGCCGGAGTCCGGACCTCTGGGAACCGGGGGCGGCGTTGTTCAGTCAAACCATACGTAGGGATCCCGGATCATCATGAGGTTTGTACGCAATGGACCGTCCGCGCATAGCTGCGATCGTTTCCGGAGCGGCCGCTTCCGCGGCCGCCTTCGTCGTGGTCAGTCGAACGAGTCTGCTGGGGACGCCGGCCGGCGCAGCGATGATCCCCGTCATCTGCACCCTGGTCTCGTATGCGGCGTCTGTCGGCCTCGACCGGGCGGGAGAGTGGCTGGAATTTCGCATGCCCTTTCGGGGCCTGGCGAAGGCGAGGTCATCAGAGGCAGGCGGGCGGAACGCGCCCCTCACTCATGAGCCTTCGGAGACGTTGTCCTCAGGCCCAGAGGGGGGGACCGCCGAAGAGCAGGGCGTGGTCACCTATTACCGCACCGTGGGGCGTCGTCGCATGAATCCTCAATGGCTGCTGGCAGTCTCGGCTTTCGTGGCGCTTGCGACCAGCGTCTACGCGGTTGCGTCGCCGCCGGCCGCCGAGACCGTCGAGAAGGTTGTTGTACAACGCCAGGTGATCGAGAAGACGGTGACGGTGACCACGGAGCCGGAGACTCCGATATCGACGGGCGCCGAAGCCGGCCCCTTGACCGGGGAACGATCCGCTACGACCATCCGTGTCCCCGCGTCGCCCGGCTCGGTTCCTGTGGTTCCCCCCACGGCGGGTGGTGAAGAAGCAGACGCCTCGTCGCCGGATACCGTTGCAAGGGACGGCTCGGGCATCGACACGACCATCGTCGATGTGCAACCCCCGGCGACTGGGGCTGCGGAGTCGGCCACATCGTCGTCTGAAGACGCGTCCGGCGGTCCGGAGGCCGGCCCGAGTGTTGAGGAGTCGGCGCCGCCGCCTCTGACTCCCGCCCCATAGCGGCCCGCTGAAAAACGAAGTCTCGACCCTCCGGGGCGCACTGCTCCGACGCGGCCACGGCAGGGTGCATATTCATTGACAGGGTTCCTGTTTCATGGTATTCGGTACTGTTGAGCGAGCGCTTACTCAATAAGATAGGGGGTGACTGTGGCCGGCTTTGAGGCAATGCGGACAGTGGGAGAGTATTCAGGTCGACAGTGGCCGGCTGATGGAGCAGGTGGATCCGCTGAGTTCAAGATGACGGCAGTGGCATCTTTATCACTACCTTGAGAGCAGGAGGACAGGAGATGAACGACGAACACCGTGAAGAGCTCGAGGTGCAGGCGGCCGGCGGCGTCAGCCGGCGTCAATTCCTGAAGATGGCCGGTGTCGCCGGCGCATCCATCAGCCTCGCAGGGGGCCTGGGTGGTCTGGTAGCGGCATGCGGAGACGACAAGCCGCCCGCCGAGACCACCACCACCGGCGCTGCATCCGAGACCACCACCAGCGCCGCTCAGAGCGTCACGACAGGCAATGGGGCTCCCTCCCGTGGCGACACGATAAAGATCGGCGTCGTCTCTCCGCAGACCGGTGGTTTAGCCATGTACGGCGTAGTCGACAACTGGTGGGTGGACCATGCGACCAGAGCTCTGGGCGACGGGATCGTGGGAGCCGACGGCAAGTTGCACCCCATCCAGATAGTCGTCCGCGACAGCCAGTCCGACTCCAACCGCGCCGCGCAGGTCGCCGGCGATATGATCCAGAACGACGGATGTAGCATGATCTTGGCCGGCGGCACGCCGGACACCATCGATCCGGCGGCCGACCAGGCCGAAGCTTTCGAGACGCCTTTACTCGCGGGCCTGGCTCCGTACCAGCCCTTCTACTTCGGACGCCAGAAGGACCCGGCCAATCCCCAGCCGTTCAAGTGGACCTACGGCCTGCTTCTCGGCACTGAGCAGGCTATGCACATCTTCGTCGAGGTGTACAAAGACATCGAGACCAACAAGAAAGTGGGAATGCTCTTCGCCAACGATACCGACGCTCAGGGTTGGCTGGACGAGAAGACCGGCGCGCCGGTGGTGTTGAAGGAGTACGGCTACGATATGGTCCTACCCAGCTTGTATCAGCCCGGTGCCGAGGACTTCACCGAACAGATCTCGATGTTCAAGAAGGAGGGAGTCGAGATCCTATGCGGCACCAACAACCCCGCCGAGCTGACCAACTTCTGGAAGCAGGCGCTACAACAGGGTTTCCATCCCAAGATCGCCAGTAGCGGCAAGGCTCTCGGATACGTGTCGGCCCTCGAGGCGATGGGCGAGATCGCTTACGGCTTCCTGGGCGAGGGCGTATGGCACCCCACTTGGCCGTTCAAAGACACACTCACCGGGATGACCTGCCAGGAGCTTGCCGATGAATACGAGGCTTTCACCGGCGACATGTGGACGGCCGCTATGGCTTCCTACACTAAGTTGGAATGGGCGATCGACGTTTTCAAGCGGGCCGCCGACCCCATGGACAAAGAGACGGTCGTCGAGGCCATCAAGACCACGAACATGATAACCATGCAGGGCCCCATCAACTTCACTGAGCCGATCGACCCGAAGGGTTGGCACCCGAACGAGAACGTATACAAGCAGTTGTACTGCGCAGTCCAGTGGCGCAAGGGAACCAAGTACATGTTCGAGCCGGTGATCGTGGGCAACGCTGAGGCGCCGATGGTCACCATCCAGGGCAAGATCGAGCCCATGCAGTATTAGTAGATCGGGGTAGGGAACCTAAGCGATACATGGTGGACTCGCCCCTCGGGGGCGAGTCCACCTCAGTTGGGAGGTAGATAGTGGGCTTCGCAGACATCTTCTCGTGCAAGGGCAAGGTGGCCCTGGTGACGGGAGCGGCGAGCGGTCTGGGTCTCATGTTCGCCGAGACGATGGCCGAGGCGGGGGCCGACGTGGCCTGCGCCGACATTGACGAACAAGGCCTGGCGGAAGTCGTTGAAGTGGTCACGGCCAAAGGTCAGGGGGCTATCGCCATCAAGTGTGATGTCTCGAAGGAGGTCGAGGTCAAGGACATGGTCCGCAAGACCGTGGAAGCCTTCGGCACCCTCGATATCCTCTTCAACAACGCCGGGACCGGCCAAGTGCCCACCCCGGTGCACGAACTTGAAACGGAAGAATGGAAGCAGCTCATCGACATCGATCTGCACGGCGCCTTCTACTGCGCTCGGGAAGCGCTCAAGGTGATGGTGTCAAGGCGCAGCGGCAAGATCATCATCACCTCGTCTGTCTGGGGATGGACCGGCTCCTCGGCGCTGCAATCGTGCCCGGCGTATAACGCCGCTAAGGGTGCCCTCAACACCCTCACCCGCGAACTGGGGATCTGCTATGCGCCCTATGGGATCAACGTCAACGGCATCTGCCCCGGCTTCATAAAGACCAAGATCGGCAACAACTGCTCCGAGGACCCGGAATGGCTGGAACAGGCGACCCCACTTGTGCCGATGGGCAGGGTCGGCCTACCGGAGGAGCTCAAGGGTTTGGCGCTCCTACTGGCCTCGGACGCCTGCAGTTATATGTGTGGTGAGTTGATCGCCGTCGATGGCGGGTATCTCGCGAGATAGGCTGCCCGGCTCGCTACGAGTATGGAAGGGCGTCCTTCAAGATGAGGTCCAGCACACGGGCGGCGTGACCGCGCTCCACGTAGTCGGTGAGACCCATGAGACAGGCCATGTTCTCGGCCCAGACGACCGTGTAGAACCCCCAAGTCAACTCGTCCGGATCGATGTCCGCTCTGATCTCGCCGTTAGCTTGGCCTTCCTCGATGATCTTCTTCAGTCGGCGGGAGGCGCTCTTGTGGGTCTGGGCAACCGATTCACGCAGACCGACCTGGGGTCCGGCCGCGATGAACTCGAACCAAGGGTACGTGAACCCCGCATGGTTGGTCCGGGTCATTTCCGTATGGGCCTTCCCGATGTTTCGCATGCGGTCGAGCGCGTCGGAGCCGACGGAATCGTCAATAAGCTCGTGCATCTCTGAGCGGATGGAGTCGAGCGCCGTGAGGAGCATGTCGGTGCGGTTGTCGAAGTAGACATACAGGGTCCCCTCGGAGACTCCCGCCGCCTCGGCGATGCGGGAGACGGTGGCCTCAGGAACGCCGTACTCGGCCACCACCCTGATGACCGCTGCGATGATCTGCTCGCGTCGCTGGTCGGGCGGGAGTCTGCGTGCGCGCCGCATATCGGACGTGCGTTTCGCCGGCTGTTCGACTGAGTGTGTGCTCAATTCCGTTCTCCCCCGCGCTTCGTGTTATACGACGGAGTCATCATACTCTGTCTATCGCCTGCTATTCTCGATTGTGGGGGATGGACTTCTGCCAGAGGGGGAATGGAGATCGCTACGAGCAAAGTCGGCGACACTGCCAAGCACGCCGCCCCAGGTGGCCCCGCTCCCGACGAAATCGTGGACAAAGCTGCAACGGGACGGGTCGGCCCGCATGCCGTCGGCCGCTATCGCCTGCCGATAGCGGCCCTCATTCTCCTGGCGCTCATCTGGGGCTACTCCTGGGTGGTCATGAAGATCGCGCTCGATTACACGGAGCCCTTTCTGTTCTCCGCCATGCGCACGTTCTTCGGCGCCGTCTCGCTGTTCATCGTGTTGCCCTTGATGCGGCGGCCTTTGAAGCCCAAGGCAATCGGCTCCACGGCGCTGTTAGGGCTCCTGCAGACGACGGGGTTCGTGGGTCTGATGACCTGGGCGCTCGAGGGCGGCGGGGCGGGCAAGACCTCTATCCTCACCTACACCATGCCCTTCTGGCTTCTGCTCATGGCTTGGGTAGTCTTAGGGGAGAGACTGAGGGGCTTCCAATGGGTGGCGGTGGGATTGGCTCTCTGCGGGCTGGTGTTGATCCTTGCCCCGTGGCGGTTGCAGGGCAAGGTGAGCGACTTTCTGGCGGTAGGAGGGGCCGTCAGCTGGGCGGCGAGCGCCGTGTACGCCAAGGTGCTGCGCAAGAACCATGAAGTCGACCTACTGTCGCTTACGGCTTGGCAGATGCTGCTGGGCTCCATACCCCTTATCGCCATCGCCATCGCCACCTGGGAGGGTCGGCCGGAGTGGACGGGTGCCTTCATTGTGGCACTTGTCTATGTGACCATCTTAGGAAACGCGGTTGCTTGGATACTCTGGCTCTACATCCTGGATTCGTTTCGAGCCGGGACGGCGGGACTTGCCACTCTGCTCACACCCGTGATCGGCATCAGCTCGGCCTGGATCCAACTAGGCGAGCGGCCCGGGGTCATCGAGGGGCTGGGGATGGTCGGCGTCGTGGGGGCACTGTTGCTGGTGGCCATCCGCGAACTGGTCACAGGAAGAAGACGGCGGTGATGATGACGAAGATGGGTACCAGGATGACCACTGAATAGCCCAGATAGCCGAAGAAGGAGGGCATGCGGAGCCCCGACCGTTCGGCTATGGACTTCACGGCGAAGTTGGGCGCGTTGCCTATGTAGGTCATGGCGCCCAGCATGACGGCTCCACAGGAGATGGCCTTGAGGAAGTCGGCAGGTGAGAAGCCGAGCCGGGCGATCAGATCGGTGGAGATCAGCGCCCCGACCGTGTCGACCCCCACTTGGCCCTGGGCCACCGAGGTGAAGGCCAGGTAGGTCGGCGCGTTGTCGAGGAAGGCGGAGAGGCCTCCGGTGGTCCAGAAGTAGTGCCACGGGTGGCTCAGTCCGATCGATGCTCCGTGGGCCTGCAGCAGAGCTAGGGCCGGGATCATAGTCGCGAAGATGCCGGCGAACAAGACCGCCACCTCGATGATAGGGTGCCAGCTGAAAAGGTTGGAGGTCCGTGGGTCCTTCGGCCCTATCACCAGGGAGAGCACGGCCAGAACGACCAACACCAGCTCACGGACGAAGGGGAAGCGGATCGCTTCCCCCGCTTGGGCCAATGGTCCGGAGAAGAGCACGGTGACTATCACGAGCGCGAGCAGCAGCATGTTGACGCCGCCCTTGAGCCTCATGGGGACGTAGTCGGCCGCATCTATACGCCGGGCAGGAGCGGGTTCTTTGCGGTAGTAGCAAAGCTCGAACATGAGATACGCCACCAGCAGCAGAGCCGTCGCCAACAGCCACTCAGCCCACAGGCGGAATGTCCACGTGAAGGGAACGCCCCTCAGGAAGCCCAGGAACAGCGGCGGGTCGCCGAGTGGCGTCAGAAGGCCGCCCACGTTGCTGACAGTGAAGATGAAGAAGACCACGGTGTGCTTAAGATGGGTACGCTCGGAATTCGCCCGAAGCAGTGGCCGGATGAGCACCATAGAGGCTCCCATGGTGCCTATGAAGCTGGCGACCACGGCGCCGATGGCCAGGAAGCCAAGGTTGGTCTTAGGAGTGGCGACCAGGTTCCCCGCGACGTAGATGCCGCCCGAGATGGTGAAGAGGGCGAACAGCAGGATGATGAATTGCACATACTCCTGGGCTGTATGGGCGGCATTCTCCAGACCCAGGCTACCGAAGCGGACTACCAGATACACGACCGTCGGGACGCCCAGCACGAACGCTACGATGCCCTTGTTCAAGTTGCGCTCGAACCAGCGGCCGCATGCTAACGGCATTATCGCGACAGCGAGCAGCATGCACGCGAAGGGAGCGAGGGTCCAGAATCCTAGTTGCCCACCGAGCTCGATGCTTGGGTTCACCCGTCTCCCTCAGCGTAGTGTTAAGGCCTTGAGGCGTGCGTTCCAGCTTAACCCGCGGGCGGTGACTCTGCCAACACTGAACTTGCGGGTGCCGGTTGTTTTGTCCATAGTGGGGGCACAGGACGGAGCGGAGGAGATGATTCATGAAGAAGGGCCTGGTCCTCGGGTCGGTGCTGGCGGCCCTCATCGCGACCCTCGGTTTGGGATCCGCGGCCTGCACTGCCGACGAGCCGGCGATCATGACTACAGCGAACACCGCCGCCTGGACTGCCGCCATGACCACTTCGACTACGGTCGAGACTATCTCGACTACCACTTCGACCACCGTTCAGACCAGTTCCACGTCCACATCCATGTCGACCACGACAACGGCGTTCTCTCAGGAACCGATGACGCTTAGGTTCGCCACCACCTCCGCTAGGGACGAGGTGTCCGGCAGGACCATCCGTCGCTTCATCGATCGCGTCGAAAAAGCGACGGATGGGGCCGTTACATTCGACGTATTCTTCGATGGGATGCTTGGTGGCACGGGGGAGGAGCTTGAGTTGGTCGGGTCCGGATTCGTAGATATGGTCTCTTTGCGCCTCTCGGTGTTCCCCGACCGGCTGCCGCTTCTATACCTGCCCGACTGCAGGTCGGTTGAAGGGCGGAAGGTGGTTGACTGTCTGGATCATATTGCCTTCCAGAACCGCGACACGGTCCGTCTCATTCATGCAGAGGCGAGGGCCAACAACATCACCTATATAGGCTTCATTGCCGGCGACGTCAACGTTTTCGTGGGGTGCGGGCCCGTTGCCGCTCTTGCCGATCTTGCCGGCATGCGGTTCGGTGCCGCCGCTCCCACTTCGGCCCTCGAGGCTCTGGATGTCATGGTGGTGGAGACGTCATCGGCCGGCATTTATGAGGCGCTGGCCGGTGACGTCGTGGACGTGACCAGGGCCGGTTTTTTCAAGACGCTGAACCTGAAGTGGTACGAACCCGTGACACACTACGTCTGGGACGGCACGTGCTCGGGTGCCTGCGCGCTCACGGTCAACCTGCGGACTTGGGCGAGACTGTCTCCGGAAACGCAGGAGGTCTTTCGCGAGGCCGCCCTGGATGCGGAAGCCTTCAGTAGCGAGCTGAGCGCGGCGGAAGTGAGGGCCTCTACCGGGACGCTCGAAAAGGCGGGAGTCACGTTCGGGTCGCTCAGCCCTGAAGACCAGGCAGCCTGGTCACTGCTCCTCTTTGAGGATGGGGCCTCTGGGAGCATGAGCCGGGCCGTCACTCTTGGCATAACAAGCGACATGACCGTGGTCCTGTCGGCCGCAGCTGCGTTTTCCGGCCTCCCCTGGGCGCCGCCTGCTGGATGATGTTCCTCAAGGCCGTCGCGGCCGGTGAGGCGGTCGTTCTTGTATAGTGAGGGTCTGCGCAGTCCGGCGGTGGCGAGAGGGATCCACGGAGAAAGTCGTAAGGAGGGCGGGCGGTGAAGAGGGGATTGATCGTGGGGCTGGTGTTGGTGGCCGCCTTGGCGATCGCCATAGTCTCGTGCAGCCGGGCCCGCGATACCGATGTCGCCATCGCGACGACCGCGTCCGAAAACGGGACCACCTCGTCGACCATGGTGTCATTAACCACCACCACCGCGATGAGGGAGACCACGGTGGCGCCTCTCACACAGGAGCCGATGACGATCAAGTACGCCACCAGATTCAAAGAGGACGACACCGGTGGTAAGGTCATCCGGCGTTTTATCGACTACGTCAAGGAGGCCACAGGCGGCGTAGTGGCCTTTGAAGTCTTCTTCGGCGGAGTCCTGGCCGGCGACTCGGAGGAGTTGGGACTGGTCGGTTCCGGCTCGGTGGACATGACCTCTCTGGCCCTGTCTGGATATGCCGATCGGCTGCCGCTCGCGAACTTCCCCATGTGGGCGGCGCCCGATGCTCAGGCGGCGCTCGACTACGCGCACCACCTCGTCTTCGACGAGCCGAGAACCTCGCTGCTCATCCAGGCGGAGGCCGGAGTCGACAACATCTTCGTATTGGGTTTCACGTCTGGGGGCGGCAACGTGTTCGTGTCCAGAAGAGCATTCACCGGGTTGGCCGACCTGTCGGGCAAGAGGTTCGGCGCGAGCGGTTTCGTGCCGGCACTCGAGGCCTTGGGCTGTGACATCGTCAAGACCAATTCCGCGAGGATGCACGATGCCTTGGCGGAAGGCGTCTTCGAGGCCGTCCGGGCCGGCTTCAAAGGCAGTATCGACCTCAAGCTCTACGATGTGGCCAAGCACTTCGTGTGGGACGGTGTCTATGGAGTAGGTAGCTCTATCGTCATCAACCTCGACACCTGGGCAAGGCTGGCCCCCGAGACACGCGCCGTCTTCTACGAAGCCGCTGAGCGGGCCGCGGACTACAGTCTGGAACTGGACTCCGGTTACGTGTCCGGACAACTTGAGATGCTTGCAGACGCCGGTGTGACCGTCGGTTCCTTGGGCACGGAGGATACCGACAAGTGGTATCGACTTCTGTTCGAATACGGTGCACAGGGGTGCATGAGCCGGGCTCAGAATCTCGGGATCGTCGAAGACATGGTGGCGGTGCTTACCGAAGCCGCTCGCTTCATGGGCCTCGACTGGTCGCCTCCGGCTCCAACCACTACGACCGTCGCCCCGGGGAGCGGCACGACCGGCAGCCCGTGATACGGTTAGAGGGGCGGACTAGGCTCGGCATCCGCCTTCCGGCGCAGCGTCGTCCAGGATCATAGAACGCAGCGGCTCCGACCGCCTCTCTTCGAAGAACTCGGTCAATCCCACCAGGCAGGCGATGTTCTCCGCCCAAGCCAGCATCAGCCATTCCCAGGCGAGTTGATCGGAGTCGACATCCGCGCGTATCTGCCCGTTGGCCTTCCCCGATTCCACTATTTCGCGCAGCTTTCGGAAAGCGCGACGCTGCGTCTCCCCGACGGCACCCCGCAGGCCCATGCCGGCCGGGGCCGCGATGAACTCCACCCAGGGGACGGCGAACCCGCCCAGTTCGGTCGTCATCAACTCGTTGTGCTTCAGCCCGCCCTTTCGCAGTCGTTCGAGCTCGTTGGTCTCTCCCGGGATCTCGACCACGCCCTGCATCTCGGTCCAGATGGAGTCCAAGGCGGCGAGGAGCATCTCGGTTCGGTTGCGGAAGTAGAGGTACAGCGTCCCTTGGGCGACGCCGGCGGCCTCCGCCACTCGTGACACCGTGGTGTTCGGTACCCCGTGCTCGGCTACGACATGCCGGACTGCGTCGACGATCTGCCGCTTTCGCTCGTCGGGAGGCAGTGTTCGTCTACACGGCTTGACAGGGTCTTGGCCGGCTACTATCTTGTCCACTGAGCACATGCTCAGTGAGAGTACGCTCATTCTCTTGCAAGGGCAAGAGGCTCCTTCGTCGTGCGAGGAAGATCGCATGGTCGATCGTGGCTCCATGGGATGTTCTTCGTCGGCCGATGAGAACCGAGTTGTCATGGCAGCCGCCACTGCTGGATCTGGGTCACGATTTCTGCACCGGCGTTCAAGGTCGGCTCTAGACACATAGGAGGAATGATGGCCGGTGGGATCAAGCGTCTAAAAGCCGAAACCGTGGTTGTGGGCAGCGGACCGGGCGGAGCAGCCGTCGCCCGGGAACTCGCCCTCCGCGGCAAGGACGTGCTCATCCTGGAACAAGGCGCCTACCACAGAGAAGGCAGCTGGCTGAACACCTTCCGCATGGCGGACCGGGCCCTCACGCTGGCTTCCATCGAGGGCACACAGATGGTGCGTCTGCTGACGGTAGGCGGGTCGACCCTCTCCTATCTAGGCACGGCCTTCGAGCCGCCGGCCTGGCTCAAGGAGGAACATGGTATCGATCTGGCCCAGTATATCGCCCAGGTGCGTGAAGAACTCAAGCCTTCCCCCATGCCGGAAAGCCTTATCGGGGAAGGGGCTGAACGGATCATGGAAGCGGCGCGCGCGGAAGGCTTTGACTGGAACCCCATGCCGCACTTCATACGTTGGGACAAGATGCGCACTCGACCCAGCAGGCTTTTTGCCGGCTCCGCCAAGGGGGCGAAGTGGACGGCGCGTGAGTATGTCGAGGAGGCGCGTTCGCACGGGGCTCATCTGGAGACACGGATGCAGGTGAAGGCAGTCCTGTCCAAGGACGATCGCGTCACCGGAGTCCGGGGGACGGGGCGGTCCGGCCCCTTCGAGGTGGAGGCGGAACGCGTGGTTCTCGCGGCGGGCGGGCTGGGCACCGCTCCTATCATGCAGAACTCGGGCTTCTCAGACGCCGGTAAAGGAGTCATCATCGATCCGTTGGTATTGACCTACGGGCTCTACTCGGGACGAGGTTCCTACCGCGACATACCCATGGGCTGTGGCACGCTTGATCTCAAGGATGAGGGCATCATCCTGATGGACTGCTGCGATCCTTGGCCGTGGTATCTCTTCGGATTGTTCATGGGCGGTCCCAAGGCGCTTCTGAGCTTCCGGCACTTCCCGCACGTTCTGGGAATCATGGCGAAGACCCGCGACCGGCACGCCGGCTATGTGAAGGCCGACGGTACGGTGTCCAAACCGTTGGAGGAGGCGGATCAGAAGCTCCTTGCGCGAGGCATGGAAGTCTCTGGTCAGATACTGCGCCGGGCGGGTTGTATCCCTGAGTCCATCAATTCGGCTCCTCCCCGGGGCGCCCACCCGGCCGGGACGGTGCGTATCGATGATCAGATCGACAGAGACCTACAGACGAAGATCAAAGGTCTCTTTGTGTGCGATTCGAGCGTGATCCCCGAGCCGTGCGGTCTGCCCCCGGTCTTCATGATATTGGGGCTCGCGAAGCGGCTTGTGGCAGAGCAACTGGCGGTCTGAGCCTTCCCATCGAGAGGAGCCGGAGAGGCGGATCCGCCCACGCCGGGACTATCCGTGCTCGGACGGTGCGCTTCTGAACACGTAGCTGTTCTTCTCGGTCGAGCGGCTGTCGTCCGCCGGCTCCTCACGAGCCGGCGGTTGACAGCCGGCGCTTCTTGCTGGTTAATACTCCACGTGACCATGAGCCCGGTTCGGTCGGGTGAGGACCTGTCAAGAAGTGGTTGAAGGGGAGGTACGCGACGAAAGCGACCATCATCGGCGCTGCGGGTGCGGTCGGTGCGCCGGCCGCGTTCTACTTGGCCGCCCAAGGTCTGGTCGACGAGGTCGTCATGGTCGACCCGCGCTCCAACATGGTGCAACAGCATGCCATGGACCTCGCCACGGCCGTGTCGGCGCTCGATATAACCGTGAAGGCTGGCTCCTACTCCGACGCCGTCGGCTCGGATGTGGTGATCGACGCGGCGGGAGCATCGCAGGGTCTGCTCAGCGATCGTATGGAGATGCTGCCTCGGAATCTTCCCTTGGTGCGCGAGATCGCAGAACAGTTGAGACGTAGCTGTCCCGACGCCGTGGTCATCACGGCCACTAATCCGGTGGATCCCCTTAACTATGCCACCTGGCGGGTGGGAGGCTTCCCACGACGCCGGGTCCTGGGTTACTCGTTCAACGATTCGCTCCGCTTTCGGGAACAGATCGCCCGCGCCAAAGGGGTGGAGGTCGGTCGGGTGCAGGCCACGGTACTGGGGGAGCACGGCGCCACCCAGGTGCCGGTATTCAGCTCGGCTCGCATCGACGGAAGGCCTGTTGTCTTCAGCGAGTACGAGAAGACCAGGATACGTGCTGAGGCGCTCGAGGTCCTACATCGCTACGAGGCATTGCAGGCGGGCCGTACCGCGGGCTGGACGTGCGCCGTCGGGTTGGCGGCGTTGGTGCGCGCCATCCGCGACGATACCGGAGAGGTCTTCCCCTGTTCGGTGGTGTTGGACGGAGAGTACGGCCGGCGCGGACTCAGTATGGCGGCGCCGGTCTCGTTGGGCAGGAGCGGGGTCCGCGAGATACTGGAGTGGGAGTTGGAACCGGAGGAGAGAGAAGGACTCACGCGCAGCGCCGACGTGCTGGCGGCGGCGGCTCGGATCGTTGATGAGGCTCTCCAAGGAAGAAGTGAGTCATGAGAGAGCAATTCGAGAAGCTCCTCGAACCGGGGACGATCGGCCCGGTAAAAACCCGCAACCGCATCATCAAGACGGCCAACGGCACCTCGTACGTGGAGGAAGACCAGACGGTGGGGCCGCGTATGATCGCCTACTACGAGCGTCTGGCCCGCGGCGGCGTCGGCTTCCTAGTGGTGGAGTCGTGTGGAGTGGAGTACCCGCTGGGTATCCAGCATGTACACTACTTCCCCGACGGTGCTTACGAGGGTGTGCAGCTGCATCTGGACGACGACAGGTTCATACCCGGGTTCCAGCGGCTGACCGAGGCCGTGCACAAGCAGGGCTGTCCGGTATCCATACAGTTTCAGCACGCCGGCCCTTGGAACCCTACCGGCCTCATGCCTCGCGACATGAACATCCGCGACGTCAAGTGCGCTTCGGCCATGACCGTCGAAGAGCTACCCGGTCCCGATTTCCTTCCCTGCCGCGCGATGACCAAGCAAGAGGTCGAGGACCAGATCGACCTATGGGCGTCTGCCGCCGAGCGGGCCTACAAGGCCGGCTTCGACGCCTGTGAGATCAATCACGGCACCGCCCACCAGGGCAACACCTTCTTATCCCGCGTTTGGAACAAGCGCGACGACGAGTACGGTCCTCAGAGCTACGAGGACCGTACCCGCTTCCTGCGGAGCATCATCATCGAGGCCAAGCGACGGTGCGGCTCGGGATTCGCCGTACACACGTTGTTCAACGTCGTGGAATACAACCACCCGCTGGCGACCACGATGGAAGAGGGTGCCGAGATGGCCAGGCTCATCAGCAAGGTGGCCGACGGGATCAACGTCCGGGCCGAGCGTTACGGCCACAGGGGCGGTCTCATCCAGCCGGACCGCATCCTCTACCCCGAGCCTCCGGAAGAACTGCCGGTCGATCTGGATTGGAGCCGGGACGGCAAGGGGGCGACGGTGCCTCTCGCGGAGGCGGTCAAAAGAAAAGGGGTCACCATCCCTGTTTGGACCGCCTGCCGTCTCGATCCGGATATGGGGGAGGAGTATCTGCGCAAAGGCAGCCTTGATTTCGTGGGCATGACACGACGTCTGCTTGCCGATCCCGCCCTCCCCAACAAGGTGAGAGCCGGGCGGTTGAAGGACATCCGCACCTGCACCGGCTGCCTGCACTGCTTCGATATGCGGAACAAGAACAAGCGACTGGAGTGCCGCGTCAACGCCACCCTAGGCCGAGAACTCGAACCCGGATACCGATGTGGGCCGGCCGCCCCGAAGAAGAAGGTGTTGGTGGTCGGCGGCGGCCCCGCGGGCATGGAGGTGGCTCGGGTGGCCGCCCGCCGGGGCCATGAGGTGGCGCTGTATGAGGCGACTTCGCGCCTCGGAGGGCTGATCCCCTTGGCGGCCGTAGTCAAGGATATGGAGACGGAAGATCTCACCGACTTCGTGAGATACCTGAAGACACAGCTCCAGAATGAGCATGTGAACGTCAACTTGAAGGTAAAGGTTACTCCTGAGGTGGTACAGACCGAACGACCCGATGTACTCGTCCTTGCAGCAGGGGCTGCGCATACCGAGTTCCGTCTTCCCGGCGCGGACGGCCCCAAAGTCATCAAGACCGAGAAGCTGCACGGCCTGCTTAGGTCGGCTCTCAGGTTCATCTCCGCGCGTCGCCTGGAGAGACTCACGCGGTTGTGGATGCCCGTGGCCCGGAGTGTAGTGGTTGTTGGGGGTACTCTCCACGGCTGCGAGCTGGCCGAGTTCCTGGCCAAAAGGGGTCGGCGGGTGACCATCGCTCACAACGGTCCTTATGCGGAGCTGGGCGACGGGATGACTAAGGACGATCTAGAGAACCTGTGGCCGTGGTTCAAATTGAAGCACGTACCCATCTGGTCCGACGCAGAGTACCGCGAGGTCATCGATAGGGGCTTGAAGATACGGACGCCCGATAAGCGGGTGTTCGTTCTCGAGGGTGAGGATGTCATCATCACCCAAGACTGGGGGCCGAACACGGCTGTTATCGAGGAGCTAGGGGGATTGGTGGACGATACTCGTGTGATCGGCAGCTGCGGGGAGCCGGGGTGGATCGTGGACGCGGTGCGCGAGGGCGCTCTCACCGGTTACGCGATCTAGGGAGAGGAGCAGCGTCACCGCGAACGGAGGGCTGATAGACCGGCGCCCGGATGTGGAACTGGCGGCCGCCGACGTCATGTCCTACACTGCTGCGCAGAGGCTCGACAAGAAGGCCCTGCGGACGGACATAGCAAAGAAGCCGGCGGCGGAGGCGGCCGGTTCGGAAACGACGCCCGGGTCAAGATCGTGACGACGATCCGACGTCCCACCAAAGGAGTTTGAACGTGGCCGAGAAGCGAAAAGTCATCATCACCGTCGCCCAGACGGGGAACTTCCAGGGCAAGGCCGCCAACCCGGCTCTGCCCGAGCAACCTGACGAGATCATCTCGTCTGCATACGATTGCTACAACGCGGGAGCTGCGATCATCCATATCCATGCCCGCGACAAGGAAGGCAACTCTAGCAACGACCCTGACATCTTCGCCGAGATCAACACGGGTCTCCGTGCGAGATGTCCCGTCATCATCCAGAACTCAACCGCCCCCGCAACCAAGCCCGGCTCCACGGCCGACGACGGGACCGTCTTGCTCGACATGGAGGACAAGTCCTGCCTGCCCGAGATGTGCTCGTTGGACTGCTCTCTCATCACCACCGTGTGGGGCGACCTGTCCTTCATCTACAAGTGGGAGCGCCCCTGGCTCATCAAGACCGCCCAGAAGATGATGGACCTGGGCATCAAACCAGAGCTCGAGGTGTTCAATCCCTCCAGCGTCGAAGACGTCTTCAACGTGCTCGTGCCCGCGGGCGTGATCGCCGATCCTCCGTCGCTTACCTTCGTCATGGGTATGAACAAGGTCAGCCAGGGCGCCATCTCCTTCAGCCAGCACAACCTCGACTTCATGATCAGCCTGCTTCCCACCGATCGCTCCGTCAATTGGTCCACCATGGCCATCGGGGCGAACCAGCTCCACGGCATCACCTACGGTCTGCTCAAGGGAGGCAGCGTCCGCGTGGGCATGGAGGACAACATCTACTACCGGTACGGCGAGCTGGCCAAGAGCAACGCGCAGTTGGTCGAGCGGATGGTCCGTATCATCCACGAACTGGAGATGGAAGTCGCGACTCCGGCTGAAGCGAGAGAGATCCTTGGTCTTCGCCCGCTCAAATAGTGTGCACCCGCCGCTCCTGGTAATCGTCGGAGGAATGGACGCATGATATGAAGCTCGACAGTGTGGATCACATCGGCATAATCGGCGCGGGAATGATCGGGGACAGTCTGGCCGTGCTTGCGACCGGTCACGGCTACCGGGCCACGTGCCTCGTACGCCGCGCGGAGATGATCCCTGAGTACAAGAAGATCTACGACGGCTACTTCCGCCAGATGATCGAGCAGGGCCTCATGCCCGCGGAGCAGCTCTCCATCTGCGAGAGATACCTTGCGTACACCACTGATCACCGTGATCTGGCCGACTGCGACGTGATCTTCGAATGTGTACCGGAGGTCTTGGATCTCAAACACGAGATCTATGCCCGTATCGAGGAGACCTGTCCCAAGATCAAGGCCATCTGCTCGGTGAGCTCGTCTCTGGTGCCCGACCGTCTGGCCGAGAAGGCTACGAAGTACAAGGACCGTATCATAATCACTCACCCCTTCAACCCCGCCCATATGGTGCCGTTTTTCGAGCTGTGCGGCGGCGCTGCCACCGATCCGGCCGTCCTTCAGTTCGCCAAGGAACTGCTGGAGTCTCTCGACCGCAGGCCGGTGGTGCTCAAGAAGCCTGCACCCGGCTTCATAGGCAACCGCCTGCAGTTCGCGCTGTGGCGGGAGGCGCTCAACCTCATCGAGAGCGGCATCGCGGATCCCAGGGACATCGACACCTGTCTGATGTACAGTTTCTGCCCTCGTTACACGTCCATCGGGATCTTCGAGCACTTCGACAACGGCGACCTGACTCTGAATATGCGCACGTGCGATGCTGTGTTCCCCTCGCTCAGCAACATGGCCGAAGCGCCCCCTGCCGTCACCGACCGGGTGGGCCGGGGCGATCTGGGCGCCAAGACGGGGGTGGGCTTCTACGATTGGCGAAGTGTGGACATGGAGGCCTACCAGAAACGGGTCAATGCTCCTTATTGGCGTTTCATAGATTGGGACATGCCCAAGGAATAGCCGGCCTTCGGATCGGTTGCATGAGAAAGGATCGCCATATGGTCTACGATAACAACAAGGGCGGCGAGTACGGTAGGTATTTCGTGCAGGAGCTTCAGGAGCCGCCCGGCATGGGCACGCCGGAGTTCCGTGAGTTGTACAGACAGTTCGCCGAACGCATCCTATGGATGGACGACGATGTCTGCAAAGGCGCTTTTCAGATGAACACCGCCTGGTACTTCGCCCCCGCCCCGCGGGACCCCATCTTCGTGGAGCACGTGCACGACTACGACGAGCTCATCGGGTTCTACGGCAGCGACCCCGACGACCCTTACAACCTGAGTGGGGTCATCGAGTTCTCGATGAACGGGGAGGCGCATAGGCTCACGCGTTCGACGATGATCTGGTGCCCCGCCGGCGTCCCGCACAACCCTATGCGGATACTCCAGGTCGACAGGCCCATCTTCCACTTCTCCGTGGTGATGAACCCGACCTACGAAGGCAAGGCGACATATAAGTAGTTACGTCAAGTCTCGCTACGGCTGCGTAGTCACGTCAAATCCAGTTACGGCGCAGACGGCGGACCGTCACGCCGGTGCAGTGCACTGTACCGGCAATGATCACCGCGGCGCGCTGTCGGCGGCCTGCCCGTCGTACTCGCGGCCCAGCCCGGGTCCCGTGCTGATGAAGATGAAGGGCCGGTCGACCCGACGTACAATCATAGGGCAGTGAGGCACGCCCGGGGGGACGAACACGGCGCAGGTGCGGTTGACGGTGTGCTGCTCGTCGCCCATCCACACTTCTACCTCTCCACCCAAGTCAAACTGGTCTTCAGGGTTGGTACCCAAGAACAACAAATACTCGGGAAAGTCATGGGTGTGGGACTCCTCCAGATAGTCGATGGTTCCCGTCCGGAGGACCATGCATGTCTCGAGATAGTAGGCGCCCTCAACGGTCCCGCCCAGCTCGTTGATGATGCAGAGGGAGTCGCACCAAGGCACATCACTCACGATGTTCCTGCTCTGCGGATGGTCGGGGTGAGGCGGGGTCTCGGTGATGAAATACTTGTCGTACTTGCCGCTCATGATGCGCTCCTTTCTGCAAGAACCCCGCCCTCTCGATGAACGAAGAGGGCGGGGTTCGATCTCCTTCCTTTGACCGTCTCGCCTACGATGACCGTCTTCACGGCCCGGAGTCGAGGGCGGTCACATGCCTGTTACCTCTGATCCCAGGGGACGAACCACTCGACCTGATTGCCCGCATCCGGCCAGTATTGGACGCGCTTGCCGTCTTTCCACCACAATCCGTAGGGGGTGGTGTTGCAGATGCCCTTGTCGCTGTAGGTGACGTCGCCCATGGTCGTGCCGACGAAGCTGCCTCCGAAGATCTGGTCGCGTACCGCCGCCGGGTCCGTGGACCCCGCCTTCTCGATGGCCTGAGCCATGATCTGGACGTTGGCGTACGAGAGTCCGATACTCACTGAGTCAAGGCCGTTGTGTTCATCCTTGAAGGCTTGGCCGAGTTCAGCCGAGCCGGGAGCTCCGTTGCCCTCCGACCAGAAGCCGTCATGGCCTGCGTAGTCCGAGTCGGGTCCGAGCGCGGTCATGAACTCCGTCGGCCAGAACCCTTTCCAGCCGAACAGAAGCTTCGGCGAGTAGTTCTGCTCTTTCATCTGCTTCATGAAGGTGATGGCGTCGGCCGAGCCGATCAGCGTGATGAGGGCGTCGATCTCGTTCTGCTTGAACTTGAGAATGATGGACGAGAAGTCCTTCGTTCCCGGCGTGTACCTCTCCACCATGGCGGTCTCATAGCCGAACTCGTCAGACACGGCGACGGCTCCGGCGGCCATGCCTTCACCGTCGGTGTTGTCCTCGGTAAGCATGCACCAGTTCTGCGGCCGGTCGCTCTCAGGCATGAGACCGGCCACGTTGAACGGTATCTCCGTGGCGGCCTTCGGAGTGAAGAAGATGTCCGACACCCACTCGAAATTCTGTTCTTCGATGTAGTCGGTCCAGCTCGTCGCGATCTGGAAGTAGCACTGGTACTTCTCGGCCACGATCCCCGCCGCCAGGTTGATGGGGGTGATATTGGAGCTGAGGATCAGCTCGATCCCCTCGGCTTTGATGAGCTTCTCAGCGCCGGCTGCTCCTTCTGTGGCGTCGGTCTTGTCGTCGACCATGGTGAGCTTCAGTTCGTAGTTGCCGTCGGGCAGCTTGATGCCGCCGGCGGCGTTGATATCCTTGACGGCCCGTTCATAGGCCCAGATCATCTCGGCGCCGGTCATCGCGTTCTGGCCGGTCATGGAGCCGAGGCCGCCTATCTTGACCTGGCCGACGAAATCACCACCAGCCGCCGTGGTTTCAGTGGGGGCCGCCGTGGTTTCAGGAGCCTTTTCTTCTCCGCAGGCCACGGCGCCAAAGGCGGCCGCGAGGCCGAGGATGAGAGCTAGGAACGTTACAAGCATCTTTCTGTTTCTCATGAGCATCTCCCCAGAACAGACGATTGAGACAACACGTGTTGGGGTCAAGCCACGACATATCCAACATGCAAGAACGGGTTCACGTCATACACTCCCTCCTCGTCACTGTGTTCCCCTGCCCATCTCATCATACCGCAGGGCGGGCCTCTCTGAACTCTTTCTGCCGGTGTTGTCTGCCGGTTGGTGGAACAGGGTCTTGCTCTCTGGACCCAACGGAACGGTTCTGGATATGGACAAAGCCGGGTGGGCTTGATACTTTGAGTCGCGAATCCGCATCTTTTGTGGTCTGGGCCAATTAGATCAGTCAGCGGAAAGGCGGCCAGTTGACAAGGTTCGGTGACCCATTGGAGCAAGTATGGCTTCAACCGACGACGAGTTGCATCGACGTATTCATACGGGTCCTTCGGCGCTCTCGGGGATAGACCATGGCCGCAGGTGACCCACTCCTCGTCCTCGACAAGGTCAACAAGCGCTTCGGCGGCCTCAGGGTCATCGTCGACCTCGATTTCCAGGTGAATGAGGAAGAGATCGTCGGCATGATCGGTCCGAATGGGGCCGGTAAGACCACCGTCTTCAACCTTATCACCTCCATCTACAAGCTCGACAGCGGCAGCATCAAGTTCAGAGGCAGGGAGATAGCCGGACTTCCCCCTCACAAGATCTGTCATCTGGGGATAGCGCGCACGTATCAGTTGGTGCGGGCGTTTCTGAAGATGTCGGTTCACGATAACGTGATGACCGCCGCCGTATACGGGGGCGCGCACGAGCTCTCTTCCAAGGAGCGGACCCTCAGTGCGCTCGAGCTGGTCCAGCTGGAGAGCAAACGCGATGTCATCGCGGCGCATCTGACCTTGTCCGATCGGCGTCTGCTCGAGATCGCGATGGGTCTTGCCTCTATGCCATCGCTGATACTTCTCGACGAGCCGATGGCGGGTCTCACCGCCACCGAGATAGACAATCTGTTCACGGTGATCAGAGCGACCAAAGAGGAGCGGAAGTTCTCAATCCTCTGGATAGAGCACAAGGTGGACGCAGTTCTCGACTTCTGTGATCGAGTGGGTGTTCTGGATTACGGCGCCAAGATCGCCGATGCCTGTCCGGACGAAGTCGCCTGCGACCCCAAAGTCATCGAGGCATATCTTGGCGAGCCCCCTACTTGAGGTCCGAAATCTGAGCGTGTCGTACGGCGACGTGCGCGCTCTCTTCGGCGTGTCGTTGACCGTCGAGGAGGGGCTGATCGTGGCATTGGTGGGGAGCAACGGCGCCGGAAAGAGCACTTTGCTCAAGGCCGTCTCTGGGCTGATATATCCCACCGAAGGAGAGATCCTCTTCGAGGGCGAAGACCTGGGCAGAACCAGCATAAGGCACAGGGTGAACAAAGGTATAGTGCAGGTTCCGGAAGGACGCAGGCTCTTCCCGAACCTGACCGTACACGAGAATCTCAAGCTCGGCGCGTATCTGCCCAGAACCCGGGCCGGCTACAAGGATTCGCTGGAGCGCGTCTTCTCCCTGTTCCCCGTGCTGAGGGAGAGGCAGAACGGCAAAGCAGGACTGCTGAGCGGGGGAGAACAGCAGATGCTCGCCATCGGGCGCGCCGTGATGGCGCAGCCCAGGCTTATCATGATCGATGAGGCCTCGCTCGGACTCAGCCCCATCCTGACCATGGCCATCTTCGACCTCATCACAACCCTTCACCAGCAGGGCACCACCATCCTCATGATAGAGCAGAACGTCAACATGGCCTTGAAACACTGCAACAAGGCCTACGTGATGAGTACCGGCCACATCGTCATGTCGGGGACGGGTGAGGAGTTGCTCGCCAATGAGGAGCTACGCAAGGCTTACCTGGGCAGGCGGGCCGTCACCGGGAACCAAGGGAGCGGATCGTGACCATACTGCTTCAGGTCCTGATCAACGGTGTTCTCTTCGGGACTATGTATGGTATCGCGGCCATCGGCCTCAGCCTGGTGTTCGGCACCATGAGGATCATCTTCCTCGCTCAGGGCTCCATGATCGTCCTGTTCGCCTACTTGACCTACTGGCTCTTCACGCTTCTCGGGATAGATCCGTATGTCTGTATCCTGATCTCGGTCCCGGTGGCGTTCATGGTCGGTCTTGGCTTGTTCTATACGTTGTTCAAGGATGCCGCGGCCATCGAGGACAAGAACGTCTCATTGCTGCTCGCGGTTGGTCTGATGTATATGGTCGACAACCTTATGTTGACCTTCTGGACCGCCAACCCGCGTTTCGCCGCCACTTCGTACGCCAGCTACACCATCCGTATCGGCGATGTCAACATCTCGTTCGTACGCCTCATGGCTTTGGTCATCGCGTTGCTGGCGGCCTTCGTTGTCTTCTACTTCCTGAAGCGGACTCGTTTGGGCACGGCCGTCCGCGCCGCTTCAGCCGACATGCAGGCCGTGAAGCTCCTCGGCATCAGCTCCAACTGGGTCATGGCGGTGGCTTTCGGCATCGGCATCGGGCTGGCCGGGCTGGCCGGCGTGGTGATGGCGTCGGTCTACTCCTTCGACCCTAATTACGGGTTCACGTTTGCTCTCAAGGCTTTGGTGGCATTGGCTCTAGGCGGCATCGGCAACGTGTGGGGAGCCCTCAGCGCCGGTCTCATACTCGGTGTCATCGAGAGTCTGGGGGCCTACTACATAGGTGCCGGATGGGCCGATGCCATCTCATACGCGGTGTTCATCCTGGTGCTTATATTCATGCCGAACGGCATCTTCGGCGGACGGGCTGCCGTCAAGAAAGTATGAGGCAGGGGTGAAACGATCGGGTATAGAACCATGGAAACAGAAGTGCGCGAGGTGGGCGTGAAGGCACTGTACCGGAGACTGGGCCACAAGGGCCTCATCTCGTTGGGCATCATCGTCGCAGCCCTTGCGGCCCTCGGCACTCTACCCTTCTGGCTGGACGTAGATGCATCCTACACAGGCTACTATCTTTTCATCACCTGCGTGTATCTCACGGTGGCCCAGGGATGGAACCTCATCGCCGGGTACACGGGACAGATAAGCCTAGGTACTCACGCTTTCTTCGGCCTCGGCGCCTACACCATGGCCGGGTTGTGGCTGAATGGGATCGGCCTTTACTTCTTCTTCGACGTGACGCTCATGGTCGTGGCAGGTATCGCTCCGGCCATCGTTGCGTCCATCATCGGATTGCTGCTGCTGTCCCGTCTCAAGGGCGACTATCTCTCGTTCGGCACGCTCGGTCTGGCCCAGATCGTCTATGTCCTCTTCGTCAAAGGCGGGAAGATCACCGGTGGCGCCAACGGCATCTACCTGGACGCCAGCTACTTCTCCAGCATGCGCGTCTACTACTGGGTGGCTCTGTTGGTCGCAGTCCTTGCGACGCTGGCCGTCTGGCTCCTCACCCGCTCGAGTTTCGGTCTGGCTCTCAAAGCCATCCGGGAAGACGACATCTCGGCGGCGTCGCATGGGGTGAACGTTCTCAAATACAAGGTCCTCGCTTTCGCCATGAGTGCGTTTCTGGCCGGTCTGGCGGGCAGCATCTATGGCTATTACCTGTTCCATCTGGAGCCCGCCAGCGTCTTCAACATGAACTGGCTTTTCTACCCGATCCTGATGGTGGTCTTGGGGGGTACGGGCACCATCATCGGCCCGGTGATAGGATCGCTCATCTGCAGCGCGCTGTTCGCCTATGGCGATATCTACTTCGGCGGGTATCACCCCATCTTCTCGGGATTCCTCATCATCCTCGTCATGAGGTTTATGCCGGGCGGTATCATGGGCCTTGTCTCGAAGGCGCCTGCGTTGTGGCGAAAGAAGGAAGGGGCCGTCGCAACGACGACCCCCGAGTAGGCGCGCGGAGGAACACCGTGACGGCATGCGTCATACGCGCTGTAGCGTAGGTGTGCCGGCGAAGAACCGACCACAAGGAGGGTCCATTATGTCCGAAGTCGAATCATCGCTCTGTACGACACTGCCGCACCACGTGGGCATCGTGGTGAGAGACATCGAGAAGGCCATAACCCATCTGGAGGCTCTGGGATTCGGACCATTCAAGTTCGATGACGAGCATAAGGTGTTCACCGTCGAGTTCAAAGGTGAGCTGCACGGTAGGCCGGCCGAATGGAGCACCAAGATCAGCTTCGCTAAAATGGGCTCGGTAGAACTGGAGCTCTTGGAGCCCTACGAAGGCGACCAAGCCCTTAGGGAGACGCTCGATGCTCAGGGCGAAGGCCCGCATCATGTCGGGTGGTTAACAACCGATCTGAAGGGCGAGATCGAGAGGGCGACGGCCAAAGGGGCCAAGGTATGGACCAGCTCCTTCCCCGAAGACGATATAGGTTTCTGCTACTTCGAAGGCTCTGAGGTCGGCAACCTGGTCGTCGAGCTGAGGGAGCCGTGAGCATATGAAGGCTGCCTTGACATATGGGCCTTTCGATACCCGCGTGGAGGAGGTCCCCGAACCGACTCCCGGCCCGGGTGAGGTGAAGGTCAAGATCGCTTACTGCGGGATCTGCGGGAGTGATCCGGAGATCTACGAAGGCACGTTCGGGCTGCTCAAGGCGCCGTGGTGGCCCCCTGCCCCCTTCAGCACAGGGCATGAAGCCTCGGGTGTGATCGCCGAGCTGGGCCCCGGCCTCTTGGGTGACTGGAAGGTGGGCCAGCGGGTGGCCATGAACTTCCGCAAGTACTGTGGCGCCTGCTACTACTGTCGCAACAAGATGGAGCAGTTCTGTGAGTACGTGAAGTCGTACGAGGCGGGTTTCGCCGAGTACGCGGTCTACGACGAGAGCTGTCTCTACTCGCTTCCGGATGATGTGAGTCTGGAACGTGGCGCCATGCTTGAACCGGTGACCATCGCCGTTCACGCCGTCGATCTGGGCAACATAGCTCCGGGCAAGACGGTGGCCGTCTCGGGCGCGGGGACCATCGGCCTCCTCATCCAGCAGATAGCCATACGGGCCGGGGCCGCCCGGGTCTTGGTCTCCGATCCCATGCCGGAGAAGCGGGAGATGGCCAAGCTGTATGGGGCCGATTGGACCGTCGATCCCCTCAAGGAGGACTTGGTGACCGTCGGTCGGCAGCATACGGACGGGCGAGGCTTCGACACGGTCTTCGAGGCCAGCGGCAACTTCTCCGCGGTCGAGCAGACCATCGGCCTGGCGGACAAGGACGGGACCATCGTCTGGGCGGGCTCCTATCACGAGGATGCCACGTTCCCGATCAATCCCTACTATATGTTCGCCAATGAGCTGACCATCCGTTCGACGATCTTGGCTCCCTTCGTCTTCCCGAGGGCGCTCAAACTGCTCGCCAAGCTCGACCTGGAGCCGATGATCACTCAGATCGTCCCCCTTGCGGATATCGCGACAGCCTTGGCCGCCCGGAAGACGAGCACCGACATCAAGATCTTGGTCAAACCGTAGGAGGTCGCTACAGATGACGTCCGATAGCAGTGAGGTCGATCCATGAGCCAAACGATCGATTGCGGCAAGTGCGGCATGCTCCTCTACTTCGGGGAGGAGATCAGCCGGCGGCTCTACATGCGGGCCATCCCCGACGAAGCCGCGGTGCTCGCCGCTTACGACAACACCTGTCCGCGCTGTGGCGCTCCCCTCTCCACGGATTCCGTGAAGATCACGTTCAAAAGGAGGGCCGAGCATGTCGCATAGCGATGCATTGGTGCAGGAACTGGAGGCCAAGGCCAAGGTCTTGGTCAACCATTGCTTGGACCAATTCTGCACCTTCAGCCAGGGCCATGTAGGCGGCACTATGTCGGTGCTCGAGATCATCACGGCCCTCTACTTCCATCATCTCAAGTTCGACCCCAAGAACCCCGACTGGCCGGAGCGCGACCGAGTGGTGATGTCCAAGGCTCACTGTTGCGAGGCCATATATGCGGCTCTGGTGGAACTGGGGATGTACCCGGAAGAGACGCTCGGCACCTACTACTGCTACGGTTCGCCCTTTCAGGGCCACGCAGACCGCTGGTGTACGCCGGGCATCGACTTCTCGGGAGGATCACTGGGCCAGGGATTGTCGTTCGCGGCCGGTCTTGCCTTGTCCGAGAAGCTCAAGATGAAGTACAACCCGCCTTCCCGGCAGGACACCTTCCTGCCCCGCTACATCGTGCGTTACAACCCCACTTATCGCACCTACTGCATCCTCGGCGACGGGGAACTGCAGGAAGGCCAGGTGTGGGAAGCGGCCATGTTCGCGGCCAAGTTCAAACTCGACAATCTCATCGCCATCGTCGACTACAACAAGTGGTCGCTCGACGGGCCGACCAATGACGTCATGCCCATCGAGCCGCTGGTGGATAAGTGGAAGGCTTTCGGCTGGTCCGTCTACGAGATCAACGGGCACGAGTTCCACGATATCCTGGTCACGCTCGACATGGTGGCCAACCAGTACGGCGACAATAGGCCCAAGGTCATCATCGCCCACACGGTGAAAGGCCGTGGCATCTCCCATTGGGAGGCGCTCCATATGCACTTGGGACGCGGCGAAGAGATGATGAAGGGCGTGCGCGAAGGGAGGGCCAAATATGGCGACATGGAATAAGCATGTGGCGATCGGCCCGCCCGCGGGAGTGGGCAAGGGGATCGGCAAAGCCATGAAGGCCGCCTTCCAGAAGGACCCTAAGGCGCTCGCCATCCTGGAGGACATGCAGTTCCCCGAGATCGAATGGTTCGTTGACAATATGTTCGACCGCATGATCGAGTGCGGCATCGCCGAGCAGAACGCCGCTTGTGTGGCGGCCGCCCTGGCCTCGGAGGGCTTCACCCCCGTCATCAACAACTTCCTCTTTGCAGGCATGGGCCGCGCCTACAACCAGATCCGCCAGAGCATCTTGGTCGATAGGTTCAACGTGAAGTTCATAGCCCGCGAGGGAGTGTGGGGCGAGGTGGGCGTATCGCACGCGACGGTGGAAGGCTGGGGGAGCCTGCGGGTGCTGCCCAACCTGATGATGATCAACCCGGCCGACGCGGTGGAGGCTGAGAAGGCCGCGACGGCCATGATGCAGTACATCGGCCCCGCGGTGATCAAGCAGGAGATGAGCCCCGACCCGCTCACCATCTTCACGGCCGACTACCCGTTCGATCTCGGCAAGGCCTACTCGCTCCGCGATGGAAAGGACGCCACCATCATCGCGACCGGCTACATGGTGACTGAGGCCGTCAAGGCGGTCGACCTCCTGGAAGAGGACGGGCTGGACGTGGGCGTTCTCAACGTCAGCACGCTCAAACCCATCGACGAGGAGGCGATCGTCGCGGCCGCGAAGCGGACCGGGGCCATCGTCACCGCCGAGAACTCCAGCGAGATCAACGGCCTCGGCGACGCCGTGGCTTGTGTTCTCTGCGAGAACCTGCCGACGCCGCTCGTCAAAGTGGGTGTTGAGGACGAGTTCGGCCAGTCAGGTCTCATCACCGAGGAGAAGGACGAGCTCATGGAGCACTTCGCCCTCTCCGCCAAGGACGTGGCCGACGCGGTCAAGAAGTGTATTCTCAAGCGAGAAGCCCTGCGATGAGGGTCCTCGTGATCGGCGGGAGCGGGCTATTCGGCAAGAAGTCGGTGCTGGCACTGCTCCGCGATCCTGAGGTGGAGGGCGTCGTGACCATGGATGTAGCTCCCCCGATGGGCTACTTCACCACCTTGGCGGCACCACACGGAGACCGTTTCAAGTACGTCAAGGGCGACATCTCCGATCTGGAGCAGGTCTTGGCCGTCGCCGACGACAACAAGGTCGACGCCATCATCAACTGGGCCATGATCCTGTCGAAGGACCCCTATCCCCGGGCGAACACCAAGATCGGCGTGCTCGGCATGTGCAACGTCTTTGAGGCGGCCCGACTGCTCGGCATCAAACGGGTGGTCTTCGCCAGTTCGGAGACCGTGTACGGTGAGCAGTCCGACTATGGCGACCGCGAGATCGTGGAGGACGACAGGCTCATGCCCTATCAGGGCAGTTTCTATGCGCTCGCCAAGACTCTGTCCGAGGTGATGGCCGCCGAGTATGACCAGTTGTACGGCATCAGATCCACGGCACTCCGGCCCACTATCGGTTACGGGCATGGGGGCACGAACCCCAAGTTCGTGCGCTGGTTCTCCGAGATCGTGTCGCTACCGGCTGTGGGCAGGCCCATCGCGCTGGAGTGCAAGGGTGATTGGCTCTTCTCCACCATCCTTTCCGACGAGGTTGGCGAGTTCGCCCGTCTGGCCGTGAAGACGCCGTTCTCGCCGCATCCGGCGTATAACCTAGGTGGGCCGCCGGTCTCCCTGCGTGACTTCGCCGCGGCGGTCGAGAAGTACATCCCCGACGCCCAGATCACGTTCGGTGACGAGCCTGAGAACTGTGAGCTACCCTGGAAGGTCAGCGGCGTCCGGGCGAGAGAGGACTACGGCTTCACCGTCATGGAGGTGGAGGACGCCGTCTTCAAACTCATCAACGAGGCGCGGGCCGAGGAGGGCATGCCGCCGATAGAACGATAAGGCATCGGCCGTACTTCTCCCTTGCGGAGGAAGGGCTAGGTCTTGACCCGGTGTCGGGTGAGGAGGTCGTAGATCTGCTTGACGCCGGACAGGACGGCCAGCGCCAGCGCCAGCCAGAGCAGATAGACGGAGATCGTCACCCACGTGTCGAGGTCGAGGATGCCCGAGATCAGGAACATGAGGAGGGCGATGCTCTGCACGATCATCTTCGTCTTGCCGAAGGCGTTGGACGCCCGGGCGCTCTGCTCGCGCAGCAGGATACTCGCGCCCACGGCGGAGAGCACCAGCTCGAGGACTATGAAGGCTAGGATGATCTGCACGACCAGGTAGTCGTACCCGATCCAGGCCAGCACCGCCGCTACCAGGAGTTTATCGGCCACTGGGTCTGCATAGATCCCCAAGACGGTGATCTGGTCGCGGGTGCGGGCCATGGCGCCGTCGATGAAGTCGGTCGAGAGGGCGACGACGAACGCTCCAAGAGCCCACCATTTGAGGTCCAGATACAGGAGCGCCAGGACAATAGGCGTCATGACGAATCGGGCGGCCGTCAGGTGGTTGGGACGTATCCAGGTGGGAAAAGCCCACAGTAAGAGGGTGTCAATGAGACCGTCGATGGAACGCTGGATCGTAGGTCGGTCTTCGGCCTTGTCGGTCCGCGTCTCGTCATGGTTGAGTGACGCTTCGTCTGAAGTCATTGAGGCATGGTACTAGGCGGAGTCGATTCTGTCGAACTCGCTGAATGGTCCGGGGACCGACAGAGACCGTCGTGCAGCACTGCGGAACGCCACTGAGCTCCGCTCCTGCCTCTGCCGGCCCGCGGGCGGACCTTCGTTCAAGGCTTCCTGCCTCTGCCGGCCCGCGGGCGTTTCCCGTTAGGGCTCCCAACGAATGATATGCTGATACCAGAACCATCCGCGATTCCTGGAGCGACCAATATGAAGACTCCCGACCTCAGTCTCTCCGATCTTGGCTCGTATTTTCCCGACGACTTCACTCCCGAACAGAGGGCTAAGGCCCAGACCATCTTCCTGAAGGAACTGGCGGCCTCCGTCCACAGGTTCTACCGAGGAAAGACCGTGAGCATGCCGAAGGCGGGCATCTACGGCTTCAACTGGTTCAACGTCTACTACACGCCCGGCGTGTCCATGGTCTCCACGACCATCAGGGACGACAACGACGCTTCGTTCGAACTCAGCAACCGGGGTAATCTCGTGGCGGTGGTCTCCGACTCGACCCGTGTTCTAGGCGACGGCGATGTGACCCCGTCCGGCGGCCTGGGGGTCATGGAGGGCAAGGCCTTCCTTATGAAGTATCTGGGCGGTGTCGACGGAGTGGCGCTCTGCTGCAACAGCTACAACAAAGAGGGCAGGCACGATCCCGATAAGATCATCGATTTCGTGAAGATGCTCGAGCCCTCCTTCGGTGCCGTCAACCTAGAGGATATCAGCCAGCCCAACTGCTTCAAGGTGCTGGACACGCTGCGCGAGGAGTGCGATATCCCTGTGTGGCACGATGACGCCCAGGGCACCGCCAGCGTGACTCTAGCCGGGCTCATCAATGCCCTCAAGGTGGTGGGCAAGGAGATGAAGGACGTGCGCGTGGTCCTCATAGGCGCCGGTGCCGCCAACAGCACCATCGCGCGGTTGATCCTCGCCGACGGAGCCGACCCCGAGAAGATGATCGTTTTCGATACAAAGGGTGGTCTGCACAAGGGTCGCGACGACGTGAAGGCCGACGCCGCCTTCTATCGCAAGTGGGAGATCTGTGAGGCTACCAACCCCAACCGTGTCGATGCCGAGGCGGAGGCCTTCAAAGGCGCCGACGTGGTGATAGGTGCGTCGCAGCCGGGCGCCATCAAGCCGGAGTGGATCAAGACCATGGCGCCCAAGGCCATTGTGTTCGCCTGCGCCAACCCGGTGCCTGAGATCTACCCGTATGCGGCGAAAGAAGCGGGCGCTTATGTGGTGGCTACCGGGCGGGGCGATTTTCCTAACCAGGTGAACAACTCCATCGGCTTCCCCGGCATCCTCAAGGGTGCCCTGATGGTGCGGGCCCGCAAGATAACCGACGAGATGGCCATCGCCGCCGCCCATGCCGTCGCTAAGTTCGCTGAGGAGAAGAAGGGCATCAACGCCGATCACATCATGCCCACCATGCAGGAGACCGAGGTCTTCGCCGCAGAGGCCGCCGATGTGGCCATGCAGGCCATGAAGGACGGTGTGGCTCGGGTGGAACTGACCTGGGACCACGTCTACAAGACCACTCTAGCGGACATCCAAGAGGCGCGGTCTATCATCGACCTGTTGCAGAAGAACGACTTCATCAAGGCTCCCGATCTTAGGATGCTGGAAGAGGCCAGGGACAAAGCCGTCGCTGCCGCGAAGTAGCTGCAGAGTGAATGTGTCGACGGTATGGACGATCGCGTTCCTGCTCGCCGCTGCCTTAGGTGTCCTGTTCGGCGTCCTCTTCCTGCTCACCATGCGGGAGACGCTCAGGCGCGTCGGCGGCGAGAATCGGGCCATGCCGGCCGACTACGTCTGGTTCATGTTCATCCCTATCTTCGGCTATTTCTGGTTCATCTACATGATCGTAAAGATGCGGGACTCGCTTCGAGCCGAATACCGCAGCCGCGGGTGGCCGATAGAAAGCGACTTCGGCTATAGCGTCGGTCTCGCCGCCGGCGTTCTCGCTGTTATGTCCGCCATCTGGTCATGGATCCCGCGCGATCTTCTCTTGGCAGGGTCCGTGCTGGCGGTCGGTCAGCTGGTTTGCTGGGTGATCTACTGGGTCAGGCTCGCGCGGGTGAAGGATCGTCTTGGGTCGACGATGGTCGGATCCGTTCCCGGTCGGACCGCGTCTGAAGACCAGGAGGATCCGGACGGTCGGGCCGGACGATGTTCGGTCTGCGGGACACGCGTCATGCCCGACGACGACTACTGTTGGCGTTGCGGCTCGCCGCTTCCCTAGGAGGGTCCGCTGCTCTTCGGCGGCCCGCCGCGAGCGACGACCGGCGCCTGGGGTGTATCATGCGCTGCGAGGTCTGCCCGGTAGGAAAGTCCGGGATGTGGACGGTCTCAGACGAGAAAGAGGGTGAGTCGCTATGCACAGTTGGTATTGGGATTGGGGCTGGGGCTGGGCGGCCGCCCTCGGAACCATTCTGGCGCTCGCCGTTTTCGTCCTGCCGTGGTTCTTCTTCCTGCTTAATCTGAACACCCTTCTGGATCGGGTCAAGAGAGAGAACCGGGCCATAGCCCCTTCTCATGTGTGGCTCAATTTCATCCCCATCTTCAATCTGGGTTGGTTTCTCTATACGGTGGGCAAGATCCGCGACTCGGTGAAGTCCGAGTACGCCTCACGCGGTTGGCCGGTAGAGGACGACTTCGGATACAACGTCGGTCTCGTCGCGGGCATCCTGTGGCTGGCTTCGTTCTTTCTGTGGTGGGTGCCGCTCATCGGCTGGGCCGCGGGCATCGGATGGCTGGTGTGCTGGATCATCTACTGGGTGAAGACCTCGGACCTCAAGAATCGTCTGACGGAGGGCGAGGCCTGGAATCATGGGTCCGCCCATCGGCGATACTCCACTCCCGGGGGTCCGTTCGCCGGCCCGTACTCGACGCCGGGCGCGTATCCTCCTCCAACGCCCGGCGGACACCCCGGCGCTCCTACCGGGGCTGGGCCCTACGTCCCGCCCGGACCCTATGCTCAGCCTAGGCCCTACACCCAGCCTGACCCTTACGCCCAGCCGGGTCCGTCCGCCACCGGAGAGCCGGTCTCCTCGAACGCCGAGACGGAGGACGACCGATCCAGACGCTGCGCGGCTTGTGGGGCCGGGTACGACTCGGGAGACAAGTTCTGCCGGGTCTGCGGGTTGCCCCTACCGTAAGCCGCGGCCGCTGCGGATGACTCATGGCGTGAGCTGTCGGAGCGCGGCCCTGCCCTCCGGCTGATCCGCCCGGTCAGGCGTCGCCGTTCAGGAAACGCCTCTCCGTCCGGTCGAGGGCGATATCACACGTTATCTCGTAATTGATGGTGCCCTGTCTACGGGCTAAGTCTTCCACCGTGATGCGGTCTTCTCCGTCGGCTCCGATGAGAGTCACCGTGTCGGAGACCTTGACGTTTCCATCGGTCCCCACATCCACTGCGAACGAATCCATCGAGATGCGGCCGGCGACCGGGTAGCGACGTCCGTTGATGAGGACCTCACCCTGATTGCTGAAGGCGCGGGACACCCCGTCCCCGTATCCGATCGGTACCAGGGCTACATCGGTGGGGCGGTCGGTGCGGAAGGCGTGGCCGTAGCCCACCCCCTCGCCCGCCGCCACTCTCTTGACCAAGGCCACTTGGGACTTCCACGCCAGGGCAGGGCGCAGTCCTTCCGCCATGGCGTCTCCCTGCCAAGGCGACAGACCGTAGACCGCGCAGCCGCACCGCACCATGTCCAGATGCGAGTTAGGAGAATGGAGCGTGGCGGCGCTGTTGGCCGCGTGCGCGATCACGCCGGGCCATTCTCGACGCACCTGCTTCACGGCCGGAAGGAACCTGCCGAGTTGGAAGTCCACGGTGGCCGGGTCTTCCGGCACGCAGGCGAAGTGGGTCATGACCCCGGCCAGCTCGACCTCGGGGATGCCACGGATGGATTCCAGGAAAGGGCCGACCTCTTCAGAGAAGAGCCCTTGACGGTTCATGCCGCTGTCGATCTTGAGGTGCACACGGGCCCGCAAACCGGAGCCCTGCAAACCGGGGAGCATCGCCGCCATGCGGTCGCTCACCACAGCGAAATCGACGTCCCGGCGTGCCATCTCCTCGTACTGATCGAAGCTGTACAGCGGACCCATGACTAGGATGGTCTCGGCGTAGCCCGCGTCGCGAAGCGCCACCGCCTCTTCGGCGGTGGCGACGGCCACACCCTGGGCGCCCGCGGTCACGGCGGAGCGGGCCACAGGGAGCGTCCCGTGCCCATAGCCGTCGGCCTTGACCGCCACCAGCAGGCGGTTGCCGGGAGCGAGCGTGCTGAGGAGATGGGCAACGTTGTGGCGGATGGCTGCCAGGTCTATGAGTACGCTGCTGCGCGGAGAGATCTTCATCGGCGAGAAAGCCTAGCACACTGGTCGAAGGAGATTAACCGGACTACTCAGAATACTCCTCATCCTTGGTGGAGATGAGCAGTATGGCTACGTCGTCTGCGAAGTGGCCCCCACCGGCGGTCTCTATCTCTGTCATGAGCGCGTCCACCGCGGCGCCGTCTGGAGCCGGCCTACTTCCATCGGGAGGGCCGGTCCAATCGGTCAGCCTCTGCTTGAGCCTGTCTTCACCGAAACGCTCCGAAGCGCCCGGGGCCACCCGTGCGTCTGTCAGCCCGTCTGTGTAGCAGAACATGGACCAGTGTCGGGGGAGCGGGAAACTGCTGAGGACCCGAACGGTGCCGCTGTCGAAGCCCAGGGGAGCGGCCGGCGTTCCTTCCAACGAGATGACCTTATCGGTGATGAGAAGAGGCGGGAGATGTCCCGCGTTGACGAACGAGATGTCGCGGCCTTCGATGTCTATGCGTCCGACGATGAGGGTGACAAAGGAGTTGGGCTCGGTCTTATCGGTTGCGAGGACCCGGCGCATCACGTCGACGATCTCGGGGATCCCTTGTCCGGCCAGTGCAAGCGCCTTCCAGGTGGAGCGGAGGGTCGATCCCAGGCCGGCGGCTTCTGGACCATGCCCGCTTACATCACCGATGACGAAGTGCAGCCCGCCGTCAGGAGCCGGGACGGCGCCTACGAAATCGCCGCCCAGCTTCAGACGTTGCTCACCGGTGTGGTAGCGGGTCAACACGCGGAAAACGGGGTGATTCACTTCCGTCGAGGGTAGAAGGCTGGCCTGGAGTTGATCGTGGAGCCTCTGCGCCGACGCGTTGGTGAGCGCCAGAGCCAACTGGTCGGCGAACCGCTCGACGATCACGAGGACGTTCTCATCGGGGGTCTGCCGAGGCTTGTCCCAGGAGAGGATGAGCAGGTGTTCGGGCTCGTCCGCGTCGGAGCGCACCGGAACGTAGAAGGCCGATGCGAC
Source organism: Actinomycetota bacterium (assembly GCA_012523095.1). Taxonomy (GTDB): domain Bacteria; phylum Actinomycetota; class Thermoleophilia; order RBG-16-64-13; family RBG-16-64-13; genus RBG-16-64-13. The sequence continues at coordinate 30,935 of JAAYJE010000126.1, read as the reverse complement.
GCCAACCTGGCTGAGCACTTTGAGCGGCCAGGGCCCTGCATACCGTGAGGGATCGGCCGCATCCGCGACAAAGGTGGGCCTGTGAGACGTGATCTCGTGCGCCAGCAGCATCTCGTCTCTCAGCGGGAACGTCGTCCCCGGCGAGATGGAATCCAGCGGGGGCCTGCGGTCCAGGACGCGCAGTCTGTCGCCTTCGATGCGGTACAATGCCGCCCCCGTGCAGTCGAAGGTCACCAAGGCCGCCTCGCACATAGCCCTGGCCACCTCCTCGCGCGAGCCTGTGATGTGGAAGCTGGGAGCCATGGCCACCAGGCGCTCCAGCGTGGCGTGAAGCTTGTCCGCCTGGCGTTGAGCCTCCGCCCGCAGGACGGTTTGCCAGGCTATTGCCGCCTGGTCGGTGAAGCGCTGCATGATCGCCAGAAGGTCCTCTCCGGGTCTTTCTATGGCGTGGTCCCACCCAAGGGCCAGCAGTCCGGTGATCCCCGTGGGACTGAAGATGGGCAGGCGGACGGTTGACACGAGGTTGAGCTCATGTTGGAGTGTGAGCGCTGAGCCCTTGAGCCGGGTGGTGCGGACATCGCGGATGAACGAGGGTCGACGGTGCTCGATCATGTCGTCGAGTTCAGGCAGATCGTCTCCTTGCAGCGTGAATCCCGGCTTGAGGTGGTTGGAGGGTGGGCAAAGCGCCACTATCTCGAGTTCGTTCCCCTCTATGGTGAACAACCTGGCGCCGTCCGCTCCGAAGGTCTCCATGGCGCTTGCGCAGACGGTGTCAAGCAGGTCCGTCGAGTCCTCCGCTCGATAGAACTGTGGGCTGAACTCAAGGACCCGTTCGATCTGCTCTTTGGCATAAAGAGTGCGGTGGAGGGCCTGCTCGAGCGCGGCCTCCCGGCGCGCTACCTGGCGGCGGAGATACCTGATGATCAGGCCTGCCGCTGAGGCCGCCCCACACCAGAGGAGGGCGGAGACGACGGCGTTGACCGTACCGGCTTTGCTGTTGAAGTCCGCCAGGAGGACGAGGGCCGTGATAACCCCTACAAGCGCGACGCCGAAGCCTGCCGGCACCCCGCCGAGCCCCGCGGCGAGGATGGATAAAAAAACCACTACGGCGCCTACGGGGGCCAGAGGGTGAAGGGTCGCATCCACCCAATGGACGACGAGGAGCAACAGCACCACGACGGCGGCGATTATCACCAGCACTACCCAACGGTAGCGTTGCAGGTGACCCTTCGGCGCGAGCAGAAGATCACCAAGAGGCCGCGTGTTCCGTGGTCTGTCTGCGGGAGGCATCACATTTAGACTATCAAGTCGGAAACCTTGGAGCAACCCTGATATCACGACCCAAAAAAACAGTTGGCCGCCGGACGCCGGTGTGCTAGCATCTCCCGGCTGTGAGCGGCGGACCGGGCCTCGAGCGCCGGGTGCAGTCGCCGCAGCGCCAGTTGTGCCCCCATCGTCTAGTGGCCTAGGACATCGCCCTTTCAAGGCGACGGCGGGGATTCGAATTCCCCTGGGGGCATTTCCCATGTCGGCGGCCGCGGCTTCGTTCGGTCCTGGTCTCCGGACCTGGGCGCATAGCTCAGTGGGAGAGCACCTGCCTTACAAGCAGGGGGTCGCAGGTTCAAATCCTGCTGCGCCCACTTCGTCAGGTTATGATGCCCGGCGATGAGGACTTGTCCGGAGCCCAAGACGTGCGATAATCACGCAGCCTGTTCGCGGGGGCGTAGTTCAGTTGGTTAGAACGCCGGCCTGTCACGTCGGAGGTCGCGGGTTCGAGTCCCGTCGCTCCCGCCTCAGAGCCGTATGATGCGCTGGGGTATTGTTGGAGGTGTGGTGTGTTGCGCCGTGGCGCTGCGATGAGGAGCGTGGCGCTCACGAGGCGGACTCGCGCTGGATTGCGCGTGGCGGGATAGCTCAGTTGGTAGAGCACATGACTGAAAATCATGGTGTCCCCGGTTCAATTCCGGGTCCCGCCACCTGAAGGACTATTCTTACCTGTAAATATATATTTTTTGGGCCTGTCTGACCCGAGTCGAACCGAGGACATGGCAGGTTGACAGTTCTCGGTTCTCTCGCCCCGCACTTCCTTAGCCCACGTTCACGACTCATTCCACGTCATGGCCTGTTCACACTCCCATCGAGCAAGAGCGTGCCGGCACGTCGCCGGGCAGGCACAGGAGTCGGCTTTCCGCGACAAGAGCGGCGGCGTCGCTATGGACATCGGACATGAGGGTGCCACAACATGGAACTGTGGCGACGGCATCGGGCATTCCAGGGATGCAAGGGTAAGAGTCGTGCCTGCCTGGAGGTAATTTTGAACGAAAGCGAGGGAGACACCCGGGATTGGCCCTTGGCGGTCGCGGGTGATCACGAGGCGTTCGAGAGGATCTTCGATCGTCATGCTGATCTCGTCTATCGATTCGTGCAACGGCGGACCGGCGATAAGAGTCTCGCGGCAGAAACCACTTCAGAAGTGTTTCTAGAGGCGTGGCGTCAACGTCTTAAGATCCAGCTCGTAAACGGCTCATTGCGGTCGTGGCTGCTCGGCGTGGCAGGCAATCTCGTCCGCCGGTATTGGCGCAGTGCTCATCGTCGGGATTCGGCCATGGCCCGTTTTCCTCAGCTGGCCACTGAGCCGGATCACGCGGAGAGCGTGTGCGAACGAGTCGACGACCAACGCCGGTTGATCGATCTGCGCACCAAGCTCGAAGAGATGCCCCGCAAGAACCTTGACGTGCTTCTGCTTTGGGCGTGGGAAGAGCTGAGCTACGAGGAGATCGCCGAGGTCCTTCAAATCGCCGTGGGGACGGTACGGTCACGGCTGTCGCGAGCCAGGTCGCAACTGGGGGACGACCTTAGCGGTCAACGCCGAAGTCGAATGCGTTCGACTCCCAAGAGCGACAACACACCGTCCATCCCAGACTTTGTATGGAGGAGATAATGAGCGCCTCAGACTTTCGTATTCCGCCGCTTCACGACGACGCACTGCCGCAGGAACGGCATGACCTTATCAAAGCGCATGTGATGACTTCCTTGAGGATCGCAGAAAATGGTCGGCGACCGAAGGCGACGCCCACCAGATCCCGGCGTCGTCTCCTCCTCGCGCTTGTGCCCGCAGTAGTGCTATTGGTCATCGCAGGGACAGCAGTCGCCGCAGGACTGCTCCCTCATCTGACCCAGGAGCTACTCGATAAGACAGGCATCCGAGGGGCAAACAGCACCGAAAGAGTCGTGGCACGTGCCCAAACTGATGACGGTCGTAAGTGCGAATTCTGGCTTACAAGCCCTGCGCCTGATGCACTGCCCAATGGATTTGCCCTTGCCATGTTTGATGCCAACGGAAACGAGATCGGAAGCATGGGCGCGGGCGGAGCCCCTGGTACCTCCGATCTAACACAGATGGGCGAGCTTTGGGCGGCGACCCCGTCAGAGGTCTCAGCCACCGAGACGTTGATCATCGTGATGGGACACGCACCGGAGAATGCCACCACGGCGGAGGTCACCTTGGACAACGGCTCGGTCGTCCGTGCCGAAGTCCAAACCGATGGCTATTTCCTTGAACTCGTGTGCGGTCCTGGGGCCAAAGTGGATCCGGGCGATCGAGACCTGGATTTCCCGGAAGCGGTCCACGTCAAAGCTATCGACAAGCAGGGCGCGGTCGTGGAGGAGATGGACCTCCGCTAGGGGCCACTCCTGTCCGATAGTGGTCCAACGGCGGTTCGCCGGCAGTCAGTATCGCGTTTCGAGGAGAGCCTCGCCAAGAGCAGGGCTCTCCTCGTGCCTGGCCGCCGTCGATTGACTATGGTTAGCAAATTTGCTGACCTATCCGTGTGTCGCACACACTTGACTACTTCAACCAACAAGTCCTCGATAAGATTGAGTCGTGGCCGGTTGATATCGTCGCCGACTACGCTAGGCTTGTCCAACTCCTCGTGGAGTTCGGTCCGGCACTTCACATGCCGCGCAGCCGTGCGATGGGAAGCGGACCCTTCGAGCTTCGACCTCGAGGGCGAGAAGGCGTCGGTCGCGCACTCTACTGCTTTTGCCGCGCACCCGGTTTTCCTGGACACCTGAGGGGGGTTACTCTGTGATCCCTGAAAGGTGTGGAGATGAACGATTAGGAGAGGGTGAGGGTGAGAGAGGAACAGGAAGCGGGTCCTCACTCACAACCTGCTCAAGCTCTTTCGAGCCAGAGTGTGCCCGAAACCAGCCTAACGAGAGAGGAATGGCGTTCCCTGACCAGCACGATCTTCAACCATTCGGCCGGTTTGCGAGCCGAACAGCCGAGGGCTTGCTCACTCCCCGGCAACCTCCCCACCACTCTCGTCGCGGGTGATTGTCCGACAGGCTCCTAGGCATCGGCGACTGCCCGATTGCAGGGGTGTAGACGCACCGACTCTCTCAGCGTCCGAGCGGGTCCAGACGTCGCCCGCACCGAGGACATCGCTTCCAGCCAGCAGCAGCCGACATGGTCGCCCCACAGTCTGGGCAGGTCACAACGCTCGCGGTAGCAAGTGTTTCCACTTGTTCCATCGCGGTCATCATCCGCTGGTACGCGTGGTCCGTTTCGGCGACCCTGGTTAGACGCTGAGACAGAATGCCGCCGCCTGCACTAGCTGCTGCCCAGAAGAGAAATGTGCCACCCCACTTGGCCTGACCAGTCGAGAAGCAGACAATCGCGGTTGTGAGAGCACCCGGGGCCATCACGACGCAGAACATGAAAATGAACCGCGACAAGCGAAGCGTTAGAAGTGATGGTCGCGTCTTGGTCAGAAGACCCAATGCTGAGGCAGCGACCAGAGTGACGACACCGAATATGAACAGATTGCGGAATGCATCCGGCATCGTGTGGTAGTCCCAGAATACTGCCACTGCGATGCAGGCTATGGTGACTACAGCGGCACAGAAACCCCCAAGTTGCATGTCACGCTCCTTTGGTGCTGCGAGCGCTAGGTCGGACTCACTCCGCAACTCGCCGGCGCTGAAGCAACTGCAGCAAGGCCCCCGCGAGCCGAGCTCTTCAAATAGTCACCAATCGGGGGCCCGCAACAGCCCAGGGGCTGTCAGCCACAGTTGCCAGGCAACCTTGGTCTGAGTCACACAGCGTTGGTTCCTTCGACGTCCCGTTCCCTCCTTCATCCGCGTATCTCAGTGCCATCCCTTAGGGCGTCACCTTGTCTGCCAGCTTCAGTGCAAGAGCGAGCTTCGCGTCTCCATTCAACACAGATTCCCAGGCAGTGTTGAAATCCGCTTGGCTGCCGCTTGCTTTTGCCCACGCCAGACGGTTCAGGGCAGTGTCGTAACAGGCCATGGCGTCAACAAGAGCAGCCTGGGCAGCCTGGCAACCCAGGGGTACCTCGAGGTCGTTCACGGACCACTTCATATTTCTCAGCACAACAGACGTGTTGGTGATCTCCAGTTCAGCCCAGTCTGACTTGATGCTTTCCATCTGACTGGCCACACGGGCCAGTGCGCCTTGGTAGGCCATGATGGAGCCAAGACGCGCTGCCAGGTCCTTTGTAGTGACGCCTGGAGCCTCGATTGTTGCGACCACTTCCGTAGTCGTTGTTGTCGTGGGTTTCATCTCGGTGGTGACTGGCTGAGCAAGAGTGGTAGCGGGAGTCGGCACAGCCGCTGTGGATTCTGCAGTCTCCCCTTCGCAGGCAGTAGTAGCTCCGAGGAGAACCACCAGTAGCACCAGCGCCACCAGTGCCACACCCAACAGTCTCATCGTCACTCCCCTTGTTCATCGTTCGGCGCGCCCTGATGGTGATCACCGCATGAGGTCTAACCTGTCTGTTAGCTGCATGTGATGTCGGGTTGCCTGCGCAAGGCGAGCTAGTATTCCGAACGTTGCCGCCCCTGCGAATACGGCAGCCTCCTGTATGGCGCTTTGGACTGGATCTCCGAAGAAGCCGTAGACCAGCAGCCCCACCGAGCAGATGGCAAGAAGTACCGTGAGGATCAGCAGGCCATTGTAGGCAGGCAAGGCCCGCTCTTCCTCCACCTCTACGGCCGCCATCTCTTCTTTGCCGCTCAGGTCTGCCCCGCAGTGTTGGCAGTGGTTCGATAGCAGCTTGCTGCCCCGCCCACACTCGGGACATTTCCACTCGATAGCCACTCTATCCCCCCTTCATCCGCTCCGCTCAGATTCTTGTCTCCTGTGCGGTAGTCTCTAGCCTACCACCGCAGCCGGACGGAATCCCCCGCTCGAACGCGTCTTCAACAATGATTGTCGCTGGCCGAGCTTGGGAGCTGCTGCAGGGCGTCTCGACGAGCGGGTGGTGCCACTCTCGGCATGAGCTCTGACAAGCGCATTCACGGCGACCGAGGTTCCCTGCTCCATGAACGAACCTTACGATTCTGGTCAACCCGGCTCGAAACCTTGGCGGTACTTCCTGTTCGGCGTCATCGCAGCGCTGGTCGTAGCCGGAGTCGTGGTGGGGGAAGACCCAGGCGGCCGAAAAAGTCCTTAGGCATGCCCGAATATCCCTGTACGGTGCGTTTGGATCCGGATCTGCGTTCTTTCTCCACCAGGAAGGCGACGAGCGAGCGCTCCCAGCCGATGAGGTCCTCGGCAGGGAGGGTAATAGCTTGCGTCACAGACATGTCCGACCTCCGTGCTAAGGTGACGACACGATGTTCGCTCTGAATGTGCTCAAAGCAAGTGGCCCGACGAAGGACGGCAAGGTGGGTACGGGGAGTGGCAGGAATCAGCCATGCTGGTGCGGCTCCGGGAGGAAGTACAAACATTGCCATCTCGGGCGCCAGCATGACCAACCTCTTTCCATTTGGGACGCTCGGCAGGGCCAACAGAAAATCCTCTCATCGAAGATCTGCCTGCACCCGCAAGCGGGTGAATCTAGCTGCTTCGGTCCCATAGTGCGGGCCCACACGGTGCGGCGGAGCGCTGATCTTCAGGCCATCGCAAGAGAAGGCCATGTCTATCATCCGGATAGTGACGTAGCCACACTGAACCGGACTGGAGGAAGGATTCCTGCCAAGTTGATCGGTGTCAACGATGCTTCAACGTTCTGGGGTTTCTGCCAGCGGCATGACGGCGACACATTCTCGGCCCTCGAGAATGAGCCCTTGGTCCCAACCGACGAACAGGCGTTCCTGCTCGCCTATCGGCCGTTGGTTAAGGAGTTGTACTTGAAAGAACGTCTCATCGAGACCTTCAAGATGCTGAGGTCAAGTGACAGAGGTAAGTCACTGCCGCGTCAAGTAGCAATACAGGAGTACGTCCACATATCAAGTCAGGCGGCTGTTTCTTCCTTGCGCGGCTTAAGAGCCGAAAAAGCCGCCTACGATTCTGACCTACTGGCAAAGGAATTCGGCGCCATTAGATTTCTCAGCATTGAGTTGTCGGGTCAACCCGACATCGTTTGCTCAGGGGTTGTGCAACCCACTCTCTCCTTCGCGGGCGATCCCATTCAGAATCTTACCAACCTTGGAACGCAGCTGAAGGACATCGCCTTTTCCATCCTTGCGACACCCGCGGGAGGGCGGGCCGTCTTCTCGTGGAGAAGCGACGCCGACGGTGTCTGCAATCCGCTGGTTGACTCACTCTTATTCATGCCCTGGTCTGCAATTCCACACTCTCTTGTTCGCTTCGCGTTGAGTGAACTCGAGAATGTCTTTTTCAGGCCGTCCTGGTGGGAGTCGCTGTCGCCGGAAATAGCGGCGGCTCTCCAGACAAGGTTCATGCACGGAGTGGACTCGCGCCGTGGAATTGGGGTTGGCTACGCGGAGGATGACGGCATCCGCGCAGTCGACTGGGAGGTACGAAATGTTAGGGCGAAGCGCGAATGAGGGAGTCCGGGAAGTCGCAAATGCTGGGCTTACTATATTTCCGTGGTGATGCTGACGGCTTCCATCGGGGGGCCTTTCGACAGTTGGCGCAGCCGGGTGGAAGTGTGGACGGCGACGACGAATGACAGGTCGGATGTCGGCCGGATCGCTTCCGAAAACTCGTTCAAGCACTGAACATGGGTAGTGTTCCCGCACGTGGCGTAACAGGAAGTCGTTCACGAAGCCGACTTCCAAGAAAAGGAAAGCCACCCGGGTGTTCTCGTAGGTATTGGCGACGAACGCGTACCTATGAAGGAGGACGCCACGATGGCCGATTCCATTGTCACCCCTAAGAAACTGCTGAGCAAGTTGACTCAGGGCAGCGAGTTCGACTTCTTCGGCGAGGCCCTGCTCTCGATTCTGCGGGAGGTCATGGATATCTAGGTCAAGGGAAAAACCGGTGCTGGCCTGGGTGAGCGCAGCCCCGATCGCCTCTGCATGCGTAACGGCCATCACGACCGGCGCCTGGGCACCCGGGTCGGCTCGCTACTCCTGCCCATCCCCAAGCTGCGGTCATGAACCGTCCGATCCGTGCCTGCACGTCCTCACCCAGGGGCCTCAAAGACGGATTCCGCGGGAACGGAGTTCGTTCATGACATACGGGCGAAGAACGGATGGCGCCCGAGACAATCGTGATCGTGCACCTACAGCTCCAGAGTGTGATCAGGACTGACGAGCACCCAGTTGGGGACCGGCCTGTTCACGCTGCCGCCCGACGTGCCTTCGTTCCAGGGAACAATCTCTTCGGGGACCTGGGCATCCTGACGGAGGGTCCAGAGATGGTTCCGCCATCCATCGCGCCGTGGTGTCCGTGTACAACTTGATATGTCGTTCCGCGTACGAGTTGATATGTCGTTCGCGTGTACGTGCTGATGTATGGGTCCAAAGGGCAGAAGACTTGATGTGTCATCCTCCGTGTCCGCAATCTAGTCAGTGTTATCCATGCTCAGGCATACCCGGTGTCGCCGGGTAGCAATCCCGGCGGGAATAGGGCGGGCTTCACGAGTAGTGTTGATGTTGGCGCGGCCTCGCTACGCAGACCCGTGCGTTCGGCTCGCTGCTTCTTTCTGGCACCACCAAGACGGGCCTCGCCGATTGGTGGCTGCCAAGCTCGGCCGGCGGCCCTCCTCGTCGCGGGTCACCCGTCCGGAACGACTGCTATGGCTGGAGGACGCGAAGCGACAGGGAGGTTGACGTGTGGTTCTGGCCGATCACCTTGTCGGCCATCTCGCCCGTCTTCTCATGCAAGCGTTGATCTCAGTAGCCAAGCCCTACCAGCCGCCGTGCAAGAGCAGGCGCATCAACGGGCCAGAAGGGTTCGGATCTGGGGCGATGCACGCCGGGCCGTCCCCTCTCGGGCCGGCAGGACAGGATGGTGTTCCTCCAGCCGCCAGGCCCCGCGCTCGTCCCATGGACCCCATCTAGAAGCGCCCCGGCGATGGCTGCGTTGGTGTCGGGTGTCACCGCCGCGCATGGCTGTGTCTGAGATCCTCGCCTCCAAACTGGGGCCGTGGAGCAGTTGCCAGAAGGCGTTACGCAGAGCGATGAGCACCCAACCTCTTCGCCCATGCCCATTCGGCGCCTACCGCGCCAGCCGTCGCGCATAGTCCAAGAGGCGCTCGACATCCTCTGGAGCCATGTCCCGTAGCAGACGTTCGAGTTCGATGATAGTTGTTCTCCTGTCGCGGCTCGGTCCGCGGAGCGAAGGCCTCATGGGCGAGTAGTCACCGAACACAACCCAGGCCTGATCGTCATACTGGGCGTAGAGGGCCGACTTCTCCGGGGGCGCGTTGAGATTCCGTTCGGTCCCTTGGGTCTCCATCCGTCCCTCGGCTGCCTCGATGAGTTGGGACATGCGCAGACCCAGGGCTGAGGCAATAGGGCCCAGTACCGATGATGAAGGCGGCTTGTTGCCGTTCTCGATCTCGGTGATATAGGAATAGGAGATTCCAGCGCGCTCGGCCAAGTCCCGGCGCTCGATACCGAGATCGGTGCGGATGACTTTGATGGTCCGCCCCAATGCTTCTGTGAATCCCGGGGGATGCCGCGAGTCTTCGTCGGTACGTCTGCGCGCCATGAGTCTTCCTGTCCGAGCCGCCTGTCATACTTCTCTGACAGACTATCACGCCGATTTGCCGAAAACTACCACAGAAAGGTTGCTAAAGTCACGATTAGCGTTATTATTTCACAAAAAGTGACGTGATAAGTGATTTCGGAAGGTTCGGGAACCACGGCACCGAGAAAGAGAGGGCGGGATGTATCGACATAAGGTGAAAGAGGCGATCGGCACACTGCGGTTGGGAACTCCTCTGTCGGAGGGCTCTTTGTGCATCCTTCCCTTGGAGAGTACGACGAGGATGAAAGCGCGTTACGTCCTTCTCGATCAGGCGATCGAGCGGGGGACGCTCATCATAACCGAGGTCAGCGACGCGGGCGCCGTTCCCTATCTGCAGGCGGTCAACAAGGGCCCCTGGCCGGTGCTCATCTTCGACGGCGAGGAACTGGTGGGGGCGAAGCAGAATCGCATCGTCAACGCGACCATCCTGGTGGATGTGGGCACGACGGTGTTGCCGGTGTCCTGCGTGGAGCAGGGCCGATGGAGCCATCGTACGGAGGCCTTTGGATCCGGCACGTACGCCAGCCACCCCAGTCTGCGCCTGGCCAAGGAACGACAGGTGCGGGAGCGCTCGATGGCGGAGGCGCGGCGACGCGAGGCCGGCGAAGGGCCGGCGGGGGCGCGAATGGAGGCGCAGCACATACGGGTGCAGTACTTCATGGCCGACCAGGGGCAGGTGTGGGACGAGGTCGCACGGACGTCCCGCAGACTGGGATCTGACTCACCCACCATGGCCATGGCCGATGCCTACGACACCGGAAAGCGCGATCTTGACAACACGCTGCGGGCGTTCGAGTCGTCCCTGCCCGCCGACGCGGTGGCAACGTTGGTCTTTGTTGGTGGCACGTTCGTCTGTCTGGACATGCTCCGGCCCGCCAAGCGCTTCGCTCTCTTGTATCCAAAACTGCTGCGGGGATATGGGGTGGAGGCGCTTCTGCAAGATGGAGCTACGCCCAAGGATTTCAATCCGGAGTCATCCGCCCTGCGACTCTTCGCTGATATCACCGGGGCGCAGGTCGAGGAGCAACCCGCCGCCGCCCTGGGATATGACCTGCGGCTGGAGACCAAACGGGTATCCGGCTCGGCCCTCGCCTGGCAGGACGAGCTTATCCAGATCTCGGTGTTCCCGCGGGTGGCCGCTTGATAGTGGGGGAGCAGACTCACCGGCGCACCTTTGTGGCATCGGACGCCCACGGCTACCCGGCGCTCATCCAGAATGCCCTTGACCACGGAGGTTTCAGGGCGGGAGTGGACGGCTTCGTCTACGCCGGCGACCTCCTTGATCGGGGGCCCGATCCGGAGGGCTGCCTTGAGTTGGTGGAGTGTTACGTGACCGAAGTGCTCCTCGGCAACCATGAGCTTGCGGTGCTTCTGGACTTCGCCATGTGCGGACAGGACAGCTGGAGCCGTCGGTTCCGCCAATTCCTCCTGGACAAAGTGTTGAGCACCGACCAGGCGGACGCCTGGAAAGTCGCAGCTTGCGTGGGAGGTGTGCTTATCACCCATGGAGGGCTGTCGTCTGGCTACGAGGCGCTGCTCGGAGACGACTTGGAAAAGACGCCGGCGCGGTTGGCGGAGCGCCTCAACCGGCAGTTCCTTGCCGCGGTCAGGCAGGAACTGCAAACGGGTGAGTGGGACCCGAACGGAATACTGGGCGATCATGGACCCTTGTGGTTCCGACCTCGGCCGTATTCCGACCTTCTTCCCCTTGCCGGGATCAAGCAGGTGGTCGGTCATACACCGCCGCTGCCGGAGCTGGCGGCGCTCGACTTCCATATGACGGACCCGTGCGCCTTCCTGGGCATGCGGGACGCGGGGCGCTACCGCTACGCGGTGATTGAAGGCGGCGCGGTTCGGGTGGAGGATGGGAGTCTGGGAGAGGTCGTGGCCCGGCCGAGGCCGAGAACGGAGCGCCGGACCGAAGCGGTGTGGCGATGAGGGCCTGCATCCGACGCGGCGCGAGCCAGGTCGGAGGGATGTGCGTCGAACTAGAGTCACAGGGGAAGCGCATCGTGCTGGACTTGGGGCTGCCGCTTGATGAGGAAGCGGATCCGCGCCTCATGCCGCCGGTGTCCGGGCTGGTGTCGCCGGACGAGTCTTTGCTTGCGGTATTCATCTCGCATGCCCATCAAGATCACTATGGCCTGCTCCGGTACGCGGAGGCGAGGCCGCGCGTGTTCATTGCAGAAGATGCGGCGCGCATGCTCGAGGCCGCCAGCCTCTTCTGGCCCGGAGCTGTCGGCCTGGGGGAGACCGAACCCCTCTACGACAGAGAGCCGATTGAGATCGGGCCATTCCGAGTGACTCCGTACCTGGTCGATCACTCTGCCTACGACGCGTACGCTCTGCTCGTTGAGGCCGATGGAGAGCGTCTCTTCTACTCGGGGGATCTCCGGGCTCACGGTCGCAAGGGGAAGCTCTTTGAGCGGCTGCTTCGGGACGGGCCACGCCGAGTTGATGCCCTTCTTCTTGAGGGAACGACGATCGGCCGAACAGCGGGCGAACGCGCCGTCACCGAGTCCGAACTCGAAACCCAGATGGTTGGCCTCATCAGCGACACTCCGGGATTGGTCCTTGTGCAGGCGTCGGGCATGAACATCGATCGGTTGGTGACGATCTTTCGTGCCTGCGTGAAGGCAAGGCGACAGTTTGTCATCGACATGTACGCGGCCGTTGTGCTTCGAGCGTCCGGTAACAAGCGGCTTCCTCAGGCGGAATGGGAGGGAGTGCGAGTCTACCTGCCTCGATCCCAGAAGCGTGCCATTATTGCGGCCCAAGCTTTCGCGATGTCGCAATCGTTCAAGGACTCCCGCATCTACCCGGATACGTTGGCCGACGAGGCCGGCCGATCGGTGATGCTGTTCCGGCCGCCCATGATGCAGGAACTGGAAGAGGCGCAGTGCCTTCAGGGAGCCCACCTCGTCTATTCACTATGGCCTGGATACCTAGAGCGCGAAGACCAACAAGCTTTTCAGGACTGGCTTAAGCGGCGCGCAATTCCGGTCTTTCACTGTCACACATCTGGCCACGCCTCGGTATCTGATCTCGAGCGCCTGTGCCGGGCCATGGTGCCGAAGACGGTCGTGCCTATCCATACCTTCGAGGCGCAACAATATGAGCGCCTGTTCGGCCAAGTCGACGCGAGGGGCGACAACGAGTGGTGGGAGGTCGCGTAACGACACCATGCGTCACCGCAGTCACATGCGCTGGGGCACTCGCTTGTACACGGCCCGTCCAGAGTGACGCGTGAAAGGAATCCACCAATCTGTGTGTAATCCCTGTCACCGACGCTACCTGAACAGATCGCGAGCCCGAGCGATGTCGCTATGTGGCTTAGGTCTACAAAGTGGAAGGGAACGATATGCACTACGAGCGATTCGTGTCGGATGAATGTCTCAGCCTGCTGGAACCTGGTGGGGCATTGTCGCACTTGGTGGCCTCTACCCAGACGCCCTGGGCCAAGGACAGGGACGTGTTCCCCGATCTCCAACTGCGGCGCGACGATACAATCATGCTCTATGCTGGACTGACCCGCCCTCTTCGGGTTTGTCGTCTGAAGAAGAGCGGTGCTATCCGTTTCTCGGCCGACAAGTTCTATGAGCGTCAAGGTCGTGGGATGGCCTGGGGTGAACGACTTGAGCCGATCCGGAGCGAGGCTCGGGTCGGCGTGGACTTGAAGCGGTACCTGAAATCCGTCGAGTTGTCGCCCTCAGCGCTCGCGAAGGAGGGTCGCGCGCAGAACTGGCTCTCCCGGCGCTACGGAGTCGGCCGGCGGGCGGCCGATGAGTGGGTCGCCATAGACCGGGAGATCGTTATCGGCTATCAGGACGCAAGGGAGAGGGAGAGCATCTGGAGACCGATTCGAGAATGGGCCAAGGAGGTCGCCAGGCGGCTTCAGAATGACTCGGAATACTCAGGCAAGTATGGTGTGGCCCTGGGGGTCAAGGCCATCGGCCAGGAACTGGACCTGCTCTTCTGGGACCCTGCCTCCCAGTGCTTCTGGGTGACTGAGGTGAAGGACGGGAGCAGCGCCAAGGGTGTGTATCTCAGCCCCCTCCAGGTGGCGGCCTACACAGCCATCTGGAGGATCTTCACCCGGGACTATCCCACCGACGCGCTCAACGGAATCAGCCGTCTCGTGGACCAGAAGAAACGTCTGGGGCTGATCGCCGAAGATGTGGCACTTCCCGACGGGCTCCTGCCCGAGATGTTTCGGCCGCTGGTCGTGGTGCGAGAACCCAACTCTCGCTCGACGTGCTGGGCTCGGCTCCAGGAAGTGATGTCCCTCGTGCAGTCACTGGAGGACGACCTCAAGTGCGGCCCGATTGTTGGCAATCTTCCCGTGTGGCAGCTCTCCGATGAAAGACTGACGAGTCTGGACGACACATGGCAGCGGTGGGCCTCAGGCGAGATTGCGGCCTCAGAGGTGTAGGACGGCTCGCCGAGGCTCTGGAGGAGTACTACTCGCTCATGACCCTAACGCCCGGACGGGAAAGCAGCGCCGTCAGCATTCGTCCGACGTTTTGCCAAGGTGCAGGTTCGTACATCTAGTCAATGATAATCAGCCTGGCTCAGGCGCTCCAGACCCACGCTTGCCCTTGAGAGGAAACTCCGGCAAGACTGGGAGCACTGCAACGGTCTTCATGGAGATGAGCCCCCCTCGGCCCACATCTACTGCAGACAGTCGGGCCGAAGTACGGTCTCGTCCAATAGTCGTATGATCTCGCCGGCCTCGATCTTGTACCCGGTCCTTCGCCTGAGTTCCTTGCGCATGGCTTCTATCAATGCCGGGGAGCGCAGAAGTTCACCGAGAGCCTGCGGACAGGTGGCTCGCTTGGCTTTCCAGAGTTCTTCCATCTGGTTCCGTTTCATGGCTTCACGGCTGAGATAGAAAAGCTTGCTTATCTTGGCTGCTGGGCCTTCCGGGCCAAGAAGATCAACGGAGAACAACAGCTCATTCACCAGAGGAACGGTGTCCGAAAGGTGATATACCTGCCACTCCGAGCCATTGGTCAGAATCATCCACTGAACGCCCTCGTTTGCGCAATAGGACTGGATCTGGCGGAGATGCTTCGGTCCGATCTTCGTGCCGACGCGTTTGACTTCGATGAAGGCTTGGGATTCGCCGTCCATCCTGATACCGAAGTCCGCGAACTCACCTTTCACCCTGTACTCGGTGCCCTCCTCGGTCCCAAGTTCTATTGTCTCTGTCCGCCCCCTCTCGAGGGGGCGGGGGCTGCCCGTGTCTCCTCTACTGGGTCCGCATTCATCTCTTGCGGATGAGGACGAGCAGGAGGGAGATGATCCAGATCAAGAATAGAGCCGCTGCGATGTAGAACAACCACTTCACGACGAATCCAAGGCCGAACAGCACAATGGCGGCCACGATGAGTAGGATCAGCATGAACAGACTCATGAAGCACCTCCCGGCAGCAATCTAGTCAGTGTCATCCATGCTCAGGCATACCCAGTGCCGCCGGGTAGCAATCCCGGCGGGCACTGAGAGCAGCCGCCCGGATTCTCCTTGAGGGGTTCGCCGTTCCCTTCGCCACCGGGCTGCTCGTCAAGGCCGGCCCATCCGCGTGGAGCAAGGTGCTTCTGCGCCTAGTTTTCAGCGCCGCCGTGGGCCTCAGGGGAGAGGAGGCGTTCCCGATGCCGGTTTTGGACTTGCCCGTCTCTACATGGGAGAATCGAGGCCGTCCGAACAAGGGAGATAATGATGCAGGGGATCACCAGACTACCCGCCCTATTGATCGCGCTTCTGCTGGCGGCCACCTTGGTTGGCTGCGGCAGGGCAGAACAGGGGCCATCGCCCAGCGATGTTGCTCCGCTCTATCTGGAGGCCATGCGCGGCAACATATCTGGACTCAGAGAATACAATCCAGACACCAAACTCACGGAACAAGGCGTGTTCGGGAGCGTCAACCAAACCCTGCTGGAAATATGGGGGGTCAACCCCACTGCCGAACAGGAAGCCCAACTCACGGAAGCTATGCTTGCAGGGCTTTCCAAGGTGGAGTTCACTGTCATCGATGAAGAAGTCGATGGTGACGGCGCCACGGTGACGGTCGCTATCCGGGGTCTCGACATGTCTTCGTCTTTGGAGACCCAGTTCGAAGCCATCGGCGGGCAGATCACTCCCGACACCGACGACGAGACCATCATCACTATCCTCGACAAGGCATGGCGGGAAGCACCGTTGGTGCCGGAACCGAGCAATGTGGACATGCCCTTCACAGCCGTCTCCGACGGCAGGTGGATAGCCGACCCCCAGGCGGGAGCGGCTGCGGCCGCCGCGTATGTGAAGATGGGAGGATAGCGACGCCGGCACACCTCGGGATTCCTGTGCGCTAGGCAGTCACATCCGTGGAGCGCCGCCGTTCAACCTACTGATATCCCAGCTTCGTCATCTTGAAGCCCACCGTCACGTTGGTGGGCGCGGTTCGATTCTGACTTCGCCGGCTTGACGGAGGCTTCGGTTGAACCTCATGCACGAGTGATACCGTGCGCGATTGTAGCCCGGCAACAATGTATAGTTGTCTTGATATTATTCCCGGGTTTCTTGAACCGGCCGGCGCGGCGCAGGCCGCCGCGCGTGGCAAGAGGCAGCGCCGATGCTATTTTCCGGCGGCCACACACCCGTGCCGGTTTCAGAAGGAGACAGGCCGCGATGCCGGTAGGACCTGCGCTTCCGTGAGACTGTTATTGGTAGATGACTCGGCGAGTCACGCCGACCGCATCGTCGAGGCTCTCGACAACGCGGGTCTTGAGGTGGAAGGCCGGCGGGTGGATTCCGCGCATTCACTGAGGGAAGCTCTCAGCGAGCCTTGGGACGCGGTGCTGTCTGGCTACAGCATGGCGGGCTTGAGTGGCGCGGAAGCGCTGCGGATAGTGCGCGCGTCCTGTGATGGCCTCCCTTTCATCCTCATGTCGGGGGCGATGGGGGAGGAGCAGGCCGTGGACATGATGAAGCTCGGAACCGACGGCTACGTGATCGATGAGGACCTCACCCGCCTCGGCTTCCTGCTGGGGCAGAGTGTCGCGAAGAAGAAAGCGATGGGTGAAGAGCGCGAGGCTCTTCGGCTGGCTCAGATCTCGATCGACACGGCCGGCGTTCTCATCCACTGGGTGGATCAGAGCGGCCGCCTCCTCTACGTGAACGACGCTGCCTGCCGGCGCTTCGGCTACTCCAAAGACGAGCTGCTGGGCATGACCGTCCTCGATATCGATCCAGGTATGTCTGCGGAGATATGGCGGCGGCGCTGGCAGGAGAACGCGGAACGGGGTTCCGTCGTCCGTGAGACCTTCCACCGCACGAAGGGGGGAGAGGTCTTCCCCGTCGAGGTGACCGCCCACCATGTGAGCCGTGATGGCGGAGAGTACTGCTTCTGCTTCGGCCGCGACATCACGGCGTACAGAGAGGCGGAACAGGCGGTCCAGCGCGCCCATGACATGCTGACGAAGCTGGCCGATCGGGTACCGGGCATGATCTACCAGTTCAGGCTCTATCCCAACGGTAGGACGCGCTTCCCGTGGACGAGTCCGGCCATAGCGGACGTCTTCGAGGTGTGCCCTGAAGAAGTGCACGAAGACGCCGACCCCGTATATCAGAGGCTGCACCCAGAAGACCGCGAACGGGTCCTCAGGCGGATCAAGGAGTCCTCTCGCACTTTGAGGCGGTTCCAGGTGGAGTATAGAGTCGTGCTTCCGCAAGCGGGTGAGCGCTGGCACTTCTCCGACGCGGCGCCGGAGCGCTTGAAGGACGGAGGAACGATCTGGCACGGCATCATCAGTGACATCACGGAGCGTAAACGGGCCGAGGAAGAAAAGCAGGGACTCCAGGTCCAACTGTTGCAGGCGCAGAGGATGGAGACGGTGGGGCGACTGGCGGGAGGTATCGCTCACGACTTCAACAACCTGCTTACGGCGATCATCGGCACCAGTTCTCTGGTCCTGGCCACTATGGCTCCCGATGACCCCAACAGGGAGCTCGTCGTTGAGATCAACGAGGTCGGAGAGAGGGCCGCTCAACTCACCAGGCAGATACTGGCCTTCTCCCGACGTCAGGTGCTCAAGCCGCGGACCCTCGTGCTCAATGAGGTGGTCTTGGGCATCGAACCCCTTCTCCGGCGCACCATCGGGGAGGACGTCACCCTCGGACTCGTCCTCGACCCTGATCTGCCGGTGGCCGAGATCGATCCCCATCAGATGGAGCAGGTGCTCATGAACCTGGTGGTCAATGCTCGAGACGCCATGCCGGAAGGTGGCCGGCTCACTATCGAGACCACCACCTTGGTGCCGGACGCCGCCTTCCTGAAGGCCTATCCGAAGGCCCGATCGGGCCGATACGTAGTGTTGACCGTTACCGATACCGGGTGTGGCATGGACCAGGATACCGTGCCTCGAGTCTTCGAGCCGTTTTTCACGACGAGAGGCGTGGGCGAGGGCACGGGCCTGGGGCTCTCCATCGTCCTCGGCATAGTGGAGCAGAGCGGAGGCTTCGTTTCCGCCGACAGCGAGCCGGGCCAAGGGAGCGCCTTCAGGGTCCATTTTCCGGCCGGCGAGGCTTCCCCGACCGGGGAAGATGATCTCAAGAGTGACCGGAAGTCCTATGACACCCCGGGAGGCACCGAAACCGTCCTCGTAGTCGAGGACGAAGTGATGGTTCGCGAACTCATCGCTCGCATCCTGACGAGCGGCGGGTACTCTGTCGTGGAGGCAGGGTCTCAGCACGAGGTAGACGAAGTTCTCTCCCGAAGTGCCCTTGATCTCGATATCCTCCTCACAGATGTCGTGCTTCCCGGCGCGGCGAGTGGCTGGGAGGTGGCGGAGAGCATCGGCGCGCGCTACCCCGGGATCCCTGTGGTGTTCATGTCCGGGTACACACCGGAGCACATGATGTCTCGAGGTAAGATGGGCGCCGACATCGAGTTCCTGGAGAAGCCGTTCACTCCGGGGAAGCTGATGGCCAAGATGAGGGAGGTGCTGGATGACGCCGCGCAGAAGCGCGCATCCGCCGACACTGATTGTGAGCGGCTGGAATAGGAGCTGACGATGCCGGGCCCCGCCTATGCCGACGCCGAGATCGTGATCATCGATGACGAACCGGCTGTGGTGAGGTTCTTGAGCCGGGCTCTTCAGATGGCCGGCTACAGGGAACCTCGGACTTTCAGTGATTCGCTCGCGGCCGTCTCCTACCTTGAGACCGCCGACCCGGACCTCATCACACTGGATATCTGCATGCCGGGTCTGGACGGTTACGGAGTGCTCGAGTCGCTGCGCAACAGGCAGGCGTTCGACTCCTTCCTGCCTGTGCTGGCCATCAGCGCGTTGGATGACTTCGAGTCTCACGAGCGGGCCATCAAGGCCGGGGCCAAAGACTTCCTGGTCAAACCGGTGAACGTCAACGATTTTTTGCTGCACGTGCACTCGCTATTGGATACTCGCTTCTTGGAGCGGCGGCTTCGAGAGCACGCCCAGGTGACCGAGGACATGACCCGCGAGCATGCGTCCGAACTCGCGCTGGCTCACCTGGAGACTCTCGAGCGTCTGGTTCGGATAGCAGAACTGCGGGGTGACGAAACGGGGCAGCATGCCACTCGGGTTGCGCGGCTGAGCGCCCTTATCGCCAGGGAGCTCAACCTGTCTCCGAGACAGCTCGCTCTTATCTTGCGGGCCGCTCCTCTGCACGACGTGGGCAAGATAATGATCGAAGACCAGCTTCTCCTTAAGAAGGGCCGGCTCACCGAGGAAGAACGGGACATCGTGCGCTCCCACACGGAGCACGGAGGCCGGCTTCTGGGCGGAGGCAGATCTGACATCATGAAGATGGCCGAGGCGATAGCCAGATTCCATCATGAACGCTGGGACGGCCACGGCTATCCCGACGGCCTTGCCGGTGAAGCGATCCCACTCGCGGCGCGGATCGTAGCTGTGGCCGACACCTTTGACGCTCTCACGCATGCGCGATTCCGCAGGGACGCCTCGACCATCTCGGAGGCTACGTCAGAGATAGAACTTGAACGAGGGCTGCAATTCGATCCCCAGGTGGTGGACGCTTTGCTGCGGGTCCTGCGGCATGAAGAGACCCTCCTTCTGGTGCTCGATATGCCCAGGCCGGACCCGGATATTCCGCGGAGACCCCGCCGCCGGTCCGGCTCTTGAAGGAGGAGTTCGATGAAGCGGGCGATCGAAGCGTCAGAACGCCTGTCAAGAAGGTAGGAAAGGGATGTACGAGTTCGGGCCTGTGACCGATCGCATCAGACGTCTGCGGGAACGTATCCGCGACCGCGTGGGCGTGTTCTCCGCGGAGCGTGCTCTTGTTCTCACCGAGGCCTATAGAGAGAACGAGCACGTCGATCCGATGATAAAGAGGCCTCTGGGCTTCAAGGCTATCTGCGAGAACATGACGGTGTTCGTGGACGATGACGAGATCATCGTGGGCGGCAAGGGCCCCCATCTCTTTGCCAACGCTTCGTATCCAGAGTGGGGGCTCTCAGACTGGATCATCGGACCGATCGAAGCCGGCGAATGGCGACTGTGCGAGGACGGGCTTATCCACAATCCCGACGGCGAAGAATTGAGGATGGCCATCGCTCCCGCCGACTATGAAGCCCTCAAGTCGCTCTTCGAATATTGGAAGGACAGGAGAGTCGGCACCGTGGCCGACGCGTGGCAGCCCGAGCATCACGCGGAGTTGAAGCGCCTGGCCGTGTCCAGCTACATGGACGGCGGCATCGGGCTCGCGGGCCTGCCCGCCGGCCATCTGATCGCGGGATATCCGAAGATCATCAACGTGGGCTACAAGGCCATCCGCGATGAGGCGCAGGCGTGGCTCGACGAGCACTACGGCAACCTCATGGGCGAGGACGTGGCCAAATACATGTTCTACAAGTCGGTGGTCATCACGTGCGACGGCGCCATGACCCTGGTCCGCCGGTACGGCGAGTGCTGCGCGGCCAAGGCCGTCGAGACCGTCGACCCTGAGCGAAAGATTGAGTTGGAACGCATGGCCGACGGCCTCGCCCACCTGGCGGAGAACCCTGCGAGGGACTTCTGGGAAGCCGTACAAGGCACGATGATGTACCAGGTCATGCTGCAGAACGAGTGTGCGTTCCCCTCACCGGCTCTCGGCCGGTTCGACCAGTACACATGGCCGTTCCTGGAGAGGGAATTGAAGGACGGGACCCTTACTATGGAACAGGCTCAGGAGATCGTCGACGCCTTCTTCCTCAAGGCCAACTGCTATTACTCCTGCGGGCCGGCCGTACTCGCCGACACCACCGGCATCGGCAACACCTACCAGCACACGACCCTGGGCGGGGTCGATCCCGACACCGGGGAGGACGCCACCAATCCCGTTACTTACATGGTCCTGGAGACTGTCGGCAGACTGAAGCTGCACGACCCCACCATCTCCCTTCGCTTCCACAAGGACTCGCCCGATAGGCTGTGGGACTGCGCCATCGCCACTACGAAGCTTGTGGGCGGACTGCCGCTCTATCAGAACGACGAGGTCATCGTCCCGGCGCTAATGGACGAGCTCGGCTTCTCCCTCTATGACGCGCGGGACTACGGCATCATCGGCTGCCAGGAGATCGTGGGGTGCGGCACCGACTACCCGGCTCCCAACGGCGCGTTCCCGCCGCATGCTTCGGTCCTCTGGGGCTCCATCTTCAACATGGCCATCAACAACGGCGTCAACCCGTTCAACGGCGAGCAGGCTGGTGTACATACGGGCTACCTGTACGAGATGGATTCCATCGAGGAGGTGCGCGAAGCGGTCGGCAAGATGGGACGTCACGTTATGCGGATGTTCATATCCTCCAACAACTATGCCGAGCATATCGCGCAGCGCTACGCCCCGCAGGCCATCCTATCCATCTCCATCGAAGATTGCATGGAGAACGGCAAGGATGTGGTTCACGGCGGCGCGAGGTATAACTCGTACGGAGGCACCGCCACAGGTCTTGCGACTCTGGCCGATTGCCTCTCCACCATCAAGTACATGTGCTTTGACCAGAAGCTTTGTACTACAAGGGAGCTGTATGACGCCGTGATGGCCGACTGGGAGGGCTACGAGCCACTCCGCCAAACCATTCTGAGCCGGGTGCCTCACTACGGCAACGCCGACCCGTACGTGGACGACGAGCTTAAGTGGGTGGTCGACCTGTATTACGATTGCTGCCAGGAGGGGTACAGCGTGCGCTCTAAGGTCTACAAGTCCGGCCTCTACGGAGCGTCCGACCACATCGCGCAGGGATATCGCACCTGGGCCACGCCCGACGGCCGCAAAGCCGGCGAGCCGGTAGCCGACGCCATGTCTCCGGCCCAGGCCCGCGACAAGAACGGCCCCACTGCCGTGCTGGCCTCCACCTGCTGCTTCGACCACCACCGCTATCTAGACGGGTTGGCCGTTAACATCAGGATGCATCCGAGCGTCCTCTCGAACCAGAGTGGAGCCGACAAGCTCCGCGATATGACGAAGGCCTACTTCGAAAACGGCGGCATGGAGGTCCAATACAACGTGGTGGACACTGCTACCCTACGTGCCGCGCAGAACGAGCCGGATAAGCACCGCGACCTAGTGGTTCGCATAGCCGGTTTTTCCGCATACTTCGTGGAACTGGGCCGCGATCTCCAGAACGATATCATCGCTAGGAACGAGAACCTGCTCTAGAAGGGCCGGACTACTCGATCCTGGCGAATCCCTTGAGGGGCGACCGATCGAGCTCTTCCTCGGACAGGTAGAGACTGCCTTGTGGACCTGGTCTGAGAACGTCGGCCTGCCCCAACGCCCGGAGCGCGTAGGGTCGATAGTCGCGTGGCTTGAAGAGGGAGTCGAAGGGGTTGCCGCTCTTCGCCAGTCCCAGCTCCTCCAGCGTCTTGGCGGTCTTAGGGCTGGTGGCTCCCTGCGCGCGGAACAAGGAGACCACCTGTCGCATGGCCTTTCGCAGTCTGTAACGTGGCAGATACACCGCCGCCACCACGAGCACAGCCAATGCGAGCACGAGGGCCAGCGTTGTAGTCATCCCTGCGCCTGATTGTAGAACAGAGTGTCCATCACCCCCTATGATAACCGGCGCACGTGCGGTCGCCCAGGCGCGCGGGTAGGTAGCATCGGCGCTCGACTACTCTGATATCCGCGGATCGGAACCGCACACGCGGACGGGCCGGCCGTTTCATTATGACCGGCACTACCAGGCGGTGATCACGCCGTCTCTGTAGTAGGTGTAGCCATCACCCGTCCTGTCCACCTTGACCCCGAAACATACGCCCGAATCCGACCAGGTGCCGATTTCATAACCGGTCGCGCCGATACCGGTCCAGCCGACGGCGTTATCTCCTGCTTGAGCACTGTCGGGAGGATATTTGCAGACGCCGGCGTCCGACGGCCCCATCCAGGCGATCGCGGGTTCGATGGCCTCCAGATCGGTCCTGGTGACGGCAGTGAAGTCCATCGACTCCATGAACGCCGAGTCGAGCGCGGTCATGGCGTTTCTGAGGAGCGATTTAGCCGCCAGATCCCTACCCTTGCCGACCACGGCGGAATCCTGTTCCATGGTATCGGCGACGGTGCCGCCGGCCGTGGCCAGGAGTACCACGACGGCTGCGATCGCGGCCAATGCCACGAGAACCATGAAGGCGATCTGCCCGAATGAGCGCCTGGCCCACCAACCCATCTTTCGCGGCGGCTTCGTTGTGACGGGTTGCTGAGACACGGTCGAGCGATCTGTATCCCGCCACTCGTGAGAGCGCTCGTCCTCTCCGGACCACGGCGCCCACTCCCCGCCGGCCACATGCATGGTGTCTCCAGGAGTCGTCGTGGCGTCGCGTGGAGTGGCCGGGGGATCCCCGCAAGATGGGCAACGATGACCCTGGGCCCGGGGCCTGCCGCACTTTGGACAACTCACGATCTCCATAACGCCCCCTCACAGCCAGACGGGATCCCGCACGTCCTCCCGCCCTCGCCGAGCCTCCGTCTTCATCAGCTCAGAGATTATCGGCACCTGCGGCATTCACACTTAGCGTCGGTGGAGCCGGCGTGGAGCCACGGGTGGGAGGAGAGGTCACTCCTCCTCAGCGACCATCTTCTTGGGGGAGAAGGTGGCCCAGGCGACGATGCCCGAGAGTAGGATCACGCAGCCGGCCACCAGAAGCGAGATGCTCACTCCGTGGTGGACTGCGTCGAAGGCAGCCTGCGTCGCCGCCTCCACCTCCGGGCCGTACTCCAACGTGGCCGATTCGATGAATATCTCCATTCCTTCCGGCACCGCTCCGGTGAGGATGAAGGTGCTGATGAGATCCTGGAACACCTCGGGCACGCCT
This sequence comes from Actinomycetota bacterium, assembly GCA_012523095.1. Classification (GTDB taxonomy): domain Bacteria; phylum Actinomycetota; class Thermoleophilia; order RBG-16-64-13; family RBG-16-64-13; genus RBG-16-64-13. The sequence continues at coordinate 6,637 of JAAYJE010000126.1, read as the reverse complement.
TGCTCGGTGAGCTTCTCGGTCAGGTAGGTCGTCAGCTGAGTGCTGAACAAGGAGCCGAGCACCGCCACACCAAGCACGGTGCCCACCTCGCGGGCGGTGATAGTGGCCGAGGCGGCCATACCGGAGTGTCTTGCCGGCAGGCTCGACAGGGCCACCGAGGTGATGGGCACCACCGCGATGCCGAAGCCGATGCCGGCCAGCGTCATGGAGAGCATGAGAGGCACGTAGGTGACGTCGCCAAGCAGCGCCACGTCGGTGAGGATGATGCCCGCGCCAGCGGCCAGACAGCCCAGTCCTACGGGGGTGCGCGGCCCTCGCAGCGCCACCCATCTCCCGGCGAACGAGGAGGCGATGATCATTCCCACCGCCATCGGTACGAACAGCGCCGCCGTCCGGAAGGCCGAGTAGCCGAGGACGATCTGCAGGTAGAGCGCGGTGAGGAAGAAGATGGAGAACACTCCGAAATAGGTGGCGAAGGCCACAAAGAGGGATCCGCTGAAAGGCAATCTGCGGAAGTATCCAATCTCCAGTATGGGTGTCATGCTGCGTGTCTCCAAGAACGCGAACAGGACGGCTGCAGCCACCCCTATCGCGAACAAAGCGAGCACGTGCGGAGCCGTGTACCCGGCGGTCTCGCCCACGATGATGGCGAAGACGATGGTCCCGAGGGCGATCGGACCGAGGACATACCCTACGATGTCCGGTTTTCCGCGCTCAGGGTCGGAGCTCTCCGGGACCACGCTGAGGGCGGCCCAGAAGATCAAGATCCCCGCGGCGAGGTTGAACCAGAAGATGGCGGGCCATCCACCTAAGCCGACCAGGATACCGCCTATGACCGGCCCCATGGCCAGGGCGAGTCCCGCTACCGCAGCCCAGAGGCCGAGAGCCCGCGCTCTATCTCCTTTGTCGGGATAGAGCTGGCGTATTATCGAGAGCGTCCCCGGTTCGCAGGCCGCCGCTCCTACGCCCATGAGGGCCCGTGCGGCGATGAGGGACGAGGTATTGGGCGCGAGCGCGCCGAACAGCGACCCGGCGATGAAGACCGCGATTCCCGCCAACATCACCTTCTTACGGCCTACCCGGTCGCTCAGGGCGCCGAAGGGGATCATGAAGCTGGCGAACAGGAGGGCGTACGCGTTCACTATCCACTGCAACTGGGAGATGCTGGTGTGTAACGTGGCCTGTAGGTTTTCCAGCGCCACACTCATGATGGTCGTGTCAAGGAAGGTCAAGAACAGGATCGCCGTGAGAGTGAGCAACACCCGGCGTGAGCCGGCCTTCGGGAACACAGACGCCATCACCGACATGAGCACCTCTCCGTGGGATTCGTTTGACCGGATTCCCGTCCCAGTCCCAAAATCACGTGGGCTGCGATTGCGGCACGGCCCATCCGATCAGGAATAGGGCCACAATAACAGCCGGTTCTCCCTCGGGCAACCGTACCCTCAGGCGCCGCCGGCCTCTGTATTCCGTTCTCCAAGGAGCGTTGTGACTGTCGCGGGCCGGCAGTGGGTATCATTGTCGGAAATGACACGCCGCTCCGCGGTTCTCGATACCGCACTGCGGTCTGTGAAGGGGAGATCGTATGCAGTGGAAGGGTAGACGACAGAGCACCAACGTCGAAGACCGGCGCCGCATGGCCGGCGGGACCATGGTGGCCGGGGGCGGCATCTTGGCGATCATCGTCACCATAATCGGGCTGCTCATCGGGGGCGGGGGCGACCTCGGATCGCTCTTCGGACCCGGCGGTGGGGCCGTGGCGGGGCAGACCCAGACCGAAGTGAGTCTGACGCCCCATCAGAAAGAGATGGGGGAGTTCGCAAGTGTGATCTTTGCCGACACCGAGGACTTCTGGAACGAGCAGTTCAAGGAGTCTGGCCTCACCTATGAAGAGCCGAGGCTGGTGCTGTTCACCGGCAGTGTCAGTACGGCATCGGGGTATGCCACTTCAGCCACCGGGCCCTTCTACTCGCCGCCCGACAAGACCGTCTACATCGACCTCACCTTCTTTGATGAGATGGCGAGGAAGTACGGGGCGCCGGGAGACTTCGTCTACGCCTACGTGATCTCGCATGAGGTTGGACATCATGTCCAGAACCTCCTGGGGACCCTCAGTCAGGTGACTGCCATGCAGCGACAGGCGAGCAAGACCCAGGGTAACGAGCTCATGGTGCGGCTGGAACTGCAGGCCGACTTCTTCGCGGGCGTCTTCGCCCACCACGAGCATGCCCAAGGCTACCTGGACGTAGGAGACATAGACGAAGCATTGGTGGCCGCCAGTGCCATCGGTGACGATAGGCTGCAGATGCAGGCCCAAGGGTACGTGGTCCCCGATTCGTTCACCCACGGCACGTCGGAACAACGTTCACGCTGGTTCAAACTCGGCTACACGACGGGTGATCCCTCCAAGGGCGACACCTTCACACCGGCGTACAACAGCCTGTGACCTCCGAGATCCATCGGTCCGGCGGCGATAGAAGCCGCGGCGCGTTGGTGAGAAGCGGCGGGGCGGCCGGGAGTGTCGTGAGGGCCACTACCTGGCGATGAGCACCGGTGCCTTCGCGTAGCGGAGCACGCGCTCCGACGTGGAGCCCAGAAGTAGGTTGGCGAACGTGCCGCGACCACGGCTGCCCATGACGATCAGGTCGGCGTGGTGCTCGTCGGCGGCGTCAAGGATCCCCTGGGCCGGCACGGTATCGGGGATGGACACAAGTGTCGTGAGCCCCAGTTTGGTCAGCCGCTCCACCAGAGGGTTCACGAGCCGTCTGACTTCGCTGGGCTTCGAGGTAAGGGGCATGTGACCGAAGGCGTGACATACGATGATGGTGGACTGATACTTCTCGGCTAAGGAGATGGCCAGGGCGGCGGCTCTTTCAGCATCGTCCGAGCCATCGTAGCCGAGCAGTATCCTACGAAATACCTTGTCGTCCATCACTCCTCCCCACACGCGCACGCCGGTAGCTCCACTATATCAGCAAGGTATACTTTACCCATGGAAGAAACCTCTAACATTCAGGGACCGGATGAACTCTACGGAACCAGAGCCATCCGCGAGAACGAGTTGGAACGCTGGCCGGACCCCCGGCCCGGCCGGCCCTATATCATCTCCTTCGACATCCCCGAGTTCACCTGCCTCTGTCCGCGGTCGGGCTATCCGGACTTCGCGCTCGTCAAGGTCCGTTACCAGCCGAGAGACTGGATCGTCGAGCTGAAGTCTCTCAAACTGTACATCAACGGATATCGGGAGCGCCATATATCACATGAGGCGGTGGCGAACCAGATCCTGGACGACCTGGTCGCATTGCTCGAGCCTCGCTGGATGCGGGTGACGGCGGACTTCTCGGTGCGCGGCAACATCAAAACGGTCGTCCGAGTTGAGCACGGCGTCAGGGAGCGGACGTGAACTGCCTGCTGCTGAGCGGGGGTGTCGATTCGGCCACCTTGGCGTTCTGGGTGGCGGAGCATCACCGAGGAGAGTCGATCAGAGCATATACCTATCTTTATGGGCAGAAGCACGCTGTGGAGGCCGAAGCCGCTCGGACCGTGGCGGAGGCTTTGGGGTTCGAGCACCGTGTCGTCGAATTGCCCGCCATCCACGGCTCGGCGCTGACCGACCCCTGCCGGGCTCTACCCGTGGGGCGCGATCTGGGGACCACCACGGGGGTGGCTCCCTCATATGTGCCGGCCCGCAACCTGCTGTTCCTGGCCCAACTGGCTGCTCTCGAGGATGCTTGCGGTCCGGCTATCTTGTGGCTGGGCGTGCACCGTGACGAGCACACCGGCTACCCAGATTGCCGTCCCGAGTTCGTGGAAGCAGCCGACCAAGCAGTCAGGCTGGGCACCCAGCACGAGCTGCGGGTGCAGGCTCCGTTCGTCCGCTGGACGAAAGCCGACATCGTGCGTTGGGGTGTGGCACATGGAGTCCCTTATCAGTCGACCCTCTCCTGCTATCAGGGCCGCCGGCCGGCCTGCGGGGTGTGCGACAGCTGTCAGGCGCGGCTTCAGGCGTTTGCGGCGGCGGGCGCCGAGGACCCCATCTCCTATGCGGGCGACGCGCGCGGCCGACCGGTCTCCGGCGACCGCTATCAGGATCAGTGCCGATGAGGATCACCGTCACCGTCTCCACCACCTTCGCGGCCGCCCACCGACTGCCGGATCATGAAGGCAAGTGCCGACGGCTCCACGGCCACACCTACGGTCTGGAGGTGACGGTCGAGGGGGACCCGCAGGAAACCGGGCCGGCTGCAGGCATGGTCATGGATTTCGCCGAACTCCGGGAACGGGTCACCGAGTTGATTGTGAAGCCCTTGGACCACCAGATGCTGAACGATCTGTTCGACTTCGTCCCCACCACCGAGGCGGTGGCTGCGTGGGCCTTCTCACGGCTCTCCGATTCGGGGCTCCCGGTGACGCGCGTGCGGCTGGCGGAAGGTCCTAACGCCTTTGTGGAGGTGACCGCCTAGGGTGGGTGGGCTACGCGTCGTCGAGGTCTTCGACTCGCTCCAGGGTGAAGGCTACTGGACCGGAGTCCCCATGACGTTCGTGCGCCTGGCGGGTTGCAATGCCGTCTCCTTAGGCCTGGGCTGCACCCGTTGGTGTGACACTCCTGAGAGCTGGGAGCCGGAGGCCGGTGAGGATATGAGTATCGGCGAGGTGCTGAGTCGGGTGCGCTTGCCGAGGCTCTGTCTGACCGGAGGTGAGCCCCTACTGCAACTGGAGGCGGTCATGGAGTTGGTGACCGCCATGCATCTCAAGGGCGTGAGAGTGCATCTGGAGACCAACGGCTCCGTGAGCCCGGCCGAGAGTCAGGAGGACGCCTTTGACTGGGTGGTAGTCAGCCCCAAACCGCCCGACTACCGCATCGCGCGGGGTTGGGAAGGACGGGTAGACGAGCTCAAACTCGTGGCCGACGAGGGCCTCGACGCGGCTACGGCGGAGCGCGTTGCCGCGTCGCACCCCGAGGCCGTCGTCTGCATCCAGCCTGAGTATGGCAGAAGCCGAACAGAGGACCGGCAGGCGCCGCGGCGTGGTGCGGAGTCCGGCCGCCACATCCGGCCCGACCGCGCCTCGGTCGAGCGGGCCGTCGCACTCGTCATGGATCACCCGGCGTGGCGGCTGTCCCTGCAGACGCATAAGCTGCTGGGATTGAGATAGATAGGCAAGAGAGGGGAGTGAGCTCCCACTACCTGGGGGAGGAGGATACGGTCCCCGGCGGGATCGTCTGAGAACGAGACGTGCGCGTCAACGGACCCCCAAGTAATCGCTTCCCTCCTTGAGCCGGTCGATCATATGCAGCCGCTTGGTGCAGCGTCGCTCGCAGATGCCGCACTCCGTGCAATCGCCGGGATGTATCTGTTCCTGCTCGCACAGGACCCGGGCCATATCAACGTCATCGTATATGAGCGCGTCGTTGTAGATCTCGAAGAAACGCGGCACGTCGATGCCTTCGGGGCAGGGCATGCAGGGGCGACAAGACGGGCAGGGGACCCGTTGCCGTTTGCGCAGCGCATCGGCTGCGTTGCTGATCGTCACCTGCTCGGCTATCGAGAGACCGTCCGGCTCGACCGTGTCGGCGATCGTCAGGTTCTCGTCGAGTTGCTCCATGCTGTTCATGTCACAGACCGCGACGGCGACGCCGGGTTCGTTCCAGACGAACCGCAGGCCCCATTCAGCGAGAGACCACTGCCTGGGGGACCGGGCCCAGACCTGCCGGACCTCTTCGGGGGGCTCCTTGGTGAGCCGTCCCCCTTTGAGTGGATGCGTCACCACCACAGCCAAACCCTGTTCGGCCGCCCAGCGTATCCCGTTGGTTCCGGGATTATGCTTCACGTCCATGTAGCTGTACTGCAGACTGCAGAGGGTCCAGCGGTCGTATGCCCCGACGATGCTCTTGAGCACTTGGTACTGATCATAGAAAGAGAAGCCGACCGCACCGACGCGTCCGTCCTCCTGCACCTTCTCCAGAGATTCGAGGATGCCGGCGCTCTGAAGCAGGGGCCAATTGTCGCGTGTGAGCCGGCCGAGGAGACAGAAGTCCACTTCGTCCGCCCCTAACCAGCTCAGTTGTCGGTCCAGGCATGTCTCGAGATCCTCGGGTGAGGTGATGAGGGCGGCGGGGACCGTAAGGGCGAGCCTGATCTTCTCCCGGTATCCATTCTCGAGAGCGCCGCGCACCGTGCGGATCACTGCCTCGTGTCTCCCCAGGTCCCAGGGGAAACCAAGGTCGACGTAGTTGACACCCTGATCGATCCCATGCCTGATGAGGCGGGCCGTCTGGGGGGCGCCGACGGCTCCTCGCTCATCACTCTGCGCACCGGACAGGCGGGACACGCCCATGCCCAGGATCGAAGACTCCCAGTCGAGCACCCCGAACTTGCGGTATTTCACGACATGCATCCTATTCTCAGCATACTATGACGTGGGAGGCTTGCGCCTCCCACGTCTCTCCTCGGTCCTCTTCTTCCGGACCGACCGACAGCCTATTCTTCCTCGTACTCCACCCACGGTGAATCGTGGTCTCCGCTCAAGCACATGACGATGAAGGCGTATGGCTTGTCCACCCAGCGGGTGATGAGCGGCAGGTGTGGGAACCCCTCAGGGCAGATGGCGATGGTGGGCGTGTTGAAGATGTGACGCT
>JAAYJE010000002.1 GCA_012523095.1 Actinomycetota bacterium | reverse complement strand
TCTCTCGTCCCCGAGGTCCCGCCCAGGTCGAACGTGACTCGCCGACCCGCAGCGACGACGACGCGAACCGCCTCCAAGAGGGTACGCGCGGCCTCGGACTCACCGAGATGGCCGAGCATCAAGACGGCGGACAGCATCAAAGCTGCGGGGTTCGCCTTATCAAGTCCGGCTATATCAGGCGCCGACCCGTGCACGGGCTCGAATACGGCCACACCTTCCCCTATGTTGGCACCGGGCGCCAGACCCAGACCGCCCACCAGCCCGGCGCACAGATCGCTCAAGATGTCTCCGTAGAGGTTCGGACAGAGAAGTACGTCGTAGCACTCCGGTCTCTGGACCAACTGCATGCACATATTGTCGACGATCCGATCCTCACACTCGATGCCGGGATAGTCACCGGCCACTTCGCGGGCCGTCTGCAGAAAGAGGCCGTCGGATAGCTTCATTATGTTGGCTTTGTGAACCACCGTGACTTTGCGCCGCCCCTCCCGCATAGCGTACTCAAAGGCAAAACGGGAGATCCGCTCGCTGCCCTTGCGGGTGATGACTTTGACCGACTCAGCCGTGTCGGGATCGGCCATCCGCTCGATGCCCGCGTAAAGGTCCTCGGTGTTCTCACGCACGACAACCAGGTCGACACCCTCGTACCGAGAAGGGATCCCGGGCAGGGTGAAAGCCGGCCGCAGACTGGCATAAAGGTCGAGAGCCGTGCGGAGACCCACGTTGACGCTGCGGAAACCCGATCCGATCGGAGTGGTGACCGGTCCTTTCAATGCCACCTTGATCTCCCGGATGCTGTCGATCACAGCCTCCGGGAGCGGGTTCCCACAGCTCTCCATGACGCCCGCACCCACTTCTAGATCGACCCAGTCGATGATCACTCCGGTCGCGGCGATGGCCGTCTTCGCGGCGGCCATGATCTCTGGTCCGATGCCATCGCCGGAGAGGCACGCGACGCGATGTCTGGTCACTCGCCGCCCCCCGCCGCCGGGTAGCTCCTGCCGAGGTAGGGCCGGGAGGAGCCGGCCGATGCCCCTCCGGTCTCCACGCCCTCGTCCCTCTCAGGAGGGAACCCAAGCGGGCCCGCCTGCGGCTCACTGAAGATAGAGACGTCTTCCAGTCCGCCGGTGTTCTCCGTCAATAGATGCACGATCGCCCCCCTCAGACCACTGGCTCTCAGACGCGGGTCGACCACAACGTCGAACACCACCCGGTCGAGCGGCCCTAGGAGGCACGATCTGCCAAAACCGACCAGCTGACCATCCAGTCTGCAAACCACCCACGCATCGGACGCTGCGAGAGCCCACTCGAGCTTGGAGGCTGCGTCGACCTCCCGCCACCCACAACGAGAGAAGAACTCGCTCAAAGCCTCAGCTTCGATCGGACTGTTTCGTTCTAGTTCGAGCATAGACTCGGCATGCTACCAGAACAGGAGCGAACAGACGTCGCTCTATGGGCCCGGATCAGACGTGATGATCGGTGCGATGTTCTCGTCCGGCCGGTAGACATGGCTGCGTAGTTCGTCCCAGACCCGATTCATCCGTTCTTTGTCGTCCTTGGTAAGCACCGTATCGGTCTCCGGTTGAGACCAGGGGAGGACGGGCAGGACACGGTACGTGCCCGGCGTGGGCTCGAACGAGCGCTGCACATAGACCGGCAGATAGCTTATCCCGGTCACATACGCCCGCAGGCCCTTCTTCTCTATGTGGACGTACGCGATCAGCCCGCTGTCCTGGTACCGAAGGCGCTGTGCCGATACGAAATTCCCGAGGGAATAAGCCACGTATTTGTCGTTGACACGCCAACTATCGAAGTCGAAGACGTGACCTATCGGCTGCACCATGTGAGGATGAGCTCCAAGTATCACGTCCACCCCACGCGACCGGAGTTCGCGGGCGACCTCGATCTGCGCCTCGTTCGGCCAGCGTTCGTTCTCATCCCCCCAGTGCAGCAGGGTGATGACGATGTCGGCCCCCCACATGCGGGCAACCATGACGTCCTCGGCAATGGCGTCCACATCCAGTCTGTTAACCGCGTAGCCCGCACGCTCCTCCGGCGGGTTCAAGCCGTTCAGCCAATCCGTGTAGCTCAAAAAGGCCACTCTGATGCCCTGGATATCGACGATATGCGGAGCCCGCCTCTCCTCCGCCGACCTGTAAGTGCCCACATGGTCCATACCGATACGGTCCAAGGCGTCCAGCGTGCTCACTAGACCCTCCCATCCGAAATCAAGCGCGTGATTGTTGGCCGTCGTCACCAGATCGATGCCCGACATCTTGAGACCATATGCAAGAGACACCGGCGAGTTCATCGATGGATAGCCGCTGTACCCGAGCTCGGGACCGGCGAGACAGGTCTCCAGGTTGGCCACCGCGTAGTCGGCCCCGAACAGATAAGGGGCAACAGGCGCGAAAATGGGCCGGAAATCGTACGAACCGCTCTTCTCGTCCTTGACCGATTCGAAGATCGACTCGTGCATCAGAACATCGCCCGCCGCGGCGATGGTTATACTAAGGGGGGGTTCGGTGGTCGTAGTGGTAGTCGTCGCTTCAGCCGTGACCAGGGTGGTCGTGGTCGTGGTCTCTGAAGGAGGCAAGGTGGTGGTGACTACCACCGTGGGCGGCACCGTGACCGTGGCCTGCCACACCTGGGTACCGCTGGTCTGGGCATTGTCGGCCGGCATAAACATCAGCGGCAGACACAGAGCTATGACCACAAGGGTGGCTCCCAGGGCTTTGAGTGCGTTTCTCATCCTCGTCACCTCACAAACTGCCGGCCATCTTCGATGCCGACCGCCCCAGGAGGTCATTCTAGCCCAGCAGGAGTAGTATCATTATTGGTTGACTGCCCAATATAGTATGTTCGTCGCGCTCGCAGGGTACAGATCTTCTGTCTAGTTCCGCCTGCACGAGACATCATGTTACTTCGAGAGGACGTGGTCGATAAATGCTTGAGTTTCTCCTTTACCCCAAGAGCGTGGCTGTGATGGGGGCCTCCCGCACTGCAGGCAAGGTGGGACACGCTGTAGTGACCAATTTGGTCGAGGGGGGATTCGAGGGCGAGATCGTGCCGGTGAACCCATCGGGCGGCGAGCTCCTGGGTCAGAAGTTCTACACCAGCTTAGAGGAGTACGGCAGACCCATCGACATGAGCGTGATCGCGGTACCGACGTCAGCCGTCAAGGGAGCCGTCATCAGCTCGCTGAAAGCCAAGGCGAAGGCCGTCGTGGTGATTACCGCGGGTTTCAAGGAAGTGGATGAAGAGGGAGCCCGCCTGGAGAGAGAGATCTTAGAACTCTGCCGAACGTCAGGAGCACGCTTGATGGGCCCCAACTGCCTGGGCCTGATCAATACGCACCACAAGATGAATGCGACTTTCGCCACACACATGCCTGAGACCGGAGGCATCTCGGTACTCTCTCAATCGGGCGCGCTGTGCGCGGCGATCCTCGACTGGGCGGCCGAGCGCAAGCTCGGCCTGGCCACCCTACTCAGCATAGGCAACAAGGCCGACCTCGATGAGACCGACCTGCTGGCGGCCTTCGCCGACGACCCTAAGACCAAGGTCATCGTCGGCTATCTGGAGAGCATCGCTTCCGGCGACGAGTTCATCCGAGTGGCGGAATCGGTGGCGGCCATCAAGCCTGTGGTCATTCTGAAGGCCGGCACGACCTCAGCGGGATCGAAGGCGGCGGCCTCACATACCGGCGCTTTGGCCGGAGCAGACATCGCCTATGGAGCCGCTTTCAAGCGGGCGGGCGTCATCCGGGCCGAGACCTTCGAAGGGCTGTTTGATCTGGCTACCGCGCTCGCCATGCAACCTTTGCCCAAGGGGGACCGGGTGGCCATCATCACGAACGCCGGAGGCCCCGGGATCATGACGGCCGACGCGGTCGAGCACGCCGGGATGCAGGTCACTTCGCTGCATCCCCAGACCGCCGACGACCTGCGCGAGAGGCTACCCGCTGCTGCGAGCGTCGGCAACCCCATAGACGTGCTCGGGGACGCCGACCCCAGCCGCTATGCGACGGCCGTGGAGGCGGCGCAGTCCGACCCCTCGGTAGACGCCGTCATCGTCATCCTGACACCGCAGGCCATGACCAAACCGGCCGAGACGGCGCGCGCTATCGCTGCGGCCGTCCGCGGTGAGAAACCGGTGCTCGCCACCTTCATGGGAGGCATGGACGTCCTGCCCGGCCGTGAGGAACTCGTAGCCCACAGCCTGCCCGACTACCCCTCTCCAGACCGTGCCGTCGCGGCCCTCAAGGCTATGGTGGACTACGCCGCCTGGCGGGCGCGGCCACCGCGGATCGTCGCCCGCTTCCCGGTGAACCGCCGCAGGGTGGAGCGCATCATCGCCCGACAGCTCCGCACCGGTGCGTCATACGTGGGCGAGGTCAAGGCGAAGGACATACTAAGAGCCTATGACTTCGTCGTACCCGACGGCCGCCTGGTGAGCACCGTCGAGGAGGCCACCGAGGCCGCGCCCCGGTTGGGCTATCCTCTTGCGATGAAGATCTCGTCGCCCGACATCATCCACAAGTCGGACGTCGGCGGAGTGAAGCTCAATCTGAACAGCGTGCAGGAGGTGGCCGACGCCTTTGAGCTTATGATGCTCCGTATCGGTCGCCGCCTCCCCGACGCTTTCCTAGAAGGGGCCTATCTGGAACGGATGGTCCCCAAAGGGCGCGAGGTCATCCTCGGCATGAGCCGGGATCCTCAATTCGGCCCCATGCTCATGTTTGGTTTGGGCGGTATCTTCGTGGAAGTCATGAAGGACGTGACCTTCCACCTGGCCCCCATCACTCACGGAGAGGCGATGAATATGCTGATGGGCACCCGATCTTACAAGCTGCTGGAGGGTGTGCGCGGCGAAGCCGGGGTGAACCTGTCGGCCATCGGTGAGGCGCTGCAGCGCATCAGCCAGTTGGTGACCGACTTCCCGCAGATCGCAGAACTGGACATCAACCCGTTCATCGTCGGCAAACCCGGAGAGGAATCAGTGGCAGCAGACGCGCGAATCCAGCTGAACGCGGGAGGTGACCGATGAGCGCCGATCCCAAGCTGAACTACGAGAAGGACTGGCAGGAGAAATACTCCGATATGGTCATGACCGCCGAACAGGCAGTCGCCAGAATCAGGCCGGGACAGAGGGTCTTCATCGGCAGCGGGGTGGCGCAACCTCTGCGCCTGGTAAGCGCATTGGTAGGCAGGCACGCTGAGCTGGCCGACACCCAAGTGCTCTCCTCGCTGACGCTCGGCGACGCCCCTTACGCATACAAGGAGCTGGTCGACTACTTCTCAGTGAACACCTTTTTCGTCTCCGCCAACGTCAGAAACATGATCCAAGAGGGTTACGGAGATTACACCCCCATCTCCTTCTCCGATATCCCGGCCCTGTTCGTGAGTGGCGAGATGCCCATAGACGTGGCCCTCATCCAAGTGACCCCCCCTGATGTTCAGGGCCGTTGCAGCTTAGGCGTCTCGGTGGACATAGTCAAAGCAGCCGCTGCGAACGCCGGCTTGGTGATCGCTCAGGTCAACCCTCAGATGCCGTGGACTCTGGGCGATAGCTTCGTAAGCGTGCTCGACCTCGACATCCTGGTGCCCGGTGACGACCCTCTGATCGAGACCTCCTACGCCGGTTTCATCGACGATATCAAGGCAGGCACCTGGGCGTCGGATTCGTGGAGCATCGCCCAGGCCATCGGCGAGCACATCGCTTCACTTGTCGAGGACGGTTCCACTATCGAGGTGGGTATCGGACGCATCCCTCACGCGGTCGTCTCTTTGCTCAAAGACAAGAAGGATCTGGGCATCCACACCGAGATGGTGACCGACGCCATAATCCCCTTGATCGAAGCAGGCGTGATCACCGGGGAACAGAAGTCCATGGACCGGGGCAAGATCGTGACCAGCTTCGCGATGGGCACCAAGGCGCTCTACGATTACGTGGACAACAACCCCCTGTTCTCATTCAACCCGACCGAGTATGTCAACGACCCCTTCATCATCGGACAGCAACACAAGATGGTCTCCATCAACACCGCTCTCGAGGTCGATCTGACGGGCCAGGTGTCCTCCGACTCACTGGGCACAAGTTTCTATTCCGGCATCGGCGGGCAGGCCGACTTCAACCAGGGCGCCGGTCGGTCGGACGGCGGCCGCGCCATCATCGCACTGCCGTCAACCGCCAGAGGGGGCGCGGTGTCGCGCATCGTCCCCGTTCTTAGGCCGGGTGCGGGTGTAGTCACCACCAGAGGGGCGGTGCACTACGTGGTGACCGAATACGGGGTCGCATACCTGCACGGCAACAGTGTGCAGGAACGAGCGATGGCCCTCATAACCATCGCCCACCCCGACTTCCGTGAAGAGTTACTCTCCAAGGCGATCGAGTACAAGTGGGTACGTCCGGAGATGGCAGATGTGGAGGGTCGTTTCTTCGTCGGCCCCAAAGAGGTCCGCACCACCATGCTCCTCGACGACGGCACGCTGATAAGCTTCAGAGCCATGAATCCCACGGACGAGCCCGCCACCCGCGACCTCTTCTATTCGCTGTCGCAGGAGACGGTCTACTACCGGTATATGTCGCACATGAAGCGCATACCGCGTAAGCAACTCCAGAACTTCGTCTATGTCGACCACCGCAACGAAGTAGCCATAGTCGGAACGGTTCCGGAGGCGTATGGCGAGGAGATCATAGCCATCGGCCGCTACTATCTCGATCAGAAGACCAACAGGGCCGAGGTGGCCTTCGTGGTCCGCGACGACTGGCAGAGACGGGGCATAGGGAGCTTCATCATGAAGCACCTGGCCAGTATCGCCAAGCGCAACGGCATCGCCGGCTTCACCGCCGAGGTCATGCGTGCCAACAAGGCCATGCAGGCGGTCATCAACCGCAGCGGCATGAAGGTGAGTAGTGCGCTGAACGACGGCGTGTATCACTTCGAGATGGACTTCTAGTCGCCAAGGAGCCATGAGGGCGAGGCCGACGGGGTCTGTGCAGGTCCGGCGCGCGCCGCTCACGGGCTTCGGGAAGAGTCGCACAGGCTTTTGTGCGCAGCTGATAGAAGCCATGAGGGCGAGCGAGGCCGACGGGGTCTGTGCAGGTCCGGCGCGCGCCGCTCACGGGCTTCGGGAAGAGTCGCACAGGCTTTTGTGCGCAGCTGAACGAAGCCATGAGGGCGAGGCCGACGGGGTCTGTGCAGGTCCGGCGCGGGCCGCTCACGGGCTTCGGGAAGAGTCGCACAGGCTTTTGTGCGCAGCTGATAGAAGCCCGTGAGCGGCCCGCGCCCTACGTGAACAGGTCCCGGCGCCGGTGCCGCTGTACGGGTAGGCGCCCGCGCACCGACTCAAGATAGCTGAGGTCGATGTCTGCCACGAGCGTGTCCGTCCGCTCCCGGCACTGCGCGATAACCGTCCCCCAGGGGTCGACCACCATGCTGTGGCCGTAATTCTGTCGGCCGCGCGCGTATGGGCCCCACTGGCCGCAGGCGGCCAGGTAGCAGCCGTTCTCGATCGCACGCGCGCGGAGGATCGGCTCCCAATGGCTGATCCCGGTCGGCACCGTGAAGGCTGCAGGCAGCAGAAATAGCTGGGCACCACGGTCCACGAGAGCGTGGAACAACTGAGGGAAGCGCACGTCGTAGCAGATCGCGAGCCCGGTCGTCACTCCCTCACAATCGAACGCCACGATCTCACTTCCGGCAGCGAACGAGTCCGACTCCCGATATTCGAGACCATCCGGAGTCCTAGCGTCCCACAGGTGGATCTTGCTGTAACGAGCCACCTCGATCCCCCTCCGATCGAAGACCACACTCGTGTTGTAGACGCATCCCCCCCGTTGTTCGGCGAGGCTGCCGCAGTGGACGAAGATCCCATGTCGACGGGCCTCGTCACGGGCCCAATCGGTGCTCGGGCCGGGAATGGGCTCCGCCGCCGCTGCATTGGCCGCATCAAGGCCATGGTAGTTGAACATCTCGGGGAGCAGGACCAGATCGACTCCCTGAGCGGCCAGGCGGTCGATGGCTTGGCCCGCGGCTGCCAGGTTGGCAGACCTGTTCTGCCGGGAGTTCAGTTGAGCCAGCCCGATCCTCATCCGCACCGCCCCCCAGAGAGGAGACTGTGGTCAGCCTATTGTCGATCCAAGTATTCCAAAGCCATATGCCTGATCAACTCGGCGTTCGCGTTGCTGCAGTCGGCGATGCTTTCCAGACGCTCGATGATGGCTTTGAGCTGGTGGAAGGTCTTGAAGTCGGTATCCATGTCAAACATACCGCGATAGATATCGGCAAAGAGCTCATCGACCTGGCTCTCGATCTTGTCGATCTTCCCGGCCAGTTTGATGGCCTCGCGCAGGTCGCTGCTCATGGCTACAGCTGCCGCCCGCAACATCTTCACAGCCTCAACGTCAGCTTGAGCCATAGCTACCAGCTGGACGTTCATCTCCTCCGGTAGCGAGAAGCGACGCATGGAGATGCGGTCGGCGGCGCCGGCGGCCAGATTCGCGATACTATCCATCGAGCCGACCAGTCGAGCCAGATCGGCACCATGGATAGGGTAGACGGTACCCAAGGACAGTCGATCGAGGATGGCCTCTTTGCTACGATCCGCCGCGCTCTCCAACCGGTCGAGCTCCTCAGCTGCTTCCTCCAACTCATCGTATCGGTCGGCGGCGAAGAGACCTACTGCGTCACGCAGCTTCTCGACGATCACCACCACCTGGTCGCTGAACTGCCCGAGGCGCTCGATCACCTGCTCTTCGCGCTCTTTGCCCATGGCGTCGATAGCACCTTCCAGGGTAGTCTCCCCGCCGAGAGTGCGTCTAATCCTTTTGAATCGCGACCTGACCATGGACGCCACCTATGTCAACCAACTCAGGAGGTAATAGAAGATCGCGGCCATGCCCGCACAGAACGGCAGCGTGACCACCCAGGCCAGCATGATAGCACGGATGACCTTCCAGCTTACCGCACCCAGCTTGCTGGCCAGGCCCGTACCCGTGACTGCGGAGGTGACCACGTGGGTGGTCGACACAGGGAGACCTAAAAGAGAGGCGACTTGGATTATGATGGCCCCACCGCACTCAGCGCTAAAGCCGTTGATGGGATGCAACTTGGTGATCCGCTCTCCTAGGGTACGGATGAGCCGGAACGACTTGACCGATAGGAAGGTACCGATGGCCATAGCCCCGGCACAACTCAGGATCACCCAATAGGGAAAGCCCTCCTGGTCGATGTACTCCCTGACCCCCAGCCCTCTCTGGGCGGCCAGGTAGAGCACGATGATGCCCATGATCTTGGTGGCGTCATTGGAGCCGTGGCTGAACGAGACCCAACTGGAAGAAAGTATCTGCATGTGCTTGTAGAAACGGTCGGCTTTGCTCAAGTTCCAACGGGTCTTGGCGAAGAAGAATCGGCTGAGACGCATCACCAGATATCCGGTCGCGATACCAATGATCGGGGAGATGATCAGAGCGGCGAACACAAGGATCACCTTGTCCCAGTGGATACCGCCGGCTCCCAGAGCCGCCAGGGTCGCTCCCAACAAGCCGCCCACCAGAGCATGAGAGGAGCTCATCGGGAGAGCCCAGATCCAGGTAAGGATCTCCCACACGCAGGCGCCGAGCAGCGCCGCGATTATCAGCTGCGGCTTATCGGCGATCTGACTCCCATCCACTACTCTGCCGATGGTCTCGGCCACGGCGACGCCGACCACGAGGGGACCGATGAAGTTGAAGAAGGCTGAGAGCCCTATGGCGATCCGCGGCTTGAGGGCACCCGTGTAGATGACCGTAGAGACCGCGTTACAGCCATCATGGAAGCCGTTGAGAAGGTCGAAGATGAGCGCAGCCGCCACAACCGCAATGAACATGCCGGCGCCGCCGCTCAAATTTTCACCTACGTCTCACGCAACACGCCGGCAGCCGCTCCTACTCGTTCTCCAAGTATTCCAGAGCCATGTGCCTAAGAAGCTCCGCGTTCTGCGCGCACCGGTCGGCCACGTTCTCCAATCGCTCGATGATGGCCTTGACCTGGTGGAAGGTCTTGAAGTCGGTGTCGAGATCGTACATCTGCCGGTGGAGCTCGGCGAAGATGTCGTCGGCATGGCTCTCGATCTTGTCCACCTTGTCGGCCAGCTTAATGGCCACCCGCAGGTCCTTGCCTACAGCCACCACTGCGTCACGCAAGACCTGGACCGCCTCGAGATCAGCCTTGGCCAGACGCACAAGCTCCTCGTTCATCCGCGGAGGCAAGGAGAATCTCCGCATAGACATGCGGTCGGCGGCGCCCGCTGCAAGATTTGCGATGGCATCCATCGATGTCACCAAACGAGCCAGATCCGCTCTACCCATGGGGAACATCGTCCCCAGCGCCAGCCGGTCGAGAAGAGCCTCCTTGCTATCGTCGGCCAAACTCTCCAGCCGGTCCAACTCTTCCGCCGCCTCCGCCAGCTCGTCGTAGCGATCGGCGGCGAAGCGTTCCACCATATCCCGCATCTTCTCGACCATCACGACCACCTGGTCTGCGAACTCGGCCAGGTGCTCCAGGACTTGTTCTTCGCGTTCCCAGTTCATAGAGACTCCCTACATCACCAGTCCGAGTAGATAGTAAAGCACGGCGGCCATCGCGGCGCAGAACGGCAGAGTGACCGCCCAGGCCAGCATGATAGACCGAAAGACCTTCCAACTCACGGCGCCTAAATGGCTGGCCAGCCCGGTGCCGGTGACGGCGGAAGTGACCACGTGCGTGGTCGAGACCGGTAATCCGAAGGTCGTAGCAAGCAGGATGATGATCCCTCCTCCCGTCTCGGCGCTGAAACCGTTGATGGGGTGTAGCTCACAGATCTTCTCACCCACAGTCCTGATAAGCCTGAACGAACGCACCGATAGATACGTGCCGATGGCCATGGCCGCGGCGGCGCTCCCGATGACCCAGAACGGGATGCCGTGTTCCGCGTGATACTGCTCGACTCCCAGCCCCTGCCGGGCGGCCAGGAAAATCACGATGATACCCATGACTTTGGTGGCATCGTTCCAGCCATGACTGAACGAAACCCAGCTGGACGAGAGGATCTGCATGTGTTTGTAGAACCGGTCGGCTTTCACCATGCTCATGCGCCGCTTCGTGAAGAAATAGCGACTGAGACGCATGACCAGATAGCCCGTGAGGATCCCCAGAAACGGGGAGAGAAAGAGCGCGGCGAACACCATGATCACCGTGTGCCAGTGAATGCCGCCGGCACCGAGAGCGACGAGTCCGGCTCCCAGCAGTCCTCCCACAAGCGCATGAGACGAACTCACCGGCAGCGCCCATATCCAGGTCAGAATCTCCCAGACGCACGCCCCAAGCAGCGCGGCTATGACGAGCCGCGCCGACGCGTCACCGGCGTCGATGAGCTTACCGACGGTGACGGCGACTGTGGGGGTCAGCACCACCGGCGCGATGAAGTTGAAGATGGCCGACAGGGCGATGGCCGTGCGCGGCTTGAGGGCCTTGGTGTAGATGACGGTGGAAACGGCGTTACAACCGTCGTGAAAACCGTTGAGAAGGCCGAATATGAGAGCGACCGCCACTACCGCTACAAGCAGTATGGTGTCGCCGCTCAAGACTCCACCGCCTCCTTCTCAAACCGGCGACTCGTTTCAGAACGAAGCTGCGAGCGCCCTGTGCGCGTCGAACGTCCCAATACTACGCCCTCGCCGCACGAACGGCATCCATACAGGTCGCGGCCATTGGTGTTCACTGCGTGTCTGTCTTCTGCCTGTCCGGCGCGCCCCTCGCGGCAATACGTCATTGTGAGATGAACTCCAAGAGTCGACGAACGCCCCACTCCATCGACTCCCGTACGATTGGCTCTCTACTCTGTCGGACCAAACAATACCCGTTTCGGATAAGCCCGCGATAAAGGGGTGCACCGGCGTGAGCCGATGCACCCCTCGCCATCTCGACTCTCTATTCCTTGGTGACTCCGGCCAACTCGGCCAGGTCTCCCGCGATTGTCATCAGCGACTGCACCGGCGTCATGATCTGAGCCGCGGCCTCGATCAGCGTCGCGTTGTCAGGTATAGCGCTGATAGCGGTGTCCACCTCCGTCCACGCCTTCTTGGCCGCTTCTACATCGGCGCCCTTGACCTTCTCGGCGGCGGTGACTACAGCCTGCCAATCGGTCGCGATGTCGTCCTTGGCGGCCTTGAGTTCCGCTACTGTCCCGCCCTGCGTAAACGCGGTCTGCAGTCCGGCGACCTTGGTTTCCACCGTGGCGAGAGCCGCCCGAAGAGCCTCCTTGGCCTCATCATTGTCATCCCCGCAGCCGACTACAACCAGGGCGCCCACAGCCATGATAGCCACTAACCCGAGCACCAGCAGCTTTCTCGCTCTCACTAGATCCCTCCTTGACTGTTCATCCTCTGCATCATCAATGTTAGCTTTCAGCGGTCGTAAAGCACAGTGCGTGTCCGGCCCCACGAAGGCCGAACACGCACTGTGATCACCACATCAGGCTGTGCGTCTCTTCAGACGTCGCGATGCTACTTCGCGGCCGCCAGAGCCTTAAGCTCTTCGACACGCTCGCCCTTCTTGCGGGCAATCAGGGTGAAGGCCCTCGCCACGTCGGCGGTAAGGCCCTTGCCCTGCTCACCGGCGAGCGCATAGAAACCGGCTGTCGTCTCTTCCGCAGCAATAGCCTTGGCCAAAGCGTCGGCCTTCGCGACTCCCGCAGGCAACGCAAGATCGATGCTGAACTCCTCAGGCTCGATGTTAAACGCGAAACATCCCTCGATACCGTCGGTGATGACACCGAAGTAGGTCCTCTGGACGTTGGACACGTTCTTGTTGTTCACCGTGGCGTAGCCGAGGAAGGTCTCTGCGTTCTCCGGGAAAAGCTTTGCCAGCTCCTCATAGAACGCTGCCGCCCCCTCCTCCATCTCGCGGGCGAAAGAGATACCTTCGGAGCATGTATTCAATGCCATCTAACAGTCAACTCCCTACTAGAACCAACGCTGGATGACGACTTTGGTGTCGGTGAAGAACCGAATCGCATCCTTGCCTTGAGTGTGCAGCACGCCGAAGAACGAGTCCTTCAGACCGCCGAACGGGAAGAACGCCATCGCCGCGGTGATACCGATGTTGATGCCGATGTTCCCGCTGACCACATTGTACTGGAAGTACCGGGCGTGTGCGCCGTTCTGCGTGAAGATGGAGTGACCGTTGCCGAACGGGTTCTCGTTGGTGATCCTGATGGCGTCGTCCAGGGTCTTCGCCCGCATGATGCTCATGACGGGGCCGAAGATCTCTTCGGAGCCGACACGCGACTTCGGATCGACGTTGGAGAAGACCGTCGGGCCGACGAAGCAGTCGTCCGGATACCCATCCTGAACGGTGAATTGACGACCATCGAGAACCAACTCGGCGCCTTCCTTCAGGCCGATGTCGATGTAGTTGAGGACGTTCTGCTTCTTGGCCTTGTCGCGCAACGGACCCATTTGGATGGACTCGTCCAAACCGTAGCCGACCTTGATGTTCTTGGCCATGGCGACGACCCTTGCCACGAACTCGTTGTAGAAGTCGTCATCGTCACCGACGATCACCGCGTTGGCAGCCGCTAGGCAGCGCTGTCCGGCGTTGCCGAAGAACGAGGTCATCATGCCGGCGATGGTCTGGTCGACAGCGCAGTCGGGCATGATGGTCATGAAGTTCTTGGCTCCCGCCTGGGCGATGACCCGCTTGCCGGTCGCGCCGCAGCGTGGATAGATGACGTCCTTGGCCACCGGCGTCGAGCCGACGAAGGTGATGCCCTGGATGTCGGGATGGTCGAGCATGCCGTTCACAACAGTGCGGCCACCGTGGACCATGTTCCACACGCCCGGCGGGAAACCGGCTTCCTCCGCCAGTTCCGTTAGGAAGGCCTGGCTGTTTGGGACCTCGCTCGAAGGCTTGACCACGACCGTGTTACCGGTGGCAACGGCGTAGGGGATGGACCACAAAGGGATCATCCAGGGGAAGTTGAACGGGCCGATGATGCCGAACACGCCCAGCGGCGTGGGGATGCAGTACTCGTCGATACCGTGGGCCACGTCCTCCGAGACATAGCCCTGCATGAGAGTCGGGATACCGCAGGCCACTTCAACGTTCTCGATACCGCGGCGGGACTCACCACGAGACTCGTCGATGCACTTGCCATGCTCTTGGGTCTGGATGCGGCTGGCCTTCTCGAAGTTCTCCTCGAGGAGCTCCTTGAGACGGAAGAGCATCCGCGTACGGGCAAGCGGGGTGGTACGACGCCAGTCGTGATAGGCGTCCTGAGCGGCCTTCACGGCATCATCGATCTCTTCGCGGGTGGAGATGGGTACCTTGGAGATGGTCTTCATTGTCGCCGGGTTGACGACGTCGATGATCTCGCCCTTGGACTCGACCCACTCGCCGTTGATGTAGTTCTTAAGTGTCTTTACTTCTCTAATCGGTTCTTCGAGCAATGCCATTTGGTCTCTCCGTTCCTTACTTCTCAGTACCTATATGCCGACACTGCCCACCGCTGGCTCCAATGGGCAGAGATTGCTTTCACAGATGACGACCGGCAGAGCTGTTAAGCATACATTGAAACGCCCACAAATGTGGCAGCCCTCGCCACGCTATACGTCACGATACCGGCCGTCACATGGTACGCATCAGCGGGCCGCTATTCAAGGGACAGAGTGTCAAAATGGCGCTTAAAAGCCGCCCTCACCCCCTGCTCGGTTCAGTTCGCACCACGCTCGATCGTCGATGTGGGACTGCGCTTGAGCAGCTCAATGGCCACAACCAGGCTGGTCCGCCTGTAGGTGGCGCCCAGATCGCCCAGCATCCCCTCGAGCTGCTCGAGCCGGTAGTAGACGCTCTGACGCCGGACCCCCAATTTCCGCGCAGTCTTGGCGATGTTGAAATGGTAGACGAGAAGCGCCTCCAGCGTAGCCAGCAAGGTGCCTCGCGGACGCCCGGGCAAAGCGAGGATGGGGCCTAACTGCCCTTCGATGAAGTCGGCGCTACGGCCCGTCTCCACGAGCGAGTCGAGCAGGTGGTCCAGCCAGTGCTCGCGGTCTGAGGGGCTCCGAGGCCGAAGGATACGTCCATGCGCCTCCTTGGTGAGGTCGGCGAAACGCACCTCCTCCCGGAAGACTACAAGCGGGAACTCTGTCAGGCGGGCCGTCCTCAGCACTTCCTCCGGCACCTCCCGCAGAGATTGGACAAGCTCCAACACAAGGCCCTGGGCGCCCGCCTCCACGAGAGAACGCAGATAGACTTCGCGCGTGGCCGGGGTGACTCTGGCGAGCTCCAGGCCGGTTGACACCACCAACTCTCCGCCGGAAAGAAAGCGCCATGCATCCATCAACTCCGACACGTGCACCCAAGTCACCGGCTCCTCCAGCCGCGACTGCCCCGAAAGCAGCTCCGCTCCGGCGAAGGCCGGTAGGGCCAGGATCTCTCTAAGTGATGGCAGACTCACGTCGAAACCGCCGGCAACAGTCCGTAGCCTATTTCGGGCGCCGATAGCCCATGATCGCCTTGACCTCGAGGAAATCCTCGAGCCCGAACCGGCCCCATTCCCGACCGTTGCCCGATTTCTTATATCCACCAAAAGGAGCCGCCATGTCGGTGGAGGCACCGTTCAGATGCACCATCCCCGTGCGCATGCGCTTGGCCACGCGACGAGTCCGCTCGATGTCTCCGGAACTTACGTAGCCGGACAGGCCGTAGTCGCTGTCGTTGGCGATGGAGACAGCCTCGTCCTCATCCGCGAAGGGAATAATCACAAGAACGGGGCCGAAGATCTCCTCTCTGGCGATGCGCATACCGTTGGTCGCATCGGCGAACACTGTGGGTCTCACGTAGTATCCCCGGTCCAACCCCTGGGGACGGTCGAGTCCCCCGGCCACCAGCCGGGCGCCCTCAGCCAATCCCGTCCTTATGTAGCCGGTCACCGTCTCGTACTGCTTCCTTCCCGCCACCGGACCCATGAAGGTGTCCTCGTCCTCCGGGTCACCTACCCGCAGCCCGTCGGCGGTGCGGGCGGCGATCTCCACCGCCTGTTCATACACCGTCTGCTGGACCAGCATACGCGTGGGCGCGTTGCAGCTTTGGCCGGAATTGCGCATGCAGTTCCGCACCCCCGCACCCACCACCTTCTGCAGATCGACGTCGTCGAACACTATGTAGGCTGACTTGCCGCCCAGTTCCTGCGACACCCTCTTGATAGAACCGGCCGCCGCGCGCGCCACCGCCGCGCCCACTTCGGTCGAAGCCGTGATCGACACCATGTCCACGAGAGGGTGCGATGCCAAGGCGTCGCCAAGCGCGGCCCCCGGACCGTTGACCAGGTTGAAGACCCCGGCGGGTACTCCCGCCTCATGTACGGCCTCGGCGAAAATCAGTGTAGAGAGGGGCGAGTGCCGGCTCGGCTTGAGCACCATCGTGCATCCGGCCGCCAGTGCTGGCCCCACCTTGACGACCACCTGGTTCATGGGCCAGTTCCACGGCGAGATAAGGGAACAAACGCCCACCGGCTCCCGGACGATCTGCGTGGCGCCCCATTCCTGCTCGAACGGGTAATCGCGCAGCACCTCGATGTCTGTCTCTAGGTGCCACTCGCCTATGCGCGCCTGGACCTTCTCGGAGAAGCTCTTGGGGATGCCCACCTCGGCGGTCATGGCCGCAGCTATCTCAGGCAGGCGGCGCCTATAGGCCTCGAGGAGCCCCTCTAACAGAGCGAGACGATCCTCGCGGCTACTCCTGCTGAAGCTGGGAAAGGCCCGGTGGGCGGCCTGTACGGCGACATCGATGTCGGCTTCTGTGCCCGCCGCGACCTCAGCGACGACTTCCTCGGTAGCTGGGTTGACAACGGAGAGCAGGCGGCCGGGTTCCATCGGTTCGACCCATCGCCCGTCGATGTAGAGCTTGGTCTCATTACCCACGTGATCATCTCCACGTCTGCACGCCGGAGCAGGAGCACTGAACCGGCTGGGTTGTCCGGTACCTCGAATGATATCCCGGCCGGAGCTAACGGGAAAACCGTTCTGATCGCCGTCCTTATGATTCCTCGGGAATCGTCCGTTCCGATCTCCCGCTCACCGCGCACCGGCCACGGGCCGGCGGATGCCCTCCATGAAACCCTGACAGATGCGGACACCTTCCATGGCGTCTGTCGTCCAGTGATCGGCCCCGATATAACGGGCCGCCATCTCGTCGATAGTCCCTCCCCCCACGATGGTCACCGGCACCCGGGTCAACTCGTCGGCATGACTCTTGATGAGCGCGACAGTGTCGCGCATGGAAGTGAAGGCCGCGGAGAGAAGTCCCGACATCCCCACGATGTCGGGAGAGGCGGCCTTGACCGCCTCCAAGAACCGCTCCGGCGACACGTTGGTCCCAAGGTCGTCCACGGTGAAACCGAACATGCGAAAAGTCAACGCAGCCATGTTCTTGCCGATGTCGTGGATGTCGCCCGCTACGGTGCCCAGGAGCACGTGTCCGGAGGCATCGCCGACCAGTTCGTTCTCGAGGCCGGGCTGGGCCAGATCCATGATCGCGCGGAATATCTCTCCGGCCATGATCAGTCCGGCAAGGAAGATATCCTGCTGCTCGTAACGAAGACCCACGGTCTGCATGCCGTCTTGGGCGGCCCGGACGATGCGCACAGAGCTCTCCCCGCCTTCAAGAGCCTGTTTGACCAAGGCGATGCTCTGCCGCTCATCGAGAGCCGCGACGGCAGTGGTGATACCGGCCAGGACGCCCTCTGTCACGAGTCTGGTCTCCTCTCGCCGTCCATGTGAAGTGTGCGCGGCCTCGGGGGATTAACCATATATAGAGATGAACAGGACCTGTGTCAAGAGTGGGCTACTCTCCGTTAGGTAAGACCCCGATATTCGTGGCGAGCCTGAACTGGTCGCCACGGCAGAGGAAGACCCCGCCGCTGATCCGCCGTCCATCGAAGTCGCTGAAGATGTGCGCGAGACGGAAGGCCGGAGAGCCTTCAGGGACCTCGAGGATGGAAGCTTCCTCCGCGCTGAGGTTCACCGCCTCGATGGTCAGTTGACCGCTCGGAATGCCCGCGCCGCCGGACGAGCGGAGTAGGCCGTCGAGCGACATCACCTGCAACTGCGACTCCACCAAAGGCCGATGCTCATCGTAGATGACGTGCTCCAACTGGTAGACGAGCGGCATCTCCCGGCGCCGGATGAGCCGCCGCATGAAGACCGTAGGCGCACCCGCCACGCACTCCAGCATGGCCGCCACCTCTTCGGTCGCCCTCACTATGCCGGCCTCCAAGAGCACCACATCCACAGAGTCGTCACCTATCCACATATCGGTGATTTCTTGGAGTCTGAACACGGCCTCCCCCAGATCGAGCGCCCGCACAAAGGTCCCCTTGCCTTGAGTGGTGGTGACGAGCCCGCGGTCTAGAAGTATGCTGATGGCCCTGCGTACCGTCATCGGGCTGACTCCGAACTCAGCCCGCAGAAGCGCCTCGGTAGGCAGTTGGTCGCCGGGACGGTAGACGCCCGCCCCGATGCGATCGGCGATCGCGTTGGCTATGTGCAGATAGGCGGGCTCATGCGAGGTGCGACCTCGGTATCCGGCCTGTGCCACCCGTGCGGAGACGGCCGCGGCCTGAGGGACGCCACCTCCGCCTTGCGACGACGGCGACCCCTCGACGGCCTCCGGCAGAGCGGAGCCACCCTTCTGGTCATCTCTTCGATTGCCGCCCTCGGCCAATGTGATCCCCACCTCTTGCGTATTTAGCTATATAACTATAGTATCTTTTGAGAACCCTGTGTGAAGGTCGTCGTCAGTGGGTAAAAACGACCCTAGTATCGGCCACCCCGCCGCGATGTCGTAAGACGGGTGCTGAGATGACGATATCAGCCATGACAGTGCAAGGATCTGACACCAGCGACGTGATAGGAGCCAGCGAAGCATGAAAAGCGACATAGAGATCGCACAGGAATCCACTCTGGTCCCGGTAACCGAGATCGCCGAGAGTCTAGGGCTCAAGACGGACGATATCGACCCTTACGGCAAGTACAAGGCCAAGATCCACACCGACGTCCTGGAACGTCTGAAGGATCGCCCGGACGGCAAGCTGGTCCTCTGCACCGCCATCACCCCCACCCCGGCGGGAGAAGGCAAGACCACCACAAACGTAGGTCTCTCGATGGGACTGAGCAAGATCGGCAAGAAGGCCGTCTGCACCCTCCGCGAACCGTCTCTCGGGCCTTGTTTCGGCATCAAGGGCGGAGCGGCCGGCGGCGGGTATGCGCAGGTCGTGCCTATGGAAGACATCAACCTCCACTTCACCGGCGATATCCACGCCATCAGCACCGCCCACAACCTCTGCGCGGCGGTTCTCGACAATCACCTTTTCCAGGGCAATGAGCTCAAGATCAACCCCCACGACGTATCCTGGCCGCGAGTTGTCGACCTGAACGACCGGTCGCTCCGTCAGGTGACCGTCGGCCAAGGGGGCGAGGGTGTCGAGCGTAACAGCCGGTTCGACATCACCGTTGCTTCCGAGGTCATGGCCATCCTCTGCCTGGCCACCGACATCGAAGACCTCAAGGCCCGTCTGGACCGTATCATCGTCGGTGCCACCCTATGGGGTCGCAAGGTGACCGCCCAGGATCTCAAGGTATCAGGCTCCATGGCGGCGCTTCTCAAAGACGCCTTCATGCCCAACTTGGTGCAGACCTTGGAGAATACCCCGGCCATCATCCACGGCGGCCCCTTCGCCAACATCGCCCACGGCTGCAACTCGGTGCAGGCCACCCGCATGGCTCTCAAGCTGGGCGACTACTGCATCACCGAGGCGGGCTTCGGTGCAGATCTGGGCGCTGAGAAGTTCTTCGACATCAAGTGCCGCTACGCCGGTCTTAGGCCCGACTGCGTCGTCTTGGTGGCGACCATCCGAGCACTCAAGATGCACGGTGGCGTGCCCTTCGCCGATCTCAAACAGGAGAACCTGGCCGCTCTGGGCGCCGGCATCGAGAACTTGGAGAAACACCTCGAGAACCTCCAGATGTTCGGTCCGCCGGTGGTGGTGGCGATCAACCGCTTCCCCGACGACACCGACGCCGAGGTCGCGTTGTTGCGCGATCGCGTGGCGGCCTTGGAGGCCAACGTGGTCCTCTCCGACGTCTGGGCCAAGGGCGGCGACGGCGGCATCGAGCTCGCGGAGGAGGTCGTCCGCCTCTGTGAAGGCAATGAGACGCCGGAGCTCGACTTCGCGTACGAACTGGGCATGACCATCCCGCAGAAGATCGAGGCCATCGCCACAAAGATCTACGGTGCCGACGGGGTCGACTTCCATTACGAGGCCAACGCGGCCATCGAGCGGTTCACGCGTCTGGGATATGAGACCTTGCCTATCTGCATGGCCAAGACGCAGGCTTCGCTCTCCGACGACAAGAACAAGATCGGTCGGCCACGCGATTGGAGACTCACGGTACGTGAAATCCGCCTATCGGCCGGTGCGGGCATGGTCGTGCCGGTCTGCGGGACCATCATGACCATGCCCGGTCTGCCGAAGCATCCCGCGGCGGAGAACATCGACCTCATCAACGGCGAGATCGTGGGGCTCTTCTAACACGCGGTTCTGGTCGGCACCTGAGCCAAGAACGACAAGGAGTTACCAGTGAGCGAGAGGGCGTATGTGGAAGGCACAATCGAATCGTACCTGAACAGGCTCGCTGCGGCCGACCCGGAGCCGGGCGGCGGGAGCGCGGCCGCTCTGGCGGGCGCGCTCGGCGCGGCATTGGTGAGTATGGTGACGAACCTGACTCTGGGCAAAGAGAAGTTCGCCGCCGTCCAGGATGACGTGGCCGAACTCAAGAAGAGATCGGAGGCTCTGAGGGCCAAGCTCGAAGAACTGGTGACGCTGGACGCCCTCGCCTACCGCGAAGTGGCCGCGGCGATGAAGATGCCCAAGGACACCGGCGAGCAGCAGGAACAGCGCCGCCAGGTCATGCAGGTCGCGCTCAAGGGAGCCGCGGAAGTGCCGCTCAAGGTCGCAGAGGCCGCAGTCGAGGTAGCCGAGCTCTCGCTCCCAGCTGCTGAGAAAGGCAATCCGAACGCAGTGTCCGACGCCGGGGTGGCCGTGCTTTTGGCCGACGCCGCCGCGCAGTCGGCCGCGCTCAATGCGAGGATCAACCTCGTATGGATCGACGATGAGGACTTCAAGCGCGGCACCTGGGCCCGGATCGAGGCCATACTCTCCGAGACCGGCCGCATGCGCGACATCGTGCTCGCCGTCACATACAGCAAGATCTGGTAATCGCCGCTAGCAAGGGGAAGAATCTGTGACAGCAAAGATCATCGACGGCAAGGCGATCGCGGAGGACCTTCGCCGTGAACTCACCGGCGAGCTCGAGGAGCTCAAAATCGCCGGTGCCCGGCCCGGCATCGCCACCCTCATGGTGGGAGATGACTTCGGGGCCGGTATGTACCGCGGCGCAGTGGAGAAGTTCTGCGGTGAGATGGGCCTCGGGTACCGGAGCGAGATGCTGCCGTCAGACGCCACCGACGCAGCCGTCGTAGCCGCCGTACAGGGTCTCAACGCCGACCCGGCCGTGTCGGGGATACTCCCCCTGCGGCCGTTCCCGGTTCAGGTCCCCGACTCACTGGTCATCCAGACCATCCTCCCGGACAAGGATGTGGATTGCTTCCATCCCTTCAATATGGGCCGTCTGGCGTTGGGCGAGCACACCTTCCCCCCCGCGACGCCGCGCGCCTGTATGGAGCTTCTGGAACGCTTCCTCGCAGCTGAGGGCAAGGATCTGGCTGAGGAGCTCGAAGGGGCAGAGGTGTGCGTGGTGGGCCACTCCAATACGGTGGGAAAACCTCTCGCTCTGATGCTTCTTAACCGGAATGCGACCACGACCGTCACGCACGTCTATACTTCCAACCGGGGCAACTTGGCCAAGCACACCCGGGAAGCCGAGTACCTGGTGGTGGCTGCGGGTGTCCCACACCTCATCGGAGCCGACCTGGTCAAGGAGGGCGCCATCGTTTTGGACGTGGGCATCAACCGTGTGGTGGTCTGCCCCAAGTGCGACGCCCTCAACCGTAGCAAGAAGAGCCCCTGCAAAGCCTGTGGCACCGACCTGTCCGAGGCGCAGAGCAAGACGGTGGGTGATGTGGACTTCAACGCCGTCTCCCAGAAGGCCGCAGCGATCACACCGGTACCGGGCGGCGTGGGCGCCGTCACCAACATGATGCTTGCCCGCAACACTCTCAGGGCCGCTCGCCTGCAGCTGGAGAATAAGTAGCCACCCCCCTCGGGATAACGGAGGTAACGCGAGTTGATCATTTCCAAGAAGAAGCCGGCCGAGGAGATCATTCAAGCCTTGGAGGGAGAGACGAAGGTCATCGTCGTCGGTTGCGGTGAGTGCGCCACCGTCACCCAAACGGGCGGAGAGAAAGAGGTGGCCGAGATGAAGGCCATCCTCGAAGAGGCCGGCAAGAAGGTCTTGGCTACCGACGTCGTGCATACCGGCTGTGCGGAGCTCGACGTGAAGCGCGTGCTGCGTCAGCACAAGGAGGCGGTGAAGGATACGGAGGCGTTCGTCGTGCTGTCTTGCGGCGCCGGCACCCAAGCGGTACGCGCGGCGACCGACAAGCACGTTATCCCGGGGACCGATCCCCTGTTCCTGGGCAACATCCGTCGCTCGATGGACTTCATCGAGAAGTGCTCCCACTGCGGTGCCTGCGTCATAGACGAATACGGGGCCATATGCCCGGTCACACGCTGCGCCAAGGGCCTTCTGAACGGTCCTTGTGGCGGCACCGACCACGGCAAGTGCGAGGTCGACCCCGAGATGGACTGCGCCTGGGTGCTCATCCATGAGCAGCTGAAAAAGGAGGGGCGCGAGGACAAGCGCACACGGATCCACGGGCCTAAGGAATGGAATGTGATAAGACGTCCCGGCGAACTGGCCGAAGCTCGCGAGAAGGTCGGTGCTGCGAAGTCGGGGGGTGAGTGATAGTGGGCGCCTACCGCGACGCCTGCGCGGACGGCAAGTTCGTCATCTCCGGTGAGATCGGACCGCCCAAGGGCGTCAAAGCCGAGACCATGCTGCATCACATCGACATGCTCAAGGACAAGGTCGACGGCCTCAACGTCACCGACAACCAGAGCGCCGTCATGCGGATGGGCTCCCTGGCCGTGTCGGGCGAGATCGTCCGCCGGGGCGGCGACCCCATCTTCCAGACCACCTGCCGCGACCGAAACCGTCTGGGTCTGCAGTCGGACCTGCTGTCGGCGGCCTTCCTGGGCATCACCAACGTCCTCTGCCTTACCGGCGATCATCCCGTGATAGGCGACCATAAACAGGCCAAGGGGGTCTTCGATTTCGACTCCGTCCACCTGATCCAGTGCTGTAAGAAGATGAACGCCGGCGCCGATTGGGAGGGCAATGAGCTCGACGGAGCCACCGACTTCTTCGTCGGGGCTGTGGTGACGCCGGAGGCCGACCCTATCGAGCCACAGATGTACAAATTCGCCCGCAAGGTGGAGGCAGGGGTCGACTTCTTCCAGACCCAGGCCGTGTACGACATGGACAACTTCCGGCGCTTCATGGAACAGGCGCGCGAGATCACCGCCGGCACCAAGGTGAAGATCATGGCCGGGCTTGTGGTCCTGACCGGCCTTGGGATGGCCAAGTACATGAACCGGGCCGTCCCGGGCATTTTTGTGCCCGACTCGCTGCTCGAAGAACTAGGGAGCGTGGAGAAAGAGGAGCAACTCCGCAAGGGCATGGAGATCGCTGCACGGCACATCCGCTTCCTGCGGGAGAACAAGGTCTGTGACGGCGTTCACATCATGGCCATCGGGAGAGAGGAGATCGTCCCCGAGATCATCGCCATGTCCGGCGCCTCGGACGCATGAGTGGCACTGTGGATGAAGCCGTGAGTGACGTGGCGAACGGCGCGGAAGCCGCGCCCCTCAGGATCGCCGTCATAGGCAGTGGGCCGGGCGGCTACGTAGCCGCGCTCAGGGCCGCCCACCACGGGGCGGCAGTCACCCTGGTCGAGAAGGACCTCATAGGCGGCACCTGCCTCAACCGAGGCTGCATTCCGACGAAGGCCCTGCTCGCCGGCGCAGACGCCCTGGCCAAGGCCCGGGCAGGCCGGGAGTACGGCTTCGAGATCGCAGGCCAAGTGCGACCCGACTTTCCACGCATGATGGAACGCAAAGACGGGATCGTCACCCGGATCCGCAGCAGCGTAGAGGTCCTACTGAAGAAGGCCGAGGTCAAGGTGGTGAAGGGCTCCGGTAGTCTGATGCCCGGTAAGGGGCCGACGGCCTATACAGTCCGCATAAACACCGCCGAAGGAACAGAGAACGTGGACGCCGACAAGGTCATCATCGCCACGGGTTCCGAGCCCTCTCACCTACCCATGTTCGACTTTGACCACCCAGCTATCTTGACTTCTACTTCAGCTTTAGAATTGACGGAGATCCCTGGATCTCTTCTGATCGTGGGAGCCGGGGTGATCGGATGCGAGTTCGCATCCCTGTTCGCCGAGCTGGGCTCCGAGATCACCATGGTCGAGATGATGTCGCAGATGCTTCCCACTGAGGACAAGCGCTTAGCCAAACAGTTCCAGAACGTATATCGGAAGAAGGGCATCCGGGTCCTCCTAGGTACCAAGGTCGAGGAGATCACCGAGTACTCCGCCGATCATGTGGTGGCCAAGCTGTCCGACGGCTCCGAGATCAGAGCCGAGAAGGTGTTAGTCTCGGTAGGACGCAGACCCAACAGCGCAGATCTCGGGTTGGAGGCCGTCGGGGTGGAGACCGACGGTTGCGGTTACATCGCCGTTGACGACTACATGGAGACCACCGCCCCCGGCATCTACGCTATCGGCGACGTCAACGGAGGCATCATGCTCGCGCATGTAGCGTCGCACGAAGCCTTCGTGGCTGTCGATAACTCCCTCGCGGTGCGACCGGAAGACCGGCGTCAACGCGACCTCCGCTCCACGCCGTTCTGTACCTACTCACATCCTGAAGTGGCAAGCGTGGGCCTGAGCGAGGACCAGGCGGCGGAGAAGGGCTACGAACCCGTCACCGGTACATATCGGTTCCCGGCGCTTGGCAAGGCCATCGCCATGGGTGAGGACGTCGGCTATGTGCAGGTGGTGGCCGACAAGAATACCGACCTTGTTCTGGGAGCCAACATGATGGGACCTCATGTGACGGACATCGTCCACGAGATCGCGCTGGCCATCAGCACCGGGCTTACCGCGAGCCAACTAGGGGAATGTATACACGCACACCCCACCATCGCCGAAGCCGTCATGGAGGCAGCTCATGACATACGCGGTGAATCGGTGCACGTGGCGAAGTAGAATCAGCCTTACCTCTTAAGAAAGGGAGACCAACATGCATGAACTCGTCAAGGCCATGTCCGACATGCAAGAGACTGAAGCCCTGGGGATCGTAGACGATCTCCTAGCCAAGGGCGAAGACCCCCAGAAGATCCTCGATCTCTCCTCCGAGGCCATGAAGGTGGTGGGAGAGCGCTATCAGGAAGGCACCTACTTCCTGCCCG
>JAAYJE010000125.1 GCA_012523095.1 Actinomycetota bacterium | reverse complement strand
TCCGCCTCTGCTATCAGGCTCCGCCTCTGCTGTCAGGCACGGCCTTCGTTCGCGGCATTGCGAAACACGGTTCCTGCGGCACGCGCTCCTACTGTGTGGGGACGAACTTCACCGCGTCGGCCACTACTAAGATTCTCCCACTATCCCCTGCGGATACGCACTCGGCTACTTGGTGGCATGTGAGAGGCGTCATGCCCGTTCGTGGGGCTCACCACCTGGTCCATTAGCAGCTCAAGGATGTCTCTTCGGCCCTGAATCGGGATCGCATGCCATATTTCCTCAAGCACTCCCCGGAGATCTACTCAGTCCGTCTCCAGCGTCTGCTCCCAGGTGTTCCCTTCGACTCTTGCAATCGCCCGTTCGAGGTCTCCTCGCAGTTCTGCCTGGCGCTTTCCTGTAGAGTCCGCGCTTGCTGGAGCTCCTCCTCGGAGAGTGATGCCGCCTATCTACCGGCCTTCGCGGGCGAAAGTGCGGTGCATGTCGCGCATTTCTTTCTGTCGAGGCTAAGGGAGTGGAGGCGGTTGGTGAGCAGCGCTATCCCGAACATGGACTCCCCGCCGGGCACGTCTTCCATCTCCGCCCCGATCGATGAAGGCCATGATGACGCCGTGCTTGCGCAGGGAGGCGCGGACGAGTTGGAAGTCCCAGATATGCCGTCTTACCGTTCGGTTGGATTTGTAGAAGACGACAGCATCGGTCGCAGCGTGGGTTATCATCGTCGCCCAGCGTCTGTCTTGCGGAAGCTGAATGTCGGTCTATCGCTGCCCTTGCTGATGCGATACTCATGACCAATGCTCAGGACGACGAAGGACATAGCCGTCGGCCTTCGTGACTTCATCGGGCATCTGGGCTGCGGCGAGTTTGGCTCGACCGATGGTGAAAGAGACGTCCGCGGCTGCGGCAAGCGCTGCAGAGTGGCGTTTCGGTGGAGACGCTAGTAGGACCCACTTGGCCGGCGAGACAGTGCGAACCTTCTTGATTGCAGCGACCAAGTCGCTGTCGCCCGAGACTAGAAGGCACGTATCGTATGCATTGGTCGCTGCGTCGCCGTACATTTCCAGTCCGATAAGCAGGTCGGTCATCTTCTCTTTTGGCACTGTGTCAGTCCGCCCGCAGTAGGGACACTTACGGGGTATGTTCAGGTATTGGCCGAAGTGGATTGAGCACCCGCCATTGGCCGCCAGCGCTTCCAGATAGACATTCTGACGTTGGACCTTGTCGGGCGGGGAGGCCACTCGAGCGGTGAAGTACTTCACGCCGAGCAGGCTGTGATGGGGCCGCAGGAGAGAACGGCAGAGAGCGGGTATGTCCAGCCAGTAGAGGCGACGCCATCCTTTGGTCTTCAGACCGAAGTAGAGGTTGAATCCGTCGACGTATGCGACGACGCGGTACACCGTAACTTCCCCTTTATATACTATTGACAGACCTGACAAACAGGTTTAGACTAACACCAACAGCGCTAGGGATAGCATCCCTAGCCCGACAGCCCTTCGAAAGAGGGGCTGTTTTGTTTGGTGACCGTCCGCCGCGAATCGGCCACCTCTCACACTCCTTTCGCTGCTCGAGCCTCCCCCTTCCACAGCCCCCGCTGGACCTCCAGATACGCCGCGAAGTCCTCGGGATCGAGAATGCCCTCCCAGACCACCTCGTCTGCCATCCGCCTGACTGTGACCTGGCGATGCTCGGGGAAATAGTCGGGGTCCACCCCGAGGGCGGCGGCGAATTTTCGCACAGTCGCCATCGATTGGGAGTTCATGCGTCGCCCACGTTTCCCCTTGAGATAGAGGCTGACGGTCGACGCAGATACATCGGCGATTCCCGATAGCTCGATCCCGTTCTTGATTCCCCGTGCCTCCATAAGGTCGCGGAGTGCTTCTCTGATTGGTTTGGTTGTGTGTTGCGTCATTGCTTCTGCAGGTCATGGCACGTCTGCAAACTCTGATTGGCAGTATTGCAAATCTAAAACTGTTTTGCAGTACTGTTAATCGACTAGGCGCGGCGATGACTCGATTGGCAGAATTCATCGAGTGTCGCACAACACCAGGCCTGACCCAGGGGCAGGTGGTTCATCCCCATGTCGCACGGCGGTCGTCGACGGAGACATCGATGGATCTGGAGCGGAGAGTACTTCGGATACCGCGATGGAGATAATCTCTGAGCCCCATGATGGTCGTCGTGTTGGTCGGTTCAACGGAGATGAGGTCTGTGACCGGCATGGGCGGTACTTGGCAGAGATTCGCAACGAGACCCGGCTGATCACCACGGACAGGAACAAATAGTCCCAACGCTTCTCGAGCTCAAGTTCTTACGCCAAGCGGACGGCTATCGTTCCTTCCGTTGCTTGCGTCGGAAACCTGACGTACACTGGGTACGAGGACTTTTCTTCGTCCGAGGAGATCGGCTAGGAGCCGCGTTGGTTATCGAGCAGCGGCGGGCCGCCGGGCGACATCGATCAGCGGGCACATGGGGTCTGGCCCAACCATGATGGACCCATGAGCCAGATATCGTTGGGCCGCGCATCGACCTCGGCATTCTGCGAGGTTCTTACACACCGCGCAGGCTCCCGACAGTCCCTCGGCGGT
>JAAYJE010000157.1 GCA_012523095.1 Actinomycetota bacterium | reverse complement strand
GCTGATGATACGCTCACTGGCCAATTATAAAATATTTCGCCGACCCCAATATTATGGTGCAAGGAGGCAGGTCAATGATCAGATTTTATAAACACCGGTTTATCTATTTCGCTATTTCCCTGAGCCTTTTTCTCTTCGCACTGGCTGCGGTTTATATCAACGGCATCCAGCTGGATATCCAGTTCAAGGGAGGGGCCATTTTAAAATACGTCTATGTCGATACCGTTGATGCCGAGGAGGCTGAAAAGGTTATCGAAGCAGCGGTGGGGAGAAGGGCAGAATGTCAGCTGCAGTCCAATATGGCCCAGGATGAAAATAAACTGGTCATCAGCCTGGCCGGCAATGAAGCACTGACCTCCCAGGAGCAGGAAGTGATCACCGATGCATTGGTCACTGCTTTCCCAGCAGCAGCTCTCTCCTTATCCGAGTCTTTGACTGTGGAGCCCTTTATTGGGCGGCATTTCTTTACCAATGGCATCATGGCTATTGGGCTGGCCTTTTTGCTGGTCCTGGTTTATGTGGGATGGCGCTTCAAGCATATCGGCGGGGTGTCAGCCGGGACCATGGCCATAGTGGCCTTGTTTCACGATGTGCTGGTCGTCACTGCGGTTTTTGTCGTCTTCAAGATCCCCTTGAATGAGTCCTTTATTGCCGCCATACTGACTATTATTGGCTTTTCCATTAATGACACCATCGTTATTTATGACCGCATCCGGGAGAACAGGCGCCTGATGGACAAAAAGACCCCGGTGGAGGAATTGGTCGACTTAAGCATCAACCAATCCATGATGCGTTCCATCAATACCAATTTAGCCGTCTTTTTGAGTATTACAGCCGTTTATATTTTTGCCCGGATCTATGATATCTCATCAATCAGTGCTTTTGCCCTCCCTATGATGTTCGGCATTATTTCCGGCTGTTACTCCACCATTTGCATTGCCGGTCCCCTGTGGACCATGTGGCAGATATCCCGGGGAAAGGGTCAGGCCATGCCTGCTGAGGCATAAACAGCCGCAATAGCCGCAATAAGGATAGCTTCATGTCTTGCGGCAAGGAGGCGGATCCATTGATACGCTGCGATCATGCCCGGCGGGCCGATGCCTCAGAATCCCTGAAGCTCCCCGCCGGGCCATGGCCGCCATCCTGTGGCAATTATGAAGATGTTGCTGCCCCTTGCCTCTGCTGCCCCCCGCGGGTCGACAGAGGCGTCGACCCCTACAGCCGCGCGACAGCGCGGGTTTCGCCTCACTCCTCACGCCTATCGCCTCACTGATTTCCCCTTCGGCTCCGCTTCGCTGCGGACAAACGGTCAGTCCCCAAGGCTCCTTGTCTCCCATAACCAACCAGCCAACTACCCAACTAGCCAACCGGCACGGTGACAAAAGGACCGTCCCCGTGTCACACGCCTTCCGCCTCACTGATTTCCCCTAACCAACTAACCAACTAACCAACTAACCAACTGTCCAACTGTCCAACTGTCACCCTGCCCCGCGGGTCGACAGAGGCGTCGACCCCTACAGCCGCGCGCCAGCGCGGGTTCCGCCTCACTCCTCACGCCTATCGCCTCACTATTTCCCCTTCGGCTCCGCTTCGCTGCGGACAAATGGTCAGTCCCCCAGTCATCGCAGCCTATCACTAATAGTTCCAACTTTCCGCTTTCCGCTTTCCGCTTTCCACTTTCCACTTTCCACTTTCCGCTTTCTAGGCGTCGACCCCCTGGTTGCGGTGGGGTTTTAAATGAGACAGCCTTATTTCTGTTCAATATTTTGTTGGACGCAATATTATATGTTTAAATAAATGTATAATAGTTTTAGATAAATCAAGGCTTGATAATAATTATGGTGATGAAGCCCAATATAAGCGAGGTGGTAACAATGGGCATGACATTGAATGACCTGAAAAGAGAGCGTGAGCAAATAAAGAGAGTTGCCCAAAAGTATGGTGCCAGCAATATTAGGGTATTTGGCTCGATTTCCCGTGGAGAAGGAGGGCCGAAAAGTGATATTGATTTTCTCGTAGATTTTGATGCAGATCGTTCTCTTTTGGATCTGGTAGGGATGAAGCTTGAACTGGAAGAGCTGCTGGGATACAAAGTTGATTTGGTGACTGAAAAAGCTATGCACAGGTTGATTGCGGACCAGGTGATAAAGGAGGCCATCCCTTTATGAAAGATGATCGCGTTGTTCTGTGCCTTGAGCCCCTTGTTTATGTGGTTAAAAATATTTGCCTCCAGTGTAAATTTGCATTATTCAATTACTGTCACTTCGAGCGATTGTGAAGCTGCATTGATTGTGCTGCTGGCAAGACATTGCAGTCCCCGCAAGGGGAAACCTAATAATTACCGTAGATCCCCTGGCCCGCGGGTCGACAGAGGCGTCGACCCCTACAGCCGCGCGACAGCGCGGGTTTCGCCTCACTCCTCACACCTTCCCCCTCACTGATTTCCCCTTCGGCTCCGCTTCGCTGCGGACAAAGGTTCAGTCCCCCAGGCTCCTTGTCTCCCATAACCAACCAGCCAACAACCCAACTAGCCAACCGGCACGGTGACAAAAGGACCGTCCCCGTGTCACACTGATTTCCCCTAACCAACTAACCAACTAACCAACTAACCAACTAACCAACTAACCAACTGTCCAACTGTCACCCTGGCCCCGCGGGTCGACAGAGGCGTCGACCCCTACAGCCGCGCGACAGCGCGGGTTTCGCCT
>JAAYJE010000124.1 GCA_012523095.1 Actinomycetota bacterium | reverse complement strand
CTCATTCGGCTTTCGCGAGTGCTCGTGCTTCTGACGGGGCAGGAGGTTCACCTGGGTGCGGCCTGTCGCCAAGGTTCACATCGGCCTCGTCGGTCACGCGCGCCTTCACCGTGTATACTTCCCCGACACATGGCTGAGAAGACAGAAAGACAGACCCCATCCCTTGCCGAATACCGTGACCTTCTGGCGGTTCACCGCGAGAAGCTCTCCTGGGCAAGGGACTATCTTTGACCCCGACAAGCTGAAACAGGACATCGTCGCCCTGGAGGAGACGATGCGTGCGCCGGGGTTCTGGGACGACCAGAGCCAAGCCCAAGAGGTGAGTATGCGGTACAGTCGCGTCCGGAACCGCCTCGAGGACTTCGAGCATCTGGCCGTCCAGTTCGACGACCTAGAGGCGTTCCTTGAGATGGCCGATGAAGCGGCTGTGGGCGAGGAGGTCCCTGCGGACCTCGCTGAGGAGATTGCGCGGCTGTCGGAGGATGTCGGCTCCATCCTCGAACGCCTGGAAGAACAACGTCTCTTCACCGGCGAATTCGATGCCGGTGACGCCATCGTCAGCATCCACCCCGGGGCGGGCGGCACCGAAAGCCAGGATTGGGCCGAGATGCTACTGCGTATGTACCTGCGCTGGGCCCAGGATCGTGGGTTCACGGTGGAACTCAACGAGGCCAGCGAAGGGGAGGAGGCCGGGATCAAGAGCGTTACCTTCACGGTTCACGGAGACAATGCCTACGGACTTCTTTCCACCGAACGCGGCGTACATCGCCTAGTCCGCATGTCTCCATTCGACGCTGCGGCGCGTAGACACACATCGTTCGCCTCGGTGGATGTGACGCCTCTGGTCGACGGCGAAGTACACGTGGATATCGACGAGAAGGACCTGCGGATCGAGACCTATCGCTCGACGGGCGCGGGGGGCCAGCATGTCAACAAGACCGACTCGGCCGTCCGGATCACCCATCTTCCCACGAAGACGGTGGTCCAGTGCCAAAACGAGCGTTCGCAGATTCAGAACCGCGAAGTCGCTATGCGCATGCTGCGCAGTAAGCTCCTCCTCCTCGAGCACGAGAAACGCGAACAGGAGATGGCCCGGGAGAAGGGCGAGCAGAAGGAGATCGCTTGGGGGAGTCAGATCCGCTCTTATGTGCTTGCCCCTTATACATTGGTCAAAGACCATCGGACCAACTACGAGAAAGGCAACGTCGACGCCGTTCTCGACGGCGCGATCGACGAATTCATCCGGGAGTACGTCTGGCAGAGATCCACAGGGAAGCTCGGCGGCTGTTAGGCCTGAGCCCTTGGGCAATGGGGCTGCGCTGCGTATGCGGACGGCAATCGCGCGCGCATGTGGCTTCTGGTCCGGCAGGAACCGGGAGGCTTTTCCTCGGAGCTCTAGAATATCGCTAGGTGTCCAATCATGGAGGTCATGGATAGCTTGTGATCAAGTTTGAAGAAGTAACGAAGATCTATCCCCCGAGCACCGTCGGTTTGGAAAGGGTCACCCTTCACATCGAGAAAGGTGAGTTCGTCTTCCTTGTAGGAGCGTCAGGCTCGGGAAAATCGACGTTCATACGTCTACTCATCCGCGAGATCGATCCAGACCGGGGCCGCATCAGCGTGGGAGGCCGTGATCTGGCTACGTTACGGAGCTGGAAGGTCCCCTATCTGCGTCGCAACATCGGTTGTGTGTTCCAAGACTTCAAGCTTCTCTCCAACAAGACCGCCTTTGAGAACGTGATGTACGCGTTGGTCGTCACCGGCAACGCCACGGGCGCGTCCAAGCGGAAGGCGGCCGAGATCCTCTCCCTGGTAGGCCTGGGGAACAAGGCGGACAACTACCCCAACGAGCTCTCCGGAGGCGAACAGCAGCGGGTATCCATCGCCAGAGCGTTCGTCAATCATCCACCGCTGCTCATCGCCGACGAGCCCACGGGCAACCTCGACCCCGAGACCTCGATGGGGATCATGCAGCTTCTCTATCGCATCAACAAGACCGGCACCACCGTGCTTATGGCCACTCACGACCGGGAGATGGTGGACCGTATGCGACGCCGGGTGATCGCGCTCGACGAAGGCAAGGTGGTGCGCGATCAGAAACGGGGCGGCTATGGGGAGGATTAGTTTCTTTTTCAAGGAGGCTTTCGGGTCACTGAGACGCAACTACTTCATGACCGTTGCGGCCCTGGTGACGGTGTTCCTCTCCATCTTGGTGCTGGGCGGAGTGCTGGTGTTCGTCTACACGAGCGACGCTCTTCTCAAAGAGGTGGAGGGGAAGGTAGAGATCACGGTGTATCTCAAGACCGATCCGGACCCGACCCCCGAAGAGACATCCGACATGCGGTCGGAGATCATGGACTGGCCCGAGGTGAAGAGCTGCACCTACGTCAGCGAAGCCGACGCCTTGGAACGGATGAAGAAAGACTATGGCGAAGAGCTCTTCAAGAACCTGAGCAGCAATCCGCTGCCGGCATCCTTTGAGATCGCGTTGGTCGACCCACAGACGGTGGATATCGTGGCCAAACGGTTTGAAGGCCGCTCCATCGTCGATGAGGTCAAGTACGGCAAGGATATTGCTGAGAAGCTCTTCGCCTTCACCGATCAGGCCCGCAACTTCATGCTCATTTTCATCATACTGCTGGGCGTGGTTGCCATTCTGCTCATCTCCAACACCATTCGGCTCTCGATCTTCGCCCGCAAGCGAGAGGTGGAGATCATGAAACTGGTGGGAGCCACCAACTGGTTCATCCGATGGCCCTTTCTCATAGAGGGCATCACCGTGGGCTTCTTCGGGGCCTTGGTGGCGACGGTCGTGGTGCTGGTGCTGAACAACTACGTGCTGGGCAGGCTCAGGGAGAGTTTGTCCTGGCTGGCGGTACCCATGGACGCCGTCCCGACCATCACGGTCGCGATCATATTGCTTGCAGTGGGAGTAGTCATCGGCGCCGCCGGTTCGGCTATCGGACTCCGGCGCTTCCTCAAAGTCTGAGGCGGGGTTCCGGCCGGGAGCGTGTCGCGTGGCGCTCTGCAAAGATTATAGCGAAGGGTCGTTCCGTCCGACCAAGACCATGGTCGTGGGATTGGTGCTTGCGGCATTCTTGCTGGCTCTTCCCATCACCTGCTTGGTCGTCTCCGGCAGCGTGGAGGCTGCGACAAGCGGCGAGCTGAACGAGAAGCTCTCCGATGTGCAGTCCGACTTAGAGCAGATCCGCGCGAACATCAAGAAGGCGGCCGAGGCCCGCAAGGCGGCCAAGGGTGACATCGCGGCCATCGACCAGAGCATCTCCATCGCTGAGGAAACATTGAAGGCGGCCGTCTCCACCCGCCGGCGGGCCGCCGAGAGATTGGCCGATATCCAGGCCCGACTCGTCCAAATGGCGGCGGATCTGGCCGAGAAACAGCAATTGATAGAGCAGACCGAGAACGATCTCACGAAGCAGCAGGGGATCTTCAGCGACAGGGTAGTGCAGATCTACAAGACCGGCGGGACCATCGTCTACCTGGAGGTCTTGCTTAAGTCGACCTCTCTCGACGAGATCGTGGGCCGGATCGACCTCCTGAACCAGATCGTCGAGCGTGACAACGAGGTGGTCGACCAGATCGAAAGGCTCAGAGGCCGCGTGGAGGAACAGAAGACGTCGCTTGAGAGCGAGCAGTCCCGGGTCGTAGCCATGGAGCGCGACCAGGTCGTGTTGACCGAAGAACTGCAGGCGGCTGAAGACCAGTGCCGGGCGTCGCTCGACGAACTCGAGGCGGCCCGAGAGGCTAAGAAGAAGGTGCTGGCCGCCGCGGAGAGGGACGAGGCCGCCTGGAAGACCCAGGAGGATTCTCTGCTCGCCGAGTCGGAACGGCTAAAGGCTGCTCTGAAGGCCCTGAGTGTGGTGGAGCCGGTCAAGAAGGGCAGCGGCGTACTCGCCCGGCCTGTGGACGGCGGCGTCACGTCCGGCTTCGGTTATCGCATGCACCCCATATTCCACGTGCGTAAGATGCATACAGGCATCGACATGGACGGGGACATGGGCGATCCCATCCGGGCGGCATCGGCCGGTACGGTGATATCCGCCGGGTGGCGAGGCGGCTACGGTAAATGTGTGGTCATCTCACACAGCGGAGGCCTCGCTACTCTGTATGGACACCTGTCGACGATCCTTGTCTCTGTTGGAGAAGAAGTGAAGAGGGGCGAAATCATTGGCAAGGTAGGCAGTACCGGGTATTCTACCGGTCCTCATCTGCATTTCGAGGTGCGGGTGAACGGCGAGCCTGTGGATCCCTTGGGATATCTGTGAGAGATGCGTAACAGCACTAAGTCGATTCTTCTGGTGGCGGCCTGTTTGGTCGCCGCCATCCTTCTGGTCGGGGCCGGGCTCTTGCTGGGGATGAATCCACAGGTCCGGGATGTTCTGCGCAACGTGACGCCCAAGGGTCTTTCCAGCTGGTCGAGTTCCGGCGATGGCTACGAGCTGCAGCAAGAGGTGCTCTACAAGCTGCGGAACACCTACTACGAAGAGATAGACCCCGATTCTCTCGAGAATGATGCTATCGACGGCATGCTGGCCGGACTCGAAGATCCCTATACCATCTATCTGGATCCTGAGTCATATGCGGTCTTCCTCGAAGACGCCACCGGCTCGTACAGTGGTGTGGGGATGGTCGTGGAGATGAAGGACGGCCTGGTCACCATCGTGTCCACCTTCAAGGACACTCCGGCCGACCGAGCCGGCATCCGTTCCGGAGACGTCGTTCTCGCCGTCGACGGCGTCTCCACTAACGGCCAGACTCTTCACGAAGTTGTGACGCGCATCAAAGGCAAGGAAGGGACGTCGGTGGTCTTGGAGATGTATCGCCCGGCCTCTACAACCGCCACCACGGTGGCCGGAGAGACTGCCGGGGACGAGGAGGACGTCGGCAAGATCGGGCAGACCAGTTCGGTCGCCGACAATTCGGCCTTGCCTCCAGGTGGTGAGACCGGTGAGTACACCCTGGCCCGCAGGACCATCGCCATCCCCGTGACCGAGAGCACGACACTCGAAGCGGGCGGCAAAGAGGTAGCGTATATAGACTTCTTCACCTTCTCCGATGGGTCGGCCGACGAGTTGCGCTCCGAGGTGCGGAGGGCGGTGGAGATCGATGGAGTGGATGCCATCATACTCGACCTGCGGAGCAACGGGGGCGGATTGTTGAACGAGGCGGTTGATGTGGCGAGCATCTTCATCTCCAAGGGCGCCATCGTCAGCACGGAAGGCGCTCATTCTCGGCAGCAGGTCTACGAGGCGACCGGCGGCGCCTTCACTCAGGTACCGTTGTACGTGCTCACGAACGAATATACCGCGAGCGCCTCGGAGATCGTCTCAGGCGCCCTTC
This sequence comes from Actinomycetota bacterium, assembly GCA_012523095.1. Taxonomy (GTDB): domain Bacteria; phylum Actinomycetota; class Thermoleophilia; order RBG-16-64-13; family RBG-16-64-13; genus RBG-16-64-13. The sequence goes on along the minus strand of JAAYJE010000124.1, from coordinate 1,213 downwards.
AAGACCATGGGCGCGCCATCCTCGTAGGAGAGACCACGTTCGGCAAAGGACTGGTGCAGAGTATCGTGGAGCTCTCCAACGGAGGAGCGCTCAAAGTGACCAGCGCCGTATACCTTACTCCTGAGGGTCGCGACATCAACAAGACCGGCATCACCCCCGACGTGCAGGCGCCCGACGACCCTGATACCGAGCTCGACGAGGGGGTCGAGGCGATCCTGGACCTGATCACCGGCGCCTCTGTAACCCGCTGAGAAGGCCGGGCGTGTCCGGTTTCCGCCCTCGTTTTTTCGTGTCTCTCGACCACGCGTTGAGCGTTGGGGACATGCATGGGCTGGAGCTGTCGCTCACCGCCGGGGACTCGAAACACGCGTCGCGGGTCCTTCGATTGCGTGAGGGCGACGAGTGTGAGGTGGTCGTTAAGCTCATGGGGGCCGTGCGGGCGACGGAGGCCGCAGGAACCGGCGCGGCTGTGGCCGGGCGCGTTCCGAACGCTGCGGGGGCCGCCGAAACCGGCGCGGCTGTGGCCGGGCGCGTTCCGAACGCCGCGGGGGCCGCCGTTTACGCGGCCACGGTAAGCGCCGTGGCGGACCCGGTGCGTGTCAGACTGGGTGCGCTCCTCGAGAGTACGGTGGAGGGTCCCGAATACCGGGTGGAAGTGGGTTTGGCGCAGGCCTTGACCCGGCCGTCGCTCATTGACCATGTGATCGAGAAGGGCACTGAGGTCGGAGCTAGCTCTTTCTTGCTGGTTCACGCCACCGCTTCTCCCAGCCATCCTGGGCTTGCCCGGCCGGACCGTATCGAGCGTTGGCGACGCATCGCACGGGAGGCCGCCAAACAGAGCAGGCGCACTGTTGTGCCGATCGTGGACGCGACCGGCCTGCTGGCCGAGGCTCTCGAGCACCCAATGGTGACCGGTGCTCTGTCTCTGGTGCTTGAGCCCGGAGCGTCTACGAGTCTTCAGCAGGCGCTCCTCGATTGGGACGGTGCATCAACCGCGCCCGGCGACGCGCCTTGGCGGGTGACCCTCTGGGTCGGCCCTGAAGGAGGATGGGCCCCCGCCGAGCTGCAGAGCTTCTCGGCCGCGGGCATCGCCAGCGTCCGCCTCGGCAGAAGCGTGCTTCGCACCGAGACCGCCGGACCGGTCGCGGTGGCCGCGGCGCGTCTCACGCTGAGGGATTGGTAGTATAATCAGCCGCCATGGACGACTGCATCT
>JAAYJE010000123.1 GCA_012523095.1 Actinomycetota bacterium | reverse complement strand
GGGGTCAGCCTGTGGCTCTCAGCGCTTAACGTCATGTACCGAGACGTGCAGTACCTCATCCCTTTCCTGGTGCAGCTGTGGATGTTCTTAAGCCCGGTCATCTACTCCACCGAGAGCATCGAGAACGAGACGGTCAAGGTCATCTACTCCCTCAACCCCATGACCGGGGTCATCGGGGGTTTTCGCTGGGCGCTCCTGGGTGAGAGGTTCCCCGGAGGGTACGTGTGGATCTCAGTAGGGGTCTTGGTGGCGCTCTTCGTAGGGGGCCTCTACTACTTCAAACGCATGGAACGGGTGTTCGCCGATGTGGTCTAGAAGATGACAGATACAGCCGTACGCACCGTGGGCCTGGGCAAGATGTACCGCATCGGGGGACAGCGAGAGGCCTACCGCACCCTGAGAGACACCCTTGTGCAGATGGCCAAGCGTCCTCTGGAGCGTCTACGCCATCCCGGGGCGGCCACGCATCACTCTGAAGTGCTCTGGGCTTTGAAAGACGTGGACCTTGAGGTGAGACGGGGTGAGGCCGTAGGCATCATCGGCCGCAACGGGGCCGGCAAGAGCACCCTTCTTAAGGTCCTCTCCCACATCACCGAGCCCACCGAAGGCCGGGTGGAGATACGAGGCCGGGTGGGCAGTCTTCTGGAGGTGGGCACCGGCTTTCACAGCGAGCTGACCGGTCGCGAGAACATATTCTTGAACGGAGCCATCCTGGGCATGACAAGGGCTGAGATCAGAAGCCGCTTCGACGAGATAGTGGAGTTCGCCGAGATCAGCCGCTTCCTTGACACCCCGGTCAAACGCTACTCGAGCGGCATGTACGTGCGGTTGGCCTTCGCCGTTGCCGCTCATCTCGACCCCGAGATCCTGATCGTAGATGAGGTCCTTGCCGTAGGTGACGCCGCCTTCCAGAAGAAGTGCCTGGGCAAGATGTCGGATGTGGCCGGCGGCGGCCGCACGGTGCTCTTCGTGAGTCACAATCTCTCCGCCGTCAGACAACTGTGCGAGCGGGTTGTCATGCTTGACGGCGGCTTGATGAAAACGGACGGCAAGACCGACGAGATCCTCCGCATATACATGTCTACTATGTCCGAGTCCACCGAAGCGCAGGAATGGACGGATCGGGATTCCGCACCACACGGACCGTATCAATGGCTAAGGAGCGTCAGAATCGTCCAAGACGGCGCTTCCACCCAGCGGGTGGACATCGAGGAACCCTTCTCCGTGGAGTTCGATTTCGTCAACGATTATGATGGGGAGGGCTTGTATTGTAACCTGGTGATCCTCGATGACTACGGGGCGATCGTACTTGTGGCTTCAAACAACCCCCTTGTGGCCCGGTTCGAGGGAGAGTCGTGGTTTCAGAAGCCGCATCCCCGCGGCGCGTATCGATACTCTTGTACCTTTCCCAGTCGTTTTCTTAACGTACGCCGCTACTTCGTTTCACTCGGGATAGGTAGTCTCAGGTCGCGCGGCGACGAGCTGACCGCGGATCGGGTGATCTCTTTCGAGGGATTCGAAACCAATCCCGTGCCCGCATATCAAGGGGTGGTCCGGGTACCTGCCGAATGGCAGGTGACTGTGTTGGATGATCCGGGGACCTCGCAGCCGACAGACTGGAGATACACCGATGGATAAGCCGGAGACACAGCCTGATCCAACAACGGACTCTCGTGGCCCACGAATGGGAGATCCCCCCGACGCCGGAGCAAGGGCGGCCATGTGTCGGTTCTGCGGTTCGTCCCTTACCGTGACCTTTGTCGACCTGGGCATGTCGCCTCCATGCGAGAGTTTCGTGCCTGCCGATCGAGTGAACCAGATGGAGCCCTTCTATCCGCTCCACGTGTATGTATGTGACTCCTGCTTCCTCGTCCAACTCGAAGAGTACGTCTCTCCCGAGAACATCTTCAGGGATTACGCCTACTTCTCGTCGTACTCGACCAGCTGGCTGGACCACGCGAAGCGATACGTGGACAAGATGGTGGTGAACCTTGAGCTCGATCACACCTCCAAAGTCGTGGAGGTGGCGAGCAACGACGGCTATCTACTCCAGTACTTCCTCCCTCACGGCATCACCCCTCTCGGCATCGAGCCGGCTGCGAATGTGGCGGTCGAAGCGGAGAAGAAGGGCGTGCCCACCCTGGTCGAGTTCTTCACTGCCGCCTTGGCCCGACGACTCGCCGAGGAGGGTCAAGGCGCCGATTTGATCGTCGGCAACAACGTCCTGGCCCAGGTGCCCGATCTGAGGGATTTCGTAGAAGGCTTGAGGATACTGCTCAAAGCGGATGGGGTGATCACGCTCGAGTTCCCGCACCTTCTTCGGTTGATGGACGGCAACCAATTCGACACCATCTATCACGAGCATTACTCGTATTTCTCTCTGCTTGTGGTCGAACGCATCTTCGCAGCCCACGGACTGACCCTATACGATGTGGAAGAGCTCCCGACTCACGGCGGCTCGCTCCGCGTCTATCTGCGACACTCGGGTGAGACGACGGTGGTCGGTGAGCGCGTCGGGCGGCTACGGACGCTGGAAATCGAGCGGGGCCTGAACAACCTCTCGGGCTACGCGTCTTTCGAGCCCAAGGTGCAGCGTACCAAACGGCGACTGCTCAGCCTGCTCATCGAAGCGAAGGAGCGCGGGAAGTCCATCGTCGGCTACGGGGCTCCGGGGAAGGGGAACACGCTGCTCAACTACTGCGGCATAGGCACAGACTTCCTCGACTACACGGTCGACCGCAACCCTCACAAATGGGAGATGTTCCTCCCGGGTACGCACATCCCGATATTCCCGCCCGAACACATAGCCGAGACGAAGCCGGATCACATCCTCATCCTCCCCTGGAACCTGACCGATGAGATCACAGCACAGCTCAGCTATACTCGCGATTGGG
>JAAYJE010000122.1 GCA_012523095.1 Actinomycetota bacterium | reverse complement strand
GTACGTGGTGCCATCCGCGGCGGTCCCGAAGTCCCCAGTGAACGCGATGCGGGTGACCTCTCTGCCGTCGATCGAGTCGGAACCCTCCACCACTGCTTCGCCGGAGTTGAGTAGTTCGAGGATCCCCTGCCTATAGAGATCAGGCTGGACGGGTGCGGTCTCGAACCCCTCGCCTCGCGGTGGCTGATAGATGGTGTTGGTAACCGCGTCATACGACCCCGTGAGCCCGTCGCTATCCTGGACGATCTCCATCACCGGCGCCCCAGCAAAGGCCAGAACACTTCGGCACGTGTGTGGAGATTCGGTCAGGGTCCAACTCTCCTCAGTCCAGGTGGCCTCGTAACCATCGCCGCTCGATTCGGTACCGCTTACCTTGACGTGGATAATGGCGTTCTCCGTAGGATCAAGTGCGGCTATCGCCTCTTCCACGATCGACAGCCCGCCCGGTCCGGGCAGGTCCACCACGCTGAGTACGGCGAGGGCCACCAGCGCTACCACAACGACAGCTACGGCGGCACGAACAAGCGGCTGACGGAAGAACGGCTTCCTTTCCCCGTGTTGACGAATCTCAGCCATCAGGTGCTCCTTTCTCGCGCGGAGGCGGGACTGGGGCACATCACGTTCAGCCGGAAGGCAAGAGAATTCCTTCACTGCATGACCTCCTCTCCCACCTGCGGTTGGGCATTTCCGGAGACTTCATGTCCGGACTCGCCAAGTAGTTCCCGAAGGCGCCTGCGGCCGCGAGACAGCCGCGATCTGACAGTGCCCACAGGGATACCGAGTGCAGTCGCAGCATTCTCGTAACTGAGCCCGGTCCAGATACAGAGCGACACTACATCCTGCTCACGCTTCGGCAGCTGAACAAACGCAGCCAGGATCGCACGCATCTGCTGTTCATCTGCCAACCGGTCCGCGAGATCGCCCGGGTCATCGAGCAATTGGGGAGGCATCGACAGACGGTCAAGCGCCGACCGATAGCGAAACTCGGCTCTTCGCCGGTTACGAAGGACGTTCACGGCGATGCCGAATAGTAACGGGAGCGCCGAGTCGTGCTCAAGCGTGACCTTGCGGCGCTTTCGCCATGCCTCAAGAAACACGATCGACGTAAGGTCCTCGGCCGTGGCCCAGTCGCCGCAGCGCCTGAACAGGTAGTTGTAGATCGAACGCGCATGGCGCTCGAATATCTGTCCGAATGCCCCGGCGTCCCCCTGGACGCTTCTATCCCACAGGTCACGGTCCACAACGTCACTCATACTCTCATAGTGTCCGGTCGCCAGGTTTGGTTCCCGGAGCGCTTGATGAGTCGATGCGTTCGAGAACGGTCCGGCAGTCCACAGTGTCTTCGTCGATGTAGCTAACCGGCCATCGTCCGTATCAGGAACGCCTCCTCTCCCCTTTGCGCCAGCTTCACGCCCTCGTTCCCCCTGAGTGTCCGCCGCAGCCCAGCCCGTAGGGTGGCGGGCTTCATCCCCTCGATCATCACCTGCATGGACTCTGCTTCCTGAGCCGTGAAGTCGGCGATGATGTCCGCATAGAGGCTCGCAGTACGGCG
>JAAYJE010000121.1 GCA_012523095.1 Actinomycetota bacterium | reverse complement strand
GGCGAAGCCTCGATATTCGTTCCCAGGTTGAGGGAATCAAGGACCTTCCCCGTTGTTCCCTCGAGCAGGAACATGTTGCCGATGGAATCGCAAAGCACGATGTAGGACTTGCCCTGTGGCGTATACAAGGCCAGGGGCGAACTCCAAGAGTAATGGTCGAAACCGGTGCTCCACACCTCCCTACCCGTGCGCTTGTCGAGCGCCACCAGGATCCCCGACTCTACGTTCGGGGTGCGGGCGATGGCGTATATCACAAGATCGGCGATATCCTCTTTGCCCAGCACCGGCGTGGCCTGCACGCCGCCGGAGACGCCACTCACTGTGTAGCAGTCATACATGGGGGTCTCCCAGACGATCTCCCCGGTCGCCGCGTCGATCTTCCAGATGGGAATCCCTCCACGCCTGGGGTCCGCCGCTCCCTTTCTGGTTATGTGGAGGGACGTAGAGATATAGAGATAACAGGTGCCATCTTCGGGCGATTCCTCGAATATGGGGGTGCTGTTCGTGTCGTCCAGGACGTCCTGCACCCAGATCAGCTCCATAGTGTTCAGATCGAAACACATGAACTTCCCCCCGTTCTCGGCTACGTAGAGGTAGTTCTGCCAGATGACGGCCGAGTCTTCCATGCCCCACCAGCGGGTACTTGGAGTGTTACCGGCGCCGTTGGAATAGTTGGGCGCCGTGTAGTTCACTTTGATCGCCTGGCCGGGTGAGATGGAGAGGGTGCCGGCCTTCTTATCGAACTGGGTGTTCAACCTGATGGTGTAAAGCAGACCGTTCTCGCCGGGTTCGATGATGGTGTCGGACTCAACGTCGAACAGTGCGCTCGAGTCGTAGGCGTGAAAGGAACGGTACGCATTCGGATCCTTGCTGCGTCCGAAAGTGTAGAGCAGCTTCTGGTCGATCAGACTATAGAGACGCGATCGCACGCTCTCTTTGCCCGGCGAATTATCGCCATGGCCGACGAACAGAAGGGGAGTCCCGTCGGGATAGAGACTCCCCGTCCCTTTGAAGGGCCCCCCGCCCGAGACGATGGTCTCCCTCGTCCGGCTGCCGTCTTTGAGGTCAAGAAAATGGATGTTGCCGTCCAGACAAGGGTAGATCACCTCGGTCAGATCGGGGGCAGCCTTTTTGTCCGCCTTGATGTTCATGACGGCCTTGATGTCGGCAGGCCATTTGACGATCAACGGCTGACCGGTCCAACCGCTCCCCGTCCACGAGCCCGTGCCGGTCGCCTTCGCCACGCTCCCCGTATTGGCGCTCCACACCGTGGTCAACTTCGCCTGCTCCACAACTACTTGGCCGTAGGAGGCGCCCTCACGATAGTTGTTCCCTCTGAACGTGACTATGCCCTCTAGGTTCGTGTAGTCCCTACCCGGTCCGAAGAATATGGTGTTCTGCCTCTGGAACGAGGATATCTGGGTTGTTCCCCGGAAGATCTTGGTGGTGATGCTGAAAGCTTCGGGACTCGTCTCAGCCGTCGCCCGCACCGACATGTTGATGCCCGGGACCGTACTGGTGGTCGAATCGGAAGGCTCGTGGTCAGACCCGGTCGTAGAAGCGGACGAGGTGGAGTCCGTAGACGATTGCGTGGTCTTCGAAACACTCGAGCCGACGCTTTGCCCGGAGCCCGTAGAAGAGTCGGAGCCGCGCCCAGATGAGTCGCCGCCATGGAAGAGGAAGATGGCGCCCACGACTATCAGGGCGATGACTGCCGCGGCGCAAACCGCGAACACGGCTCGACGTCTAGCTATGACTCTGCGCCGGCGCCTCTCACTTGTATACACGGAACGGCGGTATTCATTCATGATATTGCCGTGTTGTACATACTGGCCGGCATTCTAGCAGGGAAGACGGAGAGAAGGCCGGGGCGCTTCGATCCAAAGGCGGTGTTAGCGTCTGTGGTCTGAGCCCAGGCCGACGCGATATAGTGAGTGCGTGAACATCGTCTCTGAAGACGCCACCGATCCTCACGCAAACAGCCACCCGGTCGAGAGTCGGCTGGGCACAGATATTATCGCCGGCGGACTCATGTTGCTGCTCGCGCTCACCGGCATCGCCCTATCGCTCATGCCCATCGTGGCCGACCAGCTCCAGTCGGTGTTCGACCTTTCCGACGCCCAGATCGGGTTTTTGACATCGGTCTTCATGTTGTCGTTCGCCGTCGTATCCATTCCGTGGGGGCTGGCCGCCGCCCGCTTGGGTGGGGGCCTGCTCGCCGTCGGTCTGATTGTAGCTGTGGCCGGCTCTGTGGTGTGCGCCTTCGCGAACGGCTACGGAGGACTGGTGGCAGGCCGGCTCATCCAAGGGGTAGGGCTCGGCGCGATAGTCCCCACGGTGGGCGTTGTCATCCCCGATGCGATAACGCCCCGATTCAGGGGAAGAGCATGGGGGATCTTCGGAACGGGCCACGGCTTCGGCGTACTCCTTGCGCTGTTGGCCTTGCCGAGCGTCGCGCAGGCGGGTGGGTACCGAGCGGTCTTCCTGACGGTGGCAGGTGTCATCGTGGTCTTCGGCGCCGTGTCTCTTGCTCCGGCGCCGGTGCGCCACAAGCCGACCCGCTCGGCCGATACTCCCAAGACGGCCGATCTCCTACGCGCCTTGGGGACCACCGTGATCAACCCACAGGTCCTTCTGATATGCCTCTTCAACCTGGCCGCGCTCTCCGTGGGCGTGGGCGCACTTGCCTGGACGCCGAAGTTCATGTCGACCGAGTTCGGGGCGAGTCTGCAGACGGCAGCGTACCTGACCGCCGGATTGGGTCTGGCCGCGCTGGTTGGGAACCCCGTGGGAGCGGTGGCCATGGCCCGCTGGGGCAAGCGAAAGGTGATCGTGACCTCGATGCTTCTGATGACGGGCTGTATAGCCCTTGTTCCTTTCCTTCCCCGGCTGTGGATGATCTTTGTACTCGTGACTCTCGCCGGCTTCTTCACCATGGCCTACTTCTCCCCGCTCTTCTCCGGAGTGGCTGAGGTGGTCACAACGCCGGCCGAGGTGGGCGCGGCCACAGGTCTGCTCGAGGTGTTCGGCTTCGTCGGCGCCTTACTCATGCCGTGGTTGTTCGGACTTCTCCTCGACACCGTCGAGGGGACCGGGGGTTATATGCTTGGCTATCTTCTCCTGGCAGGCGTCTCGGTCGTCGCCTGTGTGGGGCTCTTCTTCCTCCGCCTGCCGGTGCGAGCGACGACACGTTGACCACCTGTCCCGGGGTGGAGGCGAGGCGATCGTGCGCGACAAGACGTAGGTGGCTGCGCCCACGCTGTACGCTCGGACTCGCGCTCGCCTCGATCGCGACGGTCCTTGATGATTCGAGGGCCGATTCTCAGGGTAAGACTCCGCCAGGTCCACGTCTCCGGCCCCCGCATCGTCGGGCGGCCGAACGCCGACTGTAACGGAGGATGGTACATGGAATTCATGATCCCCCCGGGTCTGAAGACGGAGCACGCTGAGCTGCACGCCACGCTGCGCAAAGGGACGGAAGAGAGCGATGAACTCGGCGCCGCGGCATTGGCCGTCGCCGAACTGATGCATCCGCACTTCCTCAAAGAGGAGGAGTATGCGCTGCCTCCGCTGGGTCTCTTGGGCGACCTATCCAGAGGTGCAGTGGCTCCAAGCGCGAGAGACGTGCTCGTCTTGACCGACAAGCTCAAGGCCGATCTCCCTCAGATGCTGGCCGAGCACCGGTCGATCGTCGCGGCGCTGGAAAGGCTCTCGTCGGCTGCAAGGGAAGCGGGCAGGCCCGAATACGTCCAGTTCGCCGAAGCGCTCACGCTGCACGCCCAAAACGAAGAGGAGGTCATGTATCCGGCGGCGATCTTGGTTGGCGAATACGTCCGCCTCAAGACCGGCTCGGCGTAAGCCTCGCGTCATCATTAACAGCATCGTGGCCGGACGTCTCGATTATGGAGGACGCAACCAAGCCTATCTTCCATACCGTGGGGCACTCGACCCGGACGCTGGACGAACTCGTGAGGCTGCCTGCCGGTTACGAGATACGGCAGGTAGCGGATGGGCGGGACGCGCCCGTCGCGCTCTCGCGGCGAAACGTCCTTCTTCAGTTGCTAGGCCGCCAACTTCTCAGCCACCAGTCGTTTGGCCAGAGCCACGATCGTGAATACCGGCGGCATGCCCATGGGCTCCGCGAGAACGCTGGAATCGCACACATAGAGACCGGCCATCGGTGTTTGGAGATCGGTGTCTATCTGATCACCGATGCGCACCGTACCGGCCGGGTGGGCGCCTCTGGGAGGAGTGTTGAAGATCGAGGCCGGATCGCAACCGGCTCGGACCAGGATCTTCTTGGAAATCTCCACGCCGCGGGCGATCAGCTTCTGATCGTTCTCGGTGAGCGGTTTGGACACGGTGCCGTCGGGCTTGACCCAGCCGGCGAACTCGTCGCGCATCTTGGCCATGATGCCCAGGGTATGAGGGAAGTACCTCATGTTCGCCACTCCCTTGATACCGCCGCCCATCATCAGGCCCAACATGTAGAGAGGCCAGGGATCGATGCAGTCCATCAGGATGATGCCCTCATCCGCGAGGTCCATGGTGCCGGTACCCATGGGCATGTCCGGGCCGGAACCCCGGCCGGAGTAGACTCCGTAGGTGAGCACAAGTGGGTCGATGATGACTCCCTGGCCCGCGTCGGGGAAGCCGGATGCCTGCATGATGGGCGGGTTGCTCAGGCCACCCCCGGCCAGGACTACATTCTCGGCCTCGATCCAGAATTCGCCCGATCGGCCAACGCCTCGCAGGCCGGTGACGCGGCCGTCTTTCGCAAGCACCTGCTGTGCCTTCATCCGTGTCTTGAGCCGGGCTCCGTGGCCGATCGCCTCCTCGACGAACTCCCGGGCGGTCCATTTGGCTCCCTTGGCAGAGCCGGCGAACGGCCTTTTCACTCGAGAGCCGACCTTCTCCCACTTCATGAAATGCGGCATGGGCTTCCAGTCATAACCCTCCTCACGCGCCGCTTCCATGATTCGTTTCTGAGCCTCCCCGATGAGGCGGTCGGGAGTGGGAGACGGCTTCAGGTCTCGCCTGACCTCCTCGACATAAGGCGACAGGTCGATCCCGAATCTGTCCTTAAGCCAGGCCGGAGGCTCGAAAGCAGTGCCCAGATAAGCCATGGTGCTACCGCCTACCGTGAGCAGTCGGACCATCTGGGTGCCTTCTGTGGAGCCAAGAGAGAAGAAGCGATCCGCCATGAAGAACATGGTGGCGTAGTTGCCCTCCGGCCTGTGGTAGGCGCCCTGCTCGAGGAGTAACACGTCCTGGCCGCGCAGGGCCAACTCCCGTGCCACCGTGGCGCCCCCCGGTCCGCTACCGACCACGACGGTCTTCGCACTCAAACGCTTGGTATCGGCCGCCATCCTCATTCCCTCCTTCACCTAAGGTCGCAGGGCCCAGAGTACGGCTGGCCCCGTCTTTGCTTCAACCTCTCCCTTCTTCACTCTTTGGGCGGGTCGCCATCAAACACGCCGTTGGGATTGAGGAAGATCTTCCCAGGCGGACCCGGCAGCGGAAGCAGCCACTCAGGGGCGCTTCTGGGAAAAATGAGCCTGGTCTGCCATTGGATATTGAAATCGGCAGGCCTCACGTCCCCGTAATACTTATTCACCCCCTCGACCAGCTCAGTACCGTTCTTGGCGGTGGTATAGGCCTCTTCATAAACATCCAAGTATTTGAGCGACCAATCGACGCAATCAGTGTACGTGCGGGATGGGTCGTCATGGACCTCCTCGAGAATGCGGAGTTGAGGCTCATCGTGGTGACCGGGGATGACGATCCGCGGATCGAAGTCCATGAGCCTCTTGATATCGGCCCTCCACTTCACGCGGCGCTGAACATCACTCTCGAGCGTCCACACGTTGCACTGGTGGAAGGCCACGTCGGTCGCACACGCCACTTTCAACGATGGCACCCAGACCACCGAATTGTTGACGCTGTCTCCTTCCCAATCGTCGAAGAAGAGCAACTCGTGGCCTTCCAATTCGAGACGTGGCTCATGAAGCGGCATAGGGATCGTGGTCTTGCTCGGGATATCGTTCCCGAATCGATCGATGCTCCACATGTCCACTTTGTCGACCGAAGTGAAGACAATATCCTTGACGACGCTGGGCAGAGCTACGATTTTTGCCTCGGGGAACTGGTGCGCGAGCACACTGAGGCTGAAGTGGTGGTCTGGATGGAAATGAGAGATATAGATGTGCGTGAGGTTCCTCCGCATCGGAATGATCTCGGCAACCATCCTGTGACAGTCGCTGAATAGCTGAGGCGCGTCGATCAGGATGGCGTCTCGATCCCCGTAAAAGAGCGTCGAATTGGCGTTGAAAGCCAAGTAACTGTGCAGGAATACCTTGTAGCTCAAGGACACGTCGGCTCCCTTCTCACGATTGCATCGTGATGTTAGCTTCGAGTGTTTATGCGCCGATGCTTCCCAGCATAGCGCACCAGGCAACATAGTACGTATCGAGCAGCCGGGTCAAGTAGTGGCGCTTTCGGACGGGTGGATCGAACGCTCGAAGATCCGCTGCAGACGGTACTTGTCTGCACAGCCGATTCAGGGCCGTAGTCGGGGAGGAATCGTTCATTCGGCAGGCATACGTGGATCCGGGCGTCGCCTTCAGCTTCGATCAGTCCTTTCTACCGGTCATGACGGCGCTGCTCGGGGGGATGGGCAATCGGGGGTGTTCATTGGTCGATGATGGCCTTGCTTGTAGTATTCTTTTGTCTATTGCGAAATACGCCGTGTGATTACTTGAGGAGGTAGCAGTGAAAAAGGGAGCGACTGGTGTAATAATCCGTTTTGTACTCAAGGATGAAATCAAAGCATCGATGAACGAGCAGGCTTTACAAGATCATCTTGGTCATCTTGTCGAAAAATATAAAAAAGTACCCGGTTTGTTGGAGAAGACTTTCTTTGTCGATGCTGACAATCTAGACCAAGGAGCTTTTTTGATCTTCGAGTCCAAAGCCGACTGGGATACCTATACGACCACCGCACTGTATAAGAACGCCGTCTTAGATATTTGCGAAGGGGAACCAAGTATCGAGATCTACAGTCTCACTGCCTCACTGAAGGATGGGGTTATTTCTTAGTGGGGGAGTCGGTCTGAGTTGGTTTGCTCGAGACCGCTTGGAGGCGTTTGCGGCCGAGCTCCTTTCGCGCGTCGACTGGGGATGACGCGCATGTAGGCACCCGCAACGGCCGTCTCGAGTCTGGTCCACTTACCAGATCACCCTCGGCCCATTCCACCGTCGGCCCGGCCGGTTTGTCGAACGCACCGTCCGCAGTCTGGGTATCCTTGGGAGCGCAGAGGCAACACACTATCTCCCAGACGGTGAGGAGGCGACACTCTGGGTCTATCCCTATCGCCACATGTCATAGTCCTGATAACGGGAGGCTTGATCTTCCTGTGCATCCTGGGGAGCAAGATCTCTGAGCGTATCGGCGTTCCGGCTTTGCTCGTCTTCCTGGGAATCGGGATGCTCGCCGGTTCCGATGGAATCGGCGGTATCGACTTCGATAACGCGGCCGTGGCGAACCTCGTCGGTACGTTCGCCCTCTGTTTCATCCTATTCTCCGGGGGTCTGGACACTAACTGGCGAAACGTGCGCTATGTGCTCGGACGAGGCGTTACCCTCGCCACCCTAGGAGTGGTGATCACGGCCGGTCTCATCGGGGTTTTCACCTGGCTGCTTCTGGACTTCACGTGGCAAGAGGGGCTCCTGCTGGGAGCGATCATATCGAGTACCGATGCGGCCGCCGTCTTTGCCTTGATGCGGTCCCGCAAGGTCAGTCTCAAAGGCCAGCTCAGACCACTACTCGAACTTGAATCAGGCAGCAATGACCCCATGGCCTTCTTTCTCACGGTATTCTTGCTGGGTGTGGTCACCGGAGAGACGACCTCTTGGTGGTCACTCATATCGTCCTTCGCCATCAGCATGCCGGTGGGTTTTCTGGTAGGAATGGCGGCGGGGCTCATAGCCGGGTGGATACTCTCCCGCGTCAGCCTGGAATACGAGGGCCTGCGTCCCGTACTCAGCATGAGCATCGTCCTCGTCGCGTACGGTCTGAGCGAGTTGCTGCAAGGAAACGGATTCTTGACCGTCTACGTCTGTGGATTGGTGGTCGGCAGCAAGGACGTCACCAACAAGCGCACTCTGCTTCGGTTCCACGACGGCGTCGCCTGGCTGATGCAGATCGTCATGTTCTTGGTCTTAGGATTGCTGGTGTTCCCGTCCCAACTCCCCGGCATTGCCATCCCGGGAGTCCTGGTCAGCGTGTTTCTCATGCTCGTGGCCCGCCCTCTATCGGTGATGATCTGCCTCGTACGCAGCAGGTTCTCCCTTGCCGAGCGGGTGCTTGCATCCTGGGCCGGACTCCGCGGCGCAGTGCCGATCGTGCTTGCCACATTCCCTTTCTTGGCAGGGATCCCGGGCTCTGAGCGGCTGTTCAACATCGTCTTCTTTGTGGTCTTCACGTCAGTGCTGTTCCAAGGCCGGACATTGATGCCGCTTGCGCGAAGACTCAAAGTGGACAGGCCGCTGGATACGAAGCCGCAATATCCGCTCGAGTTCGACAAGACACCAAAGCTCCGTGGCGACACGCTCGAAATAGACATCCTCGCCGACGCGGCCGTAGTCGGCCATCGAATCGCCGAACTGATGCTTTCCCAAGGAACTCTCATAGTGTTGATCCGGCGAGAGGACGAGTTCATAGTCCCGCGCGCGGACACGATCATCGAGCCCCATGACACGCTGCTTCTTCTGGGGCCAAAGATCGGACTTCACGCGGCTGAGGAGCTGCTGACGAGACTAAGGGAGTCGACATCGTACTGAGCGCGGATGTCCGGAGCGGAGAAACAGCAAGATGCAGCATACAGATGAGAGCAGCGTATGTAGTGGCGCCTCGCAGATACGAGATACGCGAGGTTCCCACCCCACGGACCACCGACAGCGAGGAGACGAGGGAGGCCAACCCCTTCCCACGCCGCGCCGGGCACGAACCGGCGAGCACGAACCGGCGGGCACCGTCGTGGAAGTCGGCAGTCTGGTGAAGGGTGTCGAGGCGGACGACGTGATCAAGACCAACCGAGCCAAGGTCATCCTAGTTGGCTGGCACCAGGCGCCCGCCACCTACGAGCTGTTCAACCGGATCAAATGCCCAATCGTCTATAATCCCCAAGGGATCGGTATGTCCACCTTACAGGCTGGGTGAGATTGGACAAGCATTCGAAGACAACCCGGGCAGAGACCCCGGTTATATCAAGGGCGTCGTCATGCCGTTTATGGAATAGACGGTAGCCTGGTAGAAGACGGCCTCAACTACAACCGCTTGGACATTTCCAGGCGCGGATACGGATAGTTCACGCATGCCTAAATTCAGAAGACATCACAACCGCACACACCGTGTGTTCTACGGATGGTACGTAGTAGCCGCGTCGTTCGCCATCCTTTTCCTCACCGGGTCGGCGAGCACGATAATCGGCGTCATGATCAAACCCATAGGCGACGACTTCGGTTGGAGTCGTACCTCGATATCCTCGGCCATCTTCGTCAACATGGCCGTGTATGCCCTGTCGCTCATCATCACGGGTCGTCTGTACGACCGCTTCGGTCCCAAGTGGGTGATCGCCGGCTCCACCGTCCTGTTCGCCGCGGGATTCGCGCTCATGGCGACTATGGATTCGTTGTGGCAGTTCCTGCTCTACTACGGGGTGATCGCTGCCGCCGGCTTCGGAGGCACCACCGTCCCCATCTTTGGCTCGCTCATGGGCCGGTGGTTCGACAAGTGGAAGGGATTGGCCGCAAGTTTGGCGCTCGCCGGCAACTGCCTTGGCCAGTTCCTCTTGATCCCTGTGTTCTCCGACCTCATTGACGGCTCCGGCTGGAGGATCACAAGCCTATGGATCGCCGGACTCTGCGGCGCGGTAGGTCTGGTGCTCACTCTAACCGTGATACGTGGTGACCCAGGGCAACTCGGGCTGAAGGCCTACGGGGCGGACAGCGGGAAGCAGTCGGCTATGAAGAAACTCGGTCGAGCGGCGGCGGTGGTCGAAGAGCCGCGCGGCGCGGCCGCGCCGGCCTTGGCGCCGGCGGCGGTAGCCGCCCGCCCCCGAGACCTGACACTCCTGGAGGCGATGCGCACGCCCGCACTGTGGCTCTACACCTTCGTCATGTTCGTGTGCGGCAGCGGGGACAATTTCGTCACCACCCATCTTGTACCGATGGTCACCGACTACGGTGTCTCCACGTCGGTGGCATCCAACATGCTGGCCTGGTTGGGTCTTATCAGTCTGGCCGGAATCCTGGTCGCCGGCCCCGTCTCCGACGCCATCGGGTACAAGATCCCCATCGCCATCACCTTCGCCATGCGGGTAGTGGTGTTCGCCATCCTTCTCAAATACCAGGGGATCGTTCCCTTCTGGGTCTTCTCGGTGAGCTTCGGCTTCACCGTGCTGGTCACCGCCCCGCTCACTCCGATGCTCGTCCGCACCCTATACGGCGTGACCCATATCGGCTTCATCTCAGGGTTCATCGTCACCGTACACATGATCGGAGGAGGGCTGTGGGCGTACCTCGCCGGTATCATCTTCGACAACACCGGTGATTACCGGCTCGCCTTCTGGATCTCGCTGGGATTCGCGGCCGCGGCCGCCGTCGCCATGCTTCTCATCCGGGAGAAACGGCATCTCCCCAAAGAGGGGTCGACCGGGACGGGACCCAGAGCAGATACGTAGTCGGGCTTGGAACTCGCGGTCCTGGCCCCCTGCCGTTCGGGTACGCCTGTCGACGTCGCGGGAGACTCAACCCGTATGAAGGCGAAGGCCCCGGCACCCCGGGGCCTTCGCCCGTCCTTCACTGTGTCATGCTCCGTGGCCCGGCCACGGGAACCACGCCGTGATCGGCATCTCCGGACTATTCGAACGCCTGCTCCGGTTTCCAGACCTTCCAGACCTTTCCTGTCAAGTCTGGGTCCGGACTGAGCGTAGCCTTGCCGGGCCGCCAGCCGGAGGGAGTGACCTCTCCGGTCTTCGCCACATGCTGGAAGGCCTGCACCTGTCTGATAAGTTCGGCCACATTACGGCCCACTTCGGAAGTGAGCACTTCCATGGCTCGGATGTTGAAGTCGGGATCAATGATGAAGCGACCGCGGATATCCACACCGGATGCTTCGTCATAGACACCATAGACCCGGCCGACATTGCCCCCCGGATCGGTGAGCATGGGGAAGGGAACCCCACCCTCGACCATCTTGGAGAGCTCTTCCTCCTGCCAGATCTTGTGAGAGAAACGAGAATCGACGCTCATGGCAAGGACTTCTACGCCCATAGCCTTGAGTTCGGGGTACTTGACGGCGACCGCCGACAATTCGGTCGGTCAGACGAAGGTGAAGTCCCCCGGATAGAAGCAGAGCACGATCCACTTGCCCTTGTAGTCGGAGAGCTTCACGTTCTTGAAGCCCCCCTCGACATAGGCGTTGACTTCAAAATCCGGCGCCGGATGACCTACACGCGCTGACAATTTTGGTGCTACCTCCTCGGCCGCAAGGGCCGGACTCGACGTTGCCTTTTCTTTGCTCGGGGGAACACCGAGCACGCCCGCTGCCGGTTTGACACAACCGTCTTTTGGTTCAGCCATAACGCTCCTTTCTCTAGCGTCTCCCCATTCTAGAATGATACCGAGAATACCGCGGTCCTAATCGTGGGTGTCGGAGCAGCGTTTGCCGGCTTCGCACTTACGGTCTGGACTACACATCCTTGCGGATCCCGCAGCCGTCCATGATCGTCTCGACGTCTTCCCACTTGTTCAGGGTATAGATGTGCAGGCCCTCGATGCCCGCCTCCATGAACCTGTAGATCTGGTTGATCGTGTATTCGATACCGGCCTTCTTGAACTCGTCGGGATCCTCACCGTACCGGCCTATGATGGCCGCGAGTTCCGCCGGAATAGAGCAGCCGTTGCTGACGGTCATGCGGATGATGGCGTCCTTGTCCAGCGCAGGCATGATCCCGAGCACCACCGGAGCCGTGATCCCAGCGTCCCGTATGCGGTAGACGAACTCCTTGAACGCCTCCACATCGTGGCACAACTGCGACATGAGGAACTCCGCCCCATTGTCCTGTTTGCTGCGCAGATGAGCGATATCCGCAGCAAAGGAAGGCGCCAGGATATGCTTCTCCGGATAGCAGGCGGCCGCTATACAGAAATCGGGGAATTCCCTCTTGATGTATCTGATCAGTCCATCAGCGTAGCTGAAGTCGCCCTGCGTACCTTCCCAACCCGCAGGCAGATCGCCCCTCATGGCGAGGATGTTCTCGATGCCCATGGACCGGTAATGGCCGAGCTCGCTGTTGATCTTCGCCTTGGCGTTGCCGATGCAGGTGAAGTGCGTCATGACCTCGGTGACCCCATCGTCGATGATCGCCTGGCACACTTCCACGTTGCGGCCCGCGTTGCTGCCGCCCGCACCGTAGGTGCAGCTGATGAAGTCAGGCTTGTAGTTGTAGTAGTACTGGAGCATCGACCTCAGCTTCTCCATGCCGGCATCGGTCTTAGGCGGGAACACCTCGAACGAAAAACTCATTCTGGAGTCTAGGATCTCGGTTATCTTCATGGTCACGGCCCTTCCAGGAATCGATTTGCCGGTACGCACAGGCCCGGAGCATTATCTACCCCTCGTTGCGCGACCGCACACATCCGCAACAACAGCGCCCTAAGGATGCCCGCACCCCAAGAATGCCGACCACACCCCGCGCACCATGCGGTACCCTCTCCGCCAGAAACACATCCAACAAAAAGGAGCCGGATCGTGGAGACGAAGGCATTCAACCCCTGGTCGTGGCAGGACCAGTTCGACTTCTCCCAGGCTGTAGAGGTCTCGGGCGTTCAAAGGACCGTCTACTGCGCGGGTCAGATCTCTTGCGACGCAAACGGCAAGTCGCTCTATCCCGGCGACATGGAAGCCCAGTTCCACCGCGCCCTCGATAATCTGGAGCAGGTGCTGGACCGTGCCGGCGGCCTGAAGTTGGCCGATGTCGTACGTCTCAACTACTACGTCACCGACGTTCCCGCCTTCCTCGAGGCCGTACCCAAGGTCGGAGCACGCCTCCAGGCCGCCGGCTGTAAGCCCGCGTCTACGGTGCTTTGCGTCCTCGGTCTGGCTCAGCCGGAAAGCATGATCGGGCTGGAGGCGACCGCCTGCGCGTGACCCGTCCGTGCGGGAGGTCCATCACTCGGGAGGCTTCCGGCAGACGATCTGGGCCATCGCCCGTGGAGGGTCTTCCAGAAGGCCTTCGAACTGGTGGATGATCTGCCAATCCCGGAACCAGCCGGCCAACTCACCGAGCCGCAGTAGGAAGTCCGGATTATGAGGCCTGCCGTATTTGGGTTGCTCCACGGTGAAGGTCTCGTAGATGAGGATCCCTCCTTTCCGAAGTGCGTTTCGCAGATGGGGGATGAGCGGCCGGTGAAGGTAGCGGAAGACCAAGACGGCCCGGTACTGCTCTTCTGGGAGTGGGCCCGTGCTGTTCTCCAGATCAACCTCCCAGAATTCCGCCGCAAGCCCACGTTCCGCCGCCGACCTCCGAGCCTCTCCCAACGCCTCGGCAGACCGATCGGCAAGGATGACCGGCAGACCCAGACCGGCCAGATAGAGTCCGTTCTCTCCCGAACCGCAGGCCAGATCCAAGATGGGGCCCTCCATATCTGCGTCCTCCAGCAAAGAGCTGAATCTCATGAGCAAAGGGTTAGGGGCCATCGAACACCTCCCACGCTCGGCCGACGTCGGCCGCGTCTGCTTTGGAGCCCAAACGAACGGGCACGCTAGAATAGTATGAAAGCATGTCTTGCCCGCGGGCTCCATGTTCGCGGCATTTCTCCTTCGAAGAATGGGGTGGCGATGGAACTTACAGACGCGCTGTTGGGAGATATTCCCATGATCGTGGCGGCAGGGACCATAGACCAGAGGGCGCGCGACGGGCTGCAGACCGCGCTTCGCAAGTGGACGGAGGCCCGCCACAACATCGTCTTTCTGGATCTCACCGAAGTCACTCAGATGGACGAAGTCGCCCTTCCGGTGCTCGCCGACTGGGTGGAGGCGTTGCACGGACGGGGATGGCTGGGTGTGATCAGCCCGGCCGACGGTGTCCGCCGCTTGTTGGAAGACAAGGGATTGCTCGCTCATCCGAATGTGCGCACCTTCGAGACCCGCCAGGCGGCCCGCATGGCGACGGGCGAGCGGCAAAGCACATGACCACTTTGACGGCCGCGAAACCTGTAAGGTGACACTCTAGAGGCGCCACCCGACGATCTTCAGGGACGTGGGGCGACTCATCTTGCTCGTCGTCCTCACCTTGGGGCCGGGTGTACCCCCGCCGTCCGGTCTCGGCTATATCGACGCCGCGTCCCGAAGACGAGGAGGACGATCCCGAGGGCCAGAACTGCCACTCCCCCCGCCATCAACCCGATGATCAATGGCTCGATGATGTCGAACCTTGCGCTGAGCCTCACATCGACCGCGACGGGCGCGCTCGCATCGCCGTTCATGACCAGCAACGCCCAGTCGCCATCCTGCAACTCCCACTCCAGAGTCTGGCTACCGGCCCCACCTACTTTGGCCACCCAGATGTCCTGTTTCGCCGGATCACCGGGGGGAACCGTCCCATCTACGTGATCGTATTCCACCGAACCCGCGCGTAGGTCGATGCTCGTGATGCGATCTCGGGCGACGCCGGAAACGTACTTGGAGACCTGCGCGGTGGGGGCGACACCGATGAACACCGGGGTCGGCAGCCTGGAGGAGCCGGTCACGCGTACGGTCGCCTGGGCATGGGACAGGCCCCAGCTCTGCCATCGGCCGCTCAGTTGCCCATTGACATCGGGAACGGTGAGGACAAAGCCGTTACTGCCTACGGTATGCGTGGCCGTGCTGAAGAACCCGGAGGAATCACTATAGAGTCGATCGACGACGAGGACCAGAACACCGGATGCAGCAGACAGGACCCCCGTGAGGGCCAGCAGAACTCCGAGGATCACTGAGACGGCTTTGAGCAGACGCATCGGCCCGATTTTACACGAGGTACGCCGCATCTCATCGTAACGGACGACCTCGTGAGTCTCAGCGCGGCGGATCTGGCCAGGGCTGCGCCGGCTTAGGCCTCGGTCTCGAACACATCGTCCACCACGTTCACAATGGACCAGACGCCTGAGGTCGCCCATTTCATGGCTTCATGAGTCTCCAGGCCGTTCGCGAACTCCCGTGCCCCGTCTCGGTCACTCCACTCGAAGACCACGTACACGAGCGAGGGATCGTCGGGGCTGCGGAAGACCCTGCCGCCCTTAGAACCCAGCCTCCTCCGCCGTGCCATATCCGACCGGAAGATGTTCTCGAACTCCGACCACTCGCCGATCTTGTGCTCCACGAAGACGTACGCCATGTCTCGGTCCTTTCTGAGGCATCTAACCCATAGGTCCTTACACCCAGCATACCTCCCCGGCGGACGGAGGGGGAGGAGAAGGAGGCACCCAAACGGCTCTTCTGATAAAGTCGTCGGCCGGTCCAGGCGATACTCAGAGCCGGCAGACTCCCAAGGTAGGTAACCGCCACGGCGGTTACCTACCTTGCCACACTTGGGACGCCGGATTTCACAAGGGAGAACGATGACCATAGCGCGGAGGATGGCCCTTGCCGTCACGGCGGCGGACGTACCGAAGTCATGAGTCGTGGGCCACGTCGCCCAGAGGGCACGGTGACCCGAGGGACGACGGCGCCCAACCGACTGCGTCGCATAGACCGCTGGATCGCCGTCTGTCAGGCCTCACTGCTCCTTTCTTCCGAAGAACCACCTGTGGTCGTCGACCTCGGCTTCGGCACCTCACCGGTCACGACGGTGGAGCTGTACCTGCGGCTGCGGGCGATTCGGAAGGATGTGGAAGTAGTCGGCGTGGAGATCGACCCTGCCCGTGCTGAAGCGGGTTCACGTTTCCTCGTTGAATACGGCCGTGCGGGGGACTTTCCAGGGCTGAGCTTCCGACTGGGTGGGTTCGAACTCCCGGTCCCAAGGCCGCCGCTGCTGGTACGGGCCCTCAACGTACTTCGGCAGTACGGCGAGGCAGAGGCTTGGCAGGCATGGGACCGGCTCTGCGCCGGAATCGCGCCGGGCGGCATGCTGGTCGAAGGGACCTGCGACGAGATCGGCCGCCGTGCCGCGTGGGTGACCCTAGGCCGATCCGATGCCACGGGCTCCCTCCTCCGGCGATCCGAGGGTTCTGGACCCGCGCAGCCCCGCACTATCACTTTCGCCACGCGGGTGGATGGTCTGGCTCGGCCGTCCGAATTGGCGGAGCGGCTACCTAAGACGCTGATCCACCGCAACGTCCCGGGTGAAGAGATCCATCGGTTCCTCACAGACTTCGACCGCGCCTGGGCGGTTGCGGCTCCACTATCGGTTTTCGGGCCGAAGCAACGGTGGATCGCAGCGGTCGAAGACCTCTCGCTGACCTGGCCGGTCGCGGCGCGGCCGCCCGCGGGCGGCCGCGCCCGTTGGCGCCTCGGCGAGATCACCCTCCCCTGGGAGTGCATCGCCCCCAACGAGACGTCCACCATCACATAGAGTCGTCTCGCCCCCCATCGGGCACCGGTCGCTCTCCGGCGCGTTCAATTCTCCAACAGCACCACAGCGTCGACGAACAGTTCGTAGTCGTTGTCTTCATCTAGGTCGTGGATGAGCACCTTCTCCACCTCGCCCTCCCCACGTACGGCAAGCAGGCGCGACTGAAAGAGCACCTTGACGTCGGAACGCTTCACCTCGCCGGCAAGGTCATCGGGAAGACCCAACGCATCAAGCTCAGTGAGAAAGACCACGCGGGGCGTCACTCCGGTGAGTTCCAGTGCCAAGCGGGCGGAGGCGACCCCCTTGTCGAGCACCAGCACACGCTTGTCGGCCAACTCTGACACATCGGCAACGGTCGTGTACACACCTTTGCCCGCATAATCCTCGGCCCCCTGGATGGCGGCCGCCTGCGTCGTGCCGGCGCCGCACCCCCTGCCGGCCTCAGCGATGGTCTCCGCACTGAGGGGCTCGAGCCTCGTGCCCGAACGCCAGTTCTTGATGGCGTCATGGAGAGCGTCCGCCGCCAAGTTCGAGCAGTGCATCTTGACCGGCGGCAGACCATCGAGGGCATCAGCCACATCGGCCCGAGTGACTTCGAGCGCCTCATCAAGCGTCTTGCCCATGACCAATTCGGTGATCATGCTTGAAGTCGCGATGGCCGACCCACAGCCAAAAGTCTGGAACTTGATGTCGTCGATGCGGTCGCCCTTGACGCGGACGTACATCTCCATAAGGTCGCCACAGACCGGATTGCCCACGCGCCCCACGGCGACATCGTCGCCCTCGAGCATGCCCACGTTGCGGGGGTTCCGGAAGTGCTCCAGGGTCTTCTCCGAGTACTGCGTGGATTTCATGGGGTCCTCCTACTTGTGTCGATAGAGAGGCGACAGTCGCCGTAGCCTCTGGACGACTCCCGGGAGGGACTCCATGAGGCGATCGACGTCCGATTCTTCGCTGAAACGTCCGAAGGTGATCTCGAGAGAGCCGTGGGCCTCCTCATGCAACAGGCCGCAGGAGATGAGGGTATGAGACGGCGCCAGGGTCTTGGAGGAGCAGGCCGAGCCGGTAGCCACCGCTATCCCCTCGTCTCTCAGCGATAACAGCAACGACTCGCCCTCGATGCCGTCGAACCGGAAATGGGCATTGTTGGGAAGCCGTTCCACGGGGTGGCCGTTGAGATGGGAGTCCGGGATGGCGGACAACACCTCCCTCACAGCTCGATCGCGAAGCGCAGCCAACCTAGGCGCCTCGGCAGACATCTCCTTAGAGGCGATGCGAGCCGCCGCGGCCATGCCCACAATGCCCGCTAGATTCTCCGTCCCCGACCGTAGCCCGCGCTCCTGTCCGCCGCCCATATTGACAGCGGCCAGGCGGATCCCTTTGCGAATATAGAGCGCCCCGACCCCTTGCGGCCCGTAGATATCATTGCTCGAGACACTCAGCAGGCCGACCGGCACCGCGCTCATATCTATGGGCAACTGGCCCTGGGCGGCGACCGCGTCGACATGTAGGGTGACACCGGTCCCGCGAAGCATCTCGGCGATGGCGTCGATGGGCTGCACAGTGCCGATCTCATTGCTCGCCCATCCTACCGACACCAGGATCGTATCGTCGGTGATGCGGGCTCGGAGCTTCTCGGGCTTGATGCGACCGTACTGGTCCGGGGGCACCTTGGTCACCTTGAAGCCCTCTTGTTCCAGGAATTTCCCGATATTCATAACCGAGATATGCTCCACCTCGGTGATGACCACGTGTCCGCCCGATCGCTTGTTGCGCCGAGCATAACCGATGAGCGCCAGGTTGTTCGCCTCCGTAGCGCCCGACGTGAAGATGATCTCTTCGGGCGTTGCGCCCAGGAAGGCGGCCACGTCCGCCCGGCATCTCTCCAAAGTCTCCGTCGCTCGGTCGCCTACGGCGTGCAGCGAGGCCGGGTTGCCGAAGCGTTCGGTGAAGTACGGCTGCATCGCCCCCACTACCCGGGGGTCCACAGGTCGGGCCGACTGGTAGTCCAGATAGACCTCTGTCGCCGGTGAAAGCATCATCGAGCGACCGCCTAGAACCACATGGTCGCGCCGGCATCGAGCGCGAGGTCGTTAAGAGTGGCGGCGCCTACGATCTTGACACCGTCGATGAGATCCACCTTATCCCAGCCGAGCATCTGCTTGGACGCCTCGCACACCAGGATGGGGATACCCATCGCGAGAGTCTTGCCCAGCATCTCGCGCACGGTCGGGAACGAACCGAGCTGCATCTTCTCAGCCTCGCCCGGCTTCAGCACGGCCAGCCCCATACCCAGGTAGTAGACGGTCGGATTGAGATCCATAGCCTTCGCAGTCTGCGCCAGCACCAACGGTGAGTACTGACGGGTCGGATCGTTGCTGGTCTGCACGTAGAGGATCGCCTCCGGGTCCTTCATGTTCCTCTCCCTTTAATCGCCTTTACGAATCAAAAACCGTTTGTGATCACCCTGGTCCTCAATCAGCACAACATCGTGGCCGACCCGCTTAGCGAACCTCGTGAGATCCTCTTCGGCGGCAGGGGCGTCCGCCAGCACCTCGAGCACCTGGCCCGCCTCGAGATCATCCATGGCCTCACGGGTCTGAAAGAGCGGCTCGGGACAGAAGAGACCGATGCAGTCGAGAGATTCGTCGGCATGTTGCGTCTCGTCATCCATCGTGGCCCTCACACTAGTCGCATGACGTATCCATGCGACCAGTGTTCCCCAGTCACGCCGTTAGTATTCCCGCCCAGACCGGGCGCGCGATCATGTCCTCCGAACCTCCCGCGTACTCCGCATGGTCATCGCCCGGCATCGGTCTGTCGGATGATCGACACCACCGCGCTTGACGCTATCGATGAGTGGCTGGTAACGTCCGTCGCTAAAGGATCGTCGCACGGTGAAGTGGTGCATGGACAAATTTTGCTCGGCAGATGAAGCAGTGAACCTGATCAAAGACCACGACACCGTCAACCTGGTGGCGTCGGGCGGTGGGTTCCAAGATGCCGAATCGGTCTATCAGGCTCTGGAGAGACGCTTCCTGGATACCGGTCGTCCCAACAACCTGACGCTGGTGCACGTCACCGGGGTTGGTTGGGGTGACGAGACCGGCGTCGGCAGGCTGGCGCACAAGGGTCTCATCAAGAGGGTCATAGGCGGCCACTGGTTGTGGTCAAAGGTCATGAGTCAGCTCGCGGTGGATGAAGAGATAGAGGCCTACAATCTCCCGCAGGGTGTTATGTCCCTGCTGATGCGCGAGATCGCCGCCGGACGGCCCGGCCTCTTGACCACGGTGGGCCTCAACACCTTCATCGACCCTCGTCTCGAGGGCGGACGGATGAACAGGCGCGCCCGGGAACCGCTGGTTGACTTGGTCGACTTCCAGGGCCGAGAGATGCTCTTCTACAAGTCGTTCCCTATCGACGTCTGCATCGTCCGTGGCACCACGGCCGACGAGGACGGCAACATCTCCGTGGAGCAGGAGGGACTGGACCTGCACCTGCTCTCAGCTGCACAAGCCACGTACAACAGCGGAGGGACCATCATCGCCCAAGTCAAGCGGGTGGCTCCAAGAGGCACGCTCGACCCGCGCATGGTGCGAGTCCCGGCCCACATGGTGACCGCCGTGGTGGTCGACCCGGAACAGTGGCAGACGGCCGAGTGTGAGTACAATCCCTCATTGTGCGGCGAGGTTAGAGTCCCGCTGGACTCCATGCCCAGTCTCGAGTTCGGCATCCGCAAGTTCATCGCCCGTCGCGCCGCTCTGGAGCTGCAGCCGGGGGCGGTGGTCAACCTGGGCATCGGCGTGGCGGACGGAGTGGCCAACATCGCGGCCGAGGAAGGCATCCTCGACGATTTCGTCTTCAGTATCGAGATGGGTGTGGTCGGCGGAGTACCGGCCAAGGGCATCATCTTCGGAGCATCGTGGAACCCCGACTGCATCATGAGCATGCCCTCCCAGTTCGACTTCTACCATGGTGGGGGCCTTGACATGGGCTTTCTGGGCATGGGTGAGACCGACGCGGTCGGCAACGTCAACGTCAGCAAGCTGGGCCGGAGAATCACCGGCAGCGGCGGCTTCATCGACATTTCTCAGAACGCGAAGACCATGGTCTTCTGCGGCACTTTCACCAACGGTGATATAGAAGTCGACGTCAGAGAGGGCTGCATCTCCATCGTCAAAGACGGGGGAACCAAGAAGTTCCGTAAGAAGGTGGAGCAGGTGACCTTCAGCGGCGAATACGCGGCCAAGATAGGGCAACCGGTGCTCTACGTAACCGAGCGGGCGGTCTTCAGGCTGAAGGACGGCCGCATGGTCCTCACCGAGATAGCTCCCGGCATCGACCTAGAGAGAGATATCCTTGCCCAGATGGAGTTCGTCCCCGAGATCGCCGCCGACCTCAAGACCATGGATCCCGCCATCTTCAGACCCGAGAAGTTGCGGGAGACCAACCCAGCTTTGTTCAGCGCTTTCCCAACACACCCCTAGGATCGAGGCGTCCACCCGCCGCTGCCGTACGATTCCGGTCGCGCCCACGACATGTCAAGTCAAGCGGCTGTCCATACCAAGAACCCTGGTGTTAGACTGGTTGGGACTGCTATATCCGGCCACTCGCACCGGGGGACGGCCACTATCGCACGACGCAGACTGCTCCTCCGGCCGTTACTACTTGTCGTGGAGGAGCGAAGACGCTATGGCAGACAACGGATCGAAATCAAAGACAGTCCAGTTCATGGTGCGGACACTCTCTACGGCGTCCACACCGCGATTGGCCAGGTTGGTCAAGAGCCGCTCTGTACAGAAGCTGGTGGTCCACACAGTCAAGAGACAACTCCTGAAGTCGCTCAAGGATCCCAGCGCAGACTCAGGCTATCTGCCGAGCGTCAAGGAAGATCGCGTGATCATGGGCATATCCATCATGGAGTCCATACGTCGCGGGCTTAAGAACAAGCAGTTCTCCGACTCCTACATACGGGGGCTGCTCCAGGTCTTCGTCAAGACGCTCTTCATAGACCGTGGCAACCCTGAACAGAGAAAGCAGTTCCAGGAAGCCTTCGGCAAGATGGCTCCCACGTTCCTTCTCATAGCTCCGGGGAAAGCCTGCAATCTGCGTTGTCCCGGCTGCTATTCCGACTCCGACGACAAGAGCAACCACCTCGAATGGAGCCTGGTGGACCGCATCATGGACGAGGCCAAGACCTTGTGGGGAGAACGGTTTTTCGTCATCAGCGGAGGCGAGCCCTTTGCCTATCGTTCCGAGGGCAAAGACCTCATAGATCTGTTCGAGAAACATGACGACTGCTTTTTCATGGTGTACACCAACGGCACCCTCATCAACGACGAGGTCAGCAGGCGCCTAGCTAAGACCGGTAATGCACTGCCCTGCGTCTCCATCGAGGGATTCCGAGAGCTTACCGACGCACGCCGCGGTGATGGGATGTTCGACAGGATCGTGGAAACCATGAGCCGGCTCAAACGCGACAAGATACCTTTCGGCGTCTCGCTGACGGCGACCTGCCACAACGCCGAAGAGATCCTGTCGGACGAGTTCGTGGACTTCATCATGGGCAAAGGCGCACTCCTGGCCTTCGTCTTCCACTACATGCCCATAGGTCGCTCGTTCAGCCTCGAGCTGATGCCCACCCCGGAGCAGCGGGCCTGGATGTGGAAGCGTTCCTGGGAGATCGTACGGCAGAGGCAGTTCTTCATGCCCGATTTCTGGAATCACGGCACCTGTGTCGACGGATGTTTGGCGGCCGGCGGACACGGTCAGGGCGGCTATTTCTATATCGACTGGAACGGGGCTGTGACACCCTGCGTCTTCGTGCCCTACTCTCCGGTCAATATCCGCGACGCATACGCGCAAGGCAAGACCCTGAACGACGTGTGGCAGCACCCGTTCTTCCAAGCCGTACGTCAGTGGGAGTACGACTACGTGGACGACGGCCGCAGCATGATCTCGCCGTGCCCCAACCGCGATCATCACGACGAGCTGGAACGGCTGCTGATGCAGTATGAGCCGGAACCGACCGACAGCAACGCCGCCGACACGCTTATCGACCCTGAATACACGGCAGGGCTGGTGTCCTACAATCGGCGCTTCGAGATGATCACCGACCCCATCTGGAACAGTCGCTACCTGGACCGCAAGACCCATGACGGTGCATTCGCGCCGCTCCCGGACATACCGGAGGCGCCGGCCGCTGAGGAGGCGGAGACGTGGTCGGCGTCTGAACATGCCGGAGCGGCGGACAGTATGGAGCGGGCGAGAAGCACGAGCATCTCGGTCTGAACCGGGGACTCCCGCCGCACCCGCGCCCCCCGGAAGCAACCACGACCGTTCCCGGCAGAGCGTCGGGAACGTCCTGGGAGAGGAGCGAGAGCCGGATGCCGGGTCGCTCGAGCGCGGAAGCCTCAGAACTGCGGTGGAACCACTACCACCGGGCACGAGGCGTGATCCACCATGTGCCGGCTCACCGACCCCATCAGAAGCTTGGCCAGTCCACCCTGCCCCCGCCTTCCGACCACTAGGAGGAGAGCGCCCTCCGCCTCTTCCAACAGTACATCCTGAGGACGTCCGTACCGGACCACCCCCTTGCAAGGGAGCCGCGGGTGAAGCTCTCGGACATGTGTTACGGCGTCCTTCACAATCGCCTCACCTACCCGCTTCAGGTTGTCGTACACCTCGGGAACAGGCCTGACGCATTCGTGCGACTGTTCGGACAACTCCCTGACCGAGACCACCCTGAGTTCGGCGCCACGAACAGCTGCTTCTTCAGCGGCGAACTCAAGGGCCACTCCGGCTGCTGCCGACCCATCCACTCCTACTACAACGACTCCCACTGCGCCTCCCCCCGGCAGATCATCGACGGCATCTCAGACTCCCTCAACGAAACGATACCCGGCGCAGTCAAACGCCTAACAGAGGCCGGGCGACAACCCAGGTACGTCCGCCACCCCGCTTCATGAAGATGCTCCCTCCTCTACTGCAGAGGCCGCTTGCCCGCCCGCCCGTGCCGCCGCCTTGGCTTCGTCCAGGGCCACACGGGCCGCACTACGTTGCTTCACCGGATCCAGACGCCGCGTGATCCCAACCAGAACAAGCGCAGCCAGGCACGCGATGAGGAACGGGATCTGGTATCCGACGAAGATCAGGATGACTCCCGCCACCACCGGCACGACGACGGCCGTGGCGTGAAGAATGGTGACACCCATCGAGAGGGTGGGCGAGATGTCCTCGGGCGTGGCGATCTTGCGAAGATACGTCGACGCTCCGATGGTGGAGAACGGCATGATGAAGGAATAGATCACGTAGAAGACGCAGGCCAGATAGACGTTGTTCGCCAGAGCGTAGCCGCCCAGAGCGACCACGTAGCCGATGTTGATGGCCTGGAGGATCCGCCGCTCGCCCAGACGGTCGATCAGGCGTCCCACGTACGCTGACGACACCATCCCTACGAAGGTGATCGTGAGCAGAAGGATCGAGATATCCTCGACCTCCAGCTTGAAACGATGGACGAGCACCCAGAGACCGAACGAGAAGAAGATCTGCTGGCGGACGCCGTCCAGCAGATTGAGCCAGTAGTAGTAGCGATAGTCCTTGCGCCACACGAACGGCTCCCTCTTCCGCTCCACCTTCCGTAGCTCCCCGTCTTCCATGTGAGGGAAGCGGAAGATAGCGACGGCGCCAACGACAGCTACGACCCCCATCGTCACGAAGGTCATCTCGTAAGAGAGCAGATCGTAATGGAAGATGAGGAACACCACCACCAGAGCTACAAGCGTGCCCGCCTGCATTACGGCGCCCAGGCGCCCGAGCACATGGCCGCTCCGCTCCTGCGTGGTCAGACTCATCCCCATGGAGAACTGGGTTTGTAGGATGGTATGCATCCCGAAGCTGCTGATGAGAATCCAGGGGATGATCGAGACGAAGCCGGTGGCGACACCGAACAGAGCGAACCCGAGGCCCATGAAGAGCATAGCGCCTGAGCTCAGCCACGGTATAGACACACGATAAAGAAGCGCCATCAACAGAATGAGGGTGAGTCCGCCGAACTCACGAATCGCCGTCATATAACCGAACTGAGAGCCACTGAAGCCAAGTTCATCGGTGAAGAAGTTGGTGATGACGTTGTTGTTCGCGCTGTAGGCAAAGCCATAGCAGAACTGCATCGTGGCGAGCATGATGAAGCCGCGCCCCGCGGGACTCTTCCACAACTCGCGGAGTCGATCGGTCACGAGGCGGGCGGGACCACCGCCATCAGAGAAGTCATGAGCGTGTTGCCTGCCAACATGGATCGGGAACGGTATTCATCACCGCTCTTCCGGCCACCAACCGTCGCCCACTCGAGAGGTAATATACTCCGGCACCGCTTCTCGCGAGATCCCGAGAGCCACCGAGAGCTCGTCGAAGAGCAGATCCTCGGCCTGCTTCATGAACTTCTGGTCGATCGCTCCGAACTTGCCCTTCTGCTCGACCACCTGCTGCTTCTTCACGTGGAGCGACATGGTCAATTCAATGAGGTCGCCGCAATCGTGCGTCGCCACAAACGATTTGTAGTGCTCCGCCAGTTCCTGAGCCCTGGAGCTGTGGAAGGCCTGCGCCTCGATGGAGGGGATCTGGTCCACGAGACGCTCCGCTTCTTTCTTGGAGATGATCGGCCGCGAGAACACCTTCTTGTTCGTGACGGGCGTCGAGATAGTGTAGTTTTGGGAGAGTGGCTCCAAGACATAGCAGAGCCGCTCGCCGCCGATCCACGAGGAACCAACCGTCTTGATCTCCACCACACGACATACGCCGGTGTTCCCGTAGACTATCCAGTCTCCAACCTGATACATCCCATACTTCCTTCCAGCCCTTCCAGGCGAGAGCCGATGGCGCGCGAACGGGGGTACTTGCTCGACGGCCGATACGGCGTCGCGAGAAGCCTGCGGCATAAGCCTGCTCGCCCTACTTCATGTACATTATGTCATGCTTTGTCGTTCTCGCCCGGCGTCGCGCCGCTCGCCTCCACTCACCCGAAGTCGAGCGCGTAGGACCTGAACCCTACAGACAACGCGTTCTTCGCGCAGCCCTTCCCCCGGGTGATCGGGGAGCGTCTTGATCGACACATCCCACATCTGTGCCGCCATACCATCCGAGGAGGGGATGGCCGGCAACAGCGCCGTCGGGCATCAAGCCTGCGCCAACCGCGCACCCATCTCAAAGGCCTTCCGACAATCGAGGGGGAAGCGCTCGGCCCGTATCCTAGCCTTGGCCTCGACGTCGAACATGGCGGCGTTCATAGCTCCGTAGTCCTTGAACTGCCACGTCTCGTGGGAAGTAACGAACTCGACCTCGCCTTTGAACATCCCGAGCGGCCTCGTCTGCATCTGGAAGAGGATGTCGTAATGGACGTCCTTCATGGCCTCCTCGGGGCAGTTCATGGTGAAGACGAACCCGCACGACATCCGCCGCGGAAAGACGGACTTACCGAACTCGTCGTAAGTGATGTTGGGAAAGAAAAGGCGCTCCATGAAGGACCGCATCTCGCCGGTCACGCCGTCGAAGTAAATGGGCGAGCCCAACAGAAGAACGTCCGACGCTATGACCTCGGCCAAAACGTCCTTCAGGTCATCGTTCCTGGCGCAAAGGCCGTTGCACGTGTTGCCCTTCTTCTTGCAGGCGAAGCAACTCGTGCACCCCTTGTAGTCGAGGTCGTAGAGATGCACCAGCTTCGTATCAGCCCCTACGCTTTCGGCGCCCTCCATGGCCTTCCCGAGCAGGATGGCGGTGTTCCAGTCCTTTCTTGGGCTTCCGTTGATCGCAATCAGGTTCATGTAGGCTCCGCGTGTCGCTCGTTATACAGGAGACATGCTACCTCATCGAACGATTCTCCCGCATATCGACCCGCGAGACAGGTCCACCCTGCGCTAGGCGACGACAACGCGCACCCGTTCGCCCTCTCCGACCTTGGAGAGGGCTTCCTTCACCACGTCCTCCCCAGCCTCGATACGCCCAAACGGATTCACGTTGCTGCACGCCCTCGGCAACGAGCCGATACTGGCAGGCGTAAGGCCGAAAAAGATGCAGAAGGCGGCTCCGGCCGGCCAGTAGCCCAGCTCGCCTACGCTCATGTCCTGTCTCGCGTCTGGCGCTTCCTCCACGCGTACGGGTATAGTGAAGTAGACTTCATCGCCCCACCGATTCGCCACGCCTTCAAGTGGAAGGGCCTCCTCGATGGCAAGCGCAGTGGGAGAGTCGTCGAGGCGGGCGAGCAGCTCCCCGCCTTCCAACAGTATGCGCACGACGGCAGCCATAGTCTCCTCCTCAACAGATCGTACCCATCCGGTCTCTCGAGAATGCTGTCGTCTCATGAAGACCGACACCGCTACTCTACCGCTTCACGGCGGCAAGAACGGCTGTCCATACCCTGTGGACGACGAGATGTACGACTGGAAGTCCCAGGCCCTCGGTAGCTGCCTCCTGGGTCGTTTCCAGCCGCACCACCCGCCCGGGCCCGGAGAGTCCAGACTTCACCTGTGAGGTTTTTCCCGACAGGCTCTAGGCTCCCGGGGCGCGTCCCACCAAGTGCGCCCAGTCGATCAAAGCCACCATGTACCCCTGCAGCCGCCCCCGTAACTCCTCGTCGATCAGGACGCCTTTCTCGTCAAATCTCCGGCCCGCGTTGGTCACCCGCAACTCGGGCTGCGCCATGACGTACGCATCGAGGAATACGAACACCTGCCTGATCGCAAGTTGTCCCCGCATGGTGCCGCTCTCTCCGCTCGAGGCCCCGATGATGCCCACCGGTTTCTTGCGAAAGGCGCAGATCTTCGGCGGGCGAGAGGCCCAGTCGATGGCGTTCTTCAGCACGCCGGGGATTGAGTAGTTGTACTCAGGCGTTGCGATGAGCACTACGTCGGCCTCGGCCAGACGCCGCTTGAGTTCGCTCACCGGCTCCGGATCGCCCTCAGCCTGCACATCGGCGTTATACATTGGGATGTCGTCGAGTGCGAACACATCCAAAATCACTCCTGGCGGCAAAACCTCACCTGCCGCGCGGAGCAGAGCCCGGTTATAAGAACCCGCACGGAGACTGCCGGGAATCCCCAAGATGCTGAAACCGGCTTCGCTCATAACTTCTCCTCCTGACGGAGCCGTACGATTGAATGGTGAGCGCGCGTCACTGGAGCCACTTGACTCCCGCGCAGTCGGCGGCTCTGGTCAGAACCACTTCCATGTCGTCCACTATGCCGGGTCGCTCGGCCCGCTTCATACATGTAGCGACCTCGGCCGCTTCGAGCGCCTTTGTAGCCTGAGTGCGGCCGACCGCCTCTCCAGATGTTCCTCACACTATCTAGAAAAAGGAGGTGGCCCGCAAGGGGAACCTGCGGGCCACCTCCGGCAGCGTCTCTTCTCCAGCGTGGTCCACAAGACAGGCTCACGCTCCCAACACTATTGAGCCGGCGGAGTCCAATCTGTGTTCGTGAAAACAGCCGCAGCGCTCAAGACAGTGGTCATGGCGTCGGTATAGCCGCCGGCCACGGCTCCGGGCCAGCACATCTCCTCGATGAAGACTCGGAAGAGGGCATCCCACCACTTCGCCCGGTCCTCGGCGCTGAGTATGCCTATCGTGGCACCCGCCTCCTCGAGCGCCTTGACGGCGTCCCCCTCCGCCTGCAGTGTAAGCGCGGTACTCCAGGCTTCCATCTCCTTGGCCACGTCGAGGAAGATCTGCTGAGTCTCGGGGGTCAGTTTGGCCCACGAGTTGAGGTTGACGGTCCACGGATTGCCCGCTGCAAACGTACCGTCATACATGTAATGAGGAGCGACCTCGTACCACTTCATCTGCACAGTTGGGGAGAAGCCCATCTGGAAGCAGTCGGCCACACCACGCGACAAGTTCTCGTACGTATCGGGCGGGAACGATTGGACGGCCTCGAAGCCGATCGACTGGAAGGCCTGGATCATGCCGCCCGTCGCGATCTTCTTACCCTTGAGATCGGCCAGTGAGGTCCACGGCTGCTTGGCACCAAAAACATTGCTGCCACCGGCGACGAAGCCGAGGTACTTGATATTATGTGCCTCAGCTTCGGCCAGTATCAGGGCCGAGCTCTCGGGGTTCTCGAATACCAAATGATTGAAGTAGTCGATCGCGGTCTGCTGATCTCCCGGGCACCACATGGGGAAGAGAAGCAACGGCAGATCGGCACCCGCCGCCGGATGCCCAAACGGAATGATGTCTACGCTGGCGGAACTTACCAGACCCAACATCTCCGGCGCGTCGCCCAACGTGGAACCGGGATACAGATCGAACGTGACCGCGCCCCCGGTCCGCTCCTCTATCAGGTCGATGAAATGTTGCGTGATCAAGCCGCCCGTCTCGTTCTCGTTGAACGTACTCGCCATCTTGAAGACCAGCGGTTCTTGTGCCGGCGCGCCCTCCGTGGTGGTGGTCTCCGGAGCCGCGGCCGTAGTAGTGGTTTCCTGCCCTGTGACCGCAATGGTGGTCTCAGGCGCAGCGGTGGTAGTGGTTTCTTCCTCCTCACCGCAGGCTGCGAGCGCCAGCCCTATGCCCAGCACGAGGAGCACAACCAACCCTAAGATCGAAGCCTTCTTCATTACCTGCCCTCCTTGTTCTTCTTCTCGATGAACCTCAAAGAAGCCCATCGGATTGCCCGATCGCACGGTATCCCATCAACAAAAAACTGGAGCGACATGCCACCCGATCAGATCCGGTATCCCAGTCACCAGCACGGGAAGAGCCGCGATGACTATCGCCGCAGCGAACTCCACGACCACGAAAGGCCAAGCGCCCTTGAATATCTCACCCGGGTCGACCCTCAGTGCATGCGCGGTGGCGAAGACGTTCATCCCGATGGGCGGCGTGATCCCGGCCATCTCACCGACGAAGACCAGGACGATGACAAGCATATAGGGGTCGAAGCCAAAACCGTCCACCAGCAGAGGGAACACGACGGGGATCGTGATGATGATGACCGAGGCTATGTCCATGATGCAGCCGCAGAACACGTAAAACACGAGCACGATCAAGAACACGCCGAAACCGGGGATGTTGATGCTCTGGAACCACTCGGTAAGGTGAAACGGCAGCCTACTCAAAGTGATGAAGCGACTGAACATGGTGCCCGCGATGATGATCGGGAAGATCCCCGCGTTCATGACGCAGGCTTCCCAGGAGGCCTTGACCATTTTCTTGAGGGGTACCCTGCAGAAGAGCCCATAGACGATGAGTATCACCGAACCTATGGCACCACCGACCGTAGCCGAGAAAACACCCCAGAAGGTCCCGCCGATCACGAGGACGAAGAAGGCGGCCACCGGGACCAGCAGCTTCAACGAGCCGAGCCTCTCCTTCCACGTGTAGTGAACGTCGCCGACTCTCGGGATCTTGTGAGGACGGAACTTGTACTGGAGCAGCACGACCCCATAGAGCAGCACCATCAGCAACAGGGCCGGCCCGATGCCACACATCAGGGCCCTGCCTATCGAGAGGTTCTGGACGAGCACGCAGAAGATGATGATCGCCATGCTCGGAGGGATCAGATTATCAAGGCATCCGGAGGCGACGATGGTGCCCATAGAGAGGTTCTTGTCGTATCCCGCCCTCTTCAGTTCGGGCATGGCTATCTTCGCAAAGACCATGTTGGCCGCCAGGGACATGCCGCTCACAGCGCCGAAGACGGCGTTGCCGCCGATCGTAGCCGCAAGCAGCCCGCCAGGCATGCGGTTGGTCCACTTCGCCACGGCGTCATATGCCCCCTTGCCTACCCCGGTCTCCCCGGCCAACACCCCGAGCAACATGAAGAGCGGTAGTACGGCGAATTGATAAGACGCGGCTATCGCGAAGGGCGCCATCTTGAATTGTTGAAAGACCATGGTCAAGTCCCCGTGAGAAAGGACGACCATGCCGCCGAACGTCACGGCAAGCAGGGTGACGAAGATCGGGACGCCGGCCAGGACCAAGGCCAGCATCACCACGAATCCACCCAGTCCTACGATCGCTTCGAAACCCATGCCGCTCAGCCCTCGTCCCCGGTCGCCCCCCGAGATAAGTCGGCAGCAGGAGCGCCGGGGCTCGGGGCGAAACCAGCCCGGCGTTTTCTGTAGTTGATGATATTTCGGCCGATCGCGAAGAGGAAAGCCAACCCTAGGCACACGAAGCCGAACACGAGCACTGCCTCGAAAGGCCACAACTTGAAGTGCCACGAGCCGTCAGCCATGGCGTTCGTCTTGTACAGGTCTGCCAGGTGGAACCACCCGCGATATGCCGCAAAAAAACACACACCCATACCCAGCGCCGAAGCGAGGACGCGCGTGACCAGTCTGACCACCTTCTGGAACTTGTTCTGCAGCAGCTCGATAGACACACTGCCTCTGTCCATCTGGACGTACGAAGCCGCCATGAAGACCAGCACGAGGTTCAGATACGTCACCAAGTCCGTCGCGCTCGGGATGGTCCGGCCGAAAAACTTCCATATGATGACGTCCACGAAGCACACGAGGGTGACGACACCCAGTGCTATCGCCGCCACGTAAGACATCCACTTCGTGAAACGCGTGAACCAACGATCCGGTAGCCCGTAGTCCAAAGGAGGAGGCTCATCGCCCGTGGAGCACACAGACTCCTCGTCCTCGGATACTCCTTCTTTCCCGTACCAGATCGCCTTGCCGAAGGCTACTAGGCAGCCCCACACGCCCCGCCGTTTCATGCCGCGCCCGCCGCCGGAAGGGTCGCTGTGCGCGGTCTCCACACTGGGCTCCGGTCGATCTTCAGTCGTCAAGTGCCCCTCTCCCCACAGTGCTTGTCCGTCACACTTTGACAGAAACCGTCTGAATCAGTCAATAGGCGGACCACTAAAAGGACTAAGACCCTAATCAATATACCAATTGCCTGACTGTCGAGGTGCCGACCGCTCCGCCGGTCATGAGGCTTGCGCGAAGCTCCCCTATCCAACGAAGCTGTAAGCTGTGTGCCCATAATCAAGATGCGGCCCCGCCGTCAGGAGCTGAGGCCGATCATCACCTCCCGGCAGGGAGTGGTATTTTCAGGGACGGTCGGCTGCTCACTGGACGGTGGTAAGACCGGCGAACGCACAAGTCTCATCCTCAGCTGCACGACCCTTCCCACCCCCTTCAAGAGCCCCTCGCTATCGAACCTATTGACACCCTCCAATCTACAGTTTATGGTATTAACAGTCAAGTGGTTAACAATCTCCGAGGAGTTCATGCTTCGGAATGCATAGGAACTGAACGATGAAAGGCTTGGTCATCTACTACTCCGCAACCGAAGGCACCAAGAAGATCGCACGGGCCATCCACAGAGGCATGAGCGGAGTGATAGAGACGACCGACGTCCGCCTGTTCATGCACCGTCTGCCCCGTCTAGACGGCAAGTCAGGCTTCGGTTCCTGCAGCCACGGTACTACTCCCCCTCGGCATCTTCCACTCCATGGTGCCGTTCCTACGACGTAAGGGCCTCAGCATCATAGGATGGGGCGACTGGTACGGGTCGGCCTACCAGGTGCTTCACGATCCCAAGCCGTACTTCACCGATGGTCATCCCGACGGTGTCGATCTGGCCGAAGCAGAAGCCTTCGGCCGGGAGATGGCCGAGCGGGCCCTCAAGATCGCAGCCGGGCAGAGCGAACTCATACCCAAGATGCCGGCCGGTCCCGACGCCGACCTACCGTTCCATCCACACCCCGTCTTCAGCATCACAAGGACACCCCGCTTCGACATCCACGACCTTCTTAAGGAGGAGTAATGGCTTCATACGGTCCGGCGGACTTCGAGATCCTTCATCCAGGCATATACACACCGCGGGAAG
>JAAYJE010000120.1 GCA_012523095.1 Actinomycetota bacterium | reverse complement strand
TGATGCCGCCCAGCAGGAAGCGGAACGAGTCGTCGGACAGACGTCCGCCCACCGCGACGCCTGCTCCTAAGCCGACCACCGCGCTGGGCAGGAGCTTGAGCAGGTAGCGCCATTCCGCATCCCTGCGGTACCACGCCACCGCGAAGACATCGCCCACGCAAAGCATGGGCAGCAGGATTCCCGTCGAAGCCCTACCCCCGAAAGAGATCGCCATGAGCGGGATGAACATCAGCGTCAGGCCGGTGATGCCTGCTTTCGACATGCCAATCACCATGGCGCTGATGATCGCGAGCGCCCACTGATAGGTCTCTATCTGGGAGATATCAAACGGCATGCCTGCCGGCTCTCTGTGTCGGGTACCTTGACTCCATGAACGCCCACATGTGGACGCGTCGACCGTCTTGCTCGGCAGGGATGGCGATGTTCGGCGCCAACTCGCTGTCGTCGCGCAGGGGCAGACTTTAGCAGACGCGCTTCGACTACGACGCCACCCCGCGAAGTCTCAGCCGCCGATATGAGAAACCGAGCCGGCGGAGGTCGGATTCACCGTCGCATCGGAGGTTGAGCCTAAGAATCGATGGGGATAGATGCGAATATGAATCCCAGCATCGCCGACCTGATAGCATGAACGGGCCCCTGCGTCGGACGATTCGACCCGCGCTTCCAGAAGTGGGCACAGGGGCTCTTGGGATAGCAGCCGGGTGCTGAGGGGCCCACGCAAGAGATCGCAGGCGCAGAGAGGAGTGAACATGAGGATCATCTCACTGCTGGTCATGGCGTTCTTGGTGCTAGTCCTTGGTGCGTGAGTGGAGGGCATAGGCGACGAGGCCTACTTGGCCACCCCGGGCCTCCACATCCTCTCCGACGGCTACTACATCAGCATCGCACTCGGCAATCTGAGCGACAAAGAGAACCAGGAGATGCTCAAGGAAGCGGGCCTGCTTGCTGTTGACAACCTCAAGGCGACGTTGAAGTAGGGTTGGCCGGATGTCCCCGTGCTGCTCGGCCCTAAGTCCAGGTTGCGCCTTCAGGACGGGAGGTAGAAGATGAGAGCCGTAGCCATACTCAAAGAAGGAACATCCCCAGAGGTGACCGACCTGCCGACTCCTGAGCCCGGCCCCGACGAGATACGCGTGCAGGTGCGGGCGGCCGGGGTCAACCCTGCCGACGGTAAGGCCGCTTCCGGCGCCTTCGGGCCGGTGGTGGTCCCGTACATCCCCGGCTTCGACGGCGCGGGTATAGTCGAAAAGCTGGGCGAGGCCGTCACCGCCTTCAAGATAGGCGACCGGGTCTTCGGTCGACTGGGGCGGATCGGACGCGGTACCTACGCCGAGTACGTGACCACCAAGGAAACAGCCGTGGTTGCCGAGATGCCCGCCGGACTCGAGTTCGCTCAGGCCGCGGCCGTGCCCGTGGCCGGCCTGACGGCCTACGGCATCTTGGAGGAACTCGGACTCCGCGCGCCCGCTACGATCCTCATCGT
Organism: Actinomycetota bacterium; assembly: GCA_012523095.1. GTDB lineage: Bacteria > Actinomycetota > Thermoleophilia > RBG-16-64-13 > RBG-16-64-13 > RBG-16-64-13. The sequence continues at coordinate 1,828 of JAAYJE010000120.1, read as the reverse complement.
GGGAGCCACGGGAGGCGTGGGGTCCTTCCTCACCCAGTTCGCCTCCCGGGCCGGCCTGCTGGTGGTGGCAACCGCCCGGCCGCAGCTACGCGAGAAGGTACAGGCCTTGGGGGCGACCCACGTAGTCGACCACACCGACTCCACGCCCCTGCCCCAGCAGATCTCGGCCGCCGGCATCGCAGAACTGGACGCCCTCGTCGATCTCGTAGGCGACCAAGACCTCCTTCTTGCCCTGGGTAGGCTGTTGCGCGCTGAAGGGGGCCTGGTCTCCACGGTAGGTGCCGTCGACCAAGCGGCGCCTTACGCCGCTTCCGCACGAGCATGGAACTACTCGAAGCAGCCGACCAAACACCAACTCGAGGAGTTGGCCGCTCTGTTCCAGACTGACGAGATCGTCGTCCCGCTGGAACGGGTGCTGGATCTGGCCGAGGGGCCGCGGGTGCTTGAAGAGAGTCTGACCGGACATCTGCACGGCAAGACGGTCTTGGAGATCACTGTCTAGAGAGGAGGCGGCATGCGTTATCTTCCATTGGGTGAGTCGGGCATACAAGCGTCGGTGGTCGCTTTCGGCGCCTGGGCGATCGGCGGCTGGTTCTGGGGAGGGGCGGACGACAGGGAGTCGATAGCCGCCATCCAACAGGCCGTAGACGCCGGCATCACCTTGATAGATACGGCCCCGGCTTACGGCTTGGGACGTTCTGAGGAGGTCGTGGGCAGAGCCATCCGGGGACGTCGGGACCAGGTAGTCCTGGCCACTAAATGCGGCATGACGTGGCACACGGAGAAAGGAACCCCTTTCGCAGAAGAGTTGGGTCAGCCCATCAACAGGTACTTAGGGCCTGAGTCGATACGATACGAAGTGGAGCAAAGTCTCCGCCGCCTGCAGACCGACGTGATCGATCTGTACCAGACCCACTGGCAGGATGAGACCACTCCTATCGACGAGACGATGGCCACGTTGCTGGAGCTCAAGAAGGAGGGCAAGATCCGCGCCATCGGGGCCAGCAACGCCACCGTCGCGCAGATGGACGAGTACCGGACAGGCGGGCCGTTGGACGCCGACCAAGAGAAATACAGCATGCTCGACCGGGAGCTGGAGATCGAGCACTTGCCATACTGCAAGAAGAACAACATCGCCGTACTGGCCTATTCACCGCTGGCTCAGGGATTGCTGACCGGCAAGGTGTCGGTGGAGCGGGAGCTGGCCGAGGACGACCTACGCGCGATGAATCCAAGGTTCTCCCCGGCCGGTCGCGAGCGGATCTTGGCCTTCCTGCAGGAGATCCGGCCCATCGCCGACGCTCACGAGATCACCCTGGCCCAACTGGCCATCGCCTGGACGCTGGCCCAGCCGGGACTGACTCACGCCCTGGTGGGAGCCCGCAATCCGCAGCAGGTCTTGGAGAACGCCGCGGCCGGTGACGTGGTGCTGGACGAGTCCAACTTGGCGGCCGTGGCCGAGGCCCTCTCCAAGCTGGAGGCGGAGGAGCGGGAGGACGCATAGGGCGGGTGAGAGTAGAGCCGCACCTCGTCCTAGGGCCGGGTCTTCGCGAATAGCCGGCCCGCGGCGCCCATGACAGGCATGCAGAAGGGGGCGCCTTGCGGCGCCCCCCGAAGAAAACGATTCATTCTTGTCCCGAGCTCCGACGGTCAACGTCGGCTCCTCTTCGTCGGCCTGCCTGCCATCCGGCAGAGCGATCTTCCGACCGATCACGGTGGAGACTCTTGAACTACTCTATGATCCCCCACCTCTTGAACAAGAGGGTGTAGAACTGTGGTTGTTCGAAATCCGCCTGCATCAGTTTGGTCAGATGGACATATCCGAGCT
>JAAYJE010000119.1 GCA_012523095.1 Actinomycetota bacterium | reverse complement strand
TCGCCGGTGCTCCGCTCGTCGGCGATGTCGAACTCCGCCAGGTCGCACCCCGCGACGTCAGGGCCGAAGGCCTGCATACAGGCTGAGCCGAGCATGCCCCGGCAACCAAGTATGAGGGTGGCCGCAGAAGGGCTGATGTGCGACCTCCTGAGGGTCGGTGGATGGTTCCTGTTCAGAGACTACCACCTGGAAGAGGAGGCCGGGCCGCTCCGCCCGGTCGGGTGGACGCAGCCGGGCCCGCGCCGGCGGCCTGTAACGCGCGCCGACATGAAGTTAAGATGTGTCCCAGCACGAATATCGACCTCAGGAGGAGTGACAGATGCGCCTCTTAGTGACAGGCACTGCCGGCTTCATCGGCAGCCGAGTGACCGAGTTGCTCCTGGAGCAGGGGCATCAGGTCTGTGGGGTCGACAACATGTGCGCCGCGTATGACATCCGGCTCAAACAGCACAGGTTGAAGTTGCTGGAAGGAAGGCCGGGTCTCGACTTCCGTTTGGGCGATATCTCCGATCGGGGATCTCTGTCGACCATCTGGAGCGAGTGCGGGCCTTTCGATGGCGTCGTCAACCTGGCCGCCCGCGCCGGGGTGCGCCAAAGTGTGGAGAACCCCTGGGTGTATGTCGACACCAACGTGACCGGCACACTCAACCTCCTCGACCTCTGCCGCCGCGACGGGGTGGGGAAATTCGTCCTTGCCTCTACGTCCAGCCTCTACGGCAAGAGCAATCCGGTGCCTTTCCGCGAGGACGCCGACACCGATAAGCCTTTGTCTCCGTACGCCGCTTCCAAGAAGGGGGCTGAGGCGCTGTGCTTCACCTATCACCACCTGTACGACCTCGACGTGACCGTGTTCCGCTACTTCACCGTCTACGGGCCTGCCGGTCGTCCCGATATGAGCCTGTTCCGCTTCGTACAGTGGATCCACGAGGAGCGTCCGCTCCGTCTCTATGGTGACGGGAGGCAGTCGCGCGACTTCACTTACGTGGACGATATAGCCCGAGGGACCATCCTCGGGCTGCAGCCGTTCGGCTACCAGGTCATCAACCTTGGTGGGGACAGTCCCCATGATCTTCTGGAACTGATCGCGCTGGTCGAAACCGAGGTGGGCAAGAAGGCAGAGATCGAACAGCGTCCCATGCACCCTGCAGACGTCATGGCCACCTGGGCAGACATCTCCAAGGCCAAGGATCTCCTCGGCTGGCGGCCGGAGGTGGACCTCGCTCAGGGCGTAGCCCGCCTATGCGCCTGGTACCGAGAGAACCGCGCCTGGGCGAAGGAGATCGATACGGAAGACTAGGGGTGTGGCGGGCCGCTCTCTACGCCCTCACGTATCGACATCCCTCGGGCGGTGTGACCGCGTTGCGGGTGTCGCAGAGCAGCTTCACGCCGGCGTAGAGTGCCGGGTCTTTGAACTCCTCGTGTGCGGTCGATAACACCACCGCGTCGTAGGCGGCGAACTCCTGCGCCGACAGCGGCGCCGACTGCATTCCCAGGTCGTGCTTGCGGCCCGGCCGGGCGATCGGGATGTGCGGGTCGCAGTAGGCGACCTCGGCTCCTCGCTCCTGGAGGAGCTCGATGAGCTCGTAACTGGGCGACTCCCGGTCATCGTCGATATCGGCCTTGTATGACAGTCCCAGCACCAGGACCTTGGCTCCATTCAGAGTCTTCTTCTCGTCCGCGAGGGCCTCGGTCAACCGGTGTACAACATAGCCGGGCATGCGGGTGTTGATCTCGCCGGCCAGTCCGATGAACCGTGTCCACATGCCGTATTCGGCCGCCTTCCAGCTCAGATAGAAGGGGTCCAGCGGGATGCAGTGACCGCCCAGTCCCGGCCCCGGGTAGAAGGCTTGGAAACCGAACGGCTTGGTCTTGGCCGCCTCGATGACCTCCCAGACGTTGATGTCCATCCGATCGAAGGTCATCTTGAGCT
>JAAYJE010000158.1 GCA_012523095.1 Actinomycetota bacterium | reverse complement strand
GAGCTTCTTTGCCGGTACTGGAAGTCAGGGAAATAGTTGCCCTGGTACCAGTCTCCAGTGCTACCAGGGTTCCAGAGCGGGAAAATACACCCTCTGCTACCAGATCCTTCATATTTTTACCCACGCATTGTACCGCTTTGATCCCCATGATTCTTTCAAAGCCCTGATTAATCCGCAAAGTGTTGGCCATTCCATCTGTCACATACAAACCATCGAACATGGACTCAATGACAGCTTCCATCTCCCTTTCCCGTAAGCCCTCCACTCTTTCCAGCTTGCGTTCCAATTCATTCAGTTCAGTAATATCACGCACATTAGTGACATAAAGGATCACTTTACCATCATCATCATAAATGGGATTACTGGTGACCAGAGCTTCCTTGCCGGTACTGGAAGTCAGGGAAAGAGTGACACTGCCGCCTTTTTCAATGGCTGTCAGGGTACCAGACCGGGAAAACACTCCTTCTTCGACTAGCTGAGCCATGTTTGTCCCCACACATTCTTCTGCATTAACCCCCATGATCCCTTCAAAGCCCTTATTCAGCAACAAAGTATTGGCCTGTCCGTCCGTCACGTACAAACCATCATAGGAAAATTCAATAACAGCTTGCAATTGGCGATTCAGTCCTCTGGTATATTCCGATTCATTCATCAGTTCTTCGACTTCAGATATATCACGCAGTAACAGCACCCGGCCGATAGTCTCATTATTTACGATGACATCATTGCAGAATGGAATAAAGTTCCTGCCTTTAAGATTTACCCGTTCATCGGCATTTATACCCTGGCCTTGCAGCAGCTTAAGGATAATGTTTTCCCCGATGATCTCGGCAGCCAAAACATTTAAAACATCTTCCTGTTTCAGGTCAAGCAAACGTGTCATCCATTTGTTGATGATGGTTATCCTGCCAGCATTATCAATGGCCATGACCGGTGTATAAACCGCATCTACAAAGGCATAAAATTCAAACATCTTTTGCGATTTATCGGGAACAATCGTTTCTGATAAATAGAGAAAATCAATGAGCCCCAGTGGCAAGCCTTCTTTTTCCACCAGGATAAACTCCGATAACTCATTATTTTCCAGGGTGAATTCCTCTTCCGCCGGCATCCGCTGAAACGACCCCTGCATGATCTGGCATATATCGGTTTCGGCTGTTCTGCCTTCCAGCAAAGCCGTCAGAAGCAAATCTTTGCCGACCACTCCGATGCACCGGCCCTGATTGTTTAAAACAGGCGCCGCGGATATGTTTCTGGCCAGCAGCAAATCAGCGGCTTCACTGATGGTCTGTCCGCCATAAAGAAATATTCCATTGGGATTTAAGACCTCCAAGGCTTTCATGCTACCCTCCTGGCATCATGTCATCACTCAAATAAAATACTGCCAACAAACCCGACCCTGGCTGCCGATAAGCTTTTACGATCTGCCCAGCTGGTCCCGCCTCATTATTTTCAGCCATTAACGGCATACTAAATATTCGGGAAGTATGGGTTCCGCCAGATTCCAGAAGTCCCGGGATGATTATGATGCCAAACAAATGTCACTTCCCGGTTATTACCCGGGTAAATCTGTTCTTATACCCTGCTGCAAACTGATAACAGCGTAATGCAGGACCTTCAAAGCATTGACCACGCCGGCCCCCCAGCCCAGTTCACCCTGGTATTGATTTTTCCACACGCTGGCTGCCATTGATAAATAGACGTGAGTACCTGTTTCCAGAAACTTTTCGTAGTGTACCAGTC
>JAAYJE010000013.1 GCA_012523095.1 Actinomycetota bacterium | reverse complement strand
CCCTCCACCAACCAGGCGGGCTCGGACTCCGACCGACCGGACGGGTCGAGCATGACGCCCCGGTAGTGGACGATGAGGTGCGTGAATTCGTGCGCCGCCAGGTTGGGAGCGCAGTATGGGTCGGTCCGGAGTGCCCGCAGATTGAGGTAGAACATCTCCCGCCGGTTGCTGTACGGGAAACCGACCGACAGATCCATGTCCCGGTAGTCGAAGCTGCCGTCTATCGAGTCGGTGGGGTCGTTGAAGTCATAGATGAGGATGGCGATGCGGTGGTCGCCGTCGACGCCGGGGTCCGGCTCGGAACCGAGAGCCGTGGTCAACGTGGGATAGATGATCCCGTCGAACTTGCTCCCCAGATCCAGAACGGTGTAGTCGGACAGCTCGACGTACTCCTCCACATAGACCACGACGTGATCGCCCACATACCTCGGCGAGGCCTGGATGGGGCGATGTGACCGGGTGCCCCAGTCCTCGACCCAGAACTGTTCGGGGATGCCGAGCTGGGGTTGCGCCTGAACGGCATCGGCAGGGGCCAGGACGAACCCGGCCGACGCAAGGACGGCGACGACCATCATCAGGAACAGTGCGCGGACCGCGGTTGCCCCCACGCGACCTTGGGGACGCCGAGAAGATGTCGGGGCGTCAGGCATGCCGGCCATTATACCGTCTCCCATTCCGTCCAGACCCTCCCGGCGTCATCCGGGACCCGCTCACTGCGCCAGCCGGGACCCCGCTCACTGCGCCAGATCGAGCACCCGGCAGAGGATGACCGCCACATGTTGCCGCTTGATCGGCTCGTCCACTCCAAGTACCGTCACCGAACCGCCCGGTGATCCCTCGTAGCCCAGCATGACCCCCTGCTTCTTGAGGTAGTTGGCGTTCGCGTAGTGGACGCTGCCGGGCGGCACGTCGGCGAAGCCCGAGGTGACGGGCTGCAGCGCGGCGGCCTCCTCTTCCCAGCCGAGGGCACGGCAGATCATGGTGGTCATCTGGTCGCGCCGGATCTCGGAGTGCGGTGCGAAAACGTCGGCGGTCACGCCCAACACCAGACCGCCCTTCTTGGCGGCCGCTATCCAGTCGGACGCGTCTCCGGTGGTACGCGAGTCGATCGCCACGTCGTCGAACGGCTTGGTGGTGACGTTGACCATCTGGATCTGAGCGCCAGGGTTGAGCAGGTTGAAAAGACCGACCGCGATCTTGGCGAACTGAGCCCTGGTGACGGCGCCCTCGGGTTTGAAGAGCCCTCCCTCATATCCGCCCATCAAGCCGGCGGCCACCACCCGCGATATCTGGTCGTGATATAGATGAGCGACGCCGACATCATGGAATTCACCCTGAGGCAGAGGTTCGCCTGCGCCACCCTCTCCATTGATACTGAGGATGAGCGTGGAAGGAAGGTTGGAGGAACCTACCAACGACCGGAAGGACTGGACCGACACGGTCGCCGAGCCGTTGCCGCCCGTGATCCGGAGCTGACGGGCGTGACTCCAGGAATCGGCCGTATCCCGGGCCACGATATCGACCTGCTCTATCAGACCCACGTTCACCGTAGCGCCTGAGATGTCTTTGAGGTTCCCATTCACCTTAGTAGATAGACTCGCCGCGGAGATGGTGTAGTTCCAAGACCAGCCGGGGCCTTTGCCCACGCCCGGCGGGGGCGCCTTCAGACTCCAAGGATCGGACCGGGCGACTATGTAAGGCGGCTTCGTCCCCGACCAGGCCGAGTCGGTGGTATAGCCGCCGGAGTGTCCCGAGAAATAGGCGCTGATGGGCTTGGCTTGGTAGGTGAGTATCAGTCCGGCGGTATCGTCGGCCGCTTTGGCGATGCCCGGGTATCGGGCCTCGAACGTGTAGCCCCGGTAGCACTGGTCGGCCCAGCCGTCGCTCAGGGTCGCCCCGCCCTTCGCCAAGGCGTAGGTGCGGGCGGCCACCGCCTGAGCCTTCACCGCCTCGGGGGCGTAGAAGCCGCCCCCCGCCGTCGCCCAATCGTAATCCACTTCGGCGATGCTGCGTACGTATCTCTCGAGAGGCACGAAATTGTAGGTCCAGAGCTCTCCCGGGCCGTCGCCGTACTGAACACGGATGATCCCCCAATACTCTCGGGAGAGGACGGCGGAGCTTCCTTTGGGTGTCAACCTGACCTCTACGCGGCCCGTCGCCGTGCCGTCGTTGGCTCCGGCCGGCCGGAGCTCGACATAATCGTAAGGACCGGTGACGCCCGCGCCTGTGGCCACGGAGACCTTACCCCCGCTGTTCGACATAGTCACGGACGACCCTGCCGGGATGACCTGAGTCTCGTCACCCACGCCGTTGGTGTGTTTGACCAAGGTGGCCTCGGTCACCGTGGGCGCCAGAGCCACCTGAGAGTAGATCGTCGTGTTGTTGGTGGGCGGATTGGCCGAGACGCGCACCTTGAGCACGGTGTCGGCGGCGCTTATGCCGGCCACATCGCTCACCTTCTCCAGAATGGTGCCGGGATAGTAGAAGGCTAGGATGTCCGCGAAATCATGTCCCTCTCTGGCTCCCTGCCAGGCCCCCCACTGGCTGAGACCGGCGCCGTGACCATTTCCCCGACCTTCAAAAACGAACTGGTCGGCTGCTCGAGCGATGGGAGTGAAGGCCAGACCGGCGAGGATGCCGACGGCCATTGCGGCGGCGAACAGTCTCTTCATGACTCGGCGGAGTATACCGTCGTGGACCACTCGAGGTACTCGAGGATGCCCGCGGTGATCCCCTGGGCGGCCGCCTGCTGGTAGGCGGGCGTAAGGAGCTTGGCCTCCTCGGCGGGGTTGGTCATGAAGCCCACCTCCACAAGAGCGGCGGGCATCAACGTCTCCGCGAGCACCACCAGGTTGTACCAGTGGGTCCGGGCGCCCCGGTCCACGGAGCGGATGGCCGCCACAAGATTACGTTGGATGGCCTCGGCCAGCAGCCTGCCCTCGGGAGACCATTCTTCGGGCGTGCCCCAGTAGAACGTCTCCGTGCCCACAGCCGCGGGATCGCCCGCAGCGTTGTTGTGTATGCTCACGAAGAGGCTTGCGCCGGCCTCGTTGGCCAGACGAGCCCGGTAGTGAAGGTCGGGGTAACTGTCGTCCGAGCGGGTCATCACGACCTGCAGCCCGGCCTGCCGCAGTTGCTGCGCCAAGATCAGCCCGATGGCGAGGTTGACGTCCTTCTCTTTGGCCGTGGAGGCGCCCACAGCCCCGGAATCCTTGCCCCCGTGGCCCGGGTCGACGCATATCAGCGGCCCGCCCCTACCCTCAGGGCCCGTTGTGCGACGGTAGACGTCCACCACGATACGGTGACCATAGCCTTCGGAGGGGGCCAGCGACATCACCCGGTATTTCTGGAAGCGGCCCAGATCCAAAGCGATACGCACGGTGCGCGGAGTGTAGTTGACCTGCCGAGCGCTCATCCCCGTGACCTCTGCCGAGACGAAAGTCTGAGACAGATCGCCGTCGATGACCCCGTTCTGGTAGTCGATGTTGAGGGAGCCGTCGGACACGGCGGAGGCCGTGACGGCGCCGGGGGCGCAGGAGAGGTCGATGACCACCCTGGTCTTGTCGGGGTGGTCACACGAGGCCCGCACCCCGGTTATCAGCGTCCTCAGTTTGAGCTCGGCCCGGAATACCACCAGGCAGAACTGGCCCCTGGTTATGCCTTCCCCGGGCAGAAGACGACCGCCGCTCCCCCCGAAGAGACCCTCAGACACCGCCACGGCCACGTAGGGGCGGGCCACGGCGGATATGTCGGCCCGGTCGGCGAAGGGGGAAAGGACTTCATCGATCTGAGCCGTCGACAACTCCTTGGCCGTGCCCTCCCAGTCCATGGCCCGCACCATGATGATGGCCATCTGTTCGCGGGTCAGCGTGTTATACGGCTTGAACCGCCCGTTGGAGAAGCCGGTGATCCAACCCTGCGCCACAGCGGTCTCAATATAAGAACGGTAGGTTTCGTCCACATCCGGGAACGTGTTCCCCTTGGTCACCGGGAACACTTCCTTCCACAACACGAGTATCTTGGTAGCCTGACCGCGCTTCAGCGTGTCCCCGGGGCCGAAGTTGCCGTCCTTGTAGCCGGAGATGATCCCCGCCCCGGTGAGGAACTGGATGGCGTCGCAAGAAGGCAGCGACTTGCCCACGTCGGGGAAGCTCTTAGTCTGTGCCGAGGCGGGCCACGTCGACAGCAAGACCAACGCCGCCACCAGCGCGACGCAGGCCAGGAGCGAGGGCAGGACCCTACCCCGGCGGACTATGCACCCGGACGGCGACGGTATGGCCCTTACCCTCTTTCGAGCAGGCGGAGGATGCGGGCCATAACGGTGATCGCCTGGGCCCGGGTGGTGTTGTCGAGAGGCCGGAAGCAACCGTTGGTATCTCCACACATGAGGCCGTAGTGATTCACGACGAAGATGGCTCCATAAGCCCAGTAGTCGCCGGGGATGTCTTTGTAGAGCGGTTCACCGTCCGGGGAGGCTATCCACTCACCGTTCACGTCGAGACCCAAGGCCCGGCAGATCATAGTAGCCATCTGCGCCCGAGTGATCTTGGCCTCAGGCGAGTACGAGCTGCCGTCGCCCGTCCCCAACACGAGTCCCAGCCCGGCCGCGATCTCTATCTCTTCGTAGGCCCAGTACTCGGTGTCGACGTCGTTGAAGGTAGGCCCGCCGCCGGCGGCGCTGCTCATGCTCCCCACCCCGGTCGCGGCCAGGGTCCGGACCAGGTATACGGCGAAGAACGCCCGCGACATCTCTGAGTAGGGACGGAAGCGCTGGTCGGCCGACCGCGTGACCACCTTCTCGTCGAGAGCGAGGGCGAAATCGTTGTAGAACCAGTCGTCGGTGCGTACGTCTGTGAAGCCGGGCACGGCGGTAGCACCTGAGGTGGTCGTGGTGGTCGTCGGCGGACGCACCGTCGTCGTGGTAGCGCCGCCCGAACCCGGAGTCGCGACCATAGCGGCGATAGGGGGCCTGCCCGCCGCCACCCATTCCGCCAGGGTGGGGGCCGCCTTCAGACTCTCGTGTGCGTTGATCGGGTGTTTGTACCCACCGAGATGGATCTCGAAATGCAGGTGGCTGCCGCAATCCTCGGCGTTGCCACTGTCGCCCACGTAGCCGATCACGTCGCCCATCTGGACCCGGGAGCCGTTCTTCAAGCCGGGGGCGTAGGCATACTCCACCCCGCCCATCGCGTCGTCGGTGCCCGGGGTGTCGTTGTTCAGATGGATGTAGAAGTAGTCGTTGCCGTCGTCACCGCGCAGAAGGATGTTGTAGTACGGCAGGTTGTTGTAGCTGGAGAGCTGACCGGTCAGGTTGAGCCAATCGACCGTGCCGTCGACGACGGCCAAGATGGGCGTCATCTTAGGCGCCATGAGGTCCTGGCCCTCGTGGCTGCGGCCGCCTGAGCGCGCCGCGCCGAAGGTGTCGGTCCACCTCACGCGTTCTTCCAGCGGGAAGAGGATCGGCACGACCACGGAGTCCGAGGCGGCAGCCGAGAGAGTCTCGGGTGCCACCGCTGCTTCACTCTGTGCCATGGGGAAGACAAGGAGGGAAAGAGCACCGACCAGCAGAACCGCCGCGACCCAGACCGGGTAGTGAGGCCTCCTACCGCGCGGAGCGGTGCTATGAAAGCCTCTGGGCGGCTGCGCCAGGTCTCTTTCCTTGTGGTTGGATCCTGTCGCGGCCTTGTTCATCGTACCTACCTGCTTACGCCGTCAGGCGAGTTTATCCTCCCGCTTGGAGCGCTTCATCACCGCCCGCAGCATGTCGACTGCCTCGGCAAACTCGGGCATTCTAGCAAGCCTCGCCACGGATAAAAAGACGGCCACGCCGATCACCATCCCCACCACCAAGCGCACAGCGTAACCCCCGGTTGCCGCCCTCACGGTGCGTTCCAGAGCGAGATCGACGCCCCACACGGCCGCTCCCATGACCAGCGACGCCCCGAGCACTCGCGCAAAACAGAGGCCGATGTGAGCCAGCCCGATGTCGCCGATCTTGCGGTGAAGGAGCCACAACAGCACCCCGAAGTTGACCATGAGCGCCACAGTCATGCCCAGAGTCAGTCCTCCCACGCCCATGAACTGCATGAAGAGGAAGGCCAGGCCGATGGTGATGACCACCGTGAGCACGCTGATCTTCACCGGTGTGCGGGTGTCGTGGTAGGCGTAGAAGACCCTGGTCACGGTATCCCGGCCTGCGTACGCATAGAGCCCAAGGCACAGGAACAGGAGCGCCCAGGCCGTGCGGGCCGTATCGTCGGCCGTGAACTCCCCATGCTGAAGCAGCAACCCGATGAGCGGATAGCGCAGGATGATGATGCCCACCGTCACCGGCACCAGCAAGAACCCCATGACCCGTAGGGCGAAACTCAGGGTGGCCTTGACCCGTTCCGGAGCCTTGGCCGCCACCTGCTCGGACAACAGAGGGAAGATGGGGACCGATATGCCCGCGACGAAAAGCCCCAGTGGCAGCTGGAAGAGCTTGTCGGCGTAGTTGAGGCTGGAGATGGACCCCACTTCGAGGTAGGAGCCGAGGAGTTGGATGATGAACACGCTCACCTTCCCGACCGCCGACCCGATGAGGATGGGCCAGATCATCCCCCCCACCTCGCGGACCCCGGGATCGCGCCAGTCGATGCGCGGACGGTACTGGATCTGCTCGCCGCGCAGGCCCGGGAAGAGCACCAGCAACCCGGCTGCCCAGCCGGCTACGAAACCGACCGCCAGGGAAGTGATGCCCAGACTCGGTTCGAACACGATGGTTATGATCAGCGTGACCACCGTGCCCACGGCGGGAGCGAAGGCCGCGAGAGCGAAGCGGCGGAGGGAGTTGAGCATGCCGATCACGAGGCCGGTGAGACCTTCGAACACCAGGCCGATCATCAGGATGCGGAAAAGGAAGACGCCCTGTGCCCTGGTCTCGTCGTCGAACCCCGGCCCGATGAGAGGGATGAACCACTGCGCTATGCCGATCAGGACGGCGCTCACCGCAATCAGGACCACGGCGATGATGTTGCCCATGTTGACCGACAGGTCCCAGGCTTCGCGCCTGCGGCCCGTGGCCAGCCGGTAGCTGAAAAGGGGGACGAAAGTGGCGGTGAGGGCCCCCGTCACCATGAGGGTGAGCAGGTAGGGGACCCTGAAGGCCAGGAAGAAGGCGTCGGCCTCGGGCCGGGCGCCGAAGAAGTTGGCCACCACCATATCGCGGGCCAGGCCGAGGAGACGCCCCACCAAGGTGGCGGTCACGATTATCACCGCCGCGCGACCCACTACCGCCCTGACCGAGCGGCCGGAGTCGACGGTGGAGGTGACGGACGCCGGGCCCGAGTCCTCAGCCTCGCCGGCGGCGACGGGACCGGGCGTCTGCGGAGAATCGCTCATCCGGAGTCTCGGCGCGCCCGGCGCCGGCCGGCGGCCCCGGCACGCGGGCCGACGACTCCACCGCCCTGACCGACGGCCCCGGCACGCGGGCCGGCGGCCCCGCCGCGCCGGCCTGAGGACGCAAGCTGAACGGCCAACCCCGCGGTGCGGCCCGCTTCGGCGCGGAGGGGCGCGACCGCGCGCGCGAGCGCCGCGCGTCGCGCCGGCAGGTCGCCTATGGTGCTCGTGATCGCTTCGTACAGAGGGTCGGCGGGGGCGCGGTATCTGCCCGGCGGTACGTCGCGGGCCGCGTTTTGAGAGGCCACGACCTCAGAAGCCGCGACCTCAGAAGTCCCCTCCTGTTCCAGATCGTCGACGCTCACGGCCCAACGGCTCTGGCCCGTCTGTTCCGCGAAGGCCTTGGTCTTGGGGTCGTAGTCGATGACCACGGCCGGCGTCCCGGCGGTGGCGGCCAGGATGCCGCTATGGAGCCGCATGGCCACAACCGACTCGGCCCCTCCCAGTACGGCCGCCAACACGGCGGGATCGGAGACGGGTGGGAGCGAGTGGGCGCGGCCGGCCAGGGCCGGCCGCGCCGCCAGCGTGTCGCACACCGGCGGGTCTAGGAGTTCGTGGAAAGGCACCAGCAGGATCTCCAGGTCCAAAGCGGCTCCTGCCTTATCCAAAGACCGGCCCAGAGCTTCCAGATAGCCGGTACGTCCCAACCAAGGCCGGGGGCAGACCGCCAGATAGCGGCTCCCCGCCGACAGGCCCCTACCCTCCAGCTCAGCCTGAGCCCGTTCTTCGGCAGCCGGCGTCAGCGCGTACACAGGGTCGGACGCGACCAGATGGACGGGCGCCCGCACGCCGATCTCGTAGGCCAGACGCGCCGAGTCGGGGTCACGCCAGGTGACGGCCTGGGAGGAGGTGGCCGCACGGGCTACGAGACTGCGCGCGGCACGGGTGTGGAGCGGTCCCAGCCCCTGTGCATACCACATCACGGGCAGGCCCTGCGCCCGCGCCATGAGGATCACGGAAAGGAAATAGGGCACCGGCCGGAGCCTGCCCTTTCGAAAGAGGAACGACCTGCCGTGGAGCTCGAAGTCGGCCTCATGTAAGAAGCTGCCCCCGCCGCTGATAAGGAGATTGGCTCCCCGCATGACGGTTCGTAACCGCCCCGGGGAACGCAGGCTGGTGGAGACAGCGGCGAGTTCCCGGCCTTGGCCGTGGCGCCGCTCGGTGTCGTCCGGGTCGAAAGAGAGCACCACGAAACGAGCGTCCGGGTCTCGACGGCCGATCTCCTGCAGGATCCCGGCCAAGATGGCCTCGTCGCCCGCGTTCTTGTCCCCATAGTAGCCGCTGATGACGTATCTCAATCGGCGCCGCCTGTCTTGGGACCGCCGGCGCCGGTCTCGTCGTTCCCGGTCTCGTCGCCCCCGGTGCCTGAGACCCTCCTCCTGCGCGGCGGACCGTAGTCCTCCGGCGACCAGCACAGCACCTGGACCGCATACCGGGGCAGGACCGACTGCCTCCGCCAGCGACGCGGATCTCGGGCCAGTCTGTACAGCCACTCCGCCTTCGCCCGTTGACTCCAGGCCGGAGCCCGTTTGACCGTCCCGGCCCAGACGTCAAAGCTGCCGCCTACACCGAGACCGACCGCCGCGCCCAGGTGGTGGCGGTGTCGGTAGAGCAGCAATTCCTGCCGGGGGGCGCCCATGGCGACCAGAAGGATGTCCGCACCCGAATCCCGGACCATGTCGACGATCCCGGCCTCCTCCTCGGGCGTGAAGTAGCCGTTGCGGGTCCCGGCCACTCGGAGCCCGGGAAGACGCTCGACCAGACGTTCGGCAGCCTCCTCAGCGACGCTTTCGGCCGCTCCAAGAAGGAACACAGCCGATCCCCGCTCCGCCGCCAACTCGAGCACGCGTTCCGCAAGATCGATGCCGGCCACCCGCTCCGGCCGCCTTGACTCCGGCACCGAAAGACGGGCTCCCTGCCGCGCAGCCGCCCATGCGGCGCCGACACCGTCTGGATATGACAGGTCGGCTTCCCACATGACTTCAGCGACGGCGGGGTCGGCCTGGGCCCGCATCACCAGCTCCGGGTTGAACGACACGGCTAAGGCCGTGCGGCCGGCCGGCGCCGCGGCGCCGGCGGCCGCCGCGATGACCCACTGCGCCGCCTGTTCGAGAGTAACGACATCGAGGGGAAAGCCCAGAACCGAGATGGTCGGCCACTCCACCGCCAGCACTCCGGCCGGCTGGGCGGCGGCCAGCGGATCGTCGGACGACGTGTCTGCCCGTTCCGAGACGGCGGTTCCGAGAGATAGAGCAGGCGTGGGAGGCGTCACTACATCTGGGGCCGCCCCCAGCTCCGAAGCCGCAGCCCGGCGGTAGACCTCCACGTACGCCTGCGCGGCCCGGAGGTGCGAGTGGTTGTCGACCACGTAACGGCGCGCCGCCGAGGCCAGTTCGGCCCTCAGTTGGGGAGAGTCGGCCAGGCGCAGGATGGCTGAGGCCAGCATCTCACCGTCGGCCTGCACCAGAAGACCGGTCTCGCCGTCCACGACCATCTCCGCCAGACCGCCGACATCGCCCGCCACCAGCGGCCGGCCGCAGGCCATGGCCTCCAGCGCCGCGAGCGAGGTAGCTTCCTCCACGTTCTCTGAGTGCACGGACGGGACCAATACGATGTCGGCCATGCGATAGAGGTCGCGGACGGTCTCCGGACCCTGCCCGCCCAAGAGACGTACAAGCTTCTCCAGACGGTTTTCACGGACTATCCGTTCGATCTCAGCCCGCTCTCCGCCTTCGCCGGCATGCAGCAGCAAGAACCGCTCCCGGTCGGAGTCGCTCATGGCCGCCAGCGCCAGCGACGGATAGATCACCCCGTTCTTCTTGACCAGACGACGGGGACAGAAGAGCACGTACCTGCCTTCGGGGACATCCCACTCCCTCCGCAAAGCGCGGCGTCGTTCTTCATCCTCGACGGAATCGCCAAGAGGGGTCAGGACCGAAGTGTCCACGAAATTCATAAGAGTGTAGATCGCGGCGGCCCGTTCGGGAACGAGACCCAGAGCATGGCGGTAGAGACGCGTATCCACGGTCACCACGGCGTCCGCCAGACGCAGGGCCCGCATCTCGGCGCGCATGAGATAGTGACGGCCCATGCGGGATCCGGAGGTGAAGCCCTCGGAGACCGACTCGTAGAGCGGGTATCCGTGCAGAGTGAGCACCAGGGGTATCCCGAACTCGTCGGCCACCCGGCGGAGATAAGGGACGGAGTAGACCTCCTGGGCGTTCAGCACCTCCCAGGGAGTCGTTGTCGCCGGCCCTCCGCCCGTCTGCCCGCCGGAAGCTTCGGCCGCCCGGGCGAGTTCGCGCGCCGTAGCTGCGGCCAGCAGTCGCGCCCGCGCCTCTGCTGCGTACATCATCCCCCAGCCGGCCCGTAGCCGATTGAGCGCTCCCGCCGGCCAGATCAGACTTGTCCTGCGCACGACCCCCGGCATGGTCCCTCCGAGGTACAAGGTGTGCGCCTCGTGCCCCACAGCCTCGAGTCCCCCGGCCAGCATGGCGAGGTGCGTACTGGTGCCGCCTATCTGTCCGGGATCGCGCATGGTCGGCAGAAGCACCCTCATCTCTCCACCGCCCTCCCCCTGCGCGCGAACGCTTCTTCTACATGGGCGGATATCTCCTCCACCCGATGGTCCCAAGTGTTCTCAGCCGCCAAGGCCACGCGTTCCGCCCGCTTCTCCGGTGAATCCCCGGCCAAGGCTTCACGCACCAGCCGAGGATAGTCCTCCGGGCCGCCCGCCACCCCGATGATCCCGGCGAAACGCTCCAACTCGGGAAGACCCCCGACGACCACCGGGACACCCGCGGCCAGATACTCGAACAGCTTCAGGGGGAAGATGTTGCGCGTAAGCTCACTCGCCGTGTAGGGCACGAGCGCGACGGCCAAACCCTTGATGTAAGCCGGGAGATCCTGCCGGGCCTTCTGGCCCAAGAGATGGATGTTGGGTTGCTTCCGCAGGCGGCCCTCGTCGATCTGGCCGGTCTTCAAAGGCCCGATGAGGACTATCTGCCAGGAGGGGTCGGACCGGCCGAGGGCCTCCAGCGCGTCGAGGTCCAGCCGGAAATCATGCAGGCCCACCACTCCCAAGCGCGGAGCCGGGATCGCGGCCAGGTCGGCCGGGATGGCCAGGTCGGGGTCGAGAGCACGGTTGAAGACCTCCACATCGGCGGCATTGTAGACCGTGCGGACGTTCGGGTTCAGGGCTTCGCGGGACAGCCGCAGGTTGTCGGCCGTGGTGATGACCAGGTCGGCCCGACGCGTGAGCTCATCATCGTAGCCCTTCACCACGGTGGGAGAGATGAACCCCGGGAACTCCGAGTACTCGTCGGCACAGTGATAGACGGCGAGCGACGGACGGCGCACCTTGGCTCGTCCGCAGAGACGGTCGAGGAGCGCGGCGGCGGCGGGGAGATACGTCCAGAAGATGTACTCCTCGTCAAAATACAGACGGTCCATCGCCCATTCGACATACCGAGCCAAAACAGCCTGGTTCACCGCATTGACGTTAGGGCGCATATTGCCGAAAGGCAGCACAGGCGGGGGCGTGAGGGTCCAAAGCCCGGCGTCGATACGCCTCACAGTAGGGGTCGCCGCCGCCCAGCGACGCCAGCGCCTTGGCACTTTGAACGGCGCCAGCATGGTGACCGGTTCCTCCATATAAAGCACCCGGTTGGCCTGCGCCAATCGGTGCATGATCTGATGCTTGCTCGTCCACATCGCGTCCCAGTCGAGCGACGAGATGCAGACGATGTCTTTTCCACGCAGCATGCCGGACCCCTCCTGCCTTGCTACAAATACCTGCCCCGAGCCGCCAGGCGCCGTTCGTAGGCCCGGCGCAACAGAGCGGCCGTCTGGTCCACCGTGAACTGGGCGCGCACGCGTCCGGCGCCCGCGGCGCCCATGCGTGCGCGCAGATCCGGGTCGTCCAGTAGAGCGGCGGCCCGCTCGGCCAGCTGAGCGGCGAGCGCGCCCCGCTCTTGGTCTCTACTCACCACATAGCCGGTCTCTCCGTCCACCACCACCTCGGTCACTCCTCCGGCAGCCGTGGTGACCACTGGGAGTCCGGCTGCCATGGCCTCCAACACCGACATGGACACTCCGCCCTCGAACAGGGAGGTGACCATATAGACGTCGAGCGAGGCGAGGGTCGGACCCGTGTCGTCCAACCGCCCGGTGAAGCGCACCGTCTCCGCAAGACCCATCTCCACCGCCAGGGCCTCGACGCGTCTCCGCTCGGGACCGTCACCCACAACGACCAACTCCACCTGGGGATGGGTTCGGCGCAGCCGCCCGGCCACCTCCAGCAACAGGTCGATGTCCTTGACGGCCGCCAGGCGGGCGACCGTGCCGATCCGGGGCCGGCCTGCCCGGTCCTTCCCGGCGACGTGGTCGCCCATGGTCTCGAGCCCTGAACGGATCGTGATCAAGCGCTCCGCGGGATAGCCACGCTCGGTCAGTAAGGCCCTCAGAGCATCCGAGACGCAGACGATACCGTCGACCCAGCCTACGGTGGCCCGATCCAGCACCTCGTAGGCTCGTGCAAGCGGAGCCGATGCGTAGTCGAGTCTGAGGTCGGAGTGGACGGTCGTGAACATACAGGGCCGGTCGCGGAGACTTCGGGAGGCCAGCCGGGTGGGCAGATTCGCCCGCATGCCGTGGGTGTGAATGACATCCCACCACGCATCCGCGCGCCCCCCGCCCCTTCCCTCTCCGCCGCCCATGCCCGCCGGGCCCTTGCTGAGTAGGCGTCGCAGCGGGCCGATGACCCGGGGGTCCCGGGGCCCCCGCATGGGCAGCAACGCCACCGTAAGCCCCCGTTCTCCAGCCCGGCTCGCCAGACCTCCCTCACCCAGACAGGCCAGGTGAACGTCGCACCCGCTCCGCTCCAACGCCGACAGCAGGGGCAGAAGATGGCTCATCGCGCCGCCCGTGTCGCCGCCGCCGATGAGATGAAGCACGTGGAGAGTCATGCCGCCCCTTGAGCGTCCGTCGCCGGCTCTTCAGCGTTGTCCTTGAGGCCCGCCGACGCGTGGTCCTGCAGGTCCGCCGACACATTGTCCTTGAGGCCCGCCGACGTCGCCAGTCCGGCCAAGAACCAGAAGGCCGCGCCGACCACCAGCGCCTCCCACACGCTGGCGGTGAAGTTGGCGGCCGCCACCGCCACGAAAGCCCCGAACACGCCGGCTGCGAGCGCCTGCAGGTAAGGATCGCGGGCCGCCCTGTGAGCCTTTACCAGTCCCTTGGCCCCCCGTAAGAGGACCCACAAGAACAGCGCCAACAGGATCAGACCTCCTTCGGCCCCCAGTTGCAGGTAGAAGTTGTCCACCCACAGGCGTCCATAACCGAAGGTCACCGCCGTGGTCCCTCCAAAGGTCCCGAGCCCCAATCCGAACCAAGGATGGGCCGCGATGTCCTCCAGAGACATCTTCCACACATAGAGACGGCCTCCCGCAAGGCTCTTGGTGATGTACCAGGAGCTGAATCCCGATGTCAGCCGGTTGACGAAGGTCTGTGGCGCCACGAACCAAGCCACCACCGCGGCCGCTACCAGCGGGGCCAGCAAGCGCCGGTAGGCGATGATGAGGAGCGCCACCAACCCAACCGCCAACCCGATCCAGGCCCCTCGGCTGAACGTGACGGCTACACCGGCCAATTGCACCACGCAGGCGGCCGCCAAGAGCAGACGGCGGTTCCGGGATAACTTCGACGAAAGCGCCAGGCTGAGAGCCACCAGCGCTCCGATCACGAGAAAGGCCCCGAGTCCGTTGGGGTTGCCGATGACCGAGTAGGCTCGGGTACTGATGTAGGTCTCGCGCACGTCCACCCAGCGTGCCGGCATGGGGGCATGGGTCGCGTACTGGTACAAGCCGTGCAGAGCCATCGCAACACTCGCGACCAAGAACACGGCCACCGTCCCCTGTACCCAGCGCTTGTTCTTAGGCAGCAGGAAACCGACGAAGTAGAAGAGCAGCGGCTGGAACAACACGCGTAGGGCGAACAAGGCCACGTCTCCGGGGACATCACGCACCACCACCGACCCCAGCGCCGCGACGAACGCAAGGAGAGCGGGCAGAGCGATAGGCACCGTCCATAACTCGCCGCGGCGCAGAACGACCGCGCCCCACAGGAGGATGACTATGCAGAAGATAAGCAGGGCTTCGTCCCACGCAGCTCCCAGACCGCCCAGAAACGACCTGGCCACCCAATCCAGCCAGGGAAAGGCGGCGACGGCCAGTAGCACGACCTCCGGACGCAGCACGGCGACGGCGAACATACACACGGCCGCCGCCACGGCCAACACCATCAAAGCCCCCGACCCGGCCGTTAGGCCGGCGGTCATCCCGGCAACAGCCGCTAGGACCGCCGCGATCCCCACGATACCGGCCGGACTGCGCCATGAACTCAGACCTGATGGCGGCTCCACAGGCGAGCCGCGGCCCACGCCGCCGGCCCACCCTGCCGGGCGAGCAGACGGGATGTCTATCGCGAGTCCGACCGCCCGTCCGGCGAGACTCCCACGAAAAGCCCGGACCAACCGGGGCCCGGACGCCAGCAAGAGCGCCCCCACCACCATCACGATCACCGGGGTGACGAACCGGAGCCAGGGGACCGCCAAAGAGAGGCCGCTCGACTCCACGGTGGTGACTCCCCGAGTGATCATGAGGGCCAGTCGACCGCAACCGAGCGCGAACAGACCCGCTCCGACCACGGGCACCCACATGCCTCCCGCGAACCGCGACTCAGTGAAGGCCCCTCCCACCGCGGCGGCCGCCCGGCCGGCGGCGCCGCCGCCGATCCGGTCGCGAAACCACAGGTAAGGTCGCGATATGGCGAGCACGCAGAGCGGGTGGCCGTCTCGCTGCAACCGGCGGGGGCGCAGATACCTCGTTCCGAAGATCCTGCTGTCTGAGAAGACGGAACCCAGGGTCCGCGTCAGCGCCATAAGGAACCGGCCCACCAAGGAGTAACGGGCCACCTTCACGATCCACCGCCAGGCGGGGCGGACAACGCGGTACGAGAGTGAGCTTTCGACGACCCTCACGGCCGTGCGTTCCTCATGACCGAGCCTCCTTGAAGCCACCCAGGCTACTTGGCCGCTTGGTCGCCCCAGACCACGCCCATGATAACCGTCTGCACCTCATATCCGGTCCCGACCAGCGTGACCTTCTTGCCCACCCGCATGGGCACACTGCCGATGCGGACGGTCGAGCCCGAGACGCGTCCATTCCCCAACACGACGATGCTGACGTCGCTGAACACCGGCGATTCAACGGCCTTCAACCCGCCTTCGGAGGTAGGGACCTCCACGACGGTCGGGGTGACCATCACATCCTGGACCTTGCCCAGTCCGACGCCTCCGTCATCGGTCACCGTGCCCTTGGCCTGCAGGGCGCTCACCGTAGCATGCCGCACGCCCTCCACCACGTAGGTGACCCGCACCGGAACGGTCTCAGAACTGCCGCCCGTCATCCGGACGACGGCGAACACCACCACCGCGATGATCACCAGAAGGACGATCAGGTCGACGATATTGACTTTGCCGAAGAGGCGTCCGCGGTCATCGAGAAAGCGGCTCATCGCCACCACCCTTACTGTAGTCGTGCCGGTGGACCGAACCTTCCGAATTCTATCGGAATAGCCCGGCGCTGCCTACTGCGGAGCCCGCCGCCGCCCTTGCTTGTCGCCGATTCGTGGGCTAGAGTCGACACCTTCACATGGACAACACCATATTCATCACCTTCGGAACCCGCCCCGAGGCCATCAAGATGGCCCCGGTCGTGCTCGAATTGCAGCGCCGTGGAGCATTCCGTGTAGTCACGTGCCTGACCGGCCAGCATCGGGAGATGCTGCACCAGGTGGTCGACGATTTCGCGTTGCCGGTGGATCACGATCTCAATATCATGCGCGAGCGCCAATCGCTGGGACACATCACCTCAGCCGTCCTGAGCGGCCTGGACCCCCTACTCGAAGAGACCAGGCCCGACTTGGTCATGGTTCACGGCGACACTACCACGACCTTCGCCGCCGCTCTCGCTTCCTACTATCGCATGATCCCCGTGGCGCACGTGGAGGCGGGGCTCCGGACCCACAACATCTACAGCCCCTATCCGGAAGAGATGAACCGGAGGTTGGCGGATCGCTTGGCCGAGGTCCACTATGCCCCCACCGGCGCGGCGTGCACGGCTCTCATAGGAGAGGGAGTGCGGCGCGGGCAGATCCTCGTGACCGGCAACACCGTCATCGACGCCCTCTTGATGGCCGCGTCCGGGGAAGCGCCTGCCTGGGAGTTGCAAGTGCGACAGGCCCTGGACCGACCCGGTCCGAAGGTCCTTGTGACGGTACACAGGCGGGAGAGCTGGGGTACTCCGATGGAACGGGTCGCCCAGGCCATCAAACGGGTGTGCGAAGAGAACCCCGAGACCACGTTCATCTTCCCCATCCATCTCAACCCCGCGGTGAGATCTACCTTCCGTAGGGCGCTCGACACAGTCTCCCAGGTGGTATTCACGGAGCCTCTACCCTATCGGCACTTCGTCCACATGATGAAGGCCGTGGACATCGTCATCACCGACTCGGGCGGCATCCAGGAAGAAGCGCCCACCCTGGGCAAGCCCGTGCTCGTGATGCGCGACACCACGGAGCGCCCAGAGGGTATCGAGGCCGGCACCGCCAGACTGGTCGGCACCGACGGCGACACGATCGCCCGGGAGTTGCTGCTGCTCCTGACAGACAGCGCGTCATACGAGCGGATGGCGAACGCTATCAACCCCTACGGCGATGGGCGCGCCGCGGAGCGGATAGCAGACCACTTGGAACACCGTTTCGGTCTCCGCGACCACGCACCGGGAGATTTCGCGGAGACGGCCGGCGACCCGGACTTCTCGCCGACCTAGAGCTGGTTCAAAAATAGTGTCTCATTCTTAGACGAGTCGTGAGGCCGCGTGCCGCACGACAAAGAGACGGCAAGGACGGCGCCCGTGAGCCTCGACAAGGTCAAAATCGCGAAGCTCCTGATGAACGTCAGGCCCCGGACCCCTGCCTATCAGGAGACCAAGTTCGTCTCCGAGATCTTCAAGCACCCCAACTACGCGTCCTTGTCGGAGCCCGAAAAGGCCGCGTTCGCCGAGAGGTTGGTGCGGCTCAACATAGACGAGCACAGCCGTAAGCCCTTCGATCTCTTCTTCCCCTCGCATTCGCTCACGGCGGCTCTGGCGGACAGGCGCGTTCTCGATCTGGGATGTGGCATCGGCGGACTCATCTTCGCCCTGGGCGATAGGTGGAAGGTGCGGGAATTCTACGGCCTGGACGTGAACAAAGACTCCATCGCGACCGCTGATCTCTACGCTCAGAGACATAGGGTCTACTCCAAGTACACGTTCGTACAAGGCTACGCCGAGAAGATGCCCTTCGAGGACGACTACTTCGACGCCATCGTCTCCCACGACACGCTCGAGCACGTGCGATCTCTGAGGGACACCCTGCATGAGTGCAGGCGGGTGCTCAAGGATGGCGGTTCCGCGTACTTGGTCTTCCCTTCCTTCAACTTCCCGTTCGGCGGTGCACACATCGATCATGTGACCGGCACCCCCTTCTTGGAGTGGTTCTTCTCGCCCGACACTTTGAACCGAGCCTATCAAGAGATCGCGGAAGGATGGGGCGAGGATCTCAACTGGTACCGCTCGGCGGAAGATACGGAGGGGAACTGGGCGATCGTGAAAGGCGGGATCGGGGTCAATGGGACCGGCTATAGGGACTTCGTGGCGGCGGTCGAGGAGGCCGGCTTCAAAGACTTCGAGTTCATCAAGATCCCCCTGCTCAAGGTGAGCGAGACGGCGATCAGACACCCGGCGGTCAAGGGGATCTCAGCCTTGGTGAGCCCTCTTCTGGCGAACGACAGGTTGAAGGACTACCTTGCCCACAGACTGGTCTTCGTGTTGCACGGGTAGCCGGCGCGATCAGACGAGCGCGGTTGAGGCATGTTCAATCGCGACGACCCCTGGCGATAAGAGCCGCCGCGGCTCCGGCGCCGACCCCATTATCTATGTTGACGGTCACCAGGCCGGGCGAGCAACTCTGCAGCATGGAAAGGAGAGCTGCAGTGCCGTCGCCGCCCAACCCATAACCCGTCGAGGTGGGCACTCCGATCACCGGGACGTCCACCAGCCCGGCCACCACCGAGGGCAGAGCACCCTCCATCCCGGCCACTACTACCAGTACGTCCGCCCCGGCCTCCAACATACGAGTGAGCGGCTCGGCCAGCCTGTGCAGGCCGGCAACCCCGGTGTCGTACCCTCTCTCCACCCGGCAACCCATGTGCGTGACGACCAGAGCGGCCTCTTCGGCCACCGGGATGTCCGACGTGCCTGCGGTGAGCAACCCCACGCAACCACGCTCGTCGGGCGCCTGGTATGCGGCCGTGTACGCCGCCAGGACCCGGGCACGCGGCTGGTAGGTGAAGCCCGTCTCCGCCGCAGCCTCGGGCCCCTCAGTCAGAGCCCGCTGCAGCCGCTCCGCCCGGTCCGGGTCCAGCCGGGTCACGAGAGCATAGCCCCGCTCGTCAAGGTAGCTTCCAACGATGGCCTCGAGCTCGTCGTCGCTCTTATGCGCCGCGTAGACGACCTCGGGCACGCCTTTTCGAAGGTCGCGATACACGTCGAGTCGGGCAAAATCGCCCAACTGCATCACCTGGAACAGTCGGCGGAGCTCGCCGTCTCGTCCGGGCGGCTCCCTCATAGCCCGAACACCTTCCGCGAGTTACCGCCTCCTACCGCGGTTCGATCGGCCGGCGTCAGGCGACTCAGTCCCTCCATGTATCGCATCGGACTGAGGAGGGGGTAGTCGGTCGCAAAGAGCAGCTTCTCCGGTCCGGCGCACGCCACGGCTACTTCGTAGATGTCCTTCCCGTACAGGTAGGGCACCGCGGCCGTGTCGTAGTAGACGTCGGCCAGCGCTTCGCGCACTTCCGGCATGAGCTCGTAGAGGAAGAGGCCGCCACCCATATGGGCGAACACGATGGAGAGTCCAGGATGGGCCTGAGCCAAGGCGAAACAGACCTCCGGCGTGTAGCTCCCCTTGCCCGGGTAACGGTGGCCTAATGGTTCGTTGGAATGGACCAGCAACACCGAGTCCCGCTCGGCCAGACAGCGGGCCACGGTGCCGAGACCGGGACTGTTGGACTCGGGGGCGAGTTCGCCGCAGCCGCGCAGACCGGCGTCAAGACAACGCTCAAGTTCAGCCACAGCGCCGGAGGCGTCGGGCGCTACGCAGCCGAGACCGGCCAAACGGTCGGGGTGGGCTGCGACCGACTCGATCAAGTAGTCGTTCACCATCCTGCAAAGGCCTTGGTCGGCGAATCCGAACCCCACGAGGACGGAAACGGCCACCCCTGTCTCGTCCATGTGCGCGAGCACCTGGTCGACGGTAGCCATGGGCGCCTTCGGAGAGCGGTGAAGGGCGCCGAAACGCGCGTCGCGGTCGAGGTAGGCCGCCCGGTCTCGGATCATCTCAGGGGGGAACACGTGGACATGGGCGTCCACCAAGCCGGCGACCGGAACGGCGACCGCCCGGTCCACGGCGCTCCGCTCCGCCCGCCTCTCAGGCGGCGGCAGCGATGAGGATGGTTTCGACGAGCTCTTCATAGGAGATCCCGGCCGCCAAGGCCTGGGCGGGCAGATCGGATGTGTCGGTCATGCCTGGGAGCGTGTTCACCTCGATGAACCAGGGAACACCCGCCTCGTCGACCATCATGTCGACGCGGGAATAGCCCCGGCAGCCTATGGTGGCGAAGACGGTGTCGGCCGCACGCTCGGCCGCCGCGTAAGTCTCCGGCGTCAGCCTCGCGGGGATGATGAACTCGGTCATGCCTTTTGTGTATTTCGTTTCATAGTCGTAGAACTCGTGCTCCGGCACCAGCTCGAGTATGGGCAGAACCTGTCGGCCGCCGTTCCGCTCCAGCACCCCCACGGTTATCTCCCGACCCGGTACGTATCTCTCCGCGAACACCGCCCCATACTGAGCGCGGTCACGCTCTATGGCCTCGGCCAACCCGGCCGCGTCCCTACACTTGCTCACCCCTAGACTGGAGCCTTCCTGTACCGGTTTCAGCATGACCGGCAGATCCAACTGCTCAAGGATCCGGGCGACCGCCGTAGAGGCCGGTTCATCCATGCCGATCTCGCAGTAATCGGGGGTAGCCACCCCGCTCTGTCCGACGACCTTCTTCGCGGCTATCTT
The DNA here is from genome assembly GCA_012523095.1 of Actinomycetota bacterium. Lineage (GTDB taxonomy): Bacteria > Actinomycetota > Thermoleophilia > RBG-16-64-13 > RBG-16-64-13 > RBG-16-64-13. The sequence continues at coordinate 10,099 of JAAYJE010000013.1, read as the reverse complement.
GTTCATGCCGAGGGCGGACGCCAACACTCCGGAGCCCGTATAAGGGATGCCCATCATCTCCAGGAGCCCCTGCACGGCGCCGTCCTCTCCGAAGCGGCCGTGAAGAGCGATGAAAGCCACCTCCACACCGGCTTCGTCCAGTTGCTGCGCCACATCCCGCACGGCATCGATAGCGACGGCCCGGTAGCCGCGCGAGACCAGTGCACGCAGGCACTTCTCACCCGAACGCAGGGACACTTCGCGCTCTCCGGAGAGTCCGCCCATGAGCACGCCGATGGTCTTGGTCTTCAGGATACGGGGGTCCAGACGGATGCGAGACCGGTCGTTCATGCGAGGAACTGTACCACAGCTCCCTTCGGGCTCCGCCCGGCCGCCGCTCGGACCGAACGCTAACCCGCCGCCACCCGGGTCTTATCGGGCACCGGTAACCGTGCGCCCGCCACCCGGCGGAACGCCGCCGCGCTCTGGGCGCCGCTATCGGCGGCATAGATCAGGTCCTCGCCGCTCACGCCATCAGCGGGAGCCGAAGCCCAGCCGACCACGCATTCGATCCGAAGTCCGTCGATGAGATGCTCGCAGGCCTTCCGAGCCATGGCCATCGCCAGACTCTCAACGTCATACGGATCGATCCAGCCAGGTGCGTCAACCGGCCGATTCGACCGGGTGGCCCCCGCGCCCGTAGCGAACAGGAAAGCCACACGCCCACCCGGAAGCACGAAGTGCTGAGCGTCCGGACCGAGCAGGCGCATTCCTCTGCGGGTCACCGCGCCCACCAAACGATCGGCCTCGTCCTCGCCGTAGTAGGCCCCCAGCTCCTCGAAGCGGACGATGCGGAGCACTACCAGGGCGAATCGGGCCCGACTCGTTCGAAGGATGTGCAGCCGGACTCTGAGAGCACGCTCCAGAGGGAGTTCGCCATCGACTTTGCCGGCGTGGTCCAACGCCACCCGCGGCTCTAGAGACCGGCCGTCCCGCCGCCCTTGAAAGGCGCCCTTGCCCCGCGTCAGATCAGCCAAGTAGCTGAAGACCAGTCCGACCACGCAGACCAACGCCAGCAATGATCGCATGCCGGCCGACGAGGTCCAGACCAGGAGAGGAAGTAGGATGGCGGTGTCGGTGAGACAGAGAAGGTAGCCGAGACGGCGATCGCCGGCGAAGTTACGGTTCAAGCGCAGTGCCCACAGCGAATAGACGACCACGAAGACGACGTAGAAGATCCAGACCGGGGCGGACCGTACGCCGGCTAGGGGCGGGCAGATGAGAGAGATGAGTGTCAGGAGGATAAGCCTCGCCCGAGCTTTCTGCCGCTCGGTCACATGCTGGGGCCTGGCTGTCCGCTGTCCTGTCATGTGCTCTCTATTGCAGTATAAGAGAAGTGAAGGCCATTTGCAATAGATATTGCGAAGACTAGTAAGTGAAACGCACAGAGCCTCTACCGGAGGACAAGGGGCACCATTATACCGCTGTCAGAAGACGATCCCCGGTGCAACGAGCTCGACTCCGCTGCTTGGCGCCACCGATACCACGCCGTCCGGGGCAACAGAAGGCTAAGGGAGCATCATGGGACCAGCAGGATGGGAACCGTCACGCGGCGTGCCACCCGATAACTCACGTCGCCCAGGATCAGATCTTTGGGCTCCATGCGACTCCTGCGACCCATGATGACCAAGTCCGCTCCACTCGCGTCGATCTCGGTAAGGATGGATTCCGCAGGCGGCCCGATGACCATCTTGACTTCGGCCCCGACACCCCATCGCTCGAGCACTTTGAGCGCTGGAGCGAGGGACTCCTGAGCCATTCTTTCCGCGACTCGGTACACAGAGCGCTGACCTACGTTCGCGCTGAGGACCAGATGCTGCGGCAGGGAGACGGCCGTGATGAGCAGGAACTCGGCTTTATCGCGAGCCGCCATTTGCGCCGCCACCTCCACCCCTCGAAGGGCGACTTCAGTGCCGTCTGTCGCGGCCAGTATCCGGGTGAAGATCACGTTCGTCTCCTGCCAGTGAGCTTCCGGCCGGGGAGTGGAGGATACCGGGGTCGAACCGGCGACCTCCGCCTTGCAAAGGCGGCGCTCTCCCAACTGAGCTAATCCCCCGCACGAGACTATTTGGAACCTATCGGCAGGAAACCCTAGTGGTGGGCCTAAGTGGATTCGAACCACTGACCTCACCCTTATCAGGGGTGCGCTCTAACCAACTGAGCTATAGGCCCATGCGCCGGTAGTTTACCGGCATTCCGAGTGATGTCAAGAAAGGTCTCCCCTGGGCGGCGACTAGGCCGGAATGAGAAAAAAACGTCCGTGTTGGTGACGCGAGAGCCTGGTAGGGGTAACCTAGATATGACACACCAGTGGGGGAGTGATGGAAGGTTTCGAGAAAGTCACCGTTTATGGGGTCAGCTTCGATGTGGCCAGCAAGCAGCCTATCGTGCTCTTGAAGGTCGAGGGGAAGAACCGTTTCCTCCCGATCTGGATAGGCCACCCGGAGGCGGCCGCCATACTAATGAAGTTGCAGAACGCCGAACTGCCGCGTCCCATGACTCATGATCTGCTCGCGACGGCTATAGAGCAGCTGTCCGCAAGCGTTGAGAGGGTCCTGGTCACCGAACTCCGCGACAATACCTTCTACGCCGTGCTCCAGCTCGACGCAAGCGGCCAAGAGATCCGTCTGGACTCCAGGCCTTCAGACGCCATAGCGCTGGCGGTGAGGACCGATGCCCCCATATTCGCATCGGCCGAACTGCTGAATTCCAACGGCATCGAGTTCGAGCAGGAGGGGGTCGACGTAGAGGACATAGTCAAGGAGTTCAGGGAGTTCCTCGACGAGGTCTCGCCTCAGGACTTCTGACCGTCGCCGGATGGAGGGGCACCGTCAGATCGGAGGCCGCCGCCAGATCGGAGGCCGCCGCCAGATCGGAGGACGCCGCAACAACCGCTCGGCCGCTTCACTCAGCTTTGGCCTGTCCCAGGGTAGCCGCCTCGTGCTTGGCCCATTGAAGAATCAACCCGAATATCTCGCGGACACCCTCGTTCGACATCGGACCGCCGTTCGCGCGACACAAATACGTTATGACCCAGTCCTCTTGAGCGGCATCGTAGAAGCTCAGCCCCTGAGCTTCCTTATAGTCCTTGAGCGTCTTGACCAGCTTGATGCGTTTGTTGAGTGCCTCCAGGATCTTGAGATCGTTATCGGAGATCTGCTCCCGATAGTTCCTGATGACCGGATCGGTGCCACCTGCCGCCACATCCCCTCCTATCCGCCGTGCCGTACCGACGGCCGTGTCCGCGCTCAGCCGCCCGCGCTCAGCCGTCGTGGTTGATGAACGTGTAGGCTACCGCACTGCGGCCGCGATGACCAAGTCCGGATCCAGTCAATGGACGTCGGCGGCGTACTCCGCGCAGTTCCGGACGAACCGCGGAGCCATCTCTGCAATAGAAGCCAGATGAACAAGCACCCGTCCGACCGTAAGCGACCCGGTGCTATACCCCTCGGGCCGGCCTGCGCCCTCTCCCTCTCCCCCGACGATGAACGCCGGCTCCCATCCCGGTCCGGGCGGCATGACCTCGGCTTCGGTCAGGGCCCATCCGGTCACCGAGTCGCCCTTCGCGAAGAGGAGGCCGTCGGTCGCAGCGACGAGTTCCACGTAGACGGGCTCGTCCGCATCCCAAAGGATCTCGGCCTCCGTTGGGATCACTCCGGCCAGGTCGGAGGTCCTACCCAGTGAGTCGTGCACCCGGTCGAGCAGCAGCAGCATCCCTCCACCCAGGGCCAAGGTGGGTAGGCCGTTCGTCACGCGCCGGCGGATGTCGCTCAAGAGAGGTGTGTTCATGGCTATGTCGGGAACGGCGCCCTGCCACAGGGTACCCGCCAGGATCAGTCCCGCGGTTCCCTCGGGCAGTCCGGCGTCCTCCAGCAGATCGAGCCGCCTGATCTGGGCTCCGGCACCTCGGAGTACTTCGATCGAGTCTCGGCTCCAGGGCGTGAAACCTTCACCCCCCGCGATCGCCACTATGGGGCCGTCGGCGCCGCGGTCGACGAGAGCGGTCTGCGAGGGGAGGAACCCTCGTCGGCCTGCCAACGAGACCAGTCCCGCGATATCCACTTGACGCGAGACCGCGTCTAGAAGCGAGGTCTCCAGCGGCAGCCCCCCAGCTCCGGGAGCCTCCTCCTTCCACCCCGGCCCGTCTCCTTCGAAAAGGCAACCCACTACGGGGATGCTCTCCTCCGTCAGCACCTGTCTGAGGAGCGTGAAATGATCCTTGTCGGCGACTCCGGACAACACGACCCCGGCCAGATCGAGGTCTTTGATCTGCAACCTGAGGCCGGAGGCGGGGATGCGGACACCGGCACCCCAATCGCGGCAGTCCATGACCACCACAACGGGACAGTCGAGCAACCGAGCCACATCCGTGGGGATCCACGAAGCCCCTTCCCGGCGGTCCAGCAGCCCCACATCGGACGAAAGCAGCGATAGAGCCGCTCCCCGCGTGGCGACGTTGTACAGGCTGAGGAGCGCTTCGCGGCTGTAGAGCGAGGGATCGATGAAGGCCGTGCCCTCCCACCTGTCCCAAGCCGACTGCGGGCCGATAGGGCCGAGGTGGTGATACCGCACCTGCCGTCCACCCGCGGTGGCGATCTCCGCTACCGTCGCGGCCACTGCATCGGCCAGTCCGGTGCGGTGAGTGGGGGCCAGCAGCACCCGCGGTATGGACATCGCCTCTCCCTTCGCGCGACTCCTCGGCCTCGGCCGCCTAGCTTCTGCGACTTACGAGGACGAGCCGCAGGAGCGTGAGGATGGCCGAGAGCGCGGCCGCCACGTAGGTAAGGGCGGCGGCGCTAAGCACTTTCCTCGCACCAGTAAGTTCGTCGGCGACGAGGATGCTCCTGTTCTGAAGTTCAGCCATGGCACGCTTCGAGGCGTTGAACTCCACCGGCAGGGTGACCACGGTGAAGAGGACCGCGGCCGCGTAGAGAACAATGCCGATGTTCATCAACAAACTGTTGCCGCTGTAGGACGCGATGACGATACCGACGACGAAAAGGATCAGGCCTAGGTTGGTGCCTATGTTGGCCACCGGCACCATTGCGCTCCGCAGCCGGAGGGCCGCGTAACCCTCTGCGTGCTGAATGGCGTGCCCCGCCTCGTGGGCGGCGACCCCAAGCGCGGCCAAAGAGTTGCTGTTGCCCACCGCCGGGCTCAGGCTGAGCCTGCGCGTCCGCGGGTCGTAGTGATCAGAGAGTGTGCTCCCGCCCACCTCGATATCCACCCCGGTGAGACCGGCCGAATCTAGGACTATGCGAGCCCCCTGTGCTCCGGTAAGGCCACGGGCCGAGGGGATCTGCGAGTAGCGATTGAACGCCGACTTGACCTTGAACTGGGCATAGATACCCAACACCATGGCGGGAATCAGTAAGATCAGGTCCCAGTAGAAGAACCCTGAATACATCTTCGAGACTCCTTTCCCGAACGGAGGGTGGCAAGCCCACCGCGAGGGCATGATATCAAAAGGCGGTCCCCGGTGTCTCTAGGAGATAACCCGGGCTTATGCAGGACTTATGCGCTGCCGCACTGTCAGTCGACCCTCAGTCGGCGCCCGCCTGGTCCGTTTCGTCGGCCTCGAGAGTCTCGTCGGTCTCGGGGGCTTCGTCGGTCTCGGGGCCGTCTTCCGGCTCGATGTCGACCGAGTCACCTTCGGGCGAGTCGTCCACGCCCATGCTCTGCCCGTTGCCGTCGGAGACCACTCGCGCCATGCTGGATATCTTGTCCGCGCCGCGCAACTTCATCACGCGCACGCCCATAGTGTTGCGCCCCGTGGTGCGGATGGGTTCCACCGGCACCCGGATGACGACGCCGTCTTGGCTGATGAGCATGAGCTCGTGGTTGTTGCGCACGGTGGCTACGCCCACCAAGTCACCTCGGTCCGGGCTGTCTTTGATGGTTTTGACTCCCAGTCCGCCCCTCTTCTGGGTGGGATAGCTGGACACCGGAGTGCGCTTACCGTAACCCCCGCTGGTCACGCAGAAGATGTCGGCATCGTCCTCAGCCACCGCCATGCCGAGCACACTGTGCTCCGCCGGCATGCGCATACCCCTCACGCCCATCGTGTTGCGACCCGTGGGCCGGACATCGTACTCGTGGAAGCGGATCGCCTTCCCCTCGGTCGACACCAGGATGAGGTCGTCGTGCCCGTTGGTATAAGCGACGGCCACCAACTCGTCGTCGTCTTCGAGGTTGATGGCGATGATGCCATCGGCCTTCAGCGTCGTCGCGTAATCGAGAAAGCGGGTCTTCTTGACGATGCCGCTCTTGGTGGCGAACACCAGGTACTTGGCGTCGGTATAGTCCTTGGTGGCTATAACGGCCTTGATCATCTCGCCTGAGGCAAGCGGCAGTAGGTTGGCCACGTGTCGCCCTTTGCTCTGGCGACTTCCCAGTGGCAGCTCGTGCACCTTCTGCCGGTAGATCTTGCCCCTGGAGGTGATGAAGAGCAGGAAGTGGTGTGTGGTGGTGATGAAGAGATGCTCGACGTAGTCGCCCTCTTTGAGATCCATCCCCATGACCCCGATGCCGCCGCGGATCTGTGAGCGGTACGTGGACACCGGTAATCTCTTAACGTATCCGGAAGCCGTGATGGAGATAGCCATTTCCTCCACCGCTATCATGTCTTCGATGTCGATCTCGTCTTCGGCGGGCAGGATCTCGGTGCGACGGTCGTCGCCGTACATCCGCTGTATCTCGATCAGCTCTTCTTTGATCACATCGTAGATCAGAGCCTCGTCGGCCAGCAGGCCCTCCAGATAGGCGATGCGCTCCATCAGGTCCCGATGTTCCTCTTCGATCTTATGGCGCTCGAGTGCGGTGAGGTTGCGAAGACGCAGGTCGACGATGGCCTGGGCCTGCTCGTCGCTTAGGCCGAAGCGCTCCATCAGGCCCATCTTGGCCGCCTCAGTATCCTCGCTGGAACGGATGATGCGGATGACCTCGTCCAGGTTAGAGATGGCCACCAACAGCCCTTCGAGGATGTGGGCCCGCTTCTTGGCCTTGTCGAGCTCGTACTTGGTCCGGCGCACGATGACGTCCTTCTGGTGCGCGATGTAATAGCAGAGCATCTCCTTGAGCGACAGGGTCCTGGGCACCCCGTCCGCCAGTGCCAGCATGTTCACTCCGAAAGTGGACTGCATGGAGGTGTGCTTGAACAGCTTGTTGAGGACCACCTTCGCGATCGCCTCGCGCTTCAACTCGATTACGACGCGCATTCCCGAGCGGTCGGACTCGTCGCGCAGGTCGGATATCTCAGGGATGCTTTTGGTCCGCACCAGTTCGGCGATCTTCTCGATCAACTGAGCTTTGTTGACCTGATAAGGGATCTCGGTGACTATGATGGCCGTCTTGCCCTGCTTCAGGGGTTCAGAATGCGCCCGAGCGCGGATCACTACCCGGCCCCGGCCGGTATCGTAGGCCTCCCGGATACCCGAGTTGCCCATGATGATGCCGCCGGTCGGAAAGTCGGGGCCTTTCATATACTTCATCAGATCGCTACTGGTCAGCCCCGGTTCGTCGATGAGGGCTACACAGGCCGCGATCGTTTCGCGAAGGTTGTGGGGCGGTATGTTCGTGGCCATGCCGACGGCTATTCCGGAACTCCCGTTGACGAGCAGATTCGGGAAACGAGCCGGCAACACCGCCGGCTCTTCGCGGCTTTCGTCGTAGTTGGGAATCCAGCCGACGGTCTCGGCCTCGATGTCGCGCAACATCTCTGTGGCGATGCGGCTGAGGCGGCACTCGGTGTAGCGCATGGCTGCCGCCGAGTCGCCGTCGACCGAACCGAAGTTGCCGTGGCCGTCTACCAGGAGATAGCGGATAGAGAAGTCCTGAGCCATGCGCACGAGAGCATCGTAGATGGAGGCGTCGCCGTGGGGATGGAAGTTCCCCATCACGTCACCGACGATGCGCGCGCACTTCCGGTAGGGCCGGTTGGGCTGCATACCGGAGTCGTGCATACCGAACAGCACCCGGCGGTGCACGGGCTTGAGCCCGTCACGGACGTCGGGGAGCGCGCGGCCCACGATCACGCTCATGGCGTAGTCGAGATACGCAGCCTTCATCTCGTCGGCTATCTCGACCTGCTCTATGCGGCCCTCAAGAGTCTCCATCACCCACGAATCCCAGCCTTACACATCCAGGGCGCGCACGTAGCGCGCGTTCTCTGTGATGAAGTCGCGGCGCGGCTCCACCTTGTCGCCCATCAGCATGGTGAAGATCTCATCGGCGATGGCAGCGTCGTCGACGGTCACCTGCAATAGCGTGCGTTTGTCGGGGTTCATGGTGGTCTCCCACAACTGCTCGGGGTTCATCTCGCCCAAGCCCTTGAAGCGCTGTAGAGTGATCCCTGTGCGCCCGACGCGACCCAGCAGTTGTTCCAGCGCCGCGTCGTCGAAACAGTAGTAGTCTTGACGCTTGTGGGTGACACGGTAGAGCGGCGGCTGCGCGATATACACGTAGCCTGCGTCGATAAGCTCCACCATGTTCCTGAATAGGAAGGTGAGGATGAGGGTCCGTATGTGCGCCCCGTCGACGTCGGCGTCGGTCATGATGATGAGCTTGTGGTACCGCGCGGCCGAGAGGTCGAACTCATCGCCCAAGCCGGTGCCGCACACGCTGATCATGGCCTGGATCTCGGCGTTGGAAAGGATCTTGTTGAGACGCGCCTTCTCCACGTTGATGATCTTGCCCCGCAGCGGCAGGATGGCCTGGAAGCTGCGGTCGCGGGCCTGCTTGGCCGAACCCCCCGCCGAATCGCCCTCCACCAGATAGAGCTCGCATGAGGCGGGATCACGGATGGAACAGTCGGCCAGTTTGCCCGGGAGAGTGGTGTTCTCAAGCACGCTCTTGCGCCTGGTAAGATCTCGGGCCTTCCGAGCCGCCTGGCGGGCGTGCGCGGCCTGGACGGTCTTGGTGATGATCTGCTTCGCCTCGGCGGGGTGTTCCTCGAGGAACTCGGCGAACTTCTGGTTGACCACGCCCTCCACGAAACCCCGGATCTCGGAGTTGCCGAGCTTGGTCTTGGTCTGGCCTTCGAACTGAGGATTGCGCAGCTTGACGCTGAGGATGGCCACCAGACCCTCGCGCACATCCTCGCCGCTCAAATTCTCTTCCTTCTCTTTGAGAAACCCCTTGGATCGTGCGTAGTCATTGATGGTCCGGGTGATGGCCGCCCGGAAACCCGAGAGGTGTGAGCCACCCTCATGGGTGTTGATGTTGTTGGCGAACGAGAATACGTTGTCGTTATAACCGGCGTTCCACTGCATGGCGACCTCGACGGTGTGATCCGCCTCCTCGCCCTCGAAATGTATGACCCGAGCATGGATCGGGTCTTTGTGTTTGTTGATGTGCTTCACGAAGTCCACGATCCCACCGTCATAACAGTAGGTGATGGAGCGCGGCTCGGAGCGCTTCCTGCCCGCCTCGGAGGCGGCCGCGCCGTCGGCGGGCATGCCCTGTGGGTTGAGGAACAGCTCCCGTTCGGCGGTGAGGTCCAGATCTACGCGCGGCGCATCGTCGCCGTCGGGCTCCGCAGTCGGCCCTTCGGAATCGTCGGAGTCCACCCGTTCGTCCGTGAGGGTGATGCGAAGAGAGCGGTTCAGAAACGCCATCTCGCGCAGGCGTTGCGAAAGAGTGGTGAAGTTGAAGTCCAGGTCGTCGAAGATCAGGGGGTCGGGTCTGAAGTGGATGGTCGTGCCGCTCTCTCCGTCGCTGCTACCCAGCTTCTCCAGGTCCGTGACCGGGATACCCCGCTCGTAACGCTGACGAAAGCGACAGCCGTCGCGACTGATCTCCACGGTGAGCCACTCGGACAGAGCATTGACGACGCTCACGCCCACACCGTGCAGACCGCCCGATACCTTGTAGCCTTCGCCCCCGAACTTGCCGCCCGCGTGCAGCTTCGTCATCACGATCTCCACCGCGGGCCGATCGTAGCGGGGCATGATCTTGACAGGGATGCCTCGACCATTATCGACGACGCGCACTGAGGAATCCTCGCAAATGGTGATGTCGATGGCTATGCAGCAGCCCGCCAGGGCTTCATCGACCGAGTTGT
>JAAYJE010000118.1 GCA_012523095.1 Actinomycetota bacterium | reverse complement strand
ATACAGGCCTGCGGCCGTGCTCTTGTTGCCAAAGTCACGCCGCTGCACCGGATGGGTCAGGCCACCTCCACCTTCTACATCTTCGGAGATACGGGGTTGGGTCTGGGGCCGCTGCTGTGCGGACTCCTCATCCCCCTCACAGGTTACCGGGGCATGTACGGAGTGATGGCCGGCGTCGCGGTCGTGGCCCTGGTCATCTACCACCTGCTACACGGTAGGCACGCAGAAAGCCCGGCAGCGGAACGAGCCGGCGGGTCATAGGCGAGCGGGGGCCCCGCGCCCGCCTAACCAAGGTGCTCCTTGAGGTAGGTCGTCACGTCGTCCATAGCCTCCGGACCCAAGACCATGTGGATCATGCCCTCGTAGCAGCGGTATTCCACCGGCACGCCGACGGCCTTCAGCCTGTCGGCGTAGGCCCGGCCTTCGTCACGCAGCGGGTCGTATTCGGCCGTTTGGATGAAGGCGGGAGGCAGTCCCGAAAGGTCGGGGGCGCGCAGCGGCGAGGCGTACGGATGATCGGCCTCGTCGTCACTACTCAGGTAATGGTCCCAGAACCACATCATCTCGTCTCTGGTGAGAACGTAGCCCTCGCCGTTCTCGCGATATGACTTGGTGTCGAAGTCGCGGTTGGTCACCGGCACCGTCAGCACCTGGCAGACAAGCGACGGGCCGCCGCGGTCACGAGCCATGAGCGCCACCACCGCGGCGAGGTTGCCTCCGGCACTCCCGCCACCCACAGCGACCCGCGTCTCGTCGCCTCCCAAGCGGGCCGCGTTCTCCGCGACCCATCGCGTGGCGGCATAGGCGTCCTCGGCCGGAGCGGGGAACTTGTTCTCGGGAGCCAGGCAGTAGTCCACCGACACCACGATACAATCCGCGCCGTTCGCCATCGTGCGACAGTCGGCATCCTGGGCCTCCACGTCTCCGACGACCCAACCGCCGCCGTGGAAGTAGACCAAGACCGGAAGGCGACCAACCTCTGAGAGAAGACCGAACCCTTCGGGCGTATAGACACGAATGGGGATATCGTCCCCGGGGCCGGGGATGCAGATGTTCTCGACTTCGGCCACCAGAGGGCCGGGAGGCGCCATCGCGAACATCTCGCCGGACGATCGCCGGGCCTCTTCCACGGACATCGAACAAATGGGTCGGCCCCCGGACGCGAGGTATTGCTCGATGAAGGCTCCGGCCAAGGGATGAAGAGACATCCTCATCACGCCCCTACGCGTCCGGCTGCACCAGTAACAGAGGAGTCTCCTTGACCAGGTTGATCACGTTCTCGGTCACGCTTCCAAAGACGGTCTTACTAAGGCCTGAATGCCCCCGAGTAGCCATGACGAGCAGTTGGGTGGGTCGACCGGTGACATACTCGACGATGGCCGTGGCCGGGTCGCCGTGGAGAAGCTCGGTCCTCGCTGTGACGCCCCTCCCCATCGCAGACTCGACCTTGCTATTCAGATACTCCCGCATCCTGGCCTCGTCCTTGTCGTCCTCGAGCACGTGCAACAGCACCACGTCGGACTCGGCGCCTCGGCGTTCCGCGATGCCGACGGCGTGAGAGATCACCGCCTCCGACTGCTTGGAGCCGCTCAGAGGGATAACCATGTTCCTCTTGGCGAGTGTGTCGCTGATGATCTCCTCTCGAAGTCGCGCCGGGACCAACCAGATGGGGATGTTCGCGTTATGCATGACTTTGGCGGACACATTCCCTAGATGCCAGCCCTTGGCGCCGGAGCTGCCGTGGGTGCTCATCATGACCAGGTCGACGTCTCCATGCTCCATATACTCGAGTATCTCTTCGGCCGGATCACCCACCAACACGCTACCCCGCGCCTGGATGGTCTGCCCCATGCCCGTGTGACCGTACTTGGAGCTTGACTCGTTGGCCCCCGAACGGATGATGTCCACCTTCTGTTCGATATAGGCCTGCCGCATCGGGAGTTGGCCGGCGTGCTCCGGTTCGCAGACATGCAGCAGGTCTAGGTCCACATGCAGGCGCGCGGTCAGTTCGGCGGCATACCTGAAAACCATCTCGGACAGTTCAGATCCGTCCAGCAGAACCAGTACTCTTAGGTACATTTCGCCACCTCCGGAGTGCGAGCCATACTGCGGTCTCTACTCTAGCATCCTCCCCGAGCCCACGCCCCAAACGCAGTTCCGAGCGGGTCACCGTGGCCGGACTCCCGGCACTACGATCAGGCGCGTGCCTGTGCGCGCGACAGCGGCAATCCTATGATCGACCACAAGATCAGGGTCACAACGGAGAGACTGAGTATAAGGACGCCGAGCAGCTTGACCCTATCCCAGAGCCCCAGCGAGATGATGATTATTCCGATACTCGATACGGCCATATGTGAGGCGCTCATGACCCCCGCCACCGAACCCGAGTCCCCCTCGTGCTGTGAGAGGATCAGATGGGCGGCAGGAGGCCTCGAGCAACTGAAGGCGATCGGTGCCGGAAGGTACGTCAGGATGAATGCCCAGGGTCCCCGTCCGCCGAGAAGCAGGACGAGCAGCCCTCCGAGGGCCGTGAGGATGAAGCTCCAGGTGACGATCCGGTCGCGCGTCCACCTCCGCGAGAGCCACACGTAGAGTTGCGCCCCAGCCGCGGAACTGACGGCGAATATGGCGAAGAAAAAAGCGTAGGCCTGGCCCGAGACACCGAAGCCTTCCTGATAGATGTAAGACGATCCGGAGATGAAGGCCATCATAGCCATCCCAAGGAGCGAGAAGATCAAGACCAGAGAAAGGAATGCCCGGTCCCTGGCGACGATCCCCAGACGTTTGAGTGAAGCCAGGGGATTGCCTGTGAGCTTCTCCCCCACCGTCTCCGAATAGAGGACCGATCCGGCCACCACGAGCATACCCAGTATCGCCTGCGCCACGAACGCCCCTCGCCACGACGTGATACTCAGTATGAGGGCGCCGATCAGCGGCGCCACCGCCGGTGAGAGGACGGTCATCGTCTGGATGACGGCGAGTATGACCTCGCGCTTCCTGCCGTGATAGACGTCCTTGACGATAGCAGTGGCCGTGGCGACCGCGGCTCCGGACCCCAGCGCCTGCAGCACCCGGAAGACCATCAACTGAAAGACGTTGCCCGCGACAGCGCAGAGAACACCCGCCACCGTGTAGCAGGAGAGCCCCACGAGCAGCACGGGTCTGCGCCCGTAGCGGTCGCTTAGCGGTCCCCACACCAGCATGGAGACGGCATAGACCACGAAGAACAGGATGAGGGTGAGGTTGGTCTGATATTCGGGCACGTTGAAATACTCAGTCATCCCGGGTAGAGCCGGCAGATAGAGATCAGTCGAGAGCGCTGGAAAAGAGGTCAGCGCGGCAAGGAAGATCACGAGTCCCTTCCTACCCAGATACTTCTGCTGTGTGGTCGCTTGGCTCTGCATGCGACTGTCAAGGTAACACAGCAGCACCGCATCCCGTCCCGCACCCCGATGTGGCATACTCGCCTGACCTTACCCTTCGTCACCACGCGTTGGAGGCTTCAATGAAGGACTTCAAAGACAAGATCCTCTTCGTCACGGGCGGCGCGTCGGGCGCCGGTCTCGGCCAAGCCAAGGTGTTCTCGGAAGCCGGCTGCAAAGTGGTCATCGCAGACGTTCGCCAAGACGCCCTCGATCAGGCCACGGCGTATTTCCGCGAAAGGAATGCTCCCGTCCACGCCATCAAGCTGGACATCACCGATCGTGCGGCCTACGCGGCCGCTGCGGACGAGGTCGAGGAAGTCTTCGGAAGCCCCCCACAGCTGCTCTTCAACACTGCGGGCGTCAATACGTTCGGTCCCCCCGAAGCCTCCACCTACGAGGACTACGACTGGGTCATGGGGGTCTGTCTCGGAGGAGTGGTCAATGGGATGGTCACGTTCGTACCACGTATGATCAAAGCTGGAAAGGGCGGCTACATCGCAACAACTGCCTCCATGGGAGGCTTCTTCGGCGGCCCGATGACCGCTCCGTATTCCGCTGCCAAAGCCGCCGTCATCAATCTCATGGAGAGCTATCACCTGTCGCTCGGTAGGTATGGTATAGGCGTGTCGGTGCTCTGTCCGGCAAGTATCAACAGCAATATCCATCACGCCACCGACACACGACCCGCACACCTCTCCAACACCGGATATCTGGTGGACGATCTTTCCGTCAAGACTCTTCAGACCATCTACGAGTCGGGCATGGATCCCGAGGACCTGGCCAGATGGCTCAAGAAGGGCATCGAGGACGAGCAACTCTACATAATCCCCTACCCTGAGGACAAGGAGACTCTTGAGAGACACTTCAAACAGATCGTGGACTCCGTGCTTCCGGTGGAGGCTGATCCTGAAGGCGTGAGGAAGCGGTTGGAGGCTTGGGGCAAGGCCCGGGATGTGGCCATAGAGGCTGCCAAAGAGAACCCCGACGAGCCTCTGCAGCCCGGTTTCGGTAGGCCTAGGCCCGAGCTGGATTGGGTGAAGCCCATCGAGATGCCGGAACTTTCGGCCGAGGAATAGACGCGGGCGGTTCGGGGCGGGCGATCCACGGCTACCGTTCTCCCAGCGGATACGAGAAGATGCTATGCGGAGACACCGGCTGGGAGGCGAGATGATAGTGGTGACCGGAGCAACGGGACTGGTGGGCAACGTGCTTCTGCACAGCCTCGCAGCCGAGGGAAAGACGGAGCTGCGGGCCCTGGCGCGCCGGGGCAGCAGCACGGCTCTGCTCTCCGACCTCGATGTCGAGGTCGTTGAAGGTGACGTCCTGGGCTACGACTCCCTTGTCCGAGCCTTCGACGGTGCCCAGGTCGTCTACCATCTGGCCGGCACGGTCTCCATCGCCTCGGGCGGTTACAAGCGGCTGCATGGAGCCAATGTAGTCGGTACCCGGAATGTCCTCGCCGCCTGCCGTGAGGCTGGGGTAGGCCGGCTGGTATATGCGAGTTCGGTTCACGCCTTCGTCAGGCAGCCTCACGGCACCTGCCTCACCGAGACCGCGGCCATCGATCCCGGCCGGACCCACGGCGCCTACGACCGCACCAAAGCAGAAGCCACCCGGCTCGTGTTGCAGGCGGCCCACGAGGGTCTCGACGTCGTCGTCGTGCATCCGTCGGGCATCATCGGCCCGTTTGACCATCGACCTTCTCCGATAGGCGCCGCGATCATCGCCTGCGGACGGGGCGGTCTCGGAGTGTACGTGCATGGCGCGTATAACTTCGTCGACGTGCGCGACGTGGCTCAGGGCCTGATGGCGGCGGCCGCGAGGGGGCGCCCCGGAGAAAGCTACCTCCTCACCGGCGACGAGATCACGGTCGCCGAGTTACTGCAGACCGTCGCCCGTCTGGTCGGCGGCCGCCCTCCGCGACTACGGGTCCCGCTGAGGCTCATCAAGGCCGTCGGCCCTCTTATCCCATTCTACTATTGGGTCACCAGGGAGCAGCCTCTCTTCACCAGCTACTCGCTTAGAGTCCTCTCCTCCAACTGCCGGATGAGCTACGAGAAGGCCGCCCGGGAGCTGGGCTTCTCTCCCCGTCCTATCCAGGAGTCCTTGGAGGATGCGGTCCGCTGGTTCTGCGAGCAGGGGATGATCTAGAAACGGCGCGGTGGAGCCGGAGCGCCCTACGATGGCCACGAACGCACCCCTGCGAATCTCGATGGCGAAGGGCGATTTGTAGCCGGCGTACGGATCTTCGAAACCGAAGGAAGTCCCGAACCTCGGTACGCCGCACGTACTCGGGTGTACGGACCTGTTCGGCCCTCCAGGCCTGTGACCCTCCTGTTATCATCGCTCGGTGACCCTCAACGACGCATACAGGATCCTGGGCCTGGCCACCGACGCCACGGCCGCCCAGGTGAAGGCCGCCTACCGGCGACTGGCCGCCGAAGCCCACCCTGACCGCGGCGGGCGGACCGCCGATTTCATACGCATCCGCGCCGCTTACGAGATCCTGACCGGCTTCTTGGACCAGGGTCCGCCGGACGAAGAGATCCCCGTGCCGCCCGGACTCCGTACGGTCATCGACAGTATCGTGAACGACTTCCGCGAACAGCAGTGCTGGGCCGAAACCGAGACTTTGGTCCACCTGGCCGGTTTCGAGAACCAGATGCGCGTTTACATAGCCGGAGCGTCCAGGAGCGATCTACGTCGTTTCAGTGAGACCTTGAGTGACACTTGGACCACAACTCTCACTGCGTTATTTACTAAATGCAATGTACGTTGCGATTCTGTCATACAACGCTACGAGACTTGGTACACCGAGAACACCCAGGCCTTCTTCGACGGCCTCTATCGTAAGGAACTCCTCAGCTTCGCCTGGCGGCGGCGCTTCTGGGATTCCTTCCTGATCCTCGGTGCGATGGCGGGAGCACTATCCGTCGTGATCGGCTGGGACGGGCCTTGGCGTCGGTGGGTGTCTCTGGGCGTCATCCTCGTAGCCGCCGGACTCTCCTTCCTCCTCTACCGCTGGAGGATCAAGCGAAGCCGCAGATCCAGGGAGAGGGTCGAACCGCTCTCCGTAACGGTTTTTGAGATGGATGAGAATGCCCGTTTCCCTACCGAAGTCACCTTGAGACGCGCTCGCGTGACCACCACTGCCCTGGGGCTAGCGGGTCTGTTCGTCGGCAATGCCGCCTCCGGCGGGCTGGCGGTCCCTGTAGTGGGCGCGGTGGCGGGAGCGACTTTGGGCGGGGCCGTCACCCGGCTGCTGAACCCCACCGCCCGTCTGCGCGAGAGCATGACCGCCGACCTGCGCCGCTTCATGGAGGCGGCGCGACCTCAGGTGACGGCGTACGTGCTCGATGCCCACAAGCGCTTGCTCGAGGAGGTCCGCGGCCGGATCGTGGACAACTATAGGGAGCGGATGAAGGACACGGTCGGGTTGCTGACGGCGGGCGACGGCAACGGGAGCAGCCACGCCACAGGCGGGAGCACAGGCGAAGACACGGCGACGGTTGCGGGCTCCGGACGGACCTGCTCCCCCACGAACCCATCATCCGGGTTAGCAACTCGCCGGTCGGGGTGTCAACGTAGACGCCCCGACCTCGATTTTGATGACCTGCGCGGTAAACTGAGGAGAGTCGCGCACGGAGCGAGGAAGTCTCGTGCGCACGGAGCAAGAGAGGGACACGCCATGGAAGAAGAGGCCATGTTCATAGTCCACGTCGACGTGCACGTACTCTCAGAACACGTGGAACGCTTCAGGGAGGCCACGGTCAAGAACGCCGCCTGCAGCCTGGAGGAACCTGGTGTGGCCCGCTTCGACGTGGCGCAGCGACTGGACGACCCCACCTGTTTCGTGCTGGTCGAGGTCTACCGCACCGCCGAAGGTGCCACCGCCCACAAGGAGACCGCTCACTACCAGGAGTGGCGAGACACGGTGGCTCCGATGATGGCGGAACCGAGGTGCAGCAGGATATACACGAACGTGTTCCCCGAAGCCGAGGGCTGGTGATATGAGGTTCGAACTCTCGACCGCCGGACGGATCGTTTTCGGCGCCGGCGCTGTCCAGGAAGCGGGTGAGATCGTCGAGGGCATGGGAAAACGTCCCCTGGTGGTGACCGGAAGCAACGCAGAGCGGGCGCAACCCCTCCTGTCCCTTCTGGACGGACGACGGCTTGGAACAACCACATACGCCGTGACGGGTGAACCGGATGTAGACACGGTCCGACAAGGTGCCGCGCGCGCCCGCGACGAGAAGTGCGACTGCGTGGTGGGCTTCGGAGGCGGCGCGGCGCTGGACGCCGCTAAGGCCATCGCCGTCCTGGTGACCAACCCCGGTGACGTGCTCGACTATCTGGAGATCGTGGGACGCGGGAAGACCCTCACCGAGGTGCCCGTGCCGATGATGGCCGTACCCACAACCGCAGGGACCGGCACCGAGGTCACGCGCAACTCGGTCATCACCTCGCCCGAGCATCGCGTCAAGGTCAGTCTGCGTAGCCCGCTCATACTGCCTAAGGTCGCCCTCATCGACCCGGAACTGACCTACACCCTCCCCTCCGCCCTCACCGCCACCACCGGTCTCGACGCACTCACCCAGCTGATCGAACCATTCGTCTGCACACGCGCTAATCCCTTCACCGACGGACTGTGTAGGGAAGGGATAACACGAGTGGTGAGATCGTTGCGCAGGGCGGTCGAAAGCGGCCGGACCGTCGCGACCCGCGGAGTCGCCGGGGCGCCGGGGGCCGCCGCGGCCCGTGAGGATATGGCAGTGGCAAGCCTCTTCGGTGGGTTGGCGCTCGCCAACGCCGGATTAGGGGCGGTGCACGGCATCGCCGGTCCGTTGGGCGGCATGGTGCAGGCGCCGCACGGCGCCTTGTGTGCGGCTCTGTTGCCGGGAGTGGCCGCAGCGAACCTCTATGCACTGCGTCGGCGCGTACCCAGGAGCGAAGCCCTGGGCCGCTACGCGGAGCTGGCCCAACTCCTTACAGGAAGTCCAGGGGCGGCCGGAGACGAGGTCGCCAAGTGGTTGCGCGGTTTGCTCGCCGATCTGCGCATCCCGGGGCTCGGCGCCTACGGAGTCGGGTCCGAGCACATCCCTGAACTGGTCGAGAAGGCGGCGGCGGCAAGCAGCATGAAGGCCAACCCGGTCGAGCTGACCCGCGACGAGTTGACGTCGATAGTCGAGTCCGCCCTGTAGGCGACCGGGCCCCGCTGAGATGAGGACCCACTGATATGCACGACGGCGCCGACCAAGCCGGGGAACGGCGTCTCCTCGGAGCAAGCGGGGTGGAAGTCTCCGCCCTGGGGTTCGGCGCAGACGGCTGGGGAGCCAAGCTTCGTGGTTACAACAAGCTCTTCGGCGACGAGGACCTCTACGGGGCCTACCGGGCGGCGTTGGACGCCGGGATCGACTTCTTCGACACGGCACCCGCTTACGGCAGGGGGAAGTCTGAGGAGCTCCTGGGACGCTTCCGCCGACAGGACGGCCGCCCCGCGCTCATCGCTACCAAGTACGACAACCCGCCCTTCCCCATCCCCTTGGTCAAGAGTCCCACCCCCAAGGCCCTGACGCTGTCCCTCGACGCCAGTCTCGTGCGACTCGGCCTGGAACGCGTCGACCTCTTCCAGATCCACTACCCGGTGCCACTCAGGCGTATCGACGAGTTCGCCGACGCGCTGGCCTCCACGGTCCGGTCCGGCAAGGCGAGAGCTGTAGGGGTCTCGAACTTCAACGCATCTCTCGTCCGCGCAATGCATGCCGCCCTGGCCCGATGCGGCATTGCTCTCGCCTCCAATCAGGTGGCGTTCAACCTTCTCGACCGCTCCATTGAGATCAACGGGGTGCTGGAGGCCTGTCGGGAACTGAACGTCGCCTTGATCCCCTCCGTGCCGTTGGCGGTAGGCATCCTCAGCGGCAGATGCTGGCGTGGTGAGGCCCCCATGAACGGGGTCCAGCAGGCATATCTACGGCAGAGCAAGTTGGATCCTTTCCACCTGAGGACGCCTGCAACCCTGGCGCACACACAGGAAGGACGCATGAAACGCGCTCTCTCCGCCCCGCCGGCCATGAGGAACCTCGGGATGCTCTTCGCCGCCATGCAGACGATCGCCGAGACAAGGGGGAAATCGTTGCCGCAGGTAGCCCTGAATTGGCTGCTGACCGTCGACCCTCTCGTGATCCCTATCCCGGGAGCCAAGAACGCCGTCCAAGCCCTCGATAACGCCGGAGCCTTAGGCTGGCGCCTCACACCCGCCGAATGTCTCAGCCTCAACCCCAGCCTTAGTCATGCCGGGACGGATGGCGGCTCCTAGTCGGCCGCACTCACCAGTAGCAGAGGCGTCTTCTTGACCAGATGGATCACGCTCTCCGTCGTGCTGCCGAAGATGGCGCGGCCGAGGCGTTGATGGCCTCTCGTAGCCATGGCCAGCAACTGTGCCGGATGGATCTTTAGGTAGGTGATAACGGCCTCAGCGGGCTCTCCGGTGAGCACTTCGGTGCGCACCGCGATGCCTTCGTCTCGGAGAGGCTTGGCGACTCCCTCAAGGTAAGCCTTCATCTCAGCCCGTCGCCTTTCGGCATCATCCAAGGCGGCCCGAGTGAGGACTATGCCAGGGTCGTAGACATGAAGCAGCACCAGCTCGGAGGAGGTCTGCCCGCCCCTCTGCCTGACGATGGCCGCGGCGTGGACAACCGCCGCCTCCGACATCTTGGAGCCGCTCAAGGGGACGACCAGGTCCTTTGTGGGCAGCGTGTCGTCGATGATCTCCTCGCGCAGCTCCACCGGGACCAGCCAGATCGGCACTTCGGAGGCGTGGATGACCTTGTTGGCTATGCTGCCGATGTCCCAGTCCCCTACGCCTGTGCTGCCTCGGGTGGACATCATGATCAAATCGATGTTGTTCTCGGCCACATATTCGAGGATCTCCTGAGCGGGGTTCCCCACGACCACATTGGCGCGCGCCAGGATGCACTGCTCCAAGCCTTCCTCGGTAGCGTATTTGCGGCGGATCTCTTCGGCCTTCTCGCAGAGTACCGCAGCCATGTGCTCCATGTAGGCGCGGCGCATCGGGACCTGTTCGGCGTCCTGAGGTCTGCAGACGTGCAGCAGCTCCACATCGATATGCATCCTCCCCGACAGCTCTTGAGCGTAATGAAAGACCACCTCGGCCAACTCCGAACCGTCGAGCAAGACAACCATCTT
Organism: Actinomycetota bacterium; assembly: GCA_012523095.1. Lineage (GTDB taxonomy): Bacteria > Actinomycetota > Thermoleophilia > RBG-16-64-13 > RBG-16-64-13 > RBG-16-64-13. The sequence continues at coordinate 2,483 of JAAYJE010000118.1, read as the reverse complement.
CTTGTACACTCTCATCCCTCCCCTGCGCCCGACGCCTACGAATGATCACTGCCCGCCTGTTACCCATTCGCAGCTCTCTCCATGCAAACCCGCTGCCATACGAGCGGGTGGCGAAGTGCCGAACGTCCCTGGACCGACCGTGCGCTCGACCATGCCGGAGTGACGCCCGGCAGTAGATACACCGGCCTCATGTCACCGGCCTGAGGAGCGAAACCTGAGATGCATCGCCGTCTTCGTGGGACGGTTACATCAGCCTCCCGTGGCGAGTACGGCTACTATCAGTCTGTCTTTCTCGCGGACGGGCCAAGACATCTCGGCTTTCGTCATACCCTCGGCGTTGACGTACACGTAGACCAGTTTGAGCAACCTACCGCCCCGGTCGAACAGCAGGCGTTCGGCCTCCGGATACCGGCTGATGAGGTCGGACAGACACTCGCCCACCGTTGTTCCGTTCACCCACACCTCGTCCGAGCCACCCACCACTCGGCTCAGCTCCGGATAGAAGATCTTGAGCGCAAGACTCACCGCGGCCCACTCCGGTCCTGCCGCGCCGCGCTAGCGCGGCGCGGCTTCGCCGTCGGGGCTGCAGGCCAGGATGGCCCTTTTCACGAGGGTCCGAGCTATTTGGATCTTGTATCGGTTGTTGAGCAGCGCCAAGGCTCCTTCTATACCGGCATCCGCCGCCGCTTCAGCCGTGGTCTCGTCGACCGTCTTGCCCACCAGGTACGCCTCGGCCGCGGTCATCCGCATCGGCAGTCCATACACTGAGTTGAGGCAGATACGTGCCGACTTGACCACGCGGGCGGCGGCGCCCGTGCCTGCCCCGCCGGTGCCGGCCGTCACGACGCCCTCTGCGCCCCCCGTCGCGGCGCCGGTCGCGATGGCCGCCGCGCAGTTGACGATGGGGAAGTCGATGGATTTGCGCAGCGCGAACTTGATGAAGGTGGAGCGCGTTCCGGGTGCAGCTTCGGGGATCTCCACCTCCAGCACCACCTCGCCGTCGCTGAGGATCGTACTGGTGTCCACCCCTACGGAGAAGAAGTCCTCAGCATCGATCGTCCGCTCAGACGTCCTGATGCGGGCGCCGAGAGCGACCAGCGCCGGCGCCAGGTCGGAGGAGTTCACCGCTACACATCCACAGTTGAAGCACCGGCCTGCTTCCGCCTCCACGGCGGCCGGATCCAGAGTGCCCGATTCTTCCGTGGTCAGACTCCTCACGCTCTCGGCCAGCGAGGGCCCCGGCACCTCGACGCGGGAACTCGGCACCAGGCAAGATCCGTCGAACCGCTGACCGATCATGCAGACCGGCTCGGCTTCGTCGTCCTCCCAAGCCTTGCCCAGCAGATATGTTTCCATGGACTCAGCCGCCTCGCGTCCGGCGCTGATGGCCTCGGCCACCGTCGCGGGCCCCGTCACAAAGTCACCGCCGGCAAACACACCGTTCCCCAGAGAATGACCGACTTCGTCGATCTTCAGTCCGCCCTTGTCGTCAATGGACTCTGCGGGCAGGAACGAATAGTCGGGCCGCTCCACGATGGCCTTGATGACCGCGTCGCAGCGGACCGTGTACTCAGACCCCTCCACCTTCACAGGCCGGGGCCGGCCGCTTGCGTCGAGGTCGCCCAACTCCATGCGGCAGCAGGTGAGCTCCAGGCCGTCGGTCTCCTCCTCAGCACCCACCGGTTGGGTGAGGAACTCGAACCTCACACCTTCCTGCTCCGCCTTCTCTATCTCTTCATCCAGAGCCGGCATCTCGTCCTTGGTGCGGCGGTAGTAGATGACCGGTTTCGCTCCTAGTCTCAGGAGCGAACGGGCCACGTCGATGGCCGTGTTGCCTCCACCGATTACCCCCACGGTCTGACCCGCCACATCCTGCGGCTCGGCATAGGCCCTGCGCAGGAACTCCGTCCCCGAGGTCAGACAGTCCTCGCCGGCCATGCCAACGGCCGTCTCCCGGCCGGCGCCTGCCGCGACGAACACTGCGTCGAACTCGCGCATGAGCTCTCGGAAACCCTGCGCGTCGATCGCGGAACCGAGCTTGAACTCGATCCCCATGCCGGCCAACGCGTCCACCTGTCCGCGCACCACCTCTCGAGGCAACCGGTACGGCGGGATCCCGTGGACCAAGAGGCCGCCTGCCTCCGCATCGCGCTCGAAGACGGTCACTCCGTGTCCCCGCCGCCTCAGATAGTACGCAGCCGCCAGCCCACCCGGACCGGAACCGATGACCGCCACCCGTTTGTCCGTGAAGTGGAGCGGCTCGGTATAGAACTCGCCGGGCTTTCCTAGGATGTGGTCGCCTAGGAATCGCTCCACCTCTCGGATGGAGACTGCTTCGTCAAATTCGCCGCGGGCGCACTCCGTCTCGCACCAGTGCGGGCAGACCCGCCCCGTGATGGCAGGCAGAGGATTCGTCTCCAGCAGGATCCCCGCAGCCGAGTCCAGATCTCCCTCCCGGATCTTGCTGAGGTATGTAGGTATGT
>JAAYJE010000117.1 GCA_012523095.1 Actinomycetota bacterium | reverse complement strand
GGCGCCGGATGGCGCCGGATGGCGCCGGATGGCGCCGGATGGCGCCGGATGGCGCCGGATGGCGCCGGATGGCGCCGACAGAGTGTACACACAAAGGTGGGCCTGCTGTTATTCTTTTGTAGGGGAGTGCTGGTATAGGAGGACCTCTTGAGCGTGATTCAGGATCGGGCCGCCGATAAGGTGATTCCCACTTTCTGCCACGGTTGCGGCTCCTACAAACCCCGCTGCGGGCTGCTTTGCCACGTGAAAGACGGCCGGTTCGTCAGAGTAGAGGGCAACCCGGCGTCCTTCAACAACGGCATGCCCGGCTCCACCTCGCTCTGCGCGAAGGGTCTCACCGGCCCTCAATTCGTATATGCCGGCGACCGCTTAAGGCACCCACTGAAGAGGATCGGGGCCAAGGGGGAAGGCCGATTCCTGCGTATCAGCTGGAGCGAAGCACTCGATACTATCGCGGACAAGCTCAAGGAGACCAAGGAGAAGTACGGGCCTGAGTCGTACGGTGTGCTCTCCCCCGAATACTGGCCGGTTCTCGCCACCCTCGGACGACGTTTCCTCAACGTGCACGGCAGTCCCAACTACATGCACAGCGCCATCTGCGCGACGCCGCGGATGGCGGCCATGAAGATCACGGTAGGCTACGTCAGCATGGCTCCGGACGATTGGAGCAAGACCGGACTTATCGTCAATTGGGGCGCGAACGTGGAGAACTCGGGGGTAAACCAGGGCATTCCCCGCGCCATCCTGAACGCTTTGCAGGGTGGTACCAAGCTGCTTGATATCCGCCCGATGTTAGATCCTCTGGGAACGAAGGCCGACGTCTGGCTACCCGTCCGCCCGGGCACCGACTGCGCCCTCGCCCTGGCCTTCCTGAACGTGCTCATCGCTGAAGGCTTGTACGATAAGGCGTTCGTCGCGGAATGGTGCCATGGTTTTGACGATCTCGCCGGTCACGTCGTCGGCTTCACGCCTGAATGGGCGGCGCCCATCACGGGCTTGACGGCCGAGCAGATCCGCGAAGCCGCTCGGCTTATCGGCACGACCCGCCCCACCTTCATCCGGATGGGCAACGGCGTCGGCGACCAGGCCAACGACGGCACCTCCACCATCCGCGCCATCTGCCTGATAGCAGCCATCACCGGCAACCTCGACGTGCCCGGCGGCCAGTGCGCTCCTCCACCCGGAGGCCTTGCCGAACCCACCATCTCCACCTTGGACGAGCTGGCGCCGGCCGACCTGGTGAAGCGGCTGGTGGCCCCCGAGAGCCCTATCTGGTACCAGACCGCCGGGAATTGGGAGAACGGCCCCACTACCGCCTACTACAAAGGCCTTATGAGCATCCTTACCGAGAAGCCCTATCCGCTTCGCGTGCTCAACGCAAGCTGCAGCAACCCGCTCTCGGCCACCCGGAATCCAAGGAAGGTGGCTGAGGCGCTCAAGAAGCTCGACTTCATGTTCGTGATGGACGTATCTCACGCTCCGCACGTGGACTATGCCGACATCGTGCTGCCCGCCTGCACCAGTTACGAGCAGGACGACTTCTTCGCCGTCAGAAGGACTGCCCGGGGCGTCTGGCTGGGCAAGTACAACCAGGTGGTGGAGCCGCTGGAAGAATCGCGGAGCGACTGGCGTTTCTATCTCGACCTGGCCGTCCGCGTGGGCTACGGTGAGCATTTCTGGCAGGGCAGCATGGACGGCATGATGAGGGACATGCTCGCCCCCTTTGGAGTGACGCCGGATCAACTCCGTGAGAACCCCGGCGGCATGCTGGTGGAGGCGCCATCTTCCCCTCCGCCCGAGCGCGGCGAATACTCTCTGCTCTTCAAAGACCTGCCTCACGGCAAGGTCCAGTGCCGCAACGACCTGATCGGGGGCAAGGAAGACAACATCAAAGACGGCGTTCTCCCCTACTTCCCCGAATACCAGGGTCCTCCCGAGGGCATCGCCGAGACTCCTGAATTAGCAGAAGAGTACCCCCTGATCCTGAGCGACGTGCACGCCCACCGCCTCTCACAGCACAGCTACTTACACAACACCGCCTACTTGAGAGAGCTGCAGCCGTACCCCTGGCTGAAGATCAATCCCGCCACCGCGGAGAAATACGGTATCGGCGACGGCGACTGGGTACGGGTTGAGTCACCCCACGGTTGGAGCCGGTTCAAGGCTGAGTACTTCCCCGGGATCTCACCGGAGGTGCTCATGACCAAGCGGGGTTGGTGGCAGTCGTGCGACGAGCTGGGACTGCCCGGCTACGATGTCTTCGACGGCGGCGGCGAAGTCAACAACCTATACAACTCGGACGAGAGCCTGTACGACAGGTTCTACTCACAGATGGCCAAACAGACACTGGTCAAGATCAGCCGATGGGAAGGGGCGTAGGCATGCCGGAAGACTACGCTTTCATCCACGACCCCCAGCGGTGCATCAAGTGTTACACGTGTGAGATCGCCTGCAAGCAGTGGCGTGGTATCGCTCCGGGCGACTTCAAACTGCGCAAGGTCTATGAGGTGGCCACGGGGACGTTCCCGCAGGTGACCCGCACCTTCCACTCTGCGGCCTGCCGGCACTGCCTGGACGCCCCCTGCATCCCCGTCTGCGTGCCGGGAGCCCTCAGCAGAGACCCGGTCGACGGTATCGTCAAGGTCGACGCGACCAAGTGCAACGGTTGCCGAGATTGTCTGGAAGCCTGCCCCTTCGACGTTCCGGCTTTCGACCTCGACGGTATCATGCATCTCTGCGACCTGTGTTCGGACCGGCTTGCGGAAGACAAGCAACCCATCTGCACCGACGTCTGCCCGACAGGAGCGCTGCGCTTCACCCGCTGACTATTGGGGAAGAAGACCAAGGGGAGGCGCTCCGTACTCATGCATGGTGCATGACACGAGGGCTGATGGCCTGAATGACAGATCCGAGTTTGCTCATCCGTACAGCGACGCAGGCCGACGCCGAGGCCCTTGCCGACCTCGGCGCGCGGACACTCCGAGACACCTTCGGCCCGGAGAAGACTGATGCACAGGCCGACTACCTGTCCCTCACGTTCAGACCCGACGTCAAGTCCGGCGCCCTGGACGACCCGGACGCGATCTTTCTGATCGCGGAGGCGGAAGGGGCATCAATCGCATACGCGAGACTCCGATTCGGCTACTCCCCCGATTCCGTAGGCGGCGCCGCGCCCATGGAGATCGCCCGTTTCTACGCCGACGCCGCCTGGGTCGGACGCGGCGTCGGCCGAGCTCTGATGGAGAGCTGCTTCGCACTGGCCGCCGACAGATGTTGCGATGTAGTATGGCTTGATGTCTGGGAGAAGAACGACCGGGCCATCGCCTTCTACGAGAGATGGGGTTTCGCCACCGTGGGCAGTCAGGCGCCCGGTTGGTCGACGATGCGACGGATGATCGAGAGGTGAATGGCTTTGAAGGTGTTCCACAGCCCTGCTTACGTCGGCTCCGCCTACGCTTTCGAGACCACGCGCAAAGCGAAGTGGGTGGCCGACTCCCTCGTCGCCTTCCCCATCGCGGGTGTCAAGCTTGTCGAGCCGCCGGTCCTGACCTGGGATCAGCTGGTCGAGATCCATGACCCAGAATACGTTCGCGCCGTCCAGACAGGCGTTCCGCGTCGACTCGCCGAGTCACAGGGGTTCGAGTGGGACCCCGGACTCTGGCCGATGGTCCTGTCTTCGAACGGAGGCGCCGTCGCCGCCTGCCTCGAAGCGTTGAAGACTGGAGTGTCCGGATCGCTCTCCAGCGGCCTCCACCATGCCCGACGGGGTATGGGCGCCGGTTTCTGCACCTTCAACGGGCTGGTGATCGCAGCTCGCGAAGCCCTCGCCGCCGGGGCCCAATCGGTGTTGATCCTCGATCTGGACGCCCATTGCGGCGGCGGTACGGCATCCCTGATCGCCGAAGACCCTCGCATTTGGCAGGTGGACGTGGCAGTGAACACCTTCGACTATTACGAGACCACAGCCGCCGACGGTGACCAACGAATCCGGCTGCGGATCACGCAGGACGCCGGCAAGTACCTGGCCGATATCGAGCAAGGCCTACGGCGGATCGAGGACCGGACCTCCCGATTCGACCTCTGTCTCTACAACGCGGGGATGGACCCCTTCGAAGGATGCCCCACCGGTGGTTTCCCCGGCATCACCCGCGGCATGCTGGCTGAACGTGAGAGGATGGTGTTCGATTGGTGCCGGAGGCACGCCGAGGCCGTCGCTTTCGTCTTGGCGGGAGGGTACATCGGCCGGGATCTAACCGCGGAAGGCCTCGTGGACCTGCACAGACTGACACTATCTGCAGCGGCGGCGCAAGACGAGGCGTCGCTGACCCACGGTCTTTTTCGTCCTGAGTGATGCGGTTCGCTAACTTCTTGTCGTGAGATGTCGATATGAATAATGACGCTGCGCCATGGGGGGCGTTGCGGCGTGATCAATACTTGACTGGAAACAGGCCGAATGACACTTCGGGGTCTCGACATCGGAGATAACGACCTACTGGCACGATGGGCGTTGGACGCGATCAGGGATGGCGTCGTCGTCTTAGACACGGACTTCAGCATACTCTTAGCCAATGACACGATTAAGGATCTCCATCGCGAGAAGACGCCCTTGACCGGCAAGAGATGCTACGAGACCTTCCACGATAGGCCCGAGCCGTGTCCGGGCTGCCCGTACCCCAGCGTCCTGCGGACCGGCGAATCGCAGACCGTGCTCTTCGAATACGTCGATGGCGACCTGACCCGGTTGTACGAGATCACCATGCACAGACTCGACGACGCCGACGGTAACGGTATGGGTATCGTGGGGCACACCACGGAAGTGACCAAGCACAAGCTGGCCGAACAAGAGCTGCAGGACGACATCAACCGGCGGCGGGTGATGGTTGAGAAGTCTAGAGACGGCATCGTGATCCTGGACCGGCACGGCAAGGTGGTCGAGGCCAACGAACGCTTCGCCTGCATGCTCGGTTACACGATCGAGGAGGTCTACAAGCTCAGGATCTATGATTGGGAGGCGGCGCACCCGAAGGACGTCGTGCTCCAGATGATGGCGACCGTGGACGAGGTGGGAGATCACTTCGAGACCCGTCACAAACGCAAGGACGGCACGTTCCTCGACGTGGAGATCAGCAGCAACGGCGTGTATTACGGCGGCCAGAAGCTCATCTTCTGCGTGTGTCGGGACATCACCGAGAAAAAGATCATGGAGCGCCGGATCCACGAACTGGCCACCCGCGATTGCCTCACCGACGTGTACAACCGACGATATGTGTTCGAACGCCTCCTGGAGATGGTGGCCGAACATTCGCGCGGCGACAGCAGCTTCTGTGTATCGATCCTAGACATCGACCATTTCAAGACCGTCAACGACATCCACGGTCATCAGGCTGGTGACTTCGCGCTCAAGGAATTCACCCGGACCGTGGCGTCCATGATCAGGCAGTACGACCTGCTGGGCAGGTACGGCGGCGAGGAGTTCATCATCATATCCCGGACCGGATCCGCCTGGGAGACCTTCGCCATGATCGAGCGGATCATGAGAACGGTGCGTCACAAGGCCTTCATCTTCGAGGGGCGCGAGATCCACCTCACCTTCAGCTGCGGGCTGGCCGACAGCGCTGAGTTCCCGCGTGAGACGCTCACCGTCGAAGCCATCATCAGCCTTGCCGACGAGCGACTCTACGACGCAAAGGCCACAGGAAGGAACTGTTGCATCGGCCCGGCCGGACTGCTGCAGGGTCTCGGGGCCAACGAGACCGCGCGTTCGTCCGGCTCCTAGCTCCTACCCTCCAGATCGATGACCTCATCCGTCTCCCGAGGGTGGCGTCGCCGCCGGATCACGTTCAGCACGTCGCGCAGTTCGGGCATGCGCATGGCCCACGCGGCGAAGATGTAGACGCCTCCTCCGGCCGCGTAGGCTACCAAGACCGACACGATCTTCTGCCACAGACCCCCGCCGAGAGCGACATCGAGCCCATACCAGACACCGTAGGCGACACCCACTAAGGGGATGAGAGCGATGATAGATCTTCCCGCCGACCAGGCTATCCGGCGCGCGTCCAAGCCCCCGATACGGGGGCTGAGCAACACCATCAGCCCGAAGAAGTTGATGATGCTCACCACCGAGGTGGCCAGTGTGATGCCGCCGACCCCCATGGACTCATAAAGAAACAGCATGATCGCCGCGTTGACCGCCAGGTTTGCGGCTCCCATGACAAGCGGCACCCAAGACTTCTGAATACTATAGAAAGCTCTGTTAAGCAGTGTATTCACGCTTACGAACGCCATGCCCAAGCTGTAGAAGAGGAGCGCCGAGGAGGTCCCCGAGATAGCCGCTTCGTCGCCAACCACCTTCCCGTACTCATAGATGAGCCGCACGGTCGGCTCGGAAAGTACGGAGAAGAACGCGGCGAAGGGCAACGTGACGAAGAAGATCTGCCGGATCCCCAGCGAGAGATCCGCGCGGAACTCGGCCATCCGTTTGGCCGCTCCGTGGCGTGACAGGGCCGGGAACAGCACTGTGCCGATGGCGATGGCGAACATGCCCTGCGGCAGTTGATAGAGGCGGAACGCCTTGTCGATATAGGCCGGAGCCGCCTGCCCGATGAGCGAGGCCACGATCGTCCCGATGAACGCGTTGAAGTTGACGATCCCCAGACTCAGGATGACCGGCCCGAGAAGAATGCCGATCTTCTTCACCTCCGGGCTGCGCAAAGCCAACCGCCAAGGCGAAGGTTCGTCCGCGACGACGGCCTGGTCGGGCGCAACGACGCCCCGCCGCCAACGGCGCTTCCAGACGAAGGGCACCAGGAGAAAGAACTCCGCCAGGGTGCCCAGCATCACTCCCCAGGCAAGCGCCTCGAACCCATAGCGATCGGAGAACACCGCCACCACGATGATGATGATCACGTTCCAGACGATAGGCGCGATCGCCGGCATAGAGAAATGATCGTAGGAGTTGAGGATGCCCATGAAGATCCCGGCGATGCCCATTACCAACACCGTTGGGAACATGATCTGCATCAAGTGCGCAGCCAGCGCGACGGATTCGGGATACTTGCCGACCCAGCCCGGCGATACCACCTTGATGATCGCGGGCGCGAAGACCACTCCCAGCACCGTAACGACTCCGAGAGCCAGCGTAGCCGCGACGGTCACAGTGAAGGCCACCTGCCACGCTTCGCGGCTCCGTTTCTTTTCGAGAAGACCCGAGAAGACCGGGATGAAGGCGGCCGATAGAGCCGTGTCGGCCAGGAGAGTGCGTACCAAGTTCGGCACCTTGATGGCCTGCGTGTACGCGCCCATCTCGGCCCCCATGCCCAGATAGGCGTTGGCGATGACCTCCCGTATCAGCCCCAATATCCGGGAGCCGGCGGTCGCCGCCATGAGGAAGGCGGCCGCCGTCGCTAGTCTTCGCCTGTTGCTGTTAGTCTCATTGCCCATGCGCGACCGTTATGCTAGACTGCTCCGACTTTCTAGGGAAGATGGGAGGAGCGAAGATTGGCTAATACCAAGCAGCAGCGCAAAAGAGTCCGCATCGCCCAGCGGCAGAGGTTGGAGAATCTGCGCTACAAGTCGTCTATCAAGACGTACTTCCGGCGCCTCAAGGACTCTGTGACCGCCGGTGACACCGATGCCGCTGCTGAAACGGCCAAGAAGCTGACCTCCACCATCGACAAGGCAGCCGCCCGCAATGCCATACACAGCAACAACGCGGCGCGCAAGAAGTCGAGGGTAGCGCGACTCCTCTCCCAACTCTAGAACCCTCTGAGTAGCCGCGCGCGGCGCGGCGCTCCCCCGTCCCACAGGCCGACCTCGACGGTTCACACGTAGAGCCGTTTCACGCACCCAGAACCCGGCCAAGGCACAGCTGCAGCTCCATTTCGTCCGGCAGGGCGCCCATGCCTTTCATACGGGCATCTGTGTCGGCCAGCGCCGCCAGCCGCCGGGCGATGCCGTCCGTACCGAGAGCGGTGGACTGTTCCACAAGCTTGCGCACCGGATACGGTTTCATCTTGAGTTCCGTTCGAATGGCTTCCTGGCTCATCCCCTCATCCCGCATGGCGGCGACTCGGCTGAGATTCTGGAAGTGCCGGAGGATACGGTTGAACAGTCCTGCAGGCGCCTCCCCGGAGGCCAGGAGCTCAGCGGCCGCCGCGAACGTTTCCGATCCCCTGTTCAGAGCCAGCGAATCGAGCAGGTTGAAGATGTTCGCCTCGATGGTGGGAGTGGTGAGAAGACGGATATCGTCGGTCGTGACCGCTCGGTTTCCGGCATACGTGTGGAGCTTCTCCAGCTCCCTCAGCAAGATGGCCTGGTTGGCGCCACACCGCTGGACGATGAGCCGAGCCTCGTTGATCCCAAGACTCATCTGCAACCTGGAAGCGGCGGCCTCCACCAACCAGCCCGGCAGCTGTCTTTCTTTGGGGGCCATGAACTCGAGCACGTCACCGTGCTCCCGCATGGCGGCGCGCAGCAGATCACCGGCTGGGAGTTTCTCGGCCACCAAGACGAGACACGCGTCCGGGGCCGGAGACCGAAGATAGGCAGCGACGACCTCCTTGTCCGCCTTGAGCCAGGCCTGCACCTCTTCGACGAGCACGAGCCGGGTACCTCCCAGGAAGGCCAGGGTATTGGCCGCGTTGACCACCTGGGATCCAGGGTCGACCGAGGCGTCGAACTCGTCGATGTTGAGGTCGCTACCCGATTGCTCCTTGATCCGAGTCCTGAGACGTTTGAGGGCCGTCTCAACCTTGGGCAAGTCATCTCCCAAGATCAGATAGGCAGGTTTGAGAGGCCGGCGTGCTGCGTGGGTCACCGGACCGGCTTCCTTTCCAAAGTGATGAGCATCGTGTCTCCTTTCAGTTCACAGGATACCCAACCAGAGGTATCCGTGCGCAGGACCGCACCCACCGCCTCGTCCAAGATCGACATCGTGTCCGCATGTGGGTGCCCGAACGAGTTGTCTTCCCCCACCGATACGACTGCCACCTTCGGACGGACTCCTTGCAGCAGACGGGTGGAGACCGCCCCCTGGCTGCCGTGATGAGGGACCACTATCATCTCCACCTCCGGCAGTGGGTATCTGCCGAGCGCGTCGGCCTCCGCGTCGCCCGGAAGTAAGATATCGATGGCGCCCACGCTCACCAACGCCACCACGGAGGCGTCGTTCAACTCGTCACCTGAGGGAGGCCCATACTCAGCCGCCCATGGATCCGGCCCATCCACGATCGTGATCGGATCGGCAGGGCCATACAGGCGCACAACGACGTCGTCCACCTTCAAGGAATAGCCGGTGCGGGCGAATACATATCTGCACCCGTCCGAAGCCAGCTCTCGGCGCAGTTTCAGGTACTTGGCCGCTTCAGCACCGCTACCACGGCCGTCGGCGCCGGATGTCCGCACCTCGGCCGCCGACGCGGCGACCACCTCCACCTGGTCCACCAGCGTCTTCACCTGCAGGCTCCCCAGCGACTCCAACAGGCCTGCAAAATGATCCGCGTGTGGATGTGAGATCACCACCACATCGAGTGAGCGAACCCCAAGGTCACGCAGCTGCCGAGCCAGGTTGCAACCGGCCGGGCCGCCATCGAACAGCAAAGTATGGCGGCCCGAGGTCCGTATAAGTGTGGCATTGCCCTGTCCGACGTCCAGTATGCGTATCTCGGTGTGATCAGGCCATCCTCTGCCGGATGCGAGTCCCTGTAGCGCCTCAACACCCCGCACGACCCCCGGGTAGGCCGTCGCCCCAAGCACCAAACCGAGCAGGATCAGCCCGACCCCGAGGGTCGCGCCCCGGCGCCGTCCGCGTGGCCGGTGTGACCGCGCCCAGGCGATGCAACGCCGGAAGAATGGCAGAGGAAGGCCAAAAGGGGCACGGACCACGCGTCCACAGACCGCTAGAGAGACCGGCAGCACAGCAGCCCCCACACTCACCGCGAACAGCGCCCGGCCTAAGAAGGCGGTCTCCAAGACCGGCACGCCGGCACATAGACGAGAGATAAGGATCGTCCACATGAGGAGTGGGGACGCCAGTGTGTTCGAGGCGCGACTAAGACCTTCCCAGACGAAACCTAGAAACGCGCCCGCCAAACCCAACCCCATCGCCACCGGGAGGAGAGGCACCACCAGGAGGTTGGCCAACGGAGAGACCAAGGAGGTCCTTCCGAAGACCATCAACGAGATGGGCGCCGTCCCTATGCTGGCCGCCATGGAGACCGCCATATTCGAACGGAGGCCGGCAGGAAAGCGTTGCAGGAGCCTCTCAAGAGGATGCGCAAGGGCCACGATCCCCGCCACTGCACCGAACGACATTTGGAAGCCCACATCGAAGATAGCAAAAGGATTTATCGCCAGTATCACCACGGCGGCGAGCGCCAGCACCTGCCACTGGTCGCGCCCCCTGCCTATCCATTGCCCCATGACAACAACGACTATCATGACCGCCGCCCTGACGATGGAAGGTGACGCGCCGATGAATGGGATCATGAGCAGCGCCGAGACGGCTGCCAGGAGGAAGCCCACCCAGCGCGCAGCCCTCAACAATCGGGCCAATCCGATCATCATGGCCGCGACGCTCCCGACATGCAGTCCGCTGACTGCGAACATGTGCGCGGTACCCGCCCTCCGGAAGGCCTCGAGCCAGTTCTTGTCCACGCCACTCGTATCACCTAGGACCAGGCCCTTCAGGGTCTCACCCACGCGTGCATCGGGCCCCAAGCCCAGATGAGTCTTGGCCCGGGACCTGAGCCCATCGAACCAGCCGGCGACTCCGTCCCGTCTGCCCAGCACCGATAGAGAGCCTGTTCCTTCGGCACGAAGGACTACCTCGATACCCTGGTGGCGCAGTCGGCGGGCTTGGTCGTAGCCGGATGCGGAAGGTCCGTCCGGCGCCCGCACGGTCACCTCGCAGGCCAAGATAAGGCCCTGACTCAAGTCCATCGGCGTGACGCTTTCCTCGGGGGTGACCTCCAGAAGCACTCTCTCGCCGAGAGCGGGATCCTGGTCGGCGTCGGGTCCCTGGCGACCGCCGAGCCACCTCACCACCGTCGGCGCACTCTGCCATCCCGCGTTGGACCTCACCTCTCCGGTGATGACCAGCTCGACGCTCACCGTGTCACCTATGCGGGACTGGAGCGCGCTGCTTGTCAGCGCAACCACACGAATGCCGCCCACGACATAACCCGCGAAGAACCCGATCAGCAACACCAGAACCACAAGCAGGCCTGAAACCCTCCGACCGGCGGGACGGATACGGCTCCGCGCTGTCGCGAAGGTGGCGACCATCACGACCACCGCCAGACTCACCAGCGCGATGGACGGGCCTACGCCGACTAAGGCGGGGAGTGCGACACCAAACGCGGTGAAGATCGTGGTGAAACGCGCAAGCCCGGCCCTCCGCACGAACCAGTCGACCAGTCCGGCGCGCACCGGCCCGTCAGATTCCCACCAGCGGGCGCAGTTGCTCCATTTTCGACGGGCCGATGCCGGGCACATCCCTCAGCTGCTCTACCGACGTGAACGGGCCGCGGGCCTCACGGTAGGAGATGATCTGCTGCGCAAGAGACGGGCCGATGCCGGGCAGCGTGTCGAGCTCCTCCGCGGTGGCCGAGTTGAGCGAGACGAGACTCCCCGAGCTCCGACCTGCCGAGCCGTCGCCCGGCGTACCTCCCGTGATACCTGCCGACGACTGGGTGGGAGTCTGGACCTCCCCGGGCGCTGATTCTCCCTTCCGGGGAACATAGACCCGGCAGCCGTCGGTCACTCCGGCGGCCAATGCAACCGCCTGCTGGTCGGCCTCCTCAGTGAAACCGCCGGCCTCGCGGATGGCCTGGAAAACCCGGGCCTCCGCCGGAACACGGTATACCCCCGGACTGCAGACCGCGCCGGCTACCTGCACATAGATCGGGGGCGGCTGCGTAGTGCTTGTGGTCGAGGAGATCGCGGTTTGTCCTGATAGATCATGAATCCCACCGGCCGGTTCACCACCTGCAGCGTAGGCCGCCTCGATCGGTAGGCCGCCGGCCTGGATGAGGAGCGCTTCGGTCTCTAGATCATCGCCGCCCCGCAGTGACACTAGGCCGACGGTCCCCACCACCAGAACGACGAACCCAGCGGCTATGTAGACGAGAACCCTTCTTGTCGGGACGGCAGCCATGCGCCGAGAGTAGACCGCCGACAGGGCGGTCCCGGTACGGCCATAGTCCTAGCTTGGCGCCCCGACGCCACAAGAACCGAGTAGGCGCCCGGCGTGCCGCGGCACGGCCGGTACGGCGCGCGGCGGCAGCGACGGCCGCCCAGACGCTCCAGCCGCTCGCTCAGGCAGGTCGTCGGCCGCTCCCACGACCTGACGCGAGGACCTCACTCAAGAAACCGGCCACGCGCTCCCCCACCTCGCGCTGTCTGCCCTCGAGGAAGTGTCCCGCTCTTTCGACGACGCTGATGCGGAAGTCGAGGCCGAGTTCCCCCAAGACTCTCTCCACCTCATCTGGATATCCAAGGTCGTCGTTCTCCGCACATACCGCCAGCACGGGTCCTCGGAACTCAGCCAGCCTCTTGAAAGTATCGTCGGGCAGTTCATCCCAGCTCACCGCGAACCCCACCAGAGCAAGGGCCTGGACCGCCCTTATCTCCGCGGCAGCCCTCGCCGCCATCAAGCTCCCGAAGGAGTATCCCGCCAGCGCCAGCGGTCGCGCCGGGGGGCAAGGCGTCGGGCCCGCTTCGGACGGGACCGGCTCGTCACGCAGAAAGACTGCCGCGGCCTCCACGTCCCGGTATTCCTCAGTGCCGCTGAAGTGTCCCTCACTGGCGCCGACCCCTCTGAAGTTGAAGCGCAGGGTTGCCAGACCCCGCTGACGGCAAGACTGAGCGACGCGATACACGACCGGGTGGGCCATCGTCCCGCCGTGAAGCGAGTGAGGATGGGCGACCACCACGCCACCAAGGACACCCGGTGACGAGACGCCGGAGGTGAAGCCCGCCGATGGCGGATCCCCAAGCTTCCACCGGACGCCCGGATCGGGCCATTCCAGGATGCCTTCCAAGCGGTGATCGCCGGAGAAGAAGATACGGCCGTCCGGCCCGTTCGGTACGTCCTCGGCTTGTGGGGAGCCGACCGATGCGCCCGTCATTCGCGGTAGTTGACGAACTGTAACGGCATGCCGAGATCGGCCTCCTTGAGCGCGTGGATGGCGTCCTGCAGGTCGTCGCGCTGCTTCCCGCTGATGCGGACTTCGTCTCCCTGGATGGCGGCCTGGACCTTGAGCTTGGTCTCTTTGACCACCTTGACCACCTTGCGCGCGGTCTCGATGTCGATACCGTTCTGGACTGTGACCGTCTGCCGGATCATGTCCCCGCCGGCCTTCTCAGGTGACTCGAAGTCCAATGCCTGGGCTTCGATGGAACGGCGCACCGCCTTGGCGATGAGCATGTCCTTGATGGCGCGCAGTTTCATCTCATCCTCAGTCAACAGCTGGATCTTGCCCTCTTTGCGATCCAAATCGACCTGAGTCTTCGATCCACGGAAGTCGAACCGTGTCGCAATCTCCTTTTTGACCTGGTTGACCGCGTTATCCATCTCTTGAAGGTCTACCCGGCTGACTACGTCGAAGGACGGCATGCATGTTCCTCCTTGAACGAGCTACGCTGAAGTCCAGGATACCTCAGGCAGGTCGCGACCGCACCGGGATGCCGTGAGGCCCGTCGACCAAGTAGGCGACCGTGGCCGAACGTCCCGTCGCAATGTACGACTCTTCGCAGGCCCGCGCGACGGCCGCCTCAACGAACCGTGCCACACGCTCCCCCGCCGAGTCGCAGGCGCAGGCGCCGACTCCTCTTCCCGAGGTGCCGGCGCGCTCTAACCCGGCTCCGATCAGCCCTGGGGGGCCGGCGCACACCAGCCACGTATAGTCGTCGAGAGCCGTCTGCGGGCTGAAGTAGAATATGTGTTCGCGGGGGATCTTCTCGAGCACCTTGGTCCAGGTCTGGACGCCCCACTGGTCGTGGACGAACTCCCAGTCATCGGCTTGGATCGCTTCGAGAAAAGCTTCCGGTCCCACCTCGGCGAGGAAGCGCATCAGACGCCTGTAGGAGATGGTGCCCACCGGGTCCGGGTCGGTGGTGTCGGCCACCACGATCAGATACCCGGCCGGGCGGGCGGCTTTGGCGGCCACCGCAGCTGCCTTCTCCGCCTGGTAGTGGTTGACCCCCACATGCCCCGCGTGCGCGACCACCACATCGAACTCCCGCTCGATGGGGATCCTGATGAAGCTGAGCAGATGATCGACCGCGGCAAGGTGGGCCTCCTCCATGTCACCTGCAAAGACTCCCACGATACCCCCATCCCGACGCGTGGTCACGTTGAGGATGAAGTGGGGCGGCGCCATGCGGGCTATCTCGAGTGACACCGCGTGGCACGGGTTGCCGTCCAGGACCAGATCCGTGGCCTTCTCGTGCGCAACAGCATCCGGCCCATGGAAGTCGCGCACACTTCGCACATCGACGAGTCCCGGGCAGATACTCTTGCGGCCTCCCGAGACGCCGGCCATGAGATGAGGCTCTACAAGCCCGGTGAGGATCCGGAGATCGGCCTCCACGTAGCGACGGTTCATAGAGACGTCGGAACCGTCGGAGGTCCGTCCGACCCGGGTCAGTTCGGCGTGGTCGTACGCGTCGTGACAATGCACCCCTACCCCGGCCTCTCGCACACGCTCGTCTAGAAGAGCCCAGATCTCCTCGTCGGTCAGAAGCCGGTGAGTGCCGGTGGCCACGACGATGGTGATGGAGTCAGGCGCGAAGCCCACTTCGAGCAGGTGATCGATCAAGGGCCACAGGATCCCCCCCTCGCCACGATACGGGACCGGACGCGTGCTATCTGAGACCACTACGGCCACCGCGGGCTGTGACGTCCGGACCTCTGAGGCGGCCCGCGCCGTCGCCCGTCCTGCACCGCCGCCGGATACCCGCCCTCTCAGGATCTCCCGGCAGATATGCGCGAGCGGCGCAGCGCCTATGGGGGCGGCCAGTGCCTCTCGCACCGCGCTCGCCACATCGGCGAGCGCTTCGGGTTCCCAGGTTCTGAGGATCTCGGCGCCGGGCGGAAGCGAGAGATCGGCCTCGAACGTGCGCATCTGCAGATGGACGTTCACAGACCCGCCGCATTCGCCCGGCTGCTCCGTCTTACGCATATCTCATCCCAAGGTCGTCCCGAGCGCTTCGCTCAAACTGCCCCATTCCTCGTAGAGCAGGGCGATCTCATCAGCCAACTCTTCCGCCTCGGTCGAGGCGGAAGAGAGAAGTTCGTAGTCTGAGGCGTGGACAGGGTCACACATGAGCGCCGCCAACTCCTTCTGCCGTTCCTCGCCGGCCAGGATGCGCCGCTCCACTTTGCGGCAGCGGCTGCTCAGTTCTTTGCGTTCCTTGTAGCCCAGTTCCACCGTGTGGGTCTTGGGGACGTCGGCCACGGCAGCCGCGGGCACCGCCGGGGTCACTATGGTCGGTGTCAAGACGGATCCCGTCTCCTGACCCCTCTTCCACTGGTAATATTCCCAATCGCCCGGATAGTGCGTCAAACGCCCGTCACGCACCTCGATCACTTTGCTGCCGATGGCGTTGATCAGATGTCGATCGTGGCTGATGAAGACCACTGAACCCTCGAATTGGCGAAGCGCCTCGGTGAGGACGGCCCGGGAATCCATGTCCAGATGGTTGGTGGGTTCGTCCAAGAGAAGCAGCCCCGCGGGGTCTATCAACATCAGGGCCAGAGCCAGACGAGCCTTCTCTCCCCCCGAGAGCACCCCCACCTTCTTGGCCACGTCGTCCTCCTCGAACAGAAAAGCGCCTAGGTAGCTCCGCACCTCGGCCATGCGCCCGGCCGGGCCGGCCGCCTCCTCCATGGTCCGCAGCACCGTGAGATCCGGATGGAACACCTCGAGCTGATGCTGAGCAAAGTACTCCCGGCGGACGTTGTAACCCAGGACCACCGAGCCCTCGTCGGGCTCCACCACTCCGGCGAGTAGTTTGAGCAGGGTGGACTTTCCGGCCCCGTTGGGCCCCACCAAGGCAACCTTCTCCCCTCGTTCGAGCACAAGATCCAGCCGCTTGTAGACCACGTTCTCACCATAGGCCTTACGGACGTGTTTGACCTCAGCCACGACCCGGCCCGTGCGCGGAGGCTGTGGAAAGCGGAATTTGATGGTCTTTCTCTCGAGCGCGGGCGCATCGATGAGCTCGGTCCTCTCCAACTGACGGATCTTCTGCTGCACCTGCTTGGCCTTGGTGTTCTTAGCCCGGAAACGTCGGATGAAAGCCTCCGCCGATTCAATCTCCCGCTGTTGGTTCTTGGCCGCGTTCACCAAAGCTTCATATCGCTGCTTTTTCTCCTCCTCGTAATGGTTGTAGTCGCCGGCATAGAGATCGATGATGCCCCGGTCCAGGTCGGCGATGTGCGTGGCCATACGATTAAGGAAGTAGCGGTCGTGGCTTATGATGATGAGCGACCCCGGCCAAGTGAGCAGGAACTCCTCCAGCCAGATGAGGCTCTCGAGGTCGAGATGGTTGGTGGGCTCATCCATGAGCAACAGATCGGGCTGCTCCAGGAGCAGACGAGAAAGAGCCGCCCGCATCCGCCACCCTCCAGAGAGCTCGGCGATAGGGCGATTGAAGTCGGTGTCCTTGAAGCCCATGCCGCGCAGGATGGTCTGCGCCTGGATCTCGAGCTCGTAACCACGAGCGGCCTCAAAAGCTGTCTGCAGGGCTCCCAACTCGTGCAACAGCTCATCCGGGTCGGCCCGCTGTCCACCGTCGCTCTTGCCCTCGACCTTCTCCTCCGCGTACGCCCGGCCGATCTCCTGCCCCAACTCTGCGATCCGCCGTTCGGCCGTGAGCACCTCGGCATGCGAAGCCAGCACCTCATCGATGACCGCGTGGGCGGCGATCTCTTCGATCTCCTGGGGAAGAAAACCGATGCGAAGGTCCTTGCGGGAGCTGATCTCGCCGCCGTCCAAAGACATCTCCCCCACGATAAGCCGAAGCAGTGTGGTCTTGCCGGCACCGTTGGGACCCACCAGGCCCACGCGCATGCCCGGCTTGACGTGCAGGCCGGCCCCGGCGAGCAGAACCTGGGTCCCGAAGGACTTGGAGATGTCGGTGAGGTGGATCATGGACCGGTAGCATAGCAGCCTCAGTCAACGGGACCCACTGCAACTCAGGAGTCGGTGCCGGGACTCAATCGTCCCAGAAAAGCCCCTGGTCCGACGGCGGCGCCACGCCGAAACAGACGGCCGCGTCGAGCAACTGCCGGATGGCGTCTTCCCCCTCCTCGCCGTAGTCCAGAGTGAAGTCGTTCACGTAGAGCTCGATGTGGCGGCGGCAAACGTCGGGGTCCATCTCCTGGGAGTGCTCCCCGACATACGTCATCGCTTCGTCGGGATGAGCGCGGGCATGCTCTAGACTCGCGCGCACCGCCTTTTCGACATCAGCCTGGAGGTCCGGGGCCAGACTGCGCGACACGGCGATGCCCCCCAGAGGTATCGGCAACCGGCTGAACTCCTCCCACCACTCCCCCAGGTCGATCAAACGTCGGAGACCGTAGGAACCGAAAGTGAACCGACCTTCGTGGATGATCACACCGGCCTCGACCTCCCCGGCGGCCGCAGCCGGCATGATACTGTCGAAGGGCATGATCACCGGTTGCTTCAACCCACCGGTGAACAGTCCCGCCAACAAAGCCCCCGTGGTGAGTTCCCCGGGGATGGCCACGCGCGCGCGGGACAACTCGTCGGCCAGGACGGCCACCCTCTGCAGCGACGGTGCCGGGCGCAGCCTGCCGTCTTTGGGGGCGACCACCAACGGGCCGCACCCCCTGCCCATGGCCCCACCCGAATGCAGGAGGGCGTACGATCCCCGCAGGTGGGCAAACGCGTGCATAGACACCTTCACGATGTCGGCCCTGTCGCGGAGTGCCATGAGATTGAGCGTGTCAATATCCTCCAACTGTTCTTCGACCTCCGGCGCCTCGGGGATCAATCCCTGGACCCAGGCCCGGAAGACAAAGGTGTCGTTAGGACAAGGAGAGTACGCGAGCTTCAGAAGACCCATGTCATCGACCTCCCGATGACCGGAGATGGCCGAGCGCGCCCACCACGGCCAATGCCGCCCGGCCCGCTACCTCCACCGCCCGGTCCACTTTCCAAGCGTCGCGGTCGCGATCGGTCACCAAGTTGCTGATCCCGCGGATCTCGAGGAACGATACTTGGTAGAGGGCACAGATATGCGCTGCGGCGGCGCCTTCCATGGACTCAGCCAGAGCGGCCCACCGGCGCGCCATCTCCTCGGCCTCGACCTGAGTGCCCGTCACCCTGGAGGCAGTCACGCAGGGTCCCAGCAACACCGCAGGACGGATCCCGGGTCCGCCACCGGCGTCGCGGTCCGCCCAGTCGATCGCCTCAATGACTTCAGACGCCCATAGAACCAGACCTGGATCCAAAAAGAACGAACCTCCCAGTTCGACGTCGCCTGGTCGGGCGATGGGAAGGCCCAGGTCTTGGGCGGACAGCCAGCCGGACGGGCTCGAGCTTCCAGTGTCGGAGTAGGCCTCACTCGTGGCCAACACCACGTCTCCCACCGACGCCCTCGATACAGAGCCCGCGCCGGGTAGCGCACCGGCTATGCCCACCTGCACGACAATCAGCGGAGCCGGCTCCATGATCTGCAGAAGGCAGGTGAGCACGTGGGCCGCGTTGGTCTTGTCGCATCCGCTGATGGCGAGTGCAGCGCGTATGGACGGCGCAGCTGCGCTCTTCCTGCGGGGGGCCGTCCCCGAGGGGAGGTCCGCCGAGGGATACTCCCCTACGACGAAGGTCTTCGTGGCCACCACGTGGGTCCGCGGTTCCCGACAAGCATCCAGCAAAGGTGCGGCTTCGGCTTCAGTAGCCGCAACGAGGATCACCCGGCAACCTTCTGTGATCCTACGGAGCATATCCACGCCGCCGGGCTTCACCGAGCGCGGTCGTCGATCACTATCACAGCCGCCCCCCTGATATTGCCGGTGCGGAGACATCCGATGGCCTCGTTGGCATCCTCTAAGGTGAACAGCTCGACCTCGGTGCGCACCGGTACCCGCGGTGCAAGAGCCAAGAACTCCTCACCATCGCGCCGCGTCAGGTTGGCCACCGACCGGATCATCCGTTCACCCCACAAGATCTCGTAGGGGAAGGATGGTATGTCGCTCATGTGGATGCCCCCGCACACCACCACCCCTCCTTTCGCCACTGCCCGCAGGGCCAGGGGCACGAGCTCGCCGGCGGGAGCGAAGATGATGGCGGCGTCGAGCTCCTCGGGGGCCGGCTCCGCCGTGTCGCCTGCCCACTCAACCCCCATCTCCAGTGCAAAGGCCTGTGACGTGAAGTCACCGGGACGGGTGAAGGCGAACACCCTCCTGCCCAGGTGGCGCGCCACCTGGGTGACTATGTGCGCCGCCGCCCCGTATCCGTAGACACCCAGACGTTCCGCGTCACCGGTCATGGCGAGCGACCGGTAGCCGATCAACCCCGCGCACAACAACGGCGCCGCCTGCAGGGCCGGGTAGACACTCGGGATTGGAAAAGCGAAGCGCCGGTCGACCACCGCGTACTCGGCGAAGCCGCCGTCCAGGTCGTAGCCGGTGAACTTGGCTTGGTCGCACAGGTTCTCCCGCCCGCTCAGACAGTACCTACAGCGGCCGCACGTCCACCCCAACCATGGGATGCCCACCCGGTCGCCCAACCTGGGCGCGATGGCGTCCACGCCCGGCCTGATGGCGCCCGGTTCGGACCGGGGGACGTCTGCAGCTCCCGTTGCAGGGGCACCGGCGGCTTCCGTCGCGGGCGCGTCAACATGAGCATCGGGTCCGACCGCCGGGCCTCCGACTGCGTCCACGATCCCCACGATCTGGTGGCCGGGGATGAGGGGCAGCTTGGGATGGGGTAGCTCGCCGTCAACAACATGCAGGTCGGTGCGGCAGAGCCCGCAGGCCTCGACCTTCACCCTCACCTGCCCGGGGCCGGGAGCCGGCTCCGACAGTTCCGCCGGTCGCAGCGGCCGTCCGGCAGCCTCCAGGATCATCGCCCGCATAGGGACCTCCTTGGTCCTTGGGCGCCGCGCCGCAGGCGCGGCGCCCACAGGTAGTCGTCCGGTTCAGCCGCCTTCGGTGCCACGTCGACGTGGAGTCCTGGCGAGATCGAACACCTCGTTCATGTTGGCCACCGCCACTTCGAACTGCAGCCTCTCCTCCAGAAGCCCCCTCAACGTCATGGCCGCCTCAGGTTCCCCATGGGTGAGTATCACGAGCCGGGGCGTTTTGAAGTGTGATGCCCAGGTGAGCAGCTGCTCCTGGTCGGCGTGCGCCGAGAGTCCCGTGATGTCATGAATCCTAGCCTTCACCGCGATCTCCTCCCCGAAGATGCGCACGGTATCCACCCCGTCGAGCAAACGCCGGCCCAGGGTGCCTTGAGCCTGGAAGCCTACTATGACCACGTGGGACTCGGGACGCCAAAGGTTGTGTTTCAGATGATGGCGTATGCGCCCCGCATCGGCCATCCCACTCGCCGAGACGATCACGATGCCTTCCTTTTCATTGAGCGCGCGTGACTCGTCGGCCCCGGCCGTGTAATGCAGTTGCCGGTAGTCGAAGATGCCTCCCGGCTCGCCGACCAAGCTCCACGCCTCGTCATCGAATACATCTCGATGTCGCCGGTAGATCTCCGTAGCCCGCGACGCCAGCGG
Source organism: Actinomycetota bacterium (assembly GCA_012523095.1). GTDB lineage: Bacteria > Actinomycetota > Thermoleophilia > RBG-16-64-13 > RBG-16-64-13 > RBG-16-64-13. Next base: position 23,827 of record JAAYJE010000117.1, on the reverse strand, counting down.
ACTGTCCACGTATATGGGCATGTCGATCCCACGTTCCTCGCTGATCCGGCGGAGGAAGTAGATGATCTCCTGTGTCCTTCCCACTGCGAAAGCCGGGATGATGACGTTGCCCCCGGTGCGGCCGGCCTCCTCCAGGATGACGGCCAGCTGCTCCCCCGGATCAGGGCCGTTGTGGTGAAGCCGGTTGCCGTACGTGGACTCCATGATGAGGTAGTCGGCCTGCTCCAATATCTCCGGGTCACGGATGATGGGCCTGTCGGGCTGGCCTATGTCGCCGCTGAAGAGCACCCTGACTCGTTCGTCACGCTCTTCGAGCTCCAGCTCCAGGAACGCCGAGCCCAGGATATGCCCGGCGTCGTAGAACCTCATCGTCACCTCGGGCGCCGACTTCAGAGACACATGGTAGTCGATGGGTTCAAGCAGCGGGATGGTCTTGCGGGCGTCGTCTTGCGTATAGAGAGGGTCGACAGACTTGCGACCCGCGCGGCGGGCCTTCCGCGTCTGCCATTCGGCCTCCATCTCCTGGATGTAGGCAGAGTCCAAGAGCATTATCTCGACCAGGTCGCAAGTGGCCGGTGTGGCGTAGATGGGTCCCGAAAAGCCCTGTTTGACCAAGCGGGGCAGCCTGCCGGAATGATCTATGTGGGCATGGGTGAGAACCACGAAGTCCAGCTCATCAGGATCGAAGGCGAAGCGCTCGTAGTTGAGAGCCTCCTCCCTATCCCCACCCTGATGCATGCCACAGTCGACCAGGAACCTGGTGTCGCCAACCTCCACCAGGTAGCAGGAACCTGTCACCGTCCGCGCCGCTCCACAGACTTGTATGAACATCTGTCTTCCTCCGCACCTCCGACCGGCGCTCTCTGGGAACGTCGAAGAGGCGGCTGCTTTCGATAGACATACTCTCTCACACCGAGCCACCGAGCGCTCAACAAAGACGAGCGCGAGGACGAGCGTGAGAAAGGTCAACCACATGAAGTGGGTATGCTATCCTACGTATGTTTTGCGCTCAGCCCCAGGGCGTTTCGGGGTGAGTCCGATGTAGGCAAATCACTTTGAGCGGAGGAGAGAAGTGGCAAACGAAACCCCTGACGAAAAGATCTTCGACGTCCCAGCTGAGTTTCAGAAGACCGCATGGATATCGAGCATGGAGCAGTACCAAGAGATGTACCGCCGCTCTCTCGATGACGCCGACGCCTTTTGGGCCGAGGAAGCCGAGAAAAGACTGCACTGGTTCAAGAAATGGGACTATGTGCAGAATCACGACTTCGCCAACGCCAAGATCCGCTGGTTCGAGGGCGGGAAACTCAACGTCGCCTACAACTGTCTCGACCGCCATCTCGAGACCTCGGTAGCGGACAAGGTCGCTTACTACTTCGAGGGTGACTCTCCCGACTCGACCCGCACCATCACCTACCGGCAGCTGTGGGAAGAGGTCACCAAGTTCGCCAACGTCCTTAAGAAGAAGGGCGTCAAGAAGGGCGACCGGGTGGTCATCTACCTGCCCATGATCCCGGAATTGCCTGTGGCCATGCTGGCCTGCGCGCGCATCGGCGCCGCCCACTGTGTAGTGTTCGGCGGCTTCTCCGCCGACGCGCTCCGTGACCGTATCGTCAACGCCGGGGCGAGTCTGATGATAACCGCCGACACCGGTCTGCGCGGCGGTCGCCCGACCCCGCTCAAGACCTCCGCCGACGCAGCCATGGCTGAGAGCCCGTCGGTCACGCAGTGCATCGTTGTCAAACACACCGGCGCCGAGATCCCGTGGACCGAAGGCCGCGACACTTGGTACGAGGAAGAACTGGCCGCTCCCGACATCACCACCGACTGCCCGTGCGAAGAGATGGACGCGGAAGACCCCCTCTTCATCCTCTACACTTCCGGCTCCACGGGCAAGCCTAAGGGCGTCTTGCATACCACCGGCGGCTACCTACTCTTCGGCGCCATGTCTCACGAACAGATCTTCGACTATCATCCCGAGCAGGTCTATTGGTGCACGGCCGATATCGGCTGGGTAACGGGCCACACCTACATCGTGTACGGTCCGCTCTGCAACGGCGCGACCAGCGTGCTCTTCGAAGGTGTGCCGAGCTACCCGAGCCCCGACCGCTTCTGGACCACCGTCGAGAAGTACAAGGTCAACGTCTTCTACACCGCTCCCACTGCTCTTCGGGCCATCGCCCGCGAGGGTGACGACTGGGTGACCAAGCATGATCTGTCTTCGCTCCGCGTATTGGGTACCGTGGGTGAGCCCATCAACCCTGAAGTGTGGCTCTGGTACCACGATCTCATCGGCGGCGGCCGCTGCCCGATCGTCGACACCTGGTGGCAGACGGAGACGGGCGGCATCCTCATCACCCCGCTGCCGGGAGCGATGAAGATCAAGCCGGGTTCGGCCGCCCTGCCGTTCTTTGGCGTAGATCCGATAATCGTCGACGAGAACGGCGAAGAGATCACCGGTCCCGGCGTAGGCAACCTCTGCATACGTCGCCCGTGGCCGGGCATGATGCGTGGCGTCTACGGCGAGCAGGAGCGCTTCAAGGAGACCTACTTCGTTCAGTACCCCGGTCTATACTTCACCGGTGACGGTTGCCGTCGCGACGAGGACGGATACCATTGGATCACCGGACGTGTCGACGACGTCATCAACGTCTCCGGTCACCGCATGGGCACCGCTGAAGTCGAATCGGCGCTGGTCAGCCATGACACCGTCGCCGAGGCGGCCGTGGTCGGCATGCCGCACCCGATCAAGGGTCAGGGCATCTATGCGTACGTCACACTGAACGCCGGCGTCGAGCCGTCGGACGATCTGAAAAAGGAACTCGTCAAGCACGTGCGCGCGGAGATCGGTCCGATCGCGACCCCCGACGTCATCCAATGGGCTCCCGGCCTGCCGAAGACCCGCTCGGGCAAGATCATGCGCCGCATCCTCAAGAAGATCGCCGCCAACGAGATCGGCGATCTGGGCGACATCACCACCCTGGCCGACCCATCGGTCGTGGACAATCTGGTTGAGCACCGCATGGGCAAATAGCATCGGGGCTGGTGGTTACGAGCCTCGACCGATGATGCACTGAGTTGGGCGCCGGAGGCGCTTGACATCAAAGGGGCGGCCTCGCGGCCGCCCCTTATTGTTTGGGACCGGTTGCTCTGACCCCTTCGGGAAGCACGGGCGCGCCCCGCCGGGGCGCCTCGGGGCATGAGCGGAGCTCGCTCATCATTGTATTCGCGTTTCCACATACAAGCGACTCTTAGGCTTCTTGCAGACCCCCCCTCGCGAAGCGGGCGGGCAGGCACCTACAGCGCCGCCTGCGTTTAGCGGCCCTCGGGGATCTCGATGTGATGCGCACCGGGGTGCGCGGCCCTCCATTGGGCATCGAGTTCGCGGTCCTCCTGCTGGGCCTGCAGCTCATCGAGCACTTCCTCCACCGCATCGAGATCGAGAGAGTACTCGTACGGGAAACGTCCGGCGACGGTCTCTCCACTATCGCTCTTCACCACCCGGTAGCACCCGAAATCCATGCAGGCCGGGTCACGACTCCGCGACTTGCGAAGGGCGAGGCCCATGTCGGCCGCCATCCGGCGCAGGCGCGCCTCTCTCTTCTTGTCTGCGGTGGGGTCTTGGTGGTCACTCATGGTGTTCCTCCTCCCGCCCGGCCTCCGGTCGCTTGGTCTGCGGTCTGGTCGGCCGCGGCCGTTGTCCTTCTTCACCTTACTCCGATTCCAGCACCGGTTTCAGCGGTTCCTCCGCGGGCGGTCTATTGGTGGCTGCAAGAGGTTTCTCTTCTATGAACAGCATCAGTATGAAACCGAGCACCATCACCGGCAGCATGTATAGAAAGACCGGGGTCAACGCCTCGTTGTAGGAGGCTACGACCAGGTCTCTGACCTCCTGGGGCCACTGTGCGACAAGTGCCGGTGTGAGCGAATTTGGATCCGCCGGTCCGGCCGGCCCGCCCTCCATGGACCCCAACCGTTCGCCGAGCAATCCCACCAGGCGACCCGTGAATAGGGTCCCGACGACGGCAGAGCCGATGGAGGCGCCGATCTGCCTGAAGAAGTTGTGGGCGCCGGTGGCCGTGCCGACCTCGGTGATGGGGAAGGAGTTCTGGACGATCAGCACCAGGATCTGGAAACCGATGCCCGTCCCCAGACCGCAGATGAACATGTACGAACCCGCCATCCAGAGCGACGAATCCACAGCCAATGTGGAGAGCAGATACAGGCTGACCGAGATGAGAAGGCCGCTCAGGCCCGGCATCCAGCGATAGCGCCCGGTCTTGCTCGCGATGACACCGGATCCGAGAGAGGCGATGAGGATGCCCGCCGACAGAGGCACGAGCAACAATCCGGAACTCGTCGCGCTGAGTCCGGTGGCCATCTGCAGGTAGCTGGGCATGTAGATGACCACACCCAGGAAGGCCATCGAGCTGATCAGGGCGCCGGCGGTCGCCAGGTTGAAGTTGCGGTCGCGGAACAGATGGAGCGGGATTATCGGCTCCGCCGCCCGACGCTCAACCAACACCAGCGCCACACCGAAGACCACCGCCACGCCTATGAGGCCAAGGATCACGGAGGACGCCCAGTCGTAATTCCGTCCGCCCCAGGAAATGACGAGGATGATCGCCGTGGTGCTGATAGCCATGGTCGTCATGCCGAGGATGTCCAGCCGCGGACGCGCCTTCTTGACGGCCGGCATCCGCAGGAAGATAAGGGCGACGACAACCGCGAGCAGGCCCAACGGCAGGTTGAACCAGAAGGCCCACCGCCAGCCGATGCTGTCGGCAAACCAGCCGCCCAGGATCGGGCCGAGCACCGAGGCGAAGGACCAAGCGCCACCGAGGATGCCCATATAGGTGCCGCGCCGGCGCGGCGGGACGATATCGGCGACGATGGCCATGGACGAGATCATCAGCCCGCCTCCCCCCAGGCCCTGTACGGCTCGGGCCGCGATGAGGAAACTCATGTTGTGTGCGAGGCCGCCCAGCACCGAGCCGGCCAGGAACAGCCCGAGGGCGCTCAGCAACAGCGGCTTACGCCCCGCAAGATCGCCCAGCTTGCCGTAGACCGGCATCATGATGGTGGCGGCTAGGATGTAAGCGGTGGTGACCCATAGCATGAGCTCCACCCCGTGCAGGTCGCCGACGACTGTGGGGAGAGCGGTCGAGAAGATGGTCTGGTCGAGGGCCGCAAGCAGCGTGGCCACGAAGAGGGCAAAGATCACGAGACCGAGTTCCCGCCCGCGCAGTTCCTTACTCTCGATGCGAGTGCGCTCCGTTCCCGCCCGCATAGCTACGCACGCTCCACGCGGCAGAGGACACACATGGTCTTACGCCATTCGCTCAAGAGGCCTCTCCTCAAAGAAGAATATAGTGTGGTGCGCGGTGGTCACGCGCCAAGACATCAACCGTCACAGGATAGCAGCCTCCTGCGCGGCGCATACGCACCGGCGGCACGACGCAAGAATGAAGGCGACCAGAGCTACCATGCTGAGTGACTCGGTCTGCCGCTCACCGACATGATCACGGGGCCGGACGGCCGACGCCTGGTGCCTTAGCGACCCGGAAGAACCGGCACTTGATGCCCAACGCGTCGGCCGCCCGAGCCACGGTGAGTTCGGCGGGCGCCAAGGACGCGATGCGAACTGATATCGAGAGGGCAGTTGCGGGGGATGTGTTCTTCGACTCCCTCGAAGCCGGCGAGGCCCGGGTCGCAAGAGCACCTTGGTGAAGAATCACGAGTACATGAGGTGAAGGATGGCGGAGGTGAGTCACGACAGCAGTTGACACTGCCATCCAGCACATCGGTGAGCGTTTCAGCTTGGAATTAGCCTCGATCTTTCATCAACCACCCACCAGTGTGCCCAGGGAGAGATGACAGTGACCTCCTGAGCAGGGATGATGCGGGTTGCAGAGCCTCGCAGTCCCTACCCAAGGAGGTCACCATGTGGGTGAAGAGTACTACGCCGCGCGCCGCGATGGAAGTCCGGGCCGATTGCGGCTCTTTGACATCGCGCGCGGGTACGGCCCTACTGGTTGGTGTGGCCGATCGGGTCGGTCTCACCGGTGCACTCGTCGCGGCCCTCCCCGATCTGCGCCTGCGCCGCGGGCGGCACGAACCGGGGCGCATCCTGCGCGACCTCGGGGTCATGCTGGCCGATGGCGGCGACGCCCTCTCGGACCTGGGGGCTCTACGCGACCAAGAGGTGCTCTTCGGCCCCGTGGCCTCCGACGCGACCGCCTGGCGCCTGGTGGCCGCCCTGGGTGAGGAGCACCTGGCCAAAGTGCGTGAAGCCCGGGCCCAGGCCCGCCGACGCGTGTGGGAGCTCGCCGAGCCCCCCAAGCGCCTCATTGATGAGAAGGCGTGCCGGCTTGATCGCTGCTCTCGTGCTTGTGACACTACTAGCCGTGGGTTGCCGGAGCGACTACCGAGTCATTAGGCTTGAGGCGGGCCATGCCTCCGCAATCCGCATGGCTTCGCTCTGGAACGATATTGCGGCCAAAGGCGACTTTGACCCAGACAACGCGGGAATCCAGCAGCTCTGGCTTGAATACTCTCCCCTTGGCGTCCTTATGTCTGCGTCAATCCAGGCATTCACGTTTGACTACGAGTTCGTACAAGTGGGCTTTGTGAACTATGAACGACCAACTGATGACCGTGTATTCATCAGTGGCGGGATCTCTTCAGTGGCTTCACTTCCGTCCTATTCTCTTCTGCCGGCGGCCTTTGTCTTCAGGGCAATAGACGAAGCGGGGCCGAGCAGCATGATAGCCTGGCTCAACCGCAATGGCTCAGAGGAACGCTTCGTCATATCGGTCCGGGACCTGTCAATTCCCTCAGAAGCGGCCGCGTATCTGTGGAACGGAACGAGTTTCACCAATTTGGCTCCGACCGATGATCGCCGCACCTATTCGACTGATTCGGTGTTCTTCGTGGCCTATGCCGCAATCGGAGTGTCGCCACAGGCTTCGGAGCAGCCAAGCCCCGCGACCACTCAGTACCGAGAATCCGGGGGACCGGCGTACTTCGTGGTTCCAATCTCAAGTCTCTAGTCTGTCCTTTTTCCGACTCGGGGGCTGGGTTGGTCCAGCCCCCGACTTCTGTCGTCTCCGCACTTCACCCTATGTCCGTGATCGCCGCAGTGTGACACCTCGCCCCGCCTCCCCCAAGCCGCGCTTGCAATTGGTCACACAGGGTCGCCCTCCCTACCTCACCACCAGGCTGACCAACCGCCCCGGCACGACCACTTCCTTGACCAGGGTCATGCCTTCCAGGTGCTTGGCCACGCCCGGCAATTCCTTCGCGGCGGCCAGCACGTCGGCGTCGATAGCGTCGGCGGCCACGGTCACCCGGTCGCGCACCTTGCCGTTCACCTGCACCGCCAGCTCTACGGTCTCAGCGGTCAGGAAGCGCTCATCGGCCTTGGGCCACGGAGCATCCCAGATGTCGGAGCCGCCCATCATCTGCCAAAGCTCGGCGCCCATGTGCGGGGCGAAGGGCTCGATGAGGCGCACCATCATCTGCAGGGCGTAGGCAAAAACGGCCTTACCGGTGGGCATGGCGGCGAGCCCTGGACTACCGGCCGCCCCGGCCGCCCCGGGGCTCCCCGCTCCCGCGGGGCCTGCGGCCCGCGCAGCGCCGATGTCGTTACTGAGTTCCATGATGGCCGCAAGAGCCGTGTTGAAGCGGAAGCGCTCGCCGATGTCCTGGGTGACCTTGGCCACTACCTGGTTGGTCTTCACCAGAAGCGCCCGTTCGGCGGAAGTGAGGGTGCTGTCGTCGAAGGCGGTGGCCTCTCCGGCCATGGTGGCCGCACGACCTGCGTCCGCGCGGCCGGCGCTACGCGACGCGTCAGCGCCTGCGGCGTCCAGCGGGGTGCCGATGAGGCCCGGCGCAGCGGTGCCCGCGCCGCCCGGCGCCCCGGCCCCCTCCTGCAGGATCCCCTCCTCCAGAGCCTCGGTCACCTGCCGCCACACCCGCCCCAGGAAGCGGTAGACCCCCTCGATGCCTTGGTCGTTCCACTCGGCGTCAGACTCCGCCGGTCCCATGAAGAGCACGTAGCTCCTCACCGAGTCGGCTCCATACTTGGCCACCATCTCGTCGGGGCTGACCACGTTACCCTTGCTCTTACTCATCTTGGCGCCCTTGTAGTAGATCATGCCCTGGGTGAAGAGGTTATTGAAGGGTTCCTTGAAACCGACCAGGCCCAGGTCGTAGAGCACCTTGGTGAAGAAGCGCGAGTACATCAAATGGAGGATGGCGTGCTCCACCCCGCCGATATACTGGTCCACCGGTAACCAGTAGTCTACGTCGGCGCGGTCGAAGGCCACGTCGTCACGCTGCGCGGAGGCGTACCGCAGGTAGTACCAGGAGGAGTCGACGAACGTATCCATGGTGTCGCTCTCGCGATGAGCCGATCCGCCGCATGCCGGGCAGGTAGTGTTCATCCACTGCTCGGCCGCCGCAAGAGGTGACCTGCCCTTGGGGGCATAGTCGGTGATATCCGGTAGAAGCACGGGCAGCTGGTCGTCCGGCACGGGGACCTCTCCGCACTTATCGCAGTAGACGATGGGGATGGGAGCTCCCCAGTACCGCTGCCGCGACAGCAACCAGTCACGGAGCTTGTAGTTGACGGCGAAGTCGCCCTCGCCCCGCTCTCTCAGCCATTCGGTGACCTTGACGATGGCGTCCGCCTTCGGAAGGCCGTCGAACTGCCCGCTGTTCACCAGCGCGCCGTCGCCTGAATAGGCCGCGGTGAGGTTGCCGTCGGCGTCCTTGTACTCGGCCGGGCTCTCGATGACCTCGATGACCTCTAGGCCGTACTTCTTGGCGAAGGCAAAATCACGTTCGTCGTGGCCGGGGACGGCCATGATGGCGCCGGTGCCGTAGTCCATGAGCACGTAATCGGCCACATAGATGGGGATGCTCTCACCGGTCACCGGGTTCACGACGTAGCGACCGGTGAAGACACCGGTCTTCTCCTTCTCGATGCTGGAGCGCTCGATGGCCGAGGTGTTCATGGCCTTGGCGACATAGCGCCTGACCTCGGCCTCCTGGGGCGTGCCGGCGACCAGGTCGTCGACCAGCGGATGCTCCGGAGCCAGGATGAAGAAGGTCGCCCCGAACAGCGTGTCGGGACGGGTGGTGAAGACGGTGACGTTGACCGGCGCGCCCGGAAGGGCGGCCGGGACGGGCACCCGTGCGGACGTGGTCGCCGGCCCCGGCTCAGCCGTCGAGACGGGCGCCGGCAACTCGGCCTCCGGCGCCGCGGAGGCTTCCCGGGCCGCGGCCGCGCCACCGGGCGCTGCCGCGCCGCCCCCGCCCTCCCGCGGCGCGACCCCGAATACCACCTCAGCGCCGGTGGACCTGCCTATCCAGTTGCGCTGCATGGTCACCACGCGCTCGGGCCACGATCCCAGCTTGTCGAAGTCCTGCAGCAGGCGCTCCGCGTACTCGGTGATGCGGAAGAACCACTGGGAGAGTTTCTTGGCCTCCACCAGACTGTCGCAGCGTTCACACGCCCCATCTATGACCTGCTCGTTGGCAAGGACGGTCTGGCACGAAGGGCACCAGTTGACCGGCGCCTCCTTCTTGTATGCCAAGCCTTTCTTATAGAACTGCAGGAAGAGCCACTGGGTCCACTTGTAGTATTCGGGGCGCGAGGTCACGACCTCACGGGTCCAATCGATAGAGACGCCCAGGCGTCGGAGCTGCCGGTTGATGGTGGCGATGGACTCTTCCGTGAACTCGGCCGGCGGCTCTCCTGTCTTGATCGCCACGTTTTCCGAGTTGAGTCCGAAGGCGTCGTAGCCCATGGGGTGAAGCACCCGCCGCCCCTGATGGCGTCGGAAGCGGGCGATGACGTCGCCCATGGTGTAGTTCTTGACGTGGCCCATGTGGGCACTGCCGGAGGGATAGGGGAACATCTCCAGCACGTAGGTGGCGTCGGCGCCTTTGCCGTCGAGTACCGCACCCGGCCCCGGCTCACCCGTCGCAAGTCGGGGCGGGTTCGGAATCACGAAGGTCTGCTGTTCCTCCCAGACCTTCTGCCACTTGGTCTCGATCTGCTCAGGGTCGTACTTGCGCGCCATACGTGGTCCTTCCGCCGTGTCCGCCGTTCTCGGGACGGGACCGACTTCTGGATCAGCCAGGCACGGCCCTAACCCGAGAACCCATTATTCCAGCAGGGCTCGACACGTGCCAAGGGGCGCAATGATGACCGCTACTCCTCCTCGAACTCAGTGCGCACTTCTTCGTGGTATCTTGCGGCCGTTTCCAGGAACTTCTCGGGACCCATGGTGTAGGCGGGCAGCACCCACTCCATATCCGCGAGGTTCTCAGCGATCCTCGACGTCCAATTCCAAGGGATGGTGATCAGAAGCCTTCCTTCCGGGAAGGTCTGCCGTCCTTTCGCACCGAAGGCAACACCGGTGGGTATGTAGTTCACCTTACCTGAGAAGTACGGGTACGGGAACAAGTAGGCGCACGCAAGCACGTTAGACGTCACCGATTCTATCAGCCCCCCGTCCCTATACAGCATCGCCCGGAACACGATCTCAGCCTGACTGGGTGTCGCAAGAATGAACAACAGGTCCGGGTCGAAAGTCATATTGTCAAGCGGCGAGAAGACAACATAACGAAAGACGTCTCTGGAGAACTTCGGGGTGCCGACATATAGCTTCGCATTGGCGCGCGCCTCTTCGAAAATCCCCCACTTGCTCCCCATGGCCCCGCTCTCAGCCATGGGCGGCACATCCATCCAACCCATGGGAAGCCCGCCTACGCAGTCCTCGTTCTCTTTGGAGACGTAGAACGGGGCGCCCCTCTCCTGAGCCTCGCCTATCATGGCACAGAGAGCCATGGTCTTGTCCAACTGCTCTACGCCCTTGGGTCTGTTGGGAAGAAACTTGACTCCTACGGCCGGCTTCTCGAGATCCAACTTGCCATAGATGCTCAGATCACGTCTCGGTTTGTCCATCAGAAGCTTCCTTTCATGTGTAGAGAGTCACGAGGTGACCACCTCGATGCGCTAGCCCCCTAAGTACGCCTTCTTCACCACGTCACTGGACCGCATGGTATCCATGTCGCCGGACATCACCACTCTGCCCACCTGGAGCGCGTAACAGGAACTGGCAACCTCCAAAGCCAGATGCACGTTCTGCTCGACGAGCAAGACGGTGACGCCCTTCCCGTTGATGTCCTTGATCGCTTCGCCTACCGCCTCGACCACTATCGGCGCAAGACCGAGCGAGGGCTCATCCATGCACAGCAACTTGGGTTTACCCATGAGCCCCCGGCCGATGGCCACCATCTGTTGTTCACCGCCGCTCAGAGTCCCGGCTTTCTGGTTCCGGCGCTCCTTCAGCCTGGGAAACAACCTATAGACATCCTTGAGCGTCTTCTCGATCTCGTCTTTGTCCTCAACCAGACTGGCGCCGAGCCTGAGATTGGTGAGCACGCTGAGATAGGGAAACAGCCGTCTGCCCTCGGGTACCAGGATCAAACCTCTCTTGACGATCTCGTTGGTCCGCATCCCATCGATCTTCTCATCGCCGAAGAAGATCTCACCGTCCGTGACCGGCTTGAGACCCATCAGAGCACGGAGCAACGTGCTCTTCCCGGCTCCGTTGGCTCCGATGATGCTGACGACGTCTCCTTCTTCTACCCGCAGCGACACGTCCTCGACGGCCAGAGACTTGCCGTAGTGGACGGTCACACCTCTGGTCTCAAGCAGAGCCATGTTTCCCACCGAAGTATGCGGAAATCACTTCTTCGTTCTCCCTGACCTCTCGCGGTGATCCCTCACAGATCTTCTGGCCGAAGCTTATGACCACCACTCGATCACACAAGGACAGTATCTGCATGTTGTGCTCGACTATCAGCACCGTGACCCCGCTATCGCGGGCATTGGATATGGCTTGAAGGCTGAAATCTATCTCGGAAGGATTCATGCCGCCGAGAGGCTCGTCCAACATCAGCAGCTTCGGTTTGGTCGCCAAGGCGCGGGCCACTCCCAGCATCTTCTGATACCCATGGGGCAGGTTCTTCGCCAGCTCATCTTTGTACGACTCCAACCCCAGCAGCTGCAGGATCTGCAACGCGCGGTCCGAGATCTCAGCCTCGTTGCGACGATAACGCCTGGTGTTGAAATACATGTCGAACAGGCTGGAACGGGGATACACATGAGAAGAAGCCGACACGTTCTCCAAAACGGTGAAGTCGGCGAACAGGAGATTCATCTGGAACGTCCGCCCGATGCCGAGCTCTGCCACGGTGTGCGGCTTCTTCCGCGTGATGTCTTCGCCGTCGAAGAAGACCCGTCCCGAGGTGGGCGGGAAGACCCCCGTCACCAAGTTGAAGACGGTCGACTTGCCGGCTCCGTTGGGTCCGATCAGCCCGACGACCTCTCCTTCATCGACGTACGCGTTGAAACCGTCGACGGCCGTCAACCCGCCGAAGCGCTTGGTCAGATTGTCAATCTGCAGCAACATCGCGTGCCCTCTCCCTTCTCCAGCTCTTGACGCGAGCCACCGCGGCCTGGATCAAACCGGCGAATCCTCCCGGCATCAGGTAGACGAACAAGAACAGGATGCCCGCGGATATGAAGGGTGAGTAGGTCTTGAGAGACCGGAAGTACTCGGGGATCAGGATCAGTATGAACGATCCTACGATCGGACCGAAGAAGTTGTTGACGCCACCTACCAAGACGTACATGAACAACCACATGGTCGCCATGAAGTTGTAGCTGCTGGTGGCGATCGTTCCCATGTAATGAGCGTAGCCGGCTCCTGCAAGCCCCACGAAGAAGCTGCCTATCGCGACGGCCAGGATCCGGTACTTGGCCTCGTTGATCCCGACGCTCTCGGCCACCAGATGTGACTGCGAGATAGCCTTCATATTCGTGCCGATCCGGCTGAACTCGAAGCGGTACAAGGCCGCGGCGCTCAGGATCATGAGACCGAGGGCGGCGTAGTACCAGCTCACCTTGGAATTGCCGAACATGGGCGTGATGCCGGAGAAGCCGCTGTAACCGCCGGTCCACGTTCCGCCCGCGTTCAGGATCTGGATGATGGCCACTCCGAGGAACAGACTGCCCATCGCATAGTAGAGGGCCCTCAGCCGAGAGAACGAGACCGCGACCATGACGCCAATGATCATGGTGAACACGGCGGCGCCGGGAATGGTCAGCTCGGGAGGCAGATGCAACCATTTGGCCGCCATGCCACTCGCATAGGCGCCGACACCCATGAAGGCGGCGTGACCGAGGGGGAACTGGCCCGAGATAACGATCGCCCGGAGGCTGAGCGCGGCAATGACATAGAAGAAGACCATCACGAGGATGTGAAGGCTGTAGAGCGATTCCATCAACAGCGGGATCACGCCGAGCAGGATGACCGCCACCACGAGGATGCCGTATCCCGCCGACCGTGTCTTATCTGCGGCGAAGCGACTCAAGGCGTTCATGCCTCACGTCCGAAGAAACCTCGGGGTCTCAACAGCAACACGACGACCACGACGATGTACGGGATGGCATCGGCTACCGCGCCATCGAAGATGACGGGAGCGACCGCGTCGAGACCCCCGAGGATGAGACCGGTAACAAAAATGCCTCCTATGCTTCCGATACCTGCCAGGATGACCAGCACCAGGGCCTTGATCAACATCAGATCCCCCATGTACGGAGACAGCATCAGATAAGATCCCATCAGACAGCCGGCGAGAGCCGCCATGCCGCTCCCTATAGCACAGGCAAGCGCCGAGACTCGGTGCACGTTGATGCCGCTCAGAGCCGCTCCCTCGATATCCTGTGAGATCGCCTGCATCTGCTGACCGTGCTTGGTCCGTCTGACAAACCACGAGACCAACACCAGCAAGGCGGCGCCGATCAAGAAGATGGTGATCCTCTGGTAGCTGACACTCACCACTCCAAACCGCAAGTACCCGTCGAAAAACGATGGAAGCGCCTGCATCCGTGTGCCCAATAGGGCGTTGACGGCCGTCTGCAGGACCACGTTGATGCCGACTCCGACCATGACGATACGGTTGAAGTCACCTGTGAACGGCCGGAAGCAGAACCTCTCCAGCACTACGCCGAAACCCGCCATTATGAGCGTTGCGATCAAGATGGCGACCCACGGATTCACTCCGGCTGAATTGATCAAAGCAAACCCGATGTATCCGCCGACCATATACACGGCGCCATGCGCAAGATTGAGAATCCCGAGCATGTTGAAAAGGAAGGCGAACCCAAGCGCAACCAGGATGTACATCGAGGACAAGATCAGAACGTTGAATATGGTTGCGACCACTTGTTCCATGCAGGCGTTTTCCTCTGAATACAGACTTCAGGGCCGACACTACTCCGGTGGTCCTGGGTCAAGCCTGGACGGCCTGCGCCAGGACCACCGGGATATTCAGAACATCTCTCTCCGACTCCGCACTTCAGGCAGGATGATACCCGGTCGGTTTCGTATCGAGACCGTCTATCATGGGATCTGACCTATGTCGACCCATCCGGCCGCGACCTGCTGACCATCCTTCATCATCTGCATACACATCGGGTGCGCGACGGCGTGGTTCGCAATGCCGTGAGTCTGTTCGCCGCCCATGCGACCGGTGCCGAAAAGGGTCTCGATCGTATCGATCTCGGTCTCCCAGAATGCAGCGATCTCGGTCGGGTCTAGGCTCTGCGCCATCTCGATGGCGTTGACCAGGACAATAAGGGAGTTGGCATACTCGAGATACACGGCGGTGTCCTCCCCGAGCTTAGCCTGTAGCCGCTTGATCAGCTCCGCCATCATGGGAGGATTCTCCGGGTCGCCGGGCGTGGCGGCGTTGCTGAAGATGCCGTCTGCCGCGATCCCACCGGCCACATTGTAGATGTCCCCGCAATTGGCGAGCAATGCTGTCACATAGGGCACCTCTTCATTGCCAAGCTCGCGGTACGACTTCACCAGGCTGGCCACATGAGAGATGATGCCTGTGATATGGAGAACCGCATCGACTTCGCCGATTGCGTTCAGCTTGGCGCCGATCGGGCTGAAGTCCTGCAGTTCGTTGGCGAAACCTATGATCGAGTCGCCGGCGATAGTCACATCCTGCGCCGCCAGGAAGTTCTTGACGATGGGAGTCATGTAGGGGATGCCGCCATCATCGACGAGCACGACCGCGACGTTCTTTGCATCGGGATAGTATTCCTTCAGCGAGGCGATGGAGGCCATGGAGCGGCCTACGAAACCGTTGCAGGTGAGGAACGTGTACGGCGTGGTGGCGTCGACCTCACCCGGCTGTAGGACGCTGTAGGCGGCCGACTGAAGCACTTTGTTCTGGTTGCAGATCGGCGAGACCACCGTGTTGAACATGGCATTCGCGCCCACGATGTACTGGACCTTGTTGTCGAAGATCAGTTTGTTCACCGCCGCTGCGCAGCCGTCGAAGTCGGACTGAGTGTCTTCCAATACAAGTTCGATCGTGTACGGCTGACCGCCGACCGTGATGCCGCCGTCTTCGTTGATCAGTGCGGCTGCTATTCTCAGCTCTTCCGCCGCTACGATATCTTGGGCGGATATCCACCCGGTCAATCCGATGGGCACGCCGATGGTCAACGTCTTGGCCGCCCCGGCCGTGGTCTCGGTGCCGCCGGCCGTGGTCTCGGTGCCGCCGGCCGTGGTCTCGCTTCCTCCGGTAGTAGTCGTGGCGTCGTCTTCACCACAGGCCACAGCGAATGCGCCCAGTACGAGCGCCAAGATCAGCCCGACGACGATCCAGTGACTCTTTCTCATCGTTCCCTCCTTCAAGCCCTTCTCTCTTCTGTTTCGCGCCGTCCGCAACGGATGGCCGCCCCATGTTCCTTCGGTTTCACGGGAACCGTAGAATGCTGCCCGCGAACCGACGATGCCCTGTCTTCTGACCCTAGACTCACACCTCCTCGTCCGGATTATGGGGACGATCGATAGAAAGCACTTGCTAGGACGCCCACACAACACTGAGCTCTTAGTCGTCCATTCCCGCGCCTAACTTACTGGGCGCCCACTAATTTGTCAAGCCGATAATGGCGACCTGTACAGATGAAATATGATATAGATGAATAGCGCGAGTGCGGACGGCGGCAGCGGCCCGTCATGACGTCGGCGCTATGACGACCGGCGAAGCGCCCGTAGCGAAAAGACGGTACCGAAAGGAAATACGAGTGGCCACACACAGGATGCCGGCCGAGAAGCGCAAGAAGCAGATAGTAGAGGTCGCATTGGGGGTCGTCGACAAGTACGGGCTCCACGGCGCCACCATGGCCCGCGTCGCACGTGGCGCCGGTGTCACCCAGGCCGCTCTCTACACGCACTTCAAGAACCGAGAGCAGATTCTGCTGGCAGTCCTTGACACCATCTACGAGGAGATATTCAGGATCCAAGAAGGCGCCAGGAACAAGCCTGTGATCGAGGGGCTCCGCGAGGCGACCAATGTCTACTCGCGCTTCGTCGGTGGGCGAAGGACAGGCGGTCACGCATATCTTCTGCTTGAATTCGTCACCGGTTCGCGGGAACACGGCCTACGCGAGGCGCTGGGTCGCCACCAGCTGGCCGCAACCAGACAGCTCGCCGACATAATCGAGGAGGGAAAGGACCGAGGCGACATCCCCGAGCATGTGGATTCGGAGCAACTGGCCTGGATGGTGACCGGCTGGTCCTGGGCCCTGGATGTCGCCCAGCTCATGGGGCTTCGCTCTTCGTGGCATCCAAACGTGTCGGTGGAACTCCTGGACCGCATCCTGGACGGCATCGACGGCAGACCGGACTCTGTGGGCGCGGTCTTATCGTAGACGCAGCAGCCGCAGGCCTTGCGACAGGCCGAGACTCCCTCACCCCTTCCTCGTCCGCGTAGGTCCCATCAGTACGTCACAAAACTGGGCAACCAGGTGGCCAGGATCGGAAACAGGATAAGCAGCACAGCCAAGACGACCATCGCGACCAAGAACAGCGCTGCGCCCTTGAATATCCTCCCCATGGCAACATCAGGCGCCACTCCCTTGATGATGTACACGTTGATGCCCACGGGCGGAGTTATGACCCCCATCTCTACCACCAACACGATGATGACCCCGAACCAGATGGGATCGAAACCCAGAGCCTGGACCGTCGGGTAGAGGATGGGCACCGTCAGAGTGACCATAGCAAGGGAGTCCATAAAGCATCCCGCGACCAGATAGATGGCGAGTAGCAGGATCATCACCACGTTCGGCGGGACCGGAAGGCCGGCGAGGGAGTCCGCCGCCGCCCTTGGTATCCCAGTGACGGCCATGAAGTGGCCGAACACCGTTGCACCTGCCACGATGGTCATGACCATGGCGGTGATAAGCAGGGTATCCTTGATCGCGAGCCAGAACTTCTGCAGGTTCAGGCTCCTTCTAAGCACTCCTATGGCGATGGCCGCCGCTGTGCCTACACCCGCCGCCTGAGTGGGACTGAAGAGCCCGGCGAACATGCCGCCCAGCACCAGAGCGAAAAGGAACACCATCTCGAAGAGCCCGGTCAGACCCAACAGTTTCTGCTTCATGGTGGTCGTGCCCCCGGCCGGCGCTGAGGCCGGCTTGAACAGGGTCCAGATGTACACAACCATACAGAATAGGAAGGCCAGGATCAGGCCGGGGACCACCCCCGCGATGAACAGCTTGCCGATGGATTGCTCGGTCAAGATCCCGTAGACGATGAAGATGGTGCTGGGAGGGATCATGATCCCCAGGCTGCCGGCGGCGGCCAGCATACCGGCCGATAAACCAGGATCGTATCCGTGCCGCCGCATCTCAGGTATGGCTACCTTACCCATGGCCGCCGCGGTGGCGCTGGTGGACCCGCATATAGCCGAGAACCCGGCCGTAGCGACTATCGTAGCCAAGGCCAACCCTCCGCGCATCCTGCCGAATATGGTGTACGCTCCGTCGTACAGTCTGCCGCTCATCCCCGCGTAAAATGCCACAGAGCCCATGAAGACGAACATGGGTATGACCGTCAGGCTGTAGCTCGACCAAGTGTCCCAGAAGTCACGCGCGAGGAGACCCAGCCCGGCCTCGGGACCCTTGATGACCATGAATCCGGCGGTGCCCACCAAAGCCATGGTGAAGGCCACGGGCATGCCGAGCAGAAACACCACCACGAGCACGACTATGCCGATGATCCCAACCATCACCGGGTCCACGTTGTGACCGCCTTCGCTATTGATTTGACAAGATCTGCGATCAGAACCACGAGTGTGACTACGAAGCAGCAGGCCATCGCGTAGACAAACGGATAGTAGGGGATCTTCTTTGTCATGGACACTTCGCCGGTGACCCTGAGCTTGTGGGCGTACTTGAAGCTGTAGTAAGCCATCAACGCGAACAGACAGACACTGAGCACGAACATCAGAGCATCGACGACCAGCTTCACCCGTCGAGGGAACCTCCCCACGATGAAATCCACGGCGACATGTCCGCGCATGACCTGCGTATGCGCCACCGCAAAAGCGATCGCGACAACCGCGAGGAAGGCCACGATCTCTATGCCTCCCGGCACCGGGTGCGAGAACACCTTGATCCCGATGACGTCCGCGACTATGAGGAGAAGCATGCCTATCAGACCGGCTCCGGCCACCCAGAACAGGATCCTGGTCAGGAAGACGACCCACCTGTCCAGTCTGCCCGGCAGTCCCTTAGCTCCTCCGGCTTCCTGAGTCGGCAAAGGCTCTTGATCGGGAGGGAGCATCTCCATAGGACCTCCTTGCCCAACACCTTCTCTTTGCGCATGGAGGCGGGGCTATCGCCCCGCCTCCATGCTGGTTTCTGTCGCTATGTACAAGACTCCGTTATCTAGTGCCCGCGCGTCTCTCCCATACTCTACTGCGCCGACGGAGACTTGATGTTGTCCTTCACCCACGCGGCGCAATCCGCCTCGCTCGGAGCCTTGGGCAGCCACTCCTGAATCTTGCTGGTTACGAATCCCTCGTAATCATCCGTGAATCCGGCAGCCTTCAGGTCTGCCAGCTTCTTGTCGACTATCGGCCGGACGGCCGCCTTCCAAGCAGCTCCCTCCTCCTCCGACAGATCGATCACCTCGCGGCCTTGTTCGAGCGAGGTGAAGAACTCCACACCGGCGTGATCATAGGCCGCAGCCACCTTTGCGAAGGCCTCGATCGACTCCTGGGCCACATCGGTGAAGACCTGCTGGATATCAGCCGGCAGCTGGTCCCACTTGTCCTTGTTCATGACCATGTACATGGCCGTGATGGAGCCGATGGGGAAGCACTGGGTCAGGTACTTGACCACCTCGCCATGCTTCCAGCCGGCGAGAACCTCGCGGGGAGCGATGCTCCCATCGATCGTATTTTTGGACAGCAACTCGTAGGCCTCGTTCTGCGCCGCGGCATAACCCTCCGCACCGAGCGCGCCCGCGATGGCGGCGCCTACACCGGTCGACCGGATGACCATCCCCTTGACGTCGGCCAGAGTCCTCACCGGTTTGCTGGCCGTGAAGAGCACCTGGGGGCCGGTCCCGTACAGGCACAACACGTGCACGCCATCGAGCTCGGCCGGCCTGAACTCGTTGTAGAACTCGTTCACCACCATAGTGTCGACGTACCCATGGGAATATCCGAGCGGATAGTCCAGGAGCTCCATGACGGGGAAGACGCCCGGAGTGTACGTGAAGCATGAGAATCCAAGGTCGGCGATGCCGGTCACCACGCTGTCAAAGACCTTGTCGGCCTTGGTCAAGGATCCTCCCGGCAGATACTCGAACTTCACTGCGCCGTTGGTGCGCTCGTCTATCTCCGCGCACAGCATCTCAGACACGATACCGATGTTGTTTGTGGGCGGGAAAAAATTGTTGAAAGTGAACTTCCAGGTTTCCTCAGCGTGGCCGGCGGTCGTTGTCTTCTCGTCTTTGCCACAGGCGACCAATCCCATGGCCAATCCCAGTACCAACACCAACCCTACGATCAACGCCCTCTTCATCTGCCCGCCCTCCTTTTGCTGTTCTCGATCGGCCCCTGGTAGGCCGCCCGATTTGCCAAAAGAGCACACACTCGAACTGTATCAAGTGCTGAATAGCGTTTGTGAAGCCCCCGTCGCGTGTCGAGTTCTGAGCGTCGCTGAGGTGTTAGGGTCCTGAATCATCTGCCCTTGTACCCATTTCTGAGACATCCGAATCAGCCAACCGACTCGAGCCGGCATCGCCGCCCGTGCGATCGGTCAGCGCCGTACCTTCAGGCGCCGCGTCTTCCCGTGCGGCGTCGACGGGTCCGCCCCCCTCGTGACGACCGGAGGCCGTCCTACGCAACCGAGTCAGCTCCCCGGCCAGGTCCTTGATCTCATCGCGCAGCTTAGCAGCGTACTCGAAGCGAAGCTCCTCGGCGGCCTGGAACATCTCCTCTTCCAGCGTGGCCATGAGCCGCTCTGCTTCCTCCGCCGACATCTCCTCGCCTCCGGTGGTCCTGCGCCGTTCCTTGTAGGGCACACTGCCACTGATGCCCAGGAGCTCGGCGATGTCGGAGACGCCTTTGACGATGCTCCTGGGTTCGATGCCGTGCTCTTCGTTGAAGGCCAGCTGCGCAGCGCGCCGACGGTCGGTCTCGGAGATGGCCCGCTCCATCGCAGTCGTGCGTTTGTCGGCGTACATGATCACCGTACCCTCCACGTTGCGGGCCGCCCGACCGATGGTCTGCACCAGAGCCGTCTCGCCGCGCAGGAAGCCCTCCTTGTCGGCGTCGAGGATGGCAACCAACGTCACCTCGGGCAGGTCGAGGCCTTCGCGGAGCAGGTTGATCCCCACCAACACATCCACCTCACCGAGACGGAGCTCCCGGACCACCTTGATACGTTCGATGGTGTCCACCTCCGAGTGCAGATAACGGACGCGGAACCCCATCTCCAGAAGGTAATCGGTGAGATCTTCGGCCATCTTCTTGGTCAGCGTGGTGACCAAGGTGCGCTGGCCTTTGTCGACACGCATGCGGATCTCGTTCATGAGGTCGTCGATCTGGTGCTTGGTCGGCCGCACCTCCACCCGAGGATCGACCAGGCCGGTAGGCCGCACAAGCTGTTCGACCACTTGGGTCGAAACGGAGGTCTCCCACTCCCCGGGCGTGGCCGAAACGAGAACCAACTGAGGAACGCGCTCGATGAACTCCTCAAAGCGCAGGGGCCGGTTGTCCAACGCAGAGGGCAGACGAAAACCATGTTCCACCAGCATGGTTTTGCGGCTGCGGTCGCCTTCATACATGCCGTGCAACTGCGGCACCGTCATATGCGACTCGTCGATGAAAACGAGGAAGTCCTCAGGAAAGAAGTCAAGAAGCGTGTAGGGCGGCTCACCGGGCCTGCGGCCGGAGAGGATGCGTGAGTAGTTCTCGATGCCGTTACAATAGCCGAGCTCGCGGAGCATCTCCATATCGTACTGGGTGCGTTGCCGTAGACGGAAGGCCTCCAACTGCCTGCCTTGAGCCTCGAGTTCGGCCACCCGTGACTCCAATTCGGAGGCGATCTCTTCTAGAGAGCGCTCGATGGAATCCTCCGCGGTCACGAAGTGAGTGGCAGGATAGACGGCAACGGCAGACAAACGATCTACGATCTCCTGGGTGAGCGGATCCACCTTGACGATCTCCTCCACCTGATCACCCCAGAGCTGCACGCGCACGGCGTATTCGTCGTAGGCCGGCCACACCTCGAAGCTGTCGCCCCGCACCCTGAACTTGCCCCTCACGAACCCGATATCGTTCCGCTCGTAGTGGATCTTCACCAGTTTGGCGAACACCTCGTCACGGCTGATATCGTCGCCTTGTTTCAAGAGCACCACTTGCCCCAGGTATTCCTGCGGCGAACCCAGTCCGTAGATACACGACACCGAGGCCACGATCACCACGTCGCGCCGCATCAGAAGGCTGGAGGTGGCCGCGTGGCGCAACCGATCGATCTCCTGGTTGATGGAGGAGTCCTTCTCGATGTACGTGTCGGTAGCGGGAAGGTAGGCTTCAGGTTGGTAGTAGTCGTAGTAGGAGACGAAGTACTCCACGGCGTTCTCGGGAAGGAACTCCCGGAACTCATTGCAGAGCTGCGCGGCCAGGGTCTTGTTGGGCGCTATGACCAAGGCCGGCCTGCCCGCCCTCGCGATTATGTTGGCCATGGTGAAGGTCTTGCCCGAACCGGTGACTCCTAGGAGAGTCTGGAACCGGTCGCCCCGCTCCAGGCCCTCTACAAGTCGGGAGACGGCCTGCGGCTGATCGCCCTGCAGTTGGTAGTCTGCCCGCAATCGGAACGGACCCATATCAGCCCTCCTGCCATGGTGCGACAGGAATCATGTCGAACCTCCCGAGCCCGAGAATGCGTCCGGATGAACCCGCGTGTACAGCTCTCTGTGGTGCTCTACGCGCCGGACGAACTCTTGAGTCTCCGGATAGACGATGTCGACAAGATCGAACGACTCCGCACCACCGGCCGTCGCCAGCCAGCCGTCGACCGTGCCCTGCCCTGCGTTGTACGCAGCCAAAGCTATCCGGGTACGATCGTCGAATCTGTCCATGAGATAGCGCAGATAGCACGCACCCAGCTCCAGGCTATCGGCGGGATCGGTAAGAACAGGGTCGGAGTCTCCCTGCCAGATATCGAGACCGGTCACCCAGTCGGCGGTGCCGGGCATCAGTTGCATGAGACCCACGGCACCCGCCGGCGAGACCGCCGCCGCCCGGTAACCGCTCTCGGTCTTTGCCACCGCCGCCACCAGGTAAGGATCCAGATCGTACCGCTGGGCGACCTGGGCGATCTCCTCTGCGTAGAGAATAGGCTCAGCCTGCTCTTCGGCGGCTCCCCCCCGAGCGGCCAAGACGACGGCCAGGATGATCGCCGCTACAACGATCGCAACGAGGATCGAGAGGCGGAGCAGACCGCGCACCCGTGTGCGGCTCCCCATCTTCTCAGTCACCGGTCTCCTACCAGGAAAGCGCGCGCGTGTTGATAGGCCTCGCACACGAACCGACGAAGATCATCGACGGTACCGTTGTTGCAGAAGACCAGGTCGCTCCCTTCCACTCGTCTCTCCTCGGACGCCTGCAGGATCTCAAACTCAGCGAACTGGTCGAGATCGAAAGAATGTACTGATCGCCGTCGCCGGACTTGCTCTCCCGCCTCGATGGTGACCACCATGTCGAACAGGCCGGCCAGATCAGCCTCAAAGAGCAGGGGGACCTCCACCACCGACACTGTTTCAGGGGGAGCAGTCTTGATCCACGCCCTGATCCGCTCCGCGACGCGGGGATGCGTGAGCGACTCCAGCCAGCGCAGCCTGTCGACCCGGCCGCGAATCTCGTGGGCCAGCCTAACGCGGTCGACAAATCCCCTTTCGTCAACCACATGCGCTCCGAAATGGGCGGCTATCTCAGCCGACATCCCCCGCTGACGATACAGGTCGTGCACAATCTTATCCGCGGAGAGGGTGCGGGCGCCCAGTTCGCCGAACAAAGCCAACGCCGTGCTCTTGCCTGCACCAATGCCACCCGTCAACCCGACGGCTACGACCTTGCGCCGTTCCTGGGTCACGTCTCCTCCCCAAGGACAGAGAGCGCCATTAGGCGCTCCCATGTAAGGTCCGACGGTAATGTGGCTCAGTCGTCCTGGGGGCCGGTCTCTTCCTCCACCTGAACGACAGGCTCGTCGACTTCCACCCCGGCTTCGGCCCCTGCCCCGGGCGCCTCTTCAGCCTCGGTGCCGGGCTCAGCTGCCTCCTCAGGGGTCTCGTCGCCAGGCACCTCCGCGGCACCTGAAGCTTCGTCGCCATCGGGAGCTTCGTCGGTACCGGGAGCTTCGTCG
>JAAYJE010000116.1 GCA_012523095.1 Actinomycetota bacterium | reverse complement strand
GGGGATCCTCGAACTACTCAACTCCGGCGAAGCAGTGGTGGAGGGTTCCGACTCGATCGACGGCAGAGAGGTCACCCGCATCGCGTTCACTGGGGACTTCGGGACCGCCGCGGATGGCACCACGTACGGTACCTGGTATTACGTCGACCCCGGCACCAAGAACCCTGTGGCGTGGCGGATGACCCGAAATACGCATGACGGCGGTAAGACGGTGACTCTGCATTTCGACCTCTACGAACAACTCCCAGCGGACGAGGCCAACCTCAAGCTCCTGGACCTTGCCGCCCAGTATCCCGAAGCCGTGGTCAGCATCAGCCTGCAGAGCTTCAAGTACAGCGGCGGTTGGCCAGGTTGGCCATTGCCGGAGTTGAGCGGGGACCCGGCCGACAAGAAGGCCGAAGAGGAGTAGAGGAAGGCGTTCAAAACGAGAAAGCGACTACCCACCGGGGCGCTCCGCCACAGAGTTGCCAGCCGATCTACCATAGAGACGGTTCAGCAAACGGGCCTCCTGTCAAGGAGGTCCGTTTCGTCTCGGGCTCTTGCGTCAAGGTGACTCACGACTTGCTGGGGGGCACGCCGTTGGCCCACGTCCCCGTCCTGTTCTCATTGCTCCTCTCACGAGGTGGTGGGGGTCCAGATTCGCGAAATAGCACCGCTCGCCTGTCAGAGCTGTGGTATCAGGCTCAGCGTGAACTGGACGCCGACCTGTCGGGCGCCGAATTGACGAGCTTCCTAGGGCGGTGGACTACGGACGGCAAGATCCGTGATGTCACTTTGCACGCCTTGACCCCGGCCGGCCCCGAGCTGACCATCCGGGCGATGACCGATTCCACAAACGGAGGGTTGACCGTCCACGCCCAGTTGGTTGACTGGCTGGGCGAGGCTCACAAGTCTGGTCCCGTCGTTAGCGCGGACCCTACGGCCGCTGACGTCCTGGCGTCCATTGACGCGGTTGGCGTCGGGCATATCGGTGAGGCGACATCGGTCAGAGCGGCTGCGGCGAGCGGCTGCGGCGAGTTGCTACAATTGGCGCTCATGGGGGGACTCCGGATCGGGGACACCACGTCAGACGTGACTCTAGGCGACGCATTCCTGCCGGGACCGAAAAGTAGGGGTCCGCACTACCTCAGCGTCAAGTCAGGGGCTATTGTCGCCCTGGAGGGCAGCACCGGCGTGGGGGGTGAGGTCCTCACGAACGGTGCTCCAGCTTAGAGGCAGAAGGAGCTTATCGGCCTATCAGGAGGCGCTGGGCAGGCACCGAGTGCTGGTGCTTCATTGGCATCTCTCCGGAAGGCGACTAGCTAAGACAGATCTGCCGCTTCGCCATGCCGGCCTATACTAGGTCGATGCCTTCACCTGAACTGCCCCCTATCTCCGCCTCATCCCCCGCTATGACGGCTGAAAGAACCTCACGGTGTCATCATCGGACAAGACCGAGAGCCAGCGGCTACCCACCGACTTCGTTGCCCGATCGAATGTGCAGAGTACGTTTCCTACAATTTGTCCTGGAATCCGAACATGATCAGCGTTTTATCAAGAGGGAGGTCCGGAGAATAATGCTGATGAAACATTTCTTTGATTTGTGCATCCGAATTACCATCGTAAATGGATACTGAGCTGAGTCCCCCGAATTCATCGATATAAGCATTCATCTCGT
>JAAYJE010000115.1 GCA_012523095.1 Actinomycetota bacterium | reverse complement strand
GCCCCCGCCCGGGCAACCCCTGCCGTCCAGGTGCGCTCGGTAGTCATCGGCAAAGAGCGCCAGGCTACTCAGGAGCGGTGCGGAGGCGGTCCTGCCGAATCCACAGATACTGCCGCTCTTCATGGCCTCACCCAGCTCGACCAAGAGCTCCAAGTCCTCCGTTTTGCCTCTGCCCTCCGCGATTCGGGTGAGCATGCCGGCGATCTGATAGGCGCCCTCTCGGCAGGCCGGGCACTTGCCGCAGGACTCATCGCGCAGGTAGACCATCGTGTCTCGAGTCATCTCCACGGCACAGGTGCCGGTACGGAACACCCGCAAAGTGCCCGAGCCCATGATGGCACCGGCCGCTTCCAGAGCTTCGAATGAGATGGGCGTGTCGAGCGACGCGCCTGCGAAGAAGGCCCCTGTCGGGCCGCCGAACTGCACAGCTTTCACTTCCACAGCAGCCGTCTCCACCCCCTCCACCTCGGCGAGGAGCTCCCGCAGCGTCGTGCCCAGCGGAACCTCGACGGTGCGTTCATTGCCCACATCGCCGGTGATGCTGATCACTTTTGTCCCCGCAGCCGTCCCGGGCGGAGAGGCGCCAGCCGTCCCCGCAGCCGTCCCGGGCGGAGAGGCGCCAGCCGTCCCCGCCATAGAAACGTCGGCCGCCCCGGTCGCGGCGACGTCGTGGGGTCCGCCCTCGCGGAAGAGGGCTGCGACATTCGCTAAGGTCTCCGCCGCGTTCACCAGCGTCGGCCGACCGTGCAGACCCTTCACCGCCGGATACGGAGGCCGGAGCTCAGGTAGCGGCTGCCTGCCCTCCAAGGTCTTGATCAGAGCCGTCTCCTCCCAAACGGGCATCGGGCCCGCGATCTCCTTGACGGTGAGGTCGAAGGAGAACCCCGACCCGAGGATGTCGTCCCCTAGGAGCCTGCTCCGCCGCATCTCGTCAAGCGTCTCCTCGAGCGCCCGGGTCTCTCCTGCATGGCCCGGGTTGATGCACATATATCCCTGCGCGGCCCCCACCGCGTAAGCCCCGATCAGGAGCCCTTCCAGCACAGAGTGCGGGTCACAGCCCAGGAGGAGTCGGGCCGTCCGTGCCGCCGGGTCGGCGTCGCCCGAGTTGCAGACGACGTACTTCTCCCTCCCCTCGGCCGAGCGACAGGCCCGCCACTTGAGCGCCGTGGGAAACCCCGCGCCTCCCCGACCCCGCAGGGCGGCCCGCTCGACCTCCGCGATCACGCCCTCCGGGCCTAGGCGGAGGGCGCGCACAAGCCCCGAGTAGTGGCCCGCCGCAACGGATCCATCCGGCCCCTGAAGGTCGACGTGGCCGACGTTCCGCAAGACCACCCGTTTCTCCAGCAACGTCATATCCCCCGTACCGACGGCCGAGGCATCTTGTACACGTCGACCTGGTCGTTGCGTTCCACCTGCAGGTGATTGAAGGGGATCATGGTAGGCTCGTTCATGTCTCACCTCTCCGCGGGTAGATCGCCGGTCAACAGGCTAGAGCGTCTCCGTCCACCTGCCGATGTCACCCGGCACGGCCATCAGGGGATCGATCGTTCCGGCGAGGACCTTGAAATGGTCGGTCGACAGGTGGTAGGCGAACGCTTCTTCGCTCTCGTATTGCTCGTAGAACATGAAGGTGTCGGGATCTTCTGTGGAGCGGTGCAGGCTGTACCGGATCACTCCCGGGTCCTGCATCACCTGGGGTTTCATGACCCGAACCGCTTCCAGGAACTCCTCGCTCCTTCCGCTCTTGAGCTTCACCTTAGCGGTGACGATGACCATGGCTGTGTCCACTCCTTCCGCTCATGGGCCGCCACGCCGGGCGGGCCCTCGCTACCTGGAATCGATGCCGTGCTCTCGGGCGTAGAACATCACAGGGCAAGGTCGCAGCTGCCGCCATACCTCGTCACAGGCCTTCAGATCGTCTGTGTGTACTGCATCTCTCGCCTCACCCTGGTAGATGGTCGGGCCGGCGGTCGCAGTCCCTTGTCCCGCTACCCTCCAAGGTAGGCCCTCTTGACGATCTCGCTGCACCTGATGGTTTCGCGGTCGCCCTCCATGACCACCCTGCCGACCTCCAGCACATAACCGGTCCGGCACACGCCCAGCGCCAGATGAGCGTTCTGCTCGACGAGAAGAACACTTATGCCCCGGCTGTTTATGTCCTTGATCACTTCACCGACCTGCTCCACGATTATGGGAGCGAGACCCACAGACGGCTCGTCCATGCACAGAAGGCGGGGATTGGCCATCAGGCCTCGCCCGATCGCAAGCATCTGCTGCTCCCCGCCGCTCAGGGTGCCGGCATCCTGCTTGAGACGCTCCTTGAGCCGCGGGAAGAGCTCGAGGACGTACTCCATAGATTCAGCGACGCCGGCTTTGTCACGCCGCACGGTGGCGCCCAGCTTGAGGTTGGTGATGACAGACAGATAGGGGAATAGTTGCCGTCCTTCGGGCACCAGGACGATGCCTCTCTTGACCCTGTCGGCGGTTCCCAACCCGCTGATGTCGTCGCCGTCGAAGACTATCTCACCCTCCCGGACGTGCACTATGCCCAGAAGTGACTTGAGGATAGTGCTCTTGCCGGCCCCGTTGGCTCCGATGATGCTCACGACCCCGGCCTCGGGGACGTTGATGGTGACGTTCTCGACGGCCATGGACTTGTTGTAGTAGACGGATATATTTCGCAGCTCAGCAAACATAGTCGGCTCCGAAGTATGCGGAGATGACTTCCGCGTTGGCCCGGACCTCCCCAGGGAGGCCCTCGGTGATCTTCTTGCCGAAACCGATCACCACCACACGGTCGCAGAGGCTCAAGATCTGCATGTTGTGCTCCACGATGAGCACGGTCATCCCGTTAGCGCGCATGTCGCGGATCGCATCCAGACTGTACTTTATCTCCCCCGGGTTCATACCGGCCAGGGGCTCGTCCAGGAGGAGCAGCCGTGGCTTGGTGGCGAGCGCCCGAGCCACGCCCAGCATCTTCTGGTGACCGTGAGCGAGGTTCTTGGCCAACTCATCGGCCTCCTCCGATAGGCCCACCAACTCCAGTATCTCGTGCGCCTTCTCCTGGATGAAGGCCTCGTTACGACGGTACTTTCTGGTGCTGAAGAAGATGTCGAACAGACTGGAGTAGGGATGGAGCTCGAACGACGAGGTGACGTTCTCCAAGACGGTGAACTCATGGAACAGCGGGTTGAGCTGGAACGTTCTCCCGATGCCCAGTCGCGCGACCTGTTCAGGCTGCCTGCGCGTGATATCGCACCCGTCGAACATGACCCTGCCGCTCGTGACGGGGAGTACGCCGGTGATGAGGTTGAAGACCGTGCTCTTGCCGGCCCCGTTGGGGCCGATCAGACCCACGATCTCGCCCTCAGCCACCTGGATGTCGAAATCGTTCACTGCGGAGAGACCGCCGAAATTCTTGGTCAGATGCTCAACCTCCAGAAGCATCGAGGTCCACCTCCTTCCTGCGGAGTCGAGCGAAGACTCGATCTCTTGCCAGCTTCAGCAACCCCACTATGCCTTCCGGCATGGTGAAAGCGATGATGAGCAGTATGGCGGCCGTGACGTACGGAAGATCGCCCTTCAGATCGCGGAAGAAGAACTCGGGGATGACCATGAGTATCCCCACGCCGACTGCGGGTCCCCAGAAGCTGTTGATGCCGCCGACGAGAACGTACATTATGATCCAGAGCGTCGCGCCCAGACCGTAACTGCTCGGTGAAGCGACTCCCTGGTAATGGCAGTAGACGGCGCCCATAAGACCGGCGAAGAAACTGCCGAACGCGACCGCCAGGATGCGGTTGCGCCTCTCTCCGATACCGACGCTCGCAGCCACCTGGTGCGACTGCGACACGGCCTTCATCCTGACGCCTATCCGGCTGAATTCGAACCTGTACATGGAGAACATGCTGACTATCATCAACCCGAGGGTCAGGTAATAGTAGTACCTGCGATCGCCGAACAGCGGCTGCACTCCGCCGAGCCCTGTGCTCATGCCGGTCGTCTTGCCGCCCGCCGTGATGAGATTGATGACGACATAGCCCAAGAAGAGCGTTCCCATCGCGTAGTAGATGGTCCGCAGACGCGCAAACGGGAAGGCCAGCGCGGCGCCCAAGATGGTCGCTGCGACGGCGCCCAGCGGGATGGTCACCCACGGCGGCCAATGCAGCCAGACGGAGGGTATCGCGGCTGCATACGCGCCTATACCCATGAAGGCGCCGATGGCGATATTGAATTGCCCCGATATAGAGACCACGCGCCACGAACTCGCGATGGCGACATAGACGAACGTGAGGATCAAGACGTGCATGTAATACGAGCCGGATATCCCCAAAGGAAGCAACGCGAGCACGATGAAGAGCGCCCCCACCACGCTCATACCGGGCCAACGTCGGGCCTTCGTCCTGGACGTCTCTCCAGTAGCTGTGCTCTCTTCGACCGCCGGACTGATGTTCATCACCTCATTCATGGCCGAAGAACCCCCGAGGCCGGATGATCAGCAAAGCAAGGACCATGATCGACGCCAGAGCATCGACCACCGCCCCGTTGAGGACTACCGGCAGAGCCCCGTAGAGCACGCCCAGCAGAGCCCCGACATAGAAGATGCCGTTGAAACTGCCCAATCCCGCCAGGATCACGAGCATCAGGACTTTGATGAGCGTAACGTCGCCAACGAACGGCGTCAGGTTGTACAACGTGCCCATGAACACCCCGCCGATGGCGGCAAGCCCGAAACCAACGGCAACGGCGATGGCTGCGATCTGGCCGAAACGTATGCCCTGCAGAGCCGCTCCCTCCCTGTTCTGGGTGACTGCCTGCATCCTGGCGCCCCACCGAGAGCGGTCGACGAACAGGATGATCGCGACGAGAATGACGATACCGATACAGAAAGCCAGGATCCGGTCGGTCTCGACTTTGTAGGGGCCGATACCGGTGGTCCCGGCGATGAAGGGAGGTATGGAGAGCGCCCTGGTGCCCATGAAGCGGTTGAAGGTGGTCACCAAGATGGTAGAAAGGGCGATGCAGACCATGATGGTGCGGTTGAAATCGGCTTTCATGGGTCTGAACAGGAACCTTTCCACGAGTACTCCGAACGCAGCAGCCGCTAGGACGGTCAACGGAAAAGCCACGAACCCGGGTAGGCCGAGCTTGACCACCATGAGGTAGCAGCCGTAGGCAGCGGACACGAAGATGGCGCCGTGCGCCAGGTTGAAGATGCCCAACAGGTTGAGGATGAAGGCGAATCCCACACCCATGAGGATGTAGACCACCCCTAGCAGGACTACGTTGATCACCGTCTGAACTACAGTTTCCACGCTTCCAACCAATCAGGTCGTGTTTGTGGTCGTTCACGAACAGCGGGCCGGCCGGCGCGGAGCGGGCGCATACTGCCTCGCATCCCTGGGATGCTTCCCGCGTCACAAGGCGCCTCCCGCGCCGGCCGGCTCCTTTCGCGCCGTCAGCCGGCTGTAGGCCGGCTGTTCTCGATCAAGGGGTCACATCTGGGATGATCCAAGGTTTGTACTCCACCTGTCCGTTATCGACGAGTGCGACCGGGATGGGATGAGCCCAGGCATGGCTCGCAAGACCGAACAACTGACTCCCGCTCGGGAACCCTTCACCGTACAAGGTCGGGATGCTGGTCATGGTCTCCCAGTGATCCCTGACCTCGGTCGGATCCAGACTGTCGGCAGCCTGTATGGCGTGCGCCAAGATGTAAAGGGCGTTCGGCCCCAAGCCGAACACGTGCCGATCAGGATCGCCCATCTCCAGCAGCCTCTTCATCGGCGCTGAGATATTCGGGTCGATGATCTGCTTGCTGAGAACGCCGACGATACCGGTGGCCACGTCGCCGAGAGCGCCGGTCACCGAGGGGGCGTCGATCGGGAAGCTGAGGGGGCCTTCATACCCCAACGTACGCAGGCCCTTGGTGATGCCGAAGTAGGACGGGTCGATAGCAACGGGCATCCACACGGCGTCCGGGTTCTGGGCCTTGATCTTGGAGGCCACGGGGTTGTAGTCCTCAGCATTGGTGGCGAATAGGACCGGCGGGCCGGAAAGGGTCAGACCAAGTCTCTCGACGAGGGCGTTGAAATGCGGCTCGAAGGCCGGGTAGGTCGCATCCTCAGTCGCCAGACACACGGTCTTGACATCCGGGTAGTAGAGCATGAGGGACTTCAGTTCGGCATTGGCCTGCGTGATCGGGTCGAGACCTAGGAACGCGTACGTCGTATCCTTGTTCATCTCGGCCGGGTTGAGTCCGTTGTAGTTGGCCACGTGCAGAACCTTGTTCTGTTCGAAGATCGGGGTGGTGGCCAGGTTGAAGAACGCGCCTGGGCCGACCACGAACGAGAGTTTCTCGTCCAAGACGAGCTTCGTGGCGGCCGCGGTGTTACCGTCGAGGGAGCTCTTGCCGTCCTCGATGACCAGCTCGATCTTGTAGTTCTTGCCCTGGACCTGGATGCCGCCGTCGTCGTTGATCATCTGCGCCACGTATTCAAGGTCGACCTTATCGGCCGCATCGACGACCGAGTACCAGTCGGACAGCGACAGAATGGCGCCGATACGGAGCGTTTCGGTCGGGACGGGAGTTGTGGGTTCACTCGATACCGGAGCGGTCGTCTCGGTGGGGGCCTGCGCAGTCGTCTCGGTGGGAGCCTGCGCCGTGGTGGTCGTAGTATCCTTGTTGTCACCGCAGGCGGCCAGGACCGTCACCAGCCCAAGCACCAACACCAGCAGGATAAGACACAGCCCCCATTTCGTCTTTCTCATGTCAATCCCCTTCTTGGATGCCGTTCACAGCCTGTATCACGTAGTGGGTTACACGTTGTGCCACGCTTGCCTCCCCTCTCCTACAACCCCCTTTCACACGCCTCAAAGTACTTGACCCTCAGAACTGTCATCAACGTCCGCGACCCGGGCGCCTTCAGCCGCCTGCCATGAATCGCATCAACACCGGTTCATCGCCGTCCTGGACGGCTACATCTCTGTCTCGCGGCCACGTCACCGACCGGCCGTTTCTGACCACCATCCCCGAATACCGCAACCCGCCCTTTTCGTCGAAGAAGCTCTCGCCGAGGCGAGGAAAGCGGCGGAGGACCTCGTCCACGGCCGCTCCGATGATCCACCCGACGCCCTCCAGCTCCACCGATCCCGCTCCCGCCAGCCTGCGCAGATCGCCGATCATCCTGACGTCGATCGCCATGCCTACACCCTCCCGGGCGTCTTGACGTAGGCCGCCGAGTTCTCACCGGCAATGCGCCCCCCCACCAGAGCAAAAGTCGAGGCGATACCCGAGGTATCCCTCATGCTGTAGCTCTCCGCATGGAGACCGCCGACGTCGTTGCCGGCCGCGTAGAGGCCGGAGAGGACGCGATCCATCTCATCGACGACCTCACAACGCGCACCGACTCGTATGCCGCCTAGGGTGCCGAGAAAGACGGTGCGGGCTTGGGCAGCATAGAACATGGGGCCACGGAGCGGCCGCAGATACTTGGGGTCTTTGCCGAACAGCGGGTCGTGGCCTTTCTCACAGGCCCGGTTGTACTCCGCCACCGTGGCAGCCAGCACAGTGGGGTCGACCTGCATCTTGACGGCCAGTCCTTCCACGGAGTCCGCCGATACCAGACCGGGGGATCCCAGCGCGACGAGGCGCTTGAGGACCTCGTCCAGATCGTGCAGCCGGTGGCCGGGCAGGATCCGCTGCGTCATACCCCGGTCGAGACCCTCTTCAATGAAATGGCGTTTGAGGTTGTCGTCGAAGACGGTCCAGGTGCACCCGTACCTGAAGCGCTTGGTGGCGTTGCCTGTGGACGTGTCGTAGAAGGCGATGCCTTCGTCGCAGAAACGCCGCCCCTGGGGGTCGACCCAGAGCACCGGCTGGATACAGGCGGCTTCGACCGAGCTCATGAAGGGGAACTCGCGTCCCCAAGGTGAAACACGGAGCAATTGGAGCACCCCCATGCCCTCCGCCCCGGCCCCCATCTCCCAAGCCAAGCGGATGCCATCGCCCGTCTTGCCGACGTTACCGACCGAGAAAAGATTCTCATCGAGGTCAAAGCCCGTGTACTCCTTGATCCACTCCTTGTTGTTGGCGTAGCCGCCGCTGGCGATGATGAGGGCGCCACAGGGTAGGTCGGCGGCGCGGCCGGCCGTCTTGACGCGCACGCCGCGCAGGAGGCCGTCGTCACCGGTGAGGGCGCCTACTACCGGGGAACTCGTCCTGATGTCAACCCCGCGGGCCCGAGCCGCGCGGGCCAAGGCCCTCACCATTCCGCGCCCCGCCCCTTTCAACACGTGATAGGTACGGGGAGCGTCGGGCATATTGATAGTGACCCCGGTGAACTCCACACCCAGGTCCTGAAGCCATGCGATTGTGCCGGCCGAGCGGTCGATCAAGACCCGTGCCAAGGCGGCGTTCCCGAGCCAGTGGTTGTATTCCATGAAGCTTCGCAAGGCCTCTTCGCAGGAGTAAGCGATGTAGTCCCGCTTCTGCATCTCGCTCTCCACGGCGAAGACGCCCTGGATGAAGTTGGCGGTCCCGCCTAGAGACCGTCTCTTCTCGAGCAGGATCACACGAGCACCCGCCTCCCGGGCGGCAAGAGCAGCGGCAAGGCCGGCACAACCTCCGCCCATGACGATCACATCGGCCCGGGCGGCCGACACCGCGCCGTCCGGCACGCGATGTGCCGCGTTCCCGCCCGTCCGCCGTCCCGCGCTCGAAGTCATGTCCGCCCGCTCCTCATGCCGCCACGTTGAGCCGCCAACCGGTTGATGGCCGCTCCGGACACATCCACCGCCACGGCGCCGCCGTCATGCGGGATCACCGCCGCGGTGAGAAAGCTGGAATCATCGCCTGCGAGGAAGCTGCACAGCCCGCCTATCTCACGGGTCTCTGACACCCGCCGCAGCGGGGTATCCTGCGCAAAGGCACGGAACACCTCATCCACAGTCATGCCGCGATCCTCGGCGAACGGCGTCATGGCCGCCACGAACATCTCGGTTCTGGTGGCCCCGGGACAGACCACGTTGCAGCGCACGTTGTGCGCCCCGTAGTCCACCGCCACCTGCTTCGTGAGGCTGATGAGACCGCCCTTGGACGCACAGTAGGCCGGCAATCCCGGCGGATTGACCAGGCCCGCCAGCGATGAGATGTTGATGATGGAACCGCCGCCGGTCTTGACCATGTGAGGGATCACGGCCTTCATCATGAGGAAGGGTCCGGTGAGGTTCACCTTCACGACCTGATTCCACAGCTCGAGGTCGAGATCCACGACGCCCGCCATGGGCTGGTCCATGCCGGCGTTATTGACAAGGACGTGCAGTCCCCTGCCGAACGACAGCGCCGTCTCGACCACCGCGGTCACACCGGCCTGCTCAGTGACATCGGCCGCGCAGGTCCTCACAGACCCGGCGGGCAGGGCCGCCGAAGTCTCCTCCAACAACTCGAGCCTGCGACCCGCCACACAGACCAGAGCTCCATCAGCGACGAACCGTTCGGCGACGGCCCGGCCGATGCCGGTACCGCCTCCGGTCACGATCGCCACCTTGCCGTCCAGTCTCATCTCACACCCCCTGCCGGCCGTCTAGGCTGCCGAGATACAAGATCACGCCCTGTCGGCGGTCCTTCATTTCCCAGCAGTCCCCTTAAGCCTACCTTTGCTTATGGCCCAGAAGTCCTCGATGGCCGCGTAGTAGTCCATCTTCCGACCCTCGGCCTTCTCCCGCTCGGCCACTCTTTGCCGGTGGAAGTCCTTGATGTCTTCCGGGATGGGCAGGTTGCCGAAATCAAGGTAGCGGGTGATGCCTTCACTGTCTTTGATCCCCAAGACCTTGTCGGCTGTGTGGATGTTGATGGAGAAGGGCGAGTCCAGCACTCCGGCCTCCACCGCCTTCACCGTGCCGACGGCCACGTCGCCGTCGCCCAGCTCCAGCACTCTCTCCAAGATAGCCGTCACCTCGACGGTCGCCACCTCTTCCTCCCGGTCGATGGCTTCGTTGTCGACTTCGAAATGTTGATCCTTCATCGCCCCAAAGATCCATTGCGCCGCCCGATAGCTCTCGCGGTGTGAGTCCTCGCTGGGCACTCCTGCCGCTTCGTCGACCGTCTTGACGGAGCAGACGTCCACCCCGCCCAGAGCGGCGGTCATCGCCGTGTAGCCGATGTAGCCGAAAGCGCTTCCCAACTCCTGCGGGAAGGGGTAGAGCGGCGACTGGCTGCCGAACACACCGGGGATGATCACATCACTGTGGCCGAAACGGTCGAGATACCGCCTCATCAGCTTGGGCAGCACCCGCATGTCGGCCAGATCTTGAGTCAGGCAACCCTGGATGTTCACCTGCGGGAAGACGCTCTTCACGCCCTGCTCCGCCGAGATGAGGCTTTCGATGATCTGAGTAGCCATGTTGACGCTCATGGGGATCACGAAGTTGGGCAACCAGCCGTGGCAGTCTGTGGTGATGATCACA
This sequence comes from Actinomycetota bacterium, assembly GCA_012523095.1. Lineage (GTDB taxonomy): Bacteria > Actinomycetota > Thermoleophilia > RBG-16-64-13 > RBG-16-64-13 > RBG-16-64-13. The sequence goes on along the minus strand of JAAYJE010000115.1, from coordinate 25,527 downwards.
TCATGATCGGCGTAGTAGCCGATCAGACGGCCGGTGTACTGAGCGGTCTCGATGCACTCTTCCACGGTCGCTTTCTTGTCGTAGCCTGCGATCCAGCCGAAGAAGCTGTTGGGGAAGGCGTTCATGCCGGAGGCGAAGGCGATCTCGGCCACCATGCTCTGGCCTATGCGCGAAGAGCGTGGATCGAGGGCACCGTCACAAGCCTCCACGACCTTCCGGTTGATTTTGACGCCGTGATTGATGATGGGCCATCCGTTGAGCGCCGGCCTACCGGTCCTGACGCTCTCCTCCAGCCCCCGCTCGACTTTGTCCAGCTGCAGGTTGCGGGTATAGCTGTCGGTGGTGAAGGGCAAGAGATGGATGTCCAGCTCGTTGAGGGACCGGATCAAGGCTATCTCGTCCTCCAACAGCGGGGTACCCTGCCGGGGGAAGAGCGAGATGCGACCTTCCTCATGGATGCGCTGCAGCACCTTGTGGAAGCGCTTGCTGTCGGGTAGCGCCAGTTGATACCGGACGGCCTCCTCGAGGTCCACCTCTTTGCCGGTGGGCCAGATGGCGAGCACCTCCTTGCGCATCTCCATGAACGCCTCTTCGGGGATGCGCTTCTGTCTCACTCTTATCAAAGCCGTCCCTCCACTCTCAGTCGTCTAGTCCGTCACTCAGCTCCTCGCGTATGGCCTTCCGCATGTCCTGGGTCAGGAGCTTGTTCTGAGGACCCAAAGAGTCGCCCGGCGCTCTTCTCGCTGCTCATGGCCTTATCCGTTCCTCTATCACGACTGTCCTCGTGCTCCGGCTCTCATTCGTCTTCAAGTCTTCAGTGGCCCTTCTCACGGGTTCTGGCGGGGCAACGGGAGACCGCCCGACACAGGCAGCACCGTGCCCGTCACGTACGACGACATGTCCGAGGCGAAGAAGAGCGCCGCCTTGGCGATATCCTCCGGCTCTCCCATCCGGCCCAGGGGCGCCTGCCCCCCGATCATGGCGAAAAAGGCCGCGGTCTCCTCGGTAGTCTTGGACTCCACTATGGTGTCGAAGAAGGGCGTACGCACCGGCCCCGGCATGATGGCGTTGACGTAGATGTTGTGCGGCCCGAGCTCGGCCGCCATGTCGTAAGTGAGGCTCACAACGCCGCCCTTGGCCGCGTGGTAGTGAGGGTGCGGTGACGGGGGACTGATGGCGCCCAGCGACGTCATGTTCACGATCTTGCCGTACCCGCCCGCCTTCATGTGGGGCACGGCTTCTTTGCTGCACAAGAAGACGCCCTTGAGGTTCAGGTCGACCACCCGGTCCCAGGCGTCTTCGGAGAGGACCTCGAGGTTGGTCGGCCTGCCGTGCGCGCCCACCACGGCCCCGGCGTTGTTGACCAGGATATCGAGCCTGCCGAAGGCCTTAACGGTGGCGGCCGTCATCGCCTTGACCTGCGCAGCCTTCGTCACGTCGCACTCCACAGCCAGGCCCTGCCCACCGGCCTCCTCGACCAAACGCAGGGTCTCCCGGGCCCCGGGCACGTCGACGTCGGCGACGGTCACCTTGGCGCCTTCCTCCGCGAACAACCGGCAGATGGCCCGCCCCATACCCTTAGCTCCTCCGGTGACGACGGCCACTCGACCCTCTAACAGCATCGTGGTCTCCTTCTTCTCGTCAGAGCCGCAACTCGATGTCCCAGAGATACTCGTCTCCGACACGGGCCACTTCGGTGGCAAGACGCGCTCCGCACCGAGGGCAGAAGAACTCTCTGAAACACATCTTCTCCGTCATCTCCATGTCGAACGACGTGTATCCCGGACCAATCGCGTCCACCGGACTCTCCTTCACCAGGCAGCCTTTTTTGAAGTCGGTCTCCCCGGGAGCGAGGTCCTGCCCGCAGGCGCATACGTAACGGGTGCGCGACGCAGGTCCCAAGCCGGCCTCAAACCCGGTCTCCCCTGCAGTCCGGACGAGACTCAGGTTCTCGTTGATGATCACCCTTGCGCGCCCGCCGTTCACGGGAGCTTGGGAAGACCCCGCCACCCCGGTGGACGCCGCAGCCCAGGCGTCCGGGGGCGACATGACGGCCGGGTCCGCCACCCCCTCTTTCAGTCGCCGCTTCCTGATGGCGGCCCGCCCGGCCGCCGTCGCCTTCTCGTCCACCAAGCCTTCCTGGCCGACGGTCACCCCGTAGACCTCCAAGGCCTCGCCGACTGTCGTCACACCCTGCGCCACGTCCCGTCCAACCAGTTCGGGGTCGCGGTCGAGCGGATCACCGTAACCGGCGAAGTTGGGTAGATTCAGGGTCCACACCGAATCGCGTTCGAGTCGTATCGGCCTGCCCTTCCAGGACAGAGGGACCTCTTCGCCCTCCACCTCGTCAAAGTCCTGAGGGATGTCGCCGGCGGCGATACGCGCGGAGATGTCGGTGTTCCGTTTCCAACGGAAGAAGGCCCGGCCACCCGGGTTGCCGCCCAGCAGCCCCTGACACTTGGCGAAACTCTCGTTGTTGTATACCTGGGTGTCGAGCTCATCGGTGCCGTGAAGCATCCAAGCCTCCTCGGCGGCCACTCCGCTTCTGTAGCGGCCGGCGCCCGCGGCGTCGGCGCGGTTCTGGCGACGATACAGAGTGAGCACCGGCCAAGAGGTCTCGTTGTCCTCGACGTTGGACGCCTCCATCCCCGGCACCCAATAGATGCCGCCCGTGTCTATGCCGTCCCGGGATGTCGAGGCCGGCACGGCGCCGGGCGCCATGCCCGAATGCATCGCCATGAAGAAGCGGCCGCGCTGGTCGATGCCGTTGAATATCCAACCGCCGTAGGCATGTACATCGGCAATGCCGATGGCCTTGTCCCGCAAAGGGGGATCGGCGCAGGCCAGCATCTTGGCCACAGCACCGGTCGCAGTGGCGACCACCATGGGCATGTTGCATACGCCCGCGCTACTCACCGGGGCAGGGTAGTCGGCGCAGGTGATCGTGCCGGGGACCGGCCGGAACTCGACCCGGCGGCTCACGCCCCCGCAGACGCCCCCCAGATCGTACGCCAGCATCAGAGTGAGGGGGGCGAGTACCGCCCCTACGAACGCCGCGTATGTGTTGTTGATGGCTCCGATCTGCGGCGAGGTGCCCTCGTTATCAACGTAGAGACGATCTCCTTCTTTGACGATGTTCACTCGACTCACATAGATGCCTCGGTCGCCGGGGACCGCAGCCTCGGTATAAATACGCTCGGCCCAGCGTCCGTCGGGGATCATATGCAGCTTGTCGACGAAGGCCCGTTCGCTCGCGTCCAGGGTTTTCCTCATGACTGCCTTCACCGTCTGCGCTCCGTAACGCTCAAGGAGCTTGATAATGCGCTGTCGAGATACCGTCAGGCCGGCAAGAGCGGCATGGAGGTCCATGCCCACCGTCGACGGCACCCGCGACTGACGAAGGTACAACTGCTCCATGTCGGCGCGCACTCGACCTCGCTCAACCAGCTTCATAGGCGGGAACAGAGGCGGGTCTTCCCAGATGTCGGTGGAACTCAGGCAGAAGCTTCCGGGGGCCGGTCCACCGACGTCGCTGTAATGCACCGAGTTGGCCACCCAGCAGAACAGCTCCCCCTCCCAGAACACCGGGGAGGTCAGTCCCGTGTCCTGCTGATGGGAACTTCCCACATACGGATCGGTGTTGAGGAACACGTCGCCGTCGTCGATCCCGGGGCTCTCACTGCGGTTCTCAAGGATCCACTTGGTCATGATGCCCAACGTGTTTGCCAGGTACATGAGATACGGCCCCATGAACATCACGTCGCCCATCTCGGTGAGGATGGCGCACTGGAAGTCCCGATTGATCATGGTGATGGGCGATATGCTGAGTTTCTGGATGGTGTGACCGTTCTCCAGGTTGATGTTCTGGAGACTGTTGCGTATGACCTCATAGGTGATGGGGTCTACCTCGGGCTCCTCAGCGGTCTGCAGCCTCAGGCGCGAGTTGATGGAGAGCACGTCCGGCGGGGCGTAGCCGCGCGCGATGCCGTCCCATGGGAGGTCCGTGGTCCCCAACGCGTCGTCGCGAGTGACGGCGTTCATCAGCGAGACCCTCCGGCGGAGGCTCCAACGGACGTGGCGGCGGCTCCCATGTGGGTCGCGGCTGAGCTCCCCGGCCGGTTGAGACGCAGCACGAAGTTGCCGAACACGTCGCAGTCCAGAGTCTGCCCCACGCCCACGGCGATGGAGGTATAAGGCAGTTCGATCACAGCGGGCCCGGGGACGCGATTGCCATGGCGCAACTGACGACCGTCGAACACCTCACTCTCGAGGCGCCCCATGTGGTCAGGCCAGAATATCTCCCGAGTCCCAAGACGCCCGACGCGGGGCAGCGGCTTCCTTGAGGCCTTCTCCACTGCCTGATCCGGACGAGACAGACGGACGACCGCATGTATCCGGGTGGTGATGAGCTCCACACCCTGCGAGACGAGACCGGCTCCCGAACCATACAAAGTGTCGTACATAGAGCGGAAGTCGTCGACGGCCCGCTCGAGGGCTTCGGCGGTCAGCTCGCCCGGGGGCAGACGCACCAGCAGGCTATGCAGCCATTGACCGCTATAACGCATGAGTCCATACCGCTCGATCTCCACCTCCCCGGCGCCCCTCCCCATCCCGCTCATCGACGCGAGCGCCCGGCTTTCGAGCTCCGCCACCAAACTGTTGAGTTCGTCCACAGGGAAGGGGGCGAACAAGACCTGTTCTCTCTCGATGTTCAGCACCAGATCGGAAGTCGAGCAGCCGTAGGCCGACAGGGTAGAGGCCCCGTTGCCCAACGGCACCACCACGCCCTTCACCCCTAGTTCTTGAGCGAAGGCGAAGGCATGAAGCGGGCCTGCTCCCCCGTAGGCGTAGACCAGGAAGTCTCGCGGATCGTATCCGCGCACCACGGTCTGCTGCCTGATCAGCTCGGCCGCCCTGGTGTTGTTGATGCGCACGATGCCGGCCGCCGTCTCGTCAGGGCCCAACCCCACCTGCTCTCCCAGGGCAGCGACGGCGGCCACGGCGGCCTCCCGGTCGAGCGGCATGCGCCCTCCCAGGAAGCCGTCAGCCGACAATAGACCCAGCACCAGATCGGCGTCGGTCACCGTAGGCTCTGTGCCGCCCCGTCGGTAGCAGACCGGTCCGGGTTCGGCGCCTGCGCTTTCGGGACCCACACGAATCGAGCGGCTGTGAGGATCGAGCCGGGCCAGACTGCCCCCTCCACAGGCGATGGAGGTGGTCTCCAGCCGGGGAAGCCTGTAGCGGTACTGGTCGATGACGTTCTCATCGCCCACCAGGGGCTCGCCGCCAATTATCAGGCCCACCTCGAAGGAGGTCCCGCCCATGTCGGTGGCGATGATGTTCGTGTGGCCGAGTCGGCGGGCCAGAGACAGGGAGCCGATCAACCCCCCGACCGGGCCCGAGCCCAGCGAGGTGAGAGGTATCTCCGCCGCCTTGGCGGCCGGCAGCACTCCTCCAGACACCTGCATGACGAGAAGCGGATGCCTCAGCCCCGTCTCGCGCAGACGGTCGGCGGCCCGGCCGAAGTAGGCCGCCGAGGCCGGGGCGACGTAACTGTTGATGACGGTCGCCACGGTCCGTTCGTATTCGCCCAGGCGAGGCGCTACCTGGTGAGAGCAGCATACATAGACATCGGGCGCCACCCTCCGAACAATCTCCATGGCCCGAAGTTCGTGGGCAGGATTCTTGAACGAGAACAGAAAGGCGATGGCGATGGCGGTAACGCCTGCTTCGCGCACCAACCGGCAAACGGCGGCTTCGACCGCCTCCTCGTCCAGAGGCACGATCTCGTCGCCCTTGTAGTCCATGCGCTCGTCGATCTCCGCGATAAGAGCCCGGGGCGTTAGAGGCACCGGCTTCGCGGTGGCCTGAGGATGGAATAGGAGGTCCGGCTCCAGCCCTGCCGTGCGGCCGGTGCCGCGCATCATGAGGATGGAGTCCCCATGACCCGCCGTGGCCAACAAACCGGTGCGCGCACCCCGCCTCTCCACCAGCAGGTTCGTACCCACGGTGGTCCCAAGACTGAGACGTTCGGTCCCGGCGACCAGATCGGTGACAGTAGTCCCGCATTCTTCAGCGAGGGCGGCGAGGGCGGCAAACATGCCGACGGCGAAGTCCTCCTGGGTGGTGGCGGCCTTGGCGTAGTAGAGGCGGCCCGTTTCGTCCATGGCGGCGCAGTCGGTGAAGGTGCCTCCTCCGTCTACTCCGATGTAGTAGCCCACTCGCCGCGCCCTTCCGTTTTATGTCCTGGATCCTGCGGCCATCGCCTATCGCTTCGCCAGAGCGATCATGTCGCAGACGTCATCCGACTTCTCCAGATTGGCGACCGCCCCCACCAAGCGGTGCGCGTTCGCGGCAGGGAGCGGATGTCCGGCATGGGCCAGGCAGTCCTCGAACTTGCGTCCGATGTCGGCGAACGAGAGCGGTCGCGACGGGGTACCGGTCGGGAGATCCACCTGCTCGGTAAGAACCCGGCCGTCCGTGGTGGTGACACTCACTCTGGCGGGCTCGATGCCCACGTCTCCGCGGTTCAGCTCGGGGTCCACCTGCACGCTGATCTTCGCTGAGACATCGAGGATGTCGGGGCTCTTGATGGCGGTCTCGGTGAAGTCGTCCAGGGTCGCCCTGCGCCGAGCAAGAGCGGTCGCTACTCCCCATATGATGCTGAACTGAGAATCCACGAAGGTCCTCGGTCGCGCTTTCGACTCGAACGGAGTGGCTAGAAGGAAGTTGGTGCCCTCTCCACAGTTGATGAGGATACTCTTCGCCTCCTCAGGCCGGACGTCGTACTTGGCGACCAACGCCAGAGCCGCGTCTATGAAGGGATGCACCCCCCGGCAGCACGGATACGGTTTGATGGAGACGTTCACGCCTTCGAAGCGCCTGCCCAGATCGTCCACCAGGATCTCCCGGGAGTACGACCCTCCGTGGTAGACCTGATAGATGCCCGCCTGGCCCTCCAGAGAGTTGCGTGCGCCGGTGATGCCGCGCTTCGCCATCAGAGCCGAAGCTATGCCTCCCCTCACCGCCATGCCCGGGCCCATCCTCTTGGTCAGCGCCCCGTCCTTGACGCACTGGCCGTTACCGGATGACTGGTGATAGCCGATGCCTATGGCGTTGGTGACACCGTCGGCGTCCAGGCCCAAGAGGCGGGCGGCCACCGCGGCGGCAGTCATGTAGCCATAGAGGGTGGTGAGGTGCCATCCGAAGGCGTGGATGTTCTCGCCCGGTCTGGTCGCAAGACCCAGCCGGCAGATGAAGTCGGTGCCCAGGGCCACTGCGGTGATGAACTCGGGCCCGCCGACCACGCGGCCTTCCGTACCGGCCAGGTATTCGCTCATTGCCAACGCCGTCGGAATGGTGACGACGCCCGGATGCATAATGGCGTCCTCGTGCACGTCGTCGAAATCGAGCGAGTGCGCCATAGTAGCGTTGACCTGCGCGGCATTCGGCGCCGGAAGCCTGTCTCCCCAGCGGAGGGTGCTGCTCTGAGGCGCCCCTCCCCACTCCAACACCAGGTCTCTCATCTCGCCCACTCCGGCCTCGGAAGACCCGCCCAGCGCCACGCCGAAGAAATCGAGGACCTGATCCTTAGTGACGGCCACCACCTCCGGCGGCAGATCTTCGTAGCGTACCCCGCAGAAGTTGGCTACGAAGAGCTGTGTGGCATCGGGCTTCGGCTCCTTCGAGTCGGTGTCTATCATGGTCTTCTTCCTTGTGGCTCGATGTCGAGACGTCCGGGCCCACAGAGCCCATACCCACCCCGTGGCCGGTTCATGTGAGGAGAGGTCTGGAAAGTGGAAAGTGCAGGTTGACGGTCCGGAGCAAGGGGCCCAATTCGCGACTGATCCTCTCCGCCGTCTCCAGAGTCTTCAGACCGATCTCGCGAGCCCGCTCCGGCGAGAAGGAACCCACGGCTACCACGAAACCCGCCACCCGCCTCAAGCCGGGCTCTTCGGGAAACTCGACCTTCGTCACGGCGCTCACCGCGTTGAGTCCCGACCATGTGGTCCCCAGCGCCGCCCCGTACCCCAACTTTCTACTCTCATCCACCTCGGTGCGGAGAGTCTCCCGGTCGATAGCGTCCCGCGCGGTCTCGCCGGCCTGGAGGATGGAGCTCTGCGACAGCCGTCGCTCCAGATCCTCGGGGGACAACGTGGCGAGATAGGCTCGGCCGTGAGCGCCCCAAGTCAAGGGGTAGCGTTGCCCTACGTCGATAGCGATATATGTACCACCCGGCGCGTGCCGGCGGGCCGCGACGAACATGGTCTCCCCCGACACCACCCCCAGGTGGATGCTGCAGCCTGTCTGCGCCGCCAGCTCCTCCAGATAGGGAGCGGCCTCTTGTCCGATGTCGGTGTTGTTGATGAGCGCCCGACTGAGCAGAAGTACGTTCGGCCCCAACCGGTAGTTCTTGGTGCGGTCGTTGCGCGTCACCAGTCCCGCGTGGCGCAGGGTGTTGAGGATGGCGAGGCCCTTGCTCTTACTGATGCCCACCTGTTTGACCAGTTCGGTCAGCGACGCCTCGCCGCCTACCGTGTTGGCGAGGGTGAACAAGAGACGGATCGACTGGTCCACAGCAGGCACCGACTGCAGGTAGGAATCCTTGCTTCCCTCCCCGCCCTGCTCACCTGAGGGTTGTTCACTATACGGTATGGAGTTCAGCATAGCGTCCATTCGCACAATCTTATGAGGTCCCCGCCGGCCTGTCAAGGCCTTAGAAGGACGGCCTACGCAGGGGCACTCTCAGCCTAGAAACGCCCTTCTCACCGAATCGTTGGACATCATCTCGTTGATGTTGCCCTCAAGCACTATCCTGCCCACCTCGAGGACATAGCAGCGTTGCGCCACCCTACTCACCAGGCCCGCGTTCTGCTCCACCAGAAGCACGCTCACACCCCGGCGGTTGATCTCGTTGATGTTCTCAGCCAAGCTGTCTATCACGATGGGAGCCAACCCTAAAGACGGCTCGTCCATCATGAGCAACCTCGGCTTCGACATGAGCGCCCGGCCGATGGCCAGCATCTGCTGCTCCCCGCCGCTCAGACTCCCGGCCTTCTGACGCAGCCTCTCCTTGAGCCGGGGGAACAGAACGAAGACCCCCTCCAGATCCTCCTCTATCCCCTGTTTGTCCCTGCGCAGGTAGGCGCCCAGCTTCAGGTTCGAGAGCACGTTCATATGTGGGAACAGCTTCCTGCTCTCCGGCACACAAGCGATGCCGGCCTTGACGATGGCGTCGGTGGGAGCTCCGTCAATCCGCCTGCCGTCAAACTCGATCGATCCTGACTGTATGGGCACCAGCCCGGTTATCGCCTTGAGGGTGGTGCTCTTGCCGGCGCCGTTAGCTCCGATGACGCTGACCACGGTGCCCTCTTCCTGAGAGAGGGTGACCTCCGTGACCGCCATCGCGCTCCCGTAGTAGATCGACACATCTTTCAGGCTAAGCAACACTCGAACCTGTACCTAGGTAGGCTTTCACGACTTCCGGATCGTTCTTGATCTCGTCCGGAGTCCCCTCCGCGATCTTTCTGCCGAAGTTGAGCACGCAGAATCTCTGACAGACGCTCATGGCGGCTCTCATGTTGTGCTCAATGAGTAGGATAGTGGTGCCGTTCTCCCATAGCCGGCGCACCAACGCTATCGTCTCGTCGACCTCTGCGATATTCATGCCGGCGAGTGGCTCGTCAAGCAGGAGAAGCTTCGGCCGACATGCGAGCGCTATGGCGATGCCCAGCATCCGCTTATGACCGTGAGGCAAGGATCCCGCGGCGGTCCCTGCCAGCTGCGATATCCCTACCAACTCGAGGATCTCCTCCGCTTCTTGCCTGATCTCCCGCTCTCTGCGCCTGGCGCCGCCGGTCGAGAAGACCGTCTGCCAGAAGTTGATGCCCGAGTTAAGGTGCTGGGCCAAGCGCAGATTGTCCAGCACCGTGAACTCCGCGAAGACGTTATCCTGCTGGAAACTCCGGACAATGCCCGCGGAAGCGATACGGTGGGGCTTCCTGCCGGTGATGTCCTTGCCCTCGAACCTCACCCTACCCTCGCTCGGCTTGATATACCCGGTAAGCAGGTTGAAGAACGTTGTCTTGCCCGCTCCGTTCGGGCCGATGAGGCCGACCAATTCGCCTTGGCGGACGCTCATGTCGACCAGGCTGACGGCCGCCAGTCCGCCGAAGTTCTTCGTGAGTCTCTCAACCTGCAACATCGGCTTGATCCTTCGCGGTCTTTCGAAACAGTCGGTTCAGCCGCTGCGGCAACCCCACCAGTCCCTCGGGCATGAGGAAGATGATCAACATGAGAATAGCGGCGAATACGAAGGGCATGTACGACTCGAGCGGCCGCGCCACCTCAGGTAGAACGGTGAGCAGCGTCGCCCCGATGATCGGCCCCGCAAAGGCGCCCGCACCCCCCACGATCATGTAGATCAGTATGTAGATGGTGAAAAGGAAGCCGAAAGCCGTGGGATCCAAAGCGGACACGTAGTGGGCGTAGAACCCCCCCACCAGACCGGCGAAGAAGCCGCCGATAGAGAAGGCCAGCACCTTGAAGCCGGTGGTGTTGATGCCCACGCTCTCGGCCAGCGAATCCGCCTGCCGGATGCCCAGGAAGGTCATGCCCACTCGAGAGCGCTCGATGGCCCACATGATGAGGAGTGAGGCCAGCATCACGATGAGCATCAGGAAGAAAAAGGAGGTCTTCGACTTGAACTCGATGCCCCAGAAGCCATCGGGGCGGGGGATGTTGTAGAGGCCACTGGCGCCGCCGGTCAGACCGCGCCACTGTTGAACGGTCAGCACGATGATCTGGACGAAGAAGATGCTCACCATGGTGAAGTAGATACCCTTGAGCCGGGTGAAGGGAAAGCCGATGAGGCACGACACGAGGCCGGCGAGGACTCCGGCCACCAGCAGAGCCAGCCATGTGGAGAAGCCCAGCTTCATGGCTAAGAGCGCGGAGGTGTAGGCCCCCAGGGTCACCAGACCGCCGTGGGCCAAGGAGAGCTGTCCCGAGAGGTTGATGAGGCGCAGACTCGAGGCCAGCACGACCCGCATCATGATAAGGATGAAAACATGCAGGATGTACGGGCCTTTGACGAACAGGCCTACCAGCACCAGGGCGAGGACCAGGAGGATGGTGGCGCCGAACCCGGCCGCCTTCCGGCTACTCATGGCCCCATAGGCCCCGCGGCCTGAACAGAAGGATCAATATGACGATGGCGAACCCGATGAGACTGGCCATATACGAACTCGTCACCACAGGCACCAGGCCGTCGATGAGTCCGATGATGAGCCCTCCCAGTACGGCTCCCGAGATACTGCCGAGGCCGCCAAGGATAATAACCGCGATCCCCTTCATCAACACCGTGGCGCCCATGGTTGGAGTCAACGTGAACAGCGCCCCAACAAGACCCCCGGCGACTCCCGCCAGGGCGCAACCGACGAACATGGCGATGGCCGAGAGACGGTTGATATTGATGCCCTGCAAGGCGGCGCCCTCTCTGTCCTGAGATATGGCCAACATGGCCTGGCCGTTCTTGGCGAAGCGGATGAAGAGGAACAGAGCCCCTATCAACACGAACCCGGCGATGATGATGACCAGCCGTTCGGTGGAGAGTGCGAGACTGCCTATCTTCACCACGCCCTCGAAGGGACTCCTGTACGACTTGGGCGTACCACCGGCTATGGCCAAGACGATGTTCTGGAAGACGAGTATCAACCCGATGGACAGCACCAGCGCCTGGTCGGGCTTACCTCGAAAGGGCCGGAAGAAGACGCGTTCGAGCACGATGCCTAGGAGCCCCGAGGCCAGCACGGCGATGACGAACCCCAGATAGAAGCTGATCCCCAGATTGACGCAGAAGTAGTAGACGACGTAGGCGCCGATCATGTAGATCTCGCCGTGCGAGAGCTGGACGATATTCATGATGCTGAGGACGAGGCTCAGTCCGACCGCGACCAATACGTACCACCCGGCGCACGTCAGGCCGTTCAGAACCCCCTGCAGAACATTAATCTCGTCCAAGAAGCCCCTCCGAGATCAAGTCGCATCGCAGCCTGGTGAACGCATGCGACACGAACACCGAACAGGGCGGCCGGCGGAGAGCCGGGCACGACTGTGGCCGGCCCTCCGCCCCGCTCACCTGCTCTACTGGACAAACTCGAAGTCGAGGTTCCCGTCCATGAAGATGGACATCAAGAGCGGTTTCTTGCCACAGTGGTTGTTGCCGTAGACCTCGGGGTGCGAGTTCCACTCGCCCGGACCGTAGATGGTGTCGAAGCTCGCCATCCTGCCGCTGTCGATGTAGGCGACGATCTGTTCCGTGTCGACGCTCTGGGCGCCCTCCATGGCCTGGATCAGGATGGTGAAGACGTCAAGCAGGTGCAGGCCGTCCATCTCCCAGCTCGTCCCCTGCTTTTCCACGAGGGCGCGCAACTCCTTCACGATGGGGAGCATCTTGTCGCTATAGACGTCCGGCGCAGCCGAGAGGATGTTGGTAAGGTACTCCGGCTTCACCATGGCCTTGAGGATATTGCTGTCGCCCGCGGTACAGGGAGCGTATATCGGGCCGGTGAAACCAAGCTCCCGGGACTGGTTGATGACTGCGCTCGTCCACGGCGGGATGCCGTAGATCACGTCGATGGCGTCGGGTTTCGCCGCCAGCGTCTTGTTCAGAATGGGATAGTAGTCCTCGGTCCCAATGGGGTATAGCTCGAAGTAGACCTCTTCCAGCCCGTGCGAAGCTACAGAAGCCTTCACCAGCTCAACGTAGGTGGACCCACCCGGGTCGTCGGGAGCGACTATCGCCACCTTCTTGACATCCGGATACTTGCCCATCGCGTAATCATAGAAGGGCTCGATGTTCTCGACGCCCGCGTTGGTGAAGAACATATACGGGTTGTCCGGATTGACCTCGATCGCCCCAGCCCCGAAGGACTTCATGCGGATGATCTTGTTCTCTTCGCACAGCTGTGAGATGGCCAGGTTGTTGGGCATGAACATCGGCGCGTACAGATACATCACGCTGTCCTGGATGATCTTGTTGATGGCCGTCATCGCCCCGTCGGTGGTCGACTGGTCGTCGTAGGCCACTATATCGATCGTGTAGTGCGTGTCGCCCACCGTCACTCCACCATGCGAGTTCAGCAGTTCCTTCACCGGTCCTACTGAGTCATAGATCGCCTTGAAACCCGGAGCCATGACCCCCGTCATCGAGGTTATGACGCCGAAGCTCAGGGTTTCCTCCCCGCCGGCGGGCGCCGCCGTGGTAGCTGTCTTTTCACCATCTCCGCAGGCCACCACCACCATCGCGACCAGCAGCAGTGCAGTCAAGAGTCCCCCGAAAAGAAGCCGTCTCTTCATCTAACCTTCCTCCCTCCTGAGTACGACCACGTACTCGTTGCTTCACAGCCTCGAAACGTGTACCAACCGAGCCGCGATCACCCCCCCACCTCCTATGTGTCGATGATGTCCCGGTCATCGTCCGTGCTACGTGTCGCCCGGCGCCGGGCCATGTGCTCCGACGTGAGGCGTCAAGTTATGTCCACGGAACATAGTTCAGGAGTCCATGCGCGTCAGCATACGACCCCTGCATGGTTCTTGTCAACGCCCGCCGCTCCGTGATCATTCGTAACACTCGGGAGCCACGCGGCGCTCAGGTTCTCCGCCACCTGCACGGCGTCACCGGCCAGGACGATCCGCCCGGACCGGGGCAGGCTGACGAGAATCGACTGATGCCCCACGTTGCGGTCGGGAGTCAAATGGCTCATGTCGGGCAGGTGGGCCCGGCCGCCGTCAAGGACGTAGAGCTTCACAGGTGTCTGCGCCTCCTCCCCAGAGTGGGTCACACCTCGCGACCCGGCCTCCGACGCCGCCGCTCAGCCGCGCGCGTCCTGGATGATGGTCCTGCACGCCTCATAGAAGATGTGACTGTCCGGGTAGAAGAGGATGATGCGGGAGCCGGCGGCCCGGGCCGCTTCCACCCCCACGCGGTCAGACGTGGGGAAGGCCATGCCCATGATGGCGACACCCCTCTCCTCGCAGAGGGCTTTCACCTTCTGCTGAGCCTCCTTCAGGTAGGGGTGCGCCCACTGTACCCGCTCGCCTTCTTTCTCGAGCAGGGCGTTGGCGATGTCGGCCCCTCCCACGCCCACACCGTCACGCCCCGGCTTGAGGACGGAGATGATCTCCTCCGCGTTATCGATGGCCTCCACGTCCTCGAGCAGGACGATGCACATGACCTGCCGGTTCGCCGCGGCCATGTACTCCTCCCAATTGTCGTGCACATAACCGTTGGCCCGGATGGCCGGGCAGATGCCGCACGTGCCCTCGGGGGGATAGTGGGAGGCCGACAACGCGGCAGCCGCCTCTTCGGCGCTTTTCACATGCGGCACTACGACGCCTTGGGCGCCCGACTCCACCGCAGCGCGGATGAGGAGCCTGTCGTTCGCCCCCACCCTCACGAGCGGCGTAAGCCCAGACACCTCGGCCGCCCTGATGAGATGCACCATGGTCTCGAGATCGGTGCGATTGTGCTCCATGTCGAGCATAACGAAATCAAAACCGGTGTAGCCGACGATCTCCACCAGGTCGGGGGCGTGCGTATACATCTGCATGCCCAGAGGCGTCTCGCCTTTCGCAAGCAGCTCCAGCACCTTGTTGGGCCGCAGGAACGGTTTGAAGCCCATGCCGCCCTCCTCTACCGATCCCGGTTGTCGATGACCGCCTTGATCTCTTTGCCGGAGGCCATGTTGGCCAGAGCCTCGTTCACGTCCTCCAGACGGTACCTGCCGCTCACGATGTCCGCGAACGCGTACTTCGTCCGGTTGGTCTTGATGAACTGCAAAGCCCTGTAGAAATGCACGATGTGAGCAGACACGCTGCCGACGATGGTAAGACCCTTTTCGTTGATGCGACTGACGATGATGGGCGTCGCAGCAGCCGAGGTCTGACCCAAGATGAGGTACCTGCCACCTTTCATGACCATCTCCAGACCTTCCGCCACCGCCGGTGGATGGCCGGAAGCTTCTACCACGTTCTCCGGGCCTCTGCCGCTCGTGAGCTCCAGGATCATCTGCCTGCGTTCTTCGGGGTCTTTGTACTCGTCGATGTCGATCACGTGGTCGGCGCCCCACCTCTTGGCGAGCTCGAGGCGATTGGCGGGAGCACCCACGACGATGATCGTGCGGGCGCCGCTCTCCCGGGCCACGACGGTGGAATAGAGGCCGATGGGCCCGCACCCTTGGATGACGAGGTCCTCCATGAAGCCCACCTTCCCGAACCGGTCATACCCGGCGACCACCGAACGGAAGGCGCAGCCCACGCCGACGGCCTCTTCTTCTGTCAGTTCGTCCGGGACCCTGACCACGTTGGTCTTGGGACTGATCATCTCGTATTCAGCAAACCCGCCGCGGAGGGCGCCGGGCGGAGCCCAACCGTAGCCCTGCCGCCTGGCGCAGAGCACCGGGTCACGCTCGATCACGCACCAGTAGCACTCTCCGCAGTCGGCATGTGCCCACATGATGCGGTCGCCCACCGCGAGCGGCTCGCCGGCCGCGTCGATGGTCCGACCCTCGCCCATCTTGACGATGCGACCGATGGTCTCGTGGCCCTGGATGTTCGGAAGCGGGCTCTTGATGGTCAGTTCGCCTCGCTGCTGATGCACGTCGGTGCCGCAGATGCCCGCCATCTCCACCTTGACCAGGATGCCCCGGGGTTCGACCTTAGGTATAGCGACCTCTTGGATCTCGAGCGGCCTGCCGTACTCCACCAGTACCGCCGCTTTGCAGGTCTTGGGGATATCCGTCATCTGACTGCTCCTTCCGACTCGGTCTCGGGATCATGATGATGCGGAGTTTGCCGTCGCACACCAGATAAGCTATCCTGAACGCGCGTTCAACAACGTAGCATCGGCCCGGAGCCTTGTCAAATGAAGAAGCGCAGCGAGAGGTTCGTGCGTAAGACCAAGGCCGAGCGGCAGCGGGAGATCGTAGAGGCGACCGTCCAACTGCTGACCAAGTACGGTCTTCAAGGCGCCACGGTATCCCGCATCTCGGCAGCGGTCGGGATCTCACGCGGTGCGCTCTATCAGCACTTCGACAATAGAGAAGCGGTGCTGCAGGCGGCCCTCGACGCCATGGGAGAACGCTCCTCGCAGTGGATCTGCCGGTCCTCCGGACCGGACGTGCCGGCCCGTCTGCTCGACATGGGCGAGGCCCACTCCATCTGGTCGTCCACGGAATACGACACGTTCGTCCGCCCCTTTTTCCAACTGATCGCCTCCAACCGGGAAAGCGGCCTCGCCAGATCGATCATCCGGAGGCAGCAGCAGGACTTCCGCTACTTGGTGGACATAGTCGACGAAGGCAAGCGCCAGGGCAGTATCGTGAGCGAGGTCGATTCGGGAGACATAGCCTGGAGCATCCTCCTCCACGCGTGGGGCGAGGACATAGCGCGGCTTATGGGCGCCGACGAGTTCGTCACCGAGGGTGTTTCCAACCGCATCCTCAGACGCCTCCTCTCGACCTATACCGTAGCCCCGGCGGCCCACCCTGTCGCCCCGGTGGCCGGATCATCGGTGCCGCCGGCGCTGCCGGGGCGATCGACGAGATCGGCACGACCCACGCCACCGAGGAAGGGAGGAGACGGCAGGACGGGCGAGAGGCGCCCGGCGTCACGAGGGCCCGCTGTTCCCAGAAGGTCACTGGTCGTCTACTCCTCGTACACGGGTAACACGGCAAAGGTGGCCGGGCGGTTCAGAACCGTCTTCGAGGAACACGGCTGGGTCTGCGAATGCGTGCAGATCCGCAAGCGGGCCGAGGACATCCTCCATCCGCCCTTCGAGATCGACGACTACGACTTCGTCTGCGTGGGCTCAGGCATCAGATCGCACCTCCCTTACAATGAGATACTGAACCTCTTGCGGAGGTTCAGGCTCGGCGAGGACCCTAGGTTCGCACTGAGGATGAGGGGCGAGACCATCCCCTATATCACCGACCCGCTGCCGGAGAAGCCCCCGCCCTGGAAGGACCCGGGATTGATCCACCGGCACAGGAAGATCGAGATCGGTCCGACCTCACCCAAGGCAGTGGTATTCGCGACCTACGGCGGCTACGAGTTCGGCCCCAAGGAGGCGGAACCCAGCCTGCAGTTGCTGGACTTGGAGGTGGAGCATCTCGGCTTCGAGTGTGTGGGCCGCTTCTGCTGTCCGGGTAAGTACCTCGACGATCCGACCCCCCATACCTTCCACGGTGACATCCGCGGCAGGCCCGACGAACGCGACCTGCGCGACGCCGAGGCCTTCCTCGAAGAGAAACTGGCCGCGCTGGCGAGCAACCCCGGGTAAGCGCCCATCGCTGCGCCCGCTACTCCGCAATCTCCTGCGTGTACGCTCCGCCGGGGCCGGTCGAGAAATGGAAGATGGGTCTGTCCACCCTGTGGATCACAAGCGGACAGTGATGGGTACCTTGGGGGAGAAAGATCAGGCA
The DNA here is from genome assembly GCA_012523095.1 of Actinomycetota bacterium. Classification (GTDB taxonomy): domain Bacteria; phylum Actinomycetota; class Thermoleophilia; order RBG-16-64-13; family RBG-16-64-13; genus RBG-16-64-13. The sequence goes on along the minus strand of JAAYJE010000115.1, from coordinate 8,044 downwards.
GCTCTTCGTGAGAACGAACTTCTCGTCTTCTATCCAGAACTCTATCTCGCCGTGCAGCGCGTAGGGATCGGCGAAATCGGTGCCGAAGAAGCCTAGGGTCTCGCAGTAGTCGTGGGCGTGAGAGTGAGGCTCGGCGGTCTCCGGATACACGTCGTCGCCGGCCGGCCACATCCACACGCACTCGGTGTAGGGAGAGCCCTTGAGCACCAGATCGTCCAAGCCTAGGATCTTGCGATGCGACGGGGTATCGGTCACCGACTCGGGGTCCACGCCCGGCGGCAGGGCTGCATCACGGGAGTCGAGACGACGCTCGGTCACTATGTACTTGCCGTACTTCGATTCGCTCATGGGTACCCGTCCTTTCTAGGATCCGTCGAAAAAACTGCCCTCCCAACCTTCGGCCCAGATGCCGGCGCCCAGCATCAACGCCATCTCCACCATGGGTCTACGGACTTCCTTCCAGCTCAGTGGACCGTGGGTCATGCCCTTGGGGACGTACACGCAGTAGGTGGTGTCGAACTCCAGCGGGTCGTCACCGACGCCGAACTGCATGGTCGCACCCAGCTCTTCGGGGTGGTCGGGGTCGTTACCGAAGTGGAAGACCATCTCACCGTGGTTGTCGTGCCGCATCCGGCCGATGGGGCGGCTGGGCACGTCCCAGATCCACCCGAACTCTAGGTAGTTGTTCGTCGTGTTCACCTGGGTGCGACTGAGGTAGGTCATGCTGGGAAGCTGCCTACCGGTGACCATGAAATCGGGCCCCGCCTCGCGCAGGGGACTGCGGATGGCGTACTCTTCGAAGTCGAATCCCGCGGTCTTCTTGGGCACGGCGCCGGCTGCCCCCTCCGCGGCTCTCTCCGCGCCGGCGGCGGTCCGATCGACGCCCGCGTAAGGATCACCGCTCCCGAACACGATGCCCACCTGGAGATGGGGATAGTGGAACTCCCTCCATATGAACGGGCCGTACGGCGTCCCTCTGGGGATATACAGGCCTGTGGTGGTGTTGAAGACGATCGGCTGGCCGCCAAGGTAAGTCTCCACCGTAGCGCCCAGCACCTGCGGCGTCCGATAGTCGCCGCCGACATGCAGGAGCAGTTGGTCGTGGTCCAGAACCTGCTCGATAGTCTGGGGACCACCTTCGGGGATTCCCCGGATCCAGCTCATCTCGAGATAGACGTCGGCCTCGGGGACCTGGCGGCTGCTCATGTAAACCGCCGGGGGCCAGTCGCGACCCTTAACGCCGGGATCGGCCGCTTCGCGGATGGGTTTCCGGACGGCGTACCTCTCGAACTCTGATACGGTCACGACGCGCCTCCTTCAAGTCTCGGGGTCGAGAGCCCCTCTTTCAGAAGCCGTTCGGCGATCCCAAGCTGACTGAAGAAGATGAAGGTGTCGGCGACATCCCAATGCTCGGCTATCTTGCCGTCCTTGACCCTGAAGATGTCGACCACGTCGTATTCGAGTTTGGCCCCGTCGGCCTCCTGGCCGAGCCAGGGGCCGCCGGAATGGGTACCCAGGGTGGTGCTGTAGGCCATGACGATGTCGCCGTCGGCGACCATCTTCTTGAGCACGTATCTGAAATCGGGCACGGCCTTGAAGATCACTTCGAAGAACTCCACGAAGCCGGCCTTGCCCTGGGGGCAGTCGGGGTTGTGCTGGATGTAGTCGTCGTGCATGTACTCGTCCAGACGGCTCATGTCGTGCCGGATGAACACGTCGTCGTAGAAGCGGGAGACCACTTCCTTGTTGATTCTGTCGACATCACTCATCTCTTGGTCCCGTCCTTCCTTCGTCCCATCCCAAAGAAGTCAGTGAGCCGTCATGCCTCCGTCGACGGGCAGCGACTGGCCCGTGATGAACGACGCGACGTCTGAGCAGAGCCAGATGACCGTCTCGGCCATGTCTTCCGGGTAGCCGATACGGTGGAGCGGGATCTCACCTTCCATATGCCCTCGGACGTCAGGGTCGGTGGACGTGAGGTACTTGAAGAGCAGGGTGTTCTGGGTCGGACCGGGCAGGATGGTGTTGACCCGGATACCGTACTCGCCACCTTCCAGAGCCGCGGTCTTGGTGAGAGCCGTGAGCCCGGACTTGCTGGAGCTGTAAGCGCAGAATCCGGGCACCGGTTTGAGCGCGCCGATGGAGGACGTGTTCACGATAGCCCCGCCCTCCCCCTGGTCCATCATCTGCTGCATCTCGTGCTTGAGGCAGAGGAAGACGCCCTTGAGGTTGACGTCGAGGGTACGGTCCCAGATCTCTTCCGGGCACTCCACGATCTTGGCCACGGGGACCCGCACGCCGTCCGGGCCTATACCGGCGTTGTTGAAAGCGTAGTCGAGGCGGCCGTAGAGTCTGGCGCATTCCCCCACCATGGCCTTCACGTCGACTTCATTCGAGACATCGCACTGCACGAAGGCCGCCTCGCCGCCGGCCTCCTTGATCAGCCTGACGGTCTCCTCTCCGCCCGTGACGTTGGAGCCGGTCGCCACGACGACCTTGGCCCCTTCGCGCGCGAATAGTCGCGCGCCCATCCTGCCGATGCCGGAGGCAGCCCCGGTCACCAGCGCCACTTTGCCGTCGAATCGACTGTTCAATTGGCGCCCCTCTCGTGTGGCTTCCGATGCGAATAAGGCCTACATCATATCGCGGCATGCTTCTCGGCGGCCGCGGCTGACGGGGGGTACTGCCCTCCGACTCAGAGAAGCCTGTCACAGCCTGGACCGCGACAGGGTAAAGGCCCCCAGTTGGTACAGTCTCTGTCGCGAGGCTTAAGCGTCCTCAGCCAGTTCACCGCAGAATCGCGCAGCCTCAGCCTTGCCGACCTCAGCCGCCGGACCGGCCTTCGCAGGGCTACCGTCTACCGCTTCGCCCGGACCCTCGAGACGGAGGGTTTCTTGTCATACGATCCCTAATCATGAAGGGTACCGGCTCACTCCCATGGTCAATCTTGAACTGTGCCCTGGGGTTCAGATAGAGTTCTATGTAGGGGAATTCCAACCTGAGATAGGCCGCGCCATAGGCCACGTGCACGCCGAGGAAGACCACGTGTCTACGTTCTCTCGGGACGGGCGAGGGCCAAAGTGGGTGACAAGGTGCACGAACTGGAGCCCGGCGACGCCCAAGCGCCCGCGCGCCGACCGATCTTCCTGAAGGAGATGATATGAATCGACCTCTAGAGAAACCTGTAGAAAGGTCAGGCGAACAGACGATCGTCCGTGACATGGCCTTCCTTGGCGCTCCCTGGGGCGCCAACGCCTGCATGATCGACGTGAAAGACGGCAGGATCCTCCGCATCCGCCCGGCCCGCTATTACGACAAGTTCACCAAGGAAGAAGTGAAGCCCTGGGTGATGCATGCCCGGGGCAAGACCTTCGAACCCAGCGAGAAGACCTTGCCGCCCCCACTCAGCCTGGCTTATAAGAAACGGGTCTACTCCCCGGCCCGCATCCGGTACCCCATGAAGCGGGTGGACTTCGATCCGAGCGGCGCTCCTGGTTCAACCGGGCCCGGCGGCCGCAACATCCAGAACCGGGGGGTCAGCAAGTACGAGCGCATCGGCTGGGACGAAGCTTTGGACATCATCGTGGGCGAGATGCTCAGGGTCAAGCAGACCTACGGCCCCACGGCCATCCTCTATCAGAACGACCAGCACGGCGAGAGCAAAGTGGTGCACGGCCCGCACGGTTGCGGCCGCAAGCTGCTCCATCTCTTCGGCGGCTACACGCACCAGGTGCGCAACGCCGATAGTTGGGAGGGATGGTGGTGGGGCGCCAAACATGCGTGGGGTTGCGAGTATCTGGGCCAACAGAAGCCCCAGAGCAACCTGCTCTTCGACATCGCTAAGAACGCCGAGCTCCTACTCTTCTGGGGCTGCGACCAGGAGACCACCACGTGGGGCTGGGGTGGGCAGCTTCCCAGCCGTCTCAGCTATTGGTGGACAGAGCTGGGCATCAAGCAGATCTACATCGCCCCCGACCTGAACTACGCCGCGGCGGTCCACGCCGACAAGTGGATCCCTATTCTGCCCAACACCGACGCCGCCCTCTACCTAGCCATCGCCTACCACTGGTTCAAGAACGGCACCTATGACAAGGAGTATCTCGAGACCCACGCCTACGGCGTCGACGAGTTCGAAGCGTATGTGAGGGGCGACGAAGACGGGGTAGCCAAGAGCCCCGAGTGGGCCGCCCCTATCACCGGGGTGTCGGCCCGCGTCATCAAAGCTTTGGCCGAGGAGTGGGCCTCCAAACGAACAACCATTGTCATCGGCAACGGAGGCCCGGGCATCCGCGGCCCCTACGCCACCGAACCCGCCCGACTGCAGGTGCTGTGCTTGGCCATGCAGGGCCTCGGCCGGCCGGGCTGCAACCAGGCCAAGATGATCGAGTGGGCCCTGGATCTCGATCCCGAGTACATGTCGGCCCCGGCGCCGGCGTGGCGGACCAGCCTGGACGCGGCCTATCGAGGAGACGGGCCGCCCGAGTCCGGTCGTGAGTCCGTCATCCCCAAGACCCTAGTCCCAAAGCTTATCCTGGATGGTGAAGGCACCTGGTTTGGCAACCGGTACGGCGTGCGCAGCGAGAAAGAGGAGCAGTTCGTCCAGTACAAATATCCGGCGGAGGGCGCATCGAAGATCCACATGATCTGGACCGACTCCCCCTCCTGGATCACCTGCTGGAACGACGGCAACAACTTCATCCGGGCCATGCGCCACCCCGATATCGAGTTCATCATGTGCCAGCATCCCTGGATAGAGAACGACGCCCTTTTCGCGGATCTACTCCTGCCTGTCAACACGAAGTTGGAGGAGGACGACATAGGTAGCGATGTGTTCAGCGGGCAACTCGACCTGCTCTACCCGCAACCCCGCTGCATCGAGCCGCTGGGCGAGTCGATAAGCGACTATGAGGTCGTTTGCAAGATCGCCGAACGCCTGGGCCTGCTGGAGGAGTACACGGGCGGGATGACGGTGGAAGAGATCATCCTGTCGGGCTATGAGAACTCAGGATCGGCCGACAAGATCTCCTGGGAGGACCTCAACGAGAAAGGTTACTACGTGATCCCCACCGATCCCGATTGGGAGAAGATCCCGGCCGGGCTCATCGAGTTCTACGAAGATCCCGAGGCGCATCCTCTCTCCACTCCCACGGGCAGGCTGGAGTTCTACTCCACCGGGCTTGCCGAGCACTTCCCCGACGATCTGGAGAGACCGCCGGTGCCGCACTGGATACCGGAAGGTGAATCGCATCAGGAAACCTTGGGGACGGAAAGGAGCAAGAGGTACCCTCTGCTCGTCATGAGCAACCACCCCCGCTGGGGGGTGCACTCCCAGCACGACGACGTCACCTGGTTCAGGGAGATCGAGACCTGCAAGATCCGGGGCTCCGACGGCTACCAGTACCACCCGCTGTGGATGAACCCCGCCGATGCGGCGGCCCGGGGTATCGAACACGGTGACGTGGTGTCCGTATATAACGAACGAGGGCTCGTGCTCGCCGGCGCTTACGTGACCGAGCGGATCATAGCCGGAGCCGTGGGCATGGACCACGGGGCCAAGTACGACCCCATCGTACCCGGCGAGATCGACAGAGGCGGGGTGATAAACACCATCGTGCCCCGCAACTGCACCTCGAAGAACACCGTGGGTATGGCGGTCTCAGGCTTCCTCGTAGAGGTGGAGAAGACCGACCTCGACGAGCTGCGACGCAAGTATCCAGAACCGTTCGCAAGACCGTGTCACATCACAGCCGGCCCCTGCATAGCAGGGATAGTGGATAGAAATATGGAGGTCTAGTCGCCTGAGAGGGAATATCGCTAGATTCGTCGTCGACACTCACCCAGTTGCTTGCCAAGGTGTCGGAGATGAACCCCAAGGACGATATCAACCTCATCCTCGGCGGTACGGCAGCGAAGCTGTACAAGCTGCCGGTGCCCTACCCCAGGATGTTCCCAGAAGGCCAGCCGGACATCTTTGACGAACCGGAGAACTAGACCCTCATTTCCGGCGCGGCGATTGAGACGATCGCCCGATATGCGCAATATGCGGCTTGTCTGTTATCTTGTGACATCCGCGATTCCGGGGGTATCAGCCTTCTTGAGGATTCCGAAGATCACCAAGAGAAGCGGGCGCCATATCTGGCGCCGCCGCGCCCTGTTCGTGCTCGGATGTTTGGTCGTTGCGTTCCTGCTTGTCGTACTCATCGATTCCGCCGTGTACAACAACAAGGTGCACGCCGGAATCACCATCGCCGGACGCAGCGTCGCCGGTCTCACTCGCGACGAGGCCGCCATCCGCGTGGAGCAGTCGGTCAAGGAAGCCTGGGGCACTGAGGTGACCCTCAAGAGCGGGAGCAAGACGTGGACGATCACTCCTGCCGACGTCGGACTCAAGGTTGATGTGAAGACTGCGGTCTCCGTCGCCATGGACATCACCCGCGAGGGCAATCTCCTGACCAACCTCGGCCGGCGTCTCAAGCTGTTATCCACAGATGAAGACGTAGCGCTGCAGGGCGCCTACGACGGGAACCTTATGGCCAGGGTCCTCTACGCAGTGGCACAACAGCTCGACCTCGCTCCGGTGGATGCCGGCATCGCCGTCGATGGCGACGACGCCCGCTTCTTGGAGGGCCGCAAGGGACTATTGGTGGACCGGGCTACCCTGCGCGAACAGCTGAAGACGGCGCTACTCACCTTCCGGCCGGTCGAGATCACCGTCCCGATGAGGGTCAAGGAGCCGACGCTGGTGGTCGAGGACCACCGCCAAGCCGTCGAAGACGCGGGGTCCATGGTCGGCGGTCCGGTGACGCTGAGGAGCGGCGACGGCAACCAATGGGAGCTGACTCCTGAACAGATAGGCGCCTACATGGGCTTCGTGTCTGACGATAACGACGGAGTGTCCACGCTGGGCGTCTTCCTCTCGGCCGACAAGATGAGCCCCTTCCTCAAAGAGGTGGCGGCGAAGGTGGATGTGGAACCGGTCGACGCCAGATTCAAGACCAGCGGCGGGAAGGTCTGGGTGGAGCTCGGCAAGATGGGTAGAGCGCTCGACTTCGAAGCCACCGCCCGAGCCCTCACGGCGGCGGCGCTCTCCACCACAGATCGTACGGCCAAGACGGTGATGATCGAGGTGGAACCCGACCTGATGGCCAAGGAAGCAGAGGCCATGGGCATCAGAACCAGGCTCAGCACCTTCACCACCAAGTACGAAGGAACGCCGGAGCGACAAACAAACGTGCGAATCGCGACCGAATATACGAGTTACGTGATCCTCGCGCCCGGCGAGGAATACGACTTCATCAAGCAGATCGGGCCGCGTACCGCAGAGCGTGGGTACCAGTTGGCGCCCGGCATCGCCTATCGAGAGATGGAAGACGTCCTTGGAGGCGGCATCTGCCAGGTATCGACGACCCTCTTCAATGCCGCTTTCTTCGCGGGACTCAAGATAGTGGAGCGCAAGAACCACTCCATCTATATCGATCATTACCCCAAGGGCAGAGACGCGACGGCCACCTCCAACGGACCGAACATGCGTTTTCTGAACGACACCAAGCACCACATCCTGATCCGTGGCGCCTCCGACGGCATCACGACCACTTTCGACATCTACGGGACCGACGACGGACGCAAAGTGAATCATTCGACGGGCGACTTCTACAACAAGACGCGACGGGCCGTGTGGGAGATCAAGGCCTCCTGGCTCAAGCCGGGCGTGACGCGCATCAGAGTAACAGGCCAAGAGGGCAGGTCGATAGATGTGCTCCGCACGGTCACCGCGAAGGACGGAACGGTGATCCACGAAGACAAGTTCATGAGCACTTGGAAGATGATCACCCGAGAGGTCGAGGTGGGAGTCGGCTCGACCACGACCACCACGCTCCCGGCTCCTACCGCCGACTCAGAACCGGGCGCTACACCCGCTCCTACCACCGGCACCACGATCCCATGAAAACCCAGAGAAAGCCGGCATGATGTCAGAAGCATCCGAGACAGTTTCCGAAGACCTCTCCGCGGCGCGAGATAGGATAGCCGCCGCCTACGAACCCCG
>JAAYJE010000114.1 GCA_012523095.1 Actinomycetota bacterium | reverse complement strand
TTCCCCACTGCTGCCTCCCGTAGGAGTCTGGGCCGTATCTCAGTCCCAGTGTGGCTGATCATCCTCTCAGACCAGCTACCCGTCGTAGCCTTGGTGAGCCGTTACCTCACCAACAAGCTGATAGGGCGCGGGCCCATCTCAAGGCAGAGGCCGAAGCTACCTTTGGTCGCCCGGCTTGTGCCAGACGACATCGTCCGGTATTAGCCCCGGTTTCCCGGAGTTATCCCAGTCCTTGAGGCAGGTTACCCACGTGCTACTCACCCGTTCGCCGCTCTACTCGGGGCCGAAGCCCCTTTCTCGCTCGACTTGCATGTGTTAGGCACGCCGCCAGCGTTTGTCCTGAGCCAGGATCAAACTCTCCGCGAAGTATTGCGATACGGGCCAAGAGGCCCGGATCTAACTTTGATGGAGAGCTGATTAGCTCTCAAAAGTATGTCTCGCGACCGCAGATACAGTCGCGTGACGGGGCCGAGGACCGTCGTCCTGTAAGGCGACGACCTCGAAGATTCGTTGCTGGCAGATCGGACGGTGAATGCCCGATCCGACAACGCTGTTCAGTTTTCAAAGACCACTGCGCTCTTAGGCGCGGCCGGGAAGGTTAGCATCGTGTGAGAAGCGCGTCAACCCGCATCTTACACAGTACATCTATATTCCCAGATCAGCAGACTCTCAAACACTTCTCCATAATGAACGAGCCGCCCCGGCACAAGCACAGGCGGCTCGAGGGCGGCGGCTGTTTCACTTGCCTATCCGCGCGTCCTCACCCGGTCGCTCAGGCTGTGGAGGTTCAGTCGTTTCATCAGGAGAACAGCATTTTAGCCCCTGCAGACACCGTCGTCAATGGCTTCGGCCGGATATATCACGCGTTCATCCTCCACCGGCCGGATCTATCGCCCGCATCTGGAGGGCCAAACGTATCACCTCGTCCGCCGCCACACCGCGCGCGAACAATCCGTACCAACGTCCCTCGTCTCTCCACTGCACCAGAACGCCGCCGTTGACCTCATACTGCCGGGCAGGGTGGCCGTCGACGACGCCGACATCCTGGCCCTGCACATCGCCTAGGTCGCCTCGGAAGTTCTGGAGGAAGCCGACCCACCCCCCTTGGTACTCGACGACCAGCTGAACCTGGGCGTCGTCTTCCTGACCAACGATGACACGAGGGTTCGCCGTCGGCGGCCCCGTGTACTCGGAAGGCGTCTCTACATCTACGATCGGCCACCATTCCGCGGGGACGGTCGCGCCCTTGGGGAGTTCGGCGAGACCATACACCGTCATCGGAGCTGCAGCTTGGGCCAACTCAGCGAACACGGGTGCAGCCGACCCCGCATCAACCGGGGCTGTGGCTGCTGAAGTGAGGGGGGGATCCAAGACGAAGGGCGCCTCGCCGGGATTATCCGCGGCCGGATCCTCCCCACATGCCGCCGAAATCATAAGTACGAACGCGGATACCCCGATCACTGCGGCGCCGATACTGCCTCGCCAGCGGCCGCCACGTCCCAGCGCGCCGGACGGCGCCCACTCGTGCTGTCTCAAACCAGTGTTCACTCACGACCTCCCTCCTGATCTCCCGGACAATGCAAGATCCTACAGGCCGTGTCCATTTTGACCCTAGGACTTTGGTTGTAGGTTGGAGGTGGCTCTGGACCAGGGAGCGGTGACCGACCGGCTAGACGACGCGCAGGAACCTGCGCTTGCCCACCTGGATCACCGTCCCGCGGAGGCTGTCGGCCTCCATCTCGGTTGCAGGATCCTGCACGACGGCGTCATCCACCCGGACTCCTCCTTGCTGGATGAGCCGCCGCGCTTCCCCGTTAGAAGGAGCGAGTCCCAGGCTGGTGAGCAGACGCGGCAACCACACCAGCCCGTTCTGCACCGCCTCCTCAGGGAGGGGAGCCTCCGGGATCTCGACCGGTCTATCTTTCTCCTTGAAGACGCGGTCGAAATGAGACCGGGCCGCGACGGCCGCGGCATCAGAGTGGTAGAGTGCGACCAATCGCTGAGCGAGGTCTCTCTTGGCCTCTGCCGGATGATAAGAGCCGTCCGCCAGGCCCTTCTCAAGGCTCTCGACCTCCCGCGTCCCTGCACCCGTGAGCAGACTCCAGTATGTGACCATGAGCGAGTCGGGGATGGACATCACCTTGCCGAACATGTCCTCAGGCTCATCGGTCACCCCGATGTAGTTGCCGTACGACTTCGACATCTTCTGCTCGCCGTCGGTACCGACGAGGAGCGGCACCGTGAGGATGCTCTGCGGAGGCAGACCGTAGGCCTCCATGATGGTACGCCCCATGAGCAGATTGAACTTCTGGTCCGTGCCCCCCAGTTCGATGTCCGCCCGCACGGCCACGCTGTCGTAACCCTGCAGAAGCGGGTACATGAACTCCAGCATGGACACCGGCTCGTTCGCGAGGTACCGCCGGGAAAAATCGTCTCTCTCGAGCATCCGGGCTACGGTGACGGTGGCCGTCAGCCGCAGCACCTCGTCCATCCGCAGCGGGCCGAGCCAGTCACCGTTGTAGGTCAGCTCCACCTTGTCCATATCAAGGATCTTGGCCGCCTGCTCGCGGTACGTCTTGGCGTTGGCCGCGAGGACCTCGTCGGGCAACTGGGGCCGCGTCTTCGAGCGTCCCGAAGGGTCGCCTACCTTGCCCGTGTAGTCCCCGATTATGAGGACCACAGTGTGACCGTACTTCTGGAATTGCGCCAGTTTGCGCAGCACTACCGTGTGTCCCAAATGCAGATCCGGGGTGGTGGGGTCCACGCCCAGCTTCACCCGTAGCGGACGATTCTCGGAACGGGCCCGCAGAAGCTGCCGCAGGAGCTCTCCCTCTGGGAGCACGTCGACGCTCCCCATGAGGAGTTCCGCATATTCTTCTCTTACTTCCACCGGCACACCGTCGAGCGACTCAGACCTGTCCATCAGCCACCTCCCGCGCGGGAGCATACCATGAGTGCTATGCGCGGCTCACGCGCGTGAAGCCCGAGCACGCTATGACGGACGTGGCGAGTCTGCCCAAGGCCTCGACCGGCCCGGACATACCCCCGGTCATGGACTTGAGCATATCCAGCAGTTCGTCGACGGTGGCGTCCGCGCCAGAACCCGGGCCACGCCGTCCTCACCTCGGGGATCGGCGGCGATGCCGACTCTGTATACGGTCTCGTAGATATCGCGAAGTCTCATCGAAAGCCCCTCAAATAGCGCGCGGAGCGCGACTTACGAATCTGCTGCCCTGCATGAAGTACCGGAGGAGCAGCTCCTCCCCCCGGGAGATACCTACCCGTGTAGTCGCCCCGATCTCTGGACGAGCCCCGTCGTCAATGACATACAGCCCCGATGCGCCGCCCAGGAGGAGGCCGTCGAGGTCCAAACGGAGCCCAAGGGCCTGTCCTACTCGTCCCGGTCCACAAGAGACGGCTCTGGGATCGCCGTCCTCGGCGATCCCACGATTCCATCTCAACAGTCTCGTATCGTTCAAGGGTTCGAATGAGCGGATGAGCACTGCGGATCCCAGCCCTACCGCATCACATACCAGGTTCAGGAGCACGTGCACCCCATAGCTCCGGTAGACGTAGATGCATCCCGGGGGTCCGAACATGGAAGCGTTGCGCGGGGTTCTCCCGCCGGAGGCATGGCAGGCGGGGTCTCCATTGGGAAGGTAGGCCTCCACCTCGGTCAACCGTCCCCCTCCCAGGCCGGCCCTCCACAACACCTTGCCGACCAGATCCCGCCCCACTTCGTCAGAGGGCCGCGCGAAGAAGCTCGGGTCCAAGACGAGTCCGGGAGGCATCTCATCCTTCGCGTATCGGGCTTCCAGACGGTCATCCATGTCGTCATGTTAGCAGCGGCGCAGGCCTCGGCCACCGACCACCCGCTCTCAGCCCGCCTAGAAGCCGGTCTCCGCCGCCACGTGATCCAGGCGCTCTCGCGCCAAAGCCAGCTGCTCGGCCACCCGCTGCGGCGCCGTGCCCCCGGGGGACACCTTCGCGGCCACGACGCGGTCCAGGTCGACCACGGAGTAGTAGTCCTCGGCGAACAGCGGGCTGAGCTGCCGGAGTTCCTCGATAGAGACCGACGACAAGGGTCTTCCGTCGCGGGCGAGGATGCCGACCAGCCGGCCGGCCGTCCGATGGGCTTCGCGGAAGGGGAGACCCTTGCCGGCCAGGTAATCCGCCACGTCGGTCGCCTGTGCATAGCCGCCCTCGGCCGCCACGCGCGCTCTCTCGGCGTCGAAGACCAGACCTCCGACCATAGCCGTCATGGCCTCCAAGCACAGGTCGAAATCCTCCTTGCAGGCGAATACGTACGGCTTGTCTTCCTGCAGGTCGCTGTTGTAAGCAAGAGGCAGGCCCTTGAGTACTGCGCCCAACCCCTGCAGACGGGCGAGGAAGCCGGCCGCTTTGGCACGAACCAGCTCCGCGCCATCGGGATTACGCTTCTGAGGCATGATGCTCGAGCCCGACGTCCAAGATTCCGGCAGCGAGGCCAGTCCGTACTCCTGAGTGCTCCAGAGCACCATCTCGCCGGCGAGACGGGAGAGCGTCAGGGCGCAGTTCGTCGTGATGGAGAGATAACTGAATGCGGCATCGCGGGCGGCCACGGCGTCCATCGCGTTGGGTGCCACACGGTCGAATCCGAGCTCGGCCGCCACCGACTCCCTATCGAGAGGATAGTTGACTCCGGCCAGAGCGCCGGCGCCGAGCGGCATCCACGAGCATCCGGTCCATTCCTGCAGTCGCTGCCAATCCCGCTCCAGAGCGAAGAAATAGGCGAGCAGGTGGTGGGCGAGAAGTACCGGTTGCGCCCTCTGCATATGCGTATAACCGGGCATGACCATGTTCTTGCCGTCCTCGGCCTTGTTCAGGAGGGTTCCCATGAGCCGGCCGACGCGCTTCTGATGACCCGCCACGGCATCCCGCAGGTACAGGTGCAGATCAAGGATCACCTGGTCGTTTCGGCTCCTCCCGGTATGCATCTTGCCCCCCACCGAACCGACGATCTCGATCAAGCGTCGCTCGATGGCCATGTGGACATCCTCATCCGCGAGGGTCCAGACGAAGACTCCCGTCTGCACCTCCCGCGCTATCTGCGCCAACCCGGTGAGGATCTGGTCGCGCTCATCGTCGGAAAGGACCCCTATGTCGGCCAGCATGCGCACATGCGCCCGCGATCCGACGATGTCGAAGGGGGCGAGCACGTTATCGAACGGGATAGAGGCATGCAGCCGCTCGAACAGTGGATCCTGCTCGGACTCGAAGCGTCCGCCCCAAGGCCTGTCGATCCCCCCTGTCACCGCTTGGTCGCTCAAAGGAGACCCCGGCGTTTGCGCGCCCAGACTTCGACCGGCAGGCCCCACAACTGGACAAAACCCTTCGCAGATTCATGGCTGAACGTATCGCCCGAGTCATAGGTAGCCAACGAGCTCACGTACAGTGACTCGGGGGACCGTCTGCCTACCGGCCTGCAGTGACCTTTGAAGTAGCTCAGCCTGACCTCGCCGGTGACATACTCCTGAGTCTCCACTATGAAGGCCCGCAGAGCGGCGGCGAGCGGGCTGAACCACAGTCCTTCGTAGATCAGGTCGGTCAGACGCTGGTCCACGATCGGCTTGAAATGTTGGAGCTCTCTAGTCAACGTCAGGTCCTCTATCTCCCGGTGGGCCATGACAAGGGCCAGCGAGCCTGCGACCTCGTACACCTCACGGCTCTTGATGCCCACGAGCCGGTTCTCGACCATGTCGACACGACCGAAGCCATGCGAGCCGCCGATGGTGTCCAGTGTCTCGACCAGCTCCACCGCAGCCATCTCTTCGCCGTCCAACGAGACCGGGATCCCCGATTCGAAGCCCACCACCACTTCCACTCCGTCGTCAGGCGCGTCCCTCGGATCCACGGTGAAAGCGAAGGCCCCGGCCGGCGCCGCCTTCCACGGATCCTCCAGCTCTCCGCACTCTACGGCCCGGCCCCAGAGGTTCTCGTCGATGGAGTAGGGGTTCTCTTTCGCCAGGGGCAGATCAATACCCCGAGCGGTCAGATAATCCATCAACTGAGGACGGGTCATGTTCCACTCCCGCGCCGGCCCCAGTACCGTGATAGACGGGTCCAGACAGCGCGCCGATACGTCGATCCGCACCTGATCGTTGCCCTTGGCCGTGCAGCCGTGCGCGATGAAAGCCGCGCCCCGTTCACGCGCAAGATCCACCATCTTCTTGGCGATCAAAGGACGAGACAGCGCTGAGTGTAGAGGATACTTGCCCTCGTAAAGTGCGTTCGCCTGCAGGGCCGGGAAGGCGAAGTCGCGCAGGAACTCCTCTTTCGCATCGACGACCACCGAATCGACGGCACCCGCGATGAGCGCGCGCTTCCGCAACGTCTCGAGGTCCTGCATCCTACCAACGTCGACGAGCGCAGCGATAACCTCGTACCCATACTTCTCCTTGATGTAGGGCACCAGCGCCGACGTGTCCAGACCACCGGAATAGGCGAGGACGCACTTCTCTACCGTCATCTGATTCATCCTCCTAGTCCTGTGAGGTACGAACAGAGGGCCTCTGCGGATTCCTTGCTCCTACACACCACGATGACCGTATCGTCTCCCGCCACACAGCCGAGCACCAACTCGTGATCGAGTTCGTCTATCACCCGTCCAAGCCCCGGGGCCGCCCCTGGGTCGCAGCGTAGGACCACGAGATTCTGCGCTACCTCCAGGCCGCGGCCGAAGTCCTTGAGCATCCTCCCGCAGGCCGCCGATGGGTCCGGGCGTTCTTCGGCAGAGGGGACGAGACTGTATCTGACCCGGCCGGTCCCGTCGCGCGCCTTCTGCAGACCGATCTCACGAAGGTCACGGCTGATGGTAGCCTGTGTCACCAGACACCCGGCCGCCGCCAGCTCCTCCACCAGTTCGCGTTGGCTGGTGACGGGCCGATCACGCATGATGCGTCGGATCAGGTGTTGTCGCTGCCTCTTGTTCACAGAGGTTCTCCCCCGATCAGGTGCGCCATCAGCGCCTTCTGCACGTGGAGTCGGTTCTCGGCTTGGTCGAACACGGCGGATCGAGGGCCGTCCATGACCTCGTCCGTGATCTCTTCCCCCCTATGCGCCGGCAGGCAATGTAGTGCGACTGCGTCAGGACGCGCCTTGGCGAGCAGCGCCGCATTGAGTTGATAGGGCCTCAAAGAAGACACCTTGCCGGCGTCCTGGTGCTGGCCCATGCTGATCCACACATCGGTGTAAAGGGCCGACGCGCCGCTCACGGCAGCTTCCGGATCCCGTTCCACCCAGAACCTTGTGCCCTCAGCATCCGCCAAGGCCTTAATCGCCGTCATCCTGCCCAGCGGCAGATCGCATCCCTCGGGCAGACTCAGACACACGTCCATGCCCACCAGGGCTCCTGCCTCGGCCAGCGACGCCGCCACGTTGTTGCCGTCCCCTAAGTACACGATCTTGCGTCCTGAGGTGTCGCCGAAGCGCTCGCGCAACGTGAAGACATCGGCCAGGGCCTGGCAAGGATGGTCGTCGTCGGTGAGGGCGTTGATCACCGGGACCGTGGCGTTCGCAGCAAGGTCTTCCACATCCTTCTGCGCGAAAGTCCTGATCACGATGCCATCCACGTATCTCGACAGCACGCGGGCCGTGTCTTCAACGCTCTCCGACTTGCGCATCTGCAGCTCCTGCTCGGACAGATAGAGAGGCATCGCGCCCAACTGGTGAACACCCACGCTGAACGAGACCCGAGTCCTAGTAGACGGCTTGCCGAAGATGAGAGCCACCGTCTTACCCTGCAATAGGTCGCTACGAGTCCGGCGCTTCCACTCCTCAGTACGGCTCAGCAGTCCTTCCATGTCGGTCTTGTTCAGATCGGGCACTCTCAAGAAGTGTCTGATGCTCACACTTCACCTCCTAAGCCTGAGTCGAGTCGGGATCCGGGACGATCTTGGTGCCCAAACCGGCGTCGTCGGTCAAGATCTCCAGAAGCACAGAGTGGGCTATCCGGCCATCGATGACATGGGCGGCCCGGACCCCTGCCTTCAAACTCATAAGCACGGCCTCAAGCTTGGGAATCATGCCTTTCGAGACCTTCCCTGCCTCCATCAACCGCACCACTTCCTCGGTCGTACACTCCGAGATCAAAGACGAGTCGTCTCCTAGATCGCCGAGAAGACCGATGACATCCGTCAGGAATATGACCTTCTCCGCCGTGAGGGCGGCCGCCAACGCCCCGGCCACGGTGTCGGCGTTGATGTTGTAGCTCCGCCCATCATCTCCGACCCCCACCGAAGCCACCACCGGCACGTAGTCGGCCTCCAAGAGCGCCATCAACTCGACGTTGACCTCAGCAACCTCCCCGACCAGCCCAAGATCCAGGACGCAGCCGTCTTGGCCCTTCTTGAGCAGCGGTCGGGCTCTTAGGAGCAGGCCGTCATCGCCGCAGAGACCCACGGCGGGCGCCCCTTTGCTGTTGATCAGGCCGACGATCTCCTTGTTGACCTTGCCCACGAGGACCATCTTCGCCACTTCCATGGTGGCGGCGTCGGTGACCCTGAGACCCTCCATGAACGTCACCGGCAGATCAAGCCGCTTCATGTAGCTGCTGATCTCGTTTCCGCCGCCGTGCACGATGATGGGTCTGATGCCCACGTACCGCAGCAGGGCGATGTCGGTGGCGAACTCCTCCTTGAGATCGGCGGAGCTCATGGCCGCGCCCCCGTACTTGATCACCATCGTGCTGCCGCTGAACATGCGGATGTACGGGAGGGATTCGAGGAGCATTTCCACTCGTTTTCGATAGATCTCGCGCATGGCCGTCCTCACGTATGGTATTCGGCGTTCACAGTGATGTATTCATGTCCAAGGTCGGCGAAATAGATCTCGGTGGAGCAGTCACCCGACCCTAGATCGAGGAGGATGTCTATCTCGGGTCCCTTCATGCCCGCGGCTAATCTACCGACGTCGGCCGGCCGGAGAGCGCAGGCCGTTGCCTTTTCCACCACCTTGACCCCGCATAGCCAGAGAGCCGTTTCAGGGACTGAGCGCCCGGCCAGGGCGGCCCCGGCGGCGCTCATGATCCGTCCCCAGTTCGCGTCGGCTCCGTTCATGGCCGTCTTCACCAGCGGTGAGTCGCCGATGGCCCGGGCCACAGCATCCGCGGTCTTCTCGGTATCGGCGCCCTGGACCTTCAGCCGCATGACCTTGGTGGCGCCCTCGCCGTCTGCGACCATCATGAGGGCCACTCGTAGAAGCATGGCTTCAAGAGCCTCACTGATTCTCGCAAGACCTGTTTCGTCGGGCCGCACGCCGGAAGCACCGCTCGCCAGGAACACCACCGCGTCGTTGGTGCTCATCTCGCCGTCGACCGTGACGCGATTCAACGAACCGCCCACCGCCGCGTCGAGCATCGGCCCCATCTCGGTCGCGGTCAGAACGGCGTCGGTGGTTACCACGCACAGCATGGTCGCCATAGCCGGTGCGATCATACCCGCCCCTTTGCCACAGACACCCAGCCTGACGGTGCCCCCCGGGATGTCGACGTCCACCGCGCAGATCTTTGGGAAGCGGTCGGTGGTCATTATGGCCTGGTTGAAGTCGGGACCCCCGTCCGACCTTACGGCCTCGGCGGCCTTCCCTGCCCCCGCCGCCATGACCGGGGCGTCGGCCTGCCTGCCGATGACCCCCGTCGAGCCCACGGCCACCTTGTCCGAGCCTATACCGAGCGCCTGAGCGCATGCGGATTGCATGGCGGCCGCCGCCGCCAGCCCGCTGGAGCCGGTGCACGCGTTGGCGTTGCCGCTGTTCATCACCACGGCCACCAAGCCGCCCAGATCGCACACCGCCCGGTCGAGGACGATAGGAGCAGCGGCGAACGCATTCGTCGTGAACACCGCCGCCGACGCCGACTGCTCTCGCGACTGCGGCGCCACGGCAAGCACCCCCATATCCGGCCGGCCGCTCTCCTTCAAGCCGGCCACGACACCTGCCGCGAGGAACCCGGCCGGGTGCGTCGCGCCGGGAGAGCCGCCTTCCGGTTCCACCAAGCGCACTCCCGCCGGCAACGAGAAGAACCGAGATGTAAGGGGCGCGACCACCACGGGATGAGCGCACCCTCCGACATGAACGCTCATACCGACCTCGCCAGCCCGGCATCCTCCGGAAAGCCGAACATGATGTTCATGTTCTGGACGGCCTGTCCGGAAGCGCCCTTCACAAGGTTGTCGATGACGCTGAATACCTTGACCAACCCGGTCGCGGCATCTTCCCGGACCGTCATCCGGCAGTAGTTGGTCCCGTCCACCTCCGACAACGCAGGCGCATGGGCACAGACCTCCACGAAAGGCTCATCCTCATAGAAAGAACGGTACTTATCCAGCCAGGCGTCGGTGCCCAGTGGACCGCCTTTGGGTTTGAAGTACAGAGTGCCGAGGATGCCCCTATCCACCGGCAGAAGGTGTGGCGTGAACGAGACAGACATCTGCATGCCGACGGCCGAACTCAGCTCCTGCACCATCTCCGAGGTATGCCGATGCCCTACCTCGCTGTACGCCCGGAAGTCCCCCGTGACGTTGCAGAAATGAGTCTTGTCGGAAGGCGTACGCCCTGCTCCGGAGACTCCCGATTTGGAGTCAACGATCACGGGACCGCCATCCAGGTCCCCTGCGGCCGGCAGAAGGCCCAGAAGCATCGATGTCGGGTAGCAGCCGGGGTTCGCGACCAGCCGCGCCGTCCGGATCTGTTCCCGGTATGCCTCCGGCAATCCGTACACCGCCTCGGCTACCAGATCCGACCGGGGATGTTCGAAGCCGTACCACGTCAGATAGGCCGTCGGGTCCTTGAGCCGGAAATCCGCACTCAGGTCTACCACCCTGCATCCCTGAGCGATCAGCCTTGCGACCACAGGATGAGACTGGGCATGCGGATAGCAGACGAAGACAACGTCGGATCCGGCCATCTTCTCGTCCGAATACTCCGTATATCCGCCGTCGACGCGCAGGCGCGGGAATACATCCGTGACCGTCCGGCCTGCGTACGACCTAGAGGTCAAAGCGCCCAGACGCACGTCCGGATGCTCCGCCAGGATGTCGGTGAGGACCGCCCCCGTGTATCCAGTCGCCCCTACAATGCCGGCCGTGATCACTTTCGCACCTCTCGGTAGCAGACGGCCGTCTGCGTCACGCAGCCGCCTTGGGTTGGTGGTTGCATGACTATACAGCACGCTGCAAGACCATACAAGCCGGCAACCGGACGCCTCCGTCCTCCGCACGGTCCCGCGGCGTATGCGCCGGTCCGCTCAGGCCCTGAGCCTGCCCCCCAGCTCCTCTTCTACCTTACGGACCATCACTTGGCGAAGCTCGTTGACCTCGGCGTCGCTAAGAGTGCGATCGGGGGCCCTGAAACTGAGCCGCAGCGCGAGGCTCTTCCTGCCGACGGGAACCTGGTCACCCTCGTAGAGGTCGAAGACCGCAACGTCCTCCAGCAGAGCGCCGCCGGCCCGCTGTAGACAAGCCATAACGGCGGCTGCAGGCACAGACTTGTCCACTACAAGGGCCAGGTCCTGCTCCACCACGGGATACGCGAGCAGATCCTTGAATGACCCGGTCCCGGAAGAGACTTCGAGGAGCACGGACACATCGACCTCGGCGGCGACTGCCGGCGCCCGGAGATCGTACTCCTGGAGGACCAAGGGATGGATCTCACCCAGCCACCCGACCCGGCGCCCGTCGGCGGCACACACGACCGCGCTTCTCCCTGGGTGCAGGAAGGGCTCCCAGGCGGGTTGGTAGTCGAGCCTACAATGGAGCACCTTGCATATCCTCTCCACGATGCCCTTTATAAGATAGTAATCCACGACAGACTCGGACCGCAGCCAGGAATCCCCCTCCCACTCGCCCGTGACCAAGATGGCCGCGAAGGTCTTCTCGTCCGGCAGGACGCTCTCAGACGGCTGATAAACGCGGCCCAACTCGAAGATGTGGACCCTCTCCTCGCGGACGGCGACGTTGCTCTCAGCGGTGGCCAACAGCCCCGGTAGAAGCGATGTACGCATGACCGACTGGTCGGCGCTCAGTGGATTGGCGATCCGTACCCCGGTCCGACGAGGATCCCCAGGCTCCAACCTCAACCTGTCCGGCCACTTCTCATCCCTGAAGCTGTAAGTGATCACCTGCGAGAGGCCGGCCCCCATAAGCTGATCCTCGATCAGGCGGAGCCGCGCTTGTGTCTCCGTGAGGCCTCCCCGCCCCGACCGCCGTGCGGGCAGCGCCGGAGGTATCTGTTCGAGCCCATGAACGCGACAGATCTCCTCTATGAGATCTATCTCCCGCTCAAGATCGCCTCGATAGCTGGGTGCCAGCACCGTCAAGGACTCCCCATCATCGTCCACCGAGCAACCAAGACGGCTCAGGATCTCGACGATCTCGCTCCTTAGGATCTCGACACCCAAGACCTGCGCGACACGCGAGGGACGCAATCTCGTTCTCCGACGAGACGGCGGTTTGGTGCGCACATCAACGGTACCCGACGAGACCGTGCCTCCGCACAGCTCCACGAACAGTCTACATGCCATGTCCAGAGCCGGCGGGACCATCTCAGGATCGAGGCCCTTCTCGTAGCGGGTGGACGCCTCCGAGCGCAGGCCTAAGGCTCCTTCAGTCCGCATGATGGACGGACCCGAGAAGATGGCCCCCTCCAGGAGGATATCCGTTGTGTGCTCGGTGATCTCGCTGTCGAGACCCCCCATGACCCCGGCTATCACCGAAGCGCGCTCCGCGTCGGCGATGACGAGCATGTCATCGGTCAGCACTCTGTGTTCGTTATCCAGGGTGGTCAGTTCCTCTCCTGGGTAGGCGCGCCGCACGATGATGCGCCCACCCCGGATGGTATGCAGGTCGAAGGCGTGGAGCGGTTGGCCCAGGCTCCACAGAACGTAGTTGGTCACATCCACCACGTTGCTGACGGGACGCATTCCCGCGTGACTGATGCAGGCCTTCATCCAGAGGGGTGATTCCGCGGTAGTGACTCCCCGGATCACCCGCCCCGCATACCTAGGGCATAGGTCGGGATCGCGGACCTCGATCGCGATGTCCTCCTCGACTGAACGTGCGTCCACGGGATACGGAAAGACCATCTCCTCGTCGAAAGGCACCCCCGTGACGGCGGCGATCTCCCGCGCGAGTCCCCGTATCGAAAGACAGTCCGGACGGTTGGGAGTGACCTCCACTTCCAACACTTTGTCCGATATCGCGAAACGGTCGATAAGCAACTCCCCTGCGGTCCAGTCCTCCGGCAATTCCATAGTGCCGGGACTTTTGGCGGCAAGTCCGAGCTCGGCCTCCGACAAGATCATCCCTGCGGACGGCACGCCGCGCAGTTTGGCGTCCCTGATGCGGGTGCCGTCGGGCATGATCCCGCCTGGGAGAACCACGGCCACCGTCTGACCGGTCGCTACGTTGGGAGCGCCACACACGATGATGCGTGGCTCCTCTTCCCCTATGTCCACGGTGCACACCGACAGCTTGTCCGCGTCTGGATGGCGTTCGCACTCCACTATCTTGCCGACGACGAAACGCTTCAGGTTCTCTTCATCCCCAGGGACGCCTACGTCGCTCACCCGCTCCACTTCAGTGCCGGTGAGCGCAAGCCGAGAGGCGAGCTCCTCCACCCCCATATCGATACGCACGTATTCCCTAAGCCAGGACAGCGGCGCTTTCACGTAGGCCTCCGGTCAGAATTGGCGCAGAAAGCGCAGGTCGTTCTCAAAGAAGAGCCGCAGATCGTTGACCCCGTGTTTCAGCATCGCCACCCGTTCGATGCCCACACCGAAGGCAAACCCTGTGTAGATCTCGGGATCGTAATCAACGAAGCCGAAAACATTGGGATCGACCATGCCGGCGCCCAGGATCTCAAGCCATCCGCTTCTCTTGCAGAGACGGCAACCCGCCCCGTCACACACCATACAAGACACGTCGACCTCCACCGACGGCTCCGTGAACGGGAAAAAATGCGGTCGGAGGCGGACCTTGCGGTCGGCACCGAACATGGCCCGCGCGAATGTCTCCAATGTGCCTTTGAGGTGAGCCAGAGTGATGCCCTCGTCGACGACCAGACCCTCCACCTGGTGGAACATGGGAGTGTGGGTCGCGTCCGAGTCACGCCGGTAGGTCTTGCCCGGAGCTATCACGTACACGGGAGGGCGCTGCTTCTCCATCGACCGCACCTGCACCGGCGAGGTCTGCGTCCGGAGCACTACCCCCTCTCTCACGAAGAAGGTGTCGTGCAGCGAGCGAGCCGGATGGTCCGCCGGTGTATTGAGGGCCTCGAAATTGTAGTACTCGGTCTCCACCTCGGGACCCGTGACCACCTCGTAGCCCATGCCGATGAATATATCCTCGATCTCGCGCTGAGTCTGCGCCACCAGATGCAGATGCCCCACCGGCGAACGCCGACCGGGCAGACTGACGTCGATCTGGTCGGTCGAGAGACCCTGCGCCAGTTCTTGGTCCTCCAGCTCGCCCCGGCGCGTCTCGAGCGCACCCTCCAACGCCTTGCGGACGAGGTTCCCGACCCTGCCCACCTCGGGACGCTCTTCAACAGGCAACTCGGATATGGTCCGCAGCAGCAGCACCAACTCAGCTTTGCGCCCAAGGAACCGAACGCGCGCAGCCTCCAACTCGTTCAGGTCGCGTGCAGCGGCGATAGCCCCCAGGCCTCCGGAGTAGATGCTCCGCAGGTCGTCGCGGGTCGTCAGGTCTAGGATCGGATCGTTCGCTGTGATGGCTCCTCCTTACAAGCAGTCAATCCTAACGGACGGCGACCCTATTTTCCATCAGGCCACGCCGCCCTGCCCCGGCCCAACTCATATGCAAGGATGGTCCCGGCCATGGCCACGTTCAGCGAATCGAACCCGACCTGAGGGATAGTCACCCTCTCGGCTTGGGACCAGTCTGCTCCGGGACCGCTCCGTTCCTCGCCGAGGACGACGATGACTCCCGCGGGCCATGCGACCGACCTCACGTCAACCCCTCCGTGTGGGTCTGCCACCCACACCTCGGGCACCGGCTCACCCTGTTCCTTCAGCGTTCTAAGCCGAGCCCACAGATCGCCCGGCGACACTTCAACGACCACCGGCAGGACGAACTGTGCACCCATGCCGGCCCGCATGGCCTTGGGACTGAACGGGTCGGCCGTGCCCGGCGAACAGATGACGGCGCCTCCCCCGAACGCTACGGCACTACGGATCACAGTCCCCACGTTCCCCGGATCCCCCGCTCCGTCCACGAAGACCGCCCAGGTCTCGCCGAGCGAGACATCTCCGAGGCTCCAAGCCGGCACCCGACACGTGAAAACCACGTCGACTCCGCCGCCTAGAGAACTTGCGTACTCCAAGGTCTCTGCGTCGCACACTCCCACGTCGGCCGCAGTCGTTGAGGCGCCTTCTGCCTCCTTCAATAAGGACCGCGGTAACTCCTCGAGCAGATCCCGTCGAACCAGCACATCATGTATGTCGCCGTCGGCATCGACGGCGGCTCGAAGCAGATCCATCCCCTCCGCCAGCAAGAGGCCGCGCTCGCGCCGATGCTTCTTCTTCTGCAACTTGCGCGCCAGTTTGACGCTGTGGTTCTGCCGCCCTGCGATGTCGCGGATCACGGCGTGTTCTCCGTCCGAAGACGGCCGAGGCGAGGCTAGCCCGCCCCCGCCCCTAGGGCTTCCTTGGCCCGAGCCGCCATCTGCGCGAACACCTCCGGCTCTCGTACGGCCAGGTCGGCCAGGATCTTGCGATCTACGTTGATCTGCGCCACCCTCAGGCCGTGTATGAGCTGGTTATAGCTCATGCCGTGCTCCCGCGCACCGGCGTTGATCCGGGTGATCCACAGGCGCCGGAAGTCACGTTTCCGCACCCTGCGGTCGCGGTAGGCATAGGTGCCCGACTTGATGAGCTGCTCTTTCGCCCTCTTGTATGACGAACTCTTGAGACCCCAATAGCCGCTCGCCTCGTCCAGGACCTTGCGGCGCTTCTTCAGGGCGTTGGTGCTCCTCTTCACTCTAGGCATGTCTCAATCCTCCTAGCGTCCCAGAAGATCACGGAGCCGACCGGTGTCCGCCGCGCTGACCCTCAGGGCTTTGCGCAGCTTGCGCTTGCGATTGGCGGACTTCTTGGTGAGAAGGTGGCCGGCGAAGGCGCGGCGATGCATGAGCTTACCCGTCCCGGTCACCCGCACGCGCTTCTTCGCGCCTTTGTGGGTCTTGTTCTTGGCCATTCTGATTCCCTTCTTCCACCTGCGAGCCGGTTCGGACCTACCGGGTTCGACAAAGCCCTGCCACTGTAGTCGCCGACCTTCTGCGGATCAGCTCCGCCGGGGCGCCATCATCATCACCATGTTCCTACCGTCAAGATTGGGTTCGGACTCTATCTCGCCTATCTCCGCGAGATCCTCCGCCATCCTCCGGAGCAGCCTCTCCCCTAGGTGGGGATGGACCAGTTCCCTGCCGCGGAACATGATGGTCAGCTTGACCTTGTCTCCCTTCCTGAGAAAGCGTTCAACGTGACCCTTCTTCGTGTCGAAGTCGTGATCGTCGATCTTCGGGCGCAGCTTGATCTCTTTGATGCTGATCGTCGTCTGCCGTTTGCGCGCTTCCTTGGCTTTCTGTTCCTGCTCGTACTTGTACTTGCCGTAATCCATCACCTTGCAGACGGGCGGACTCGCCATCGGAGCTACTTCGACGAGGTCGAGGTTGAGTTTGTCGGCGTAGCTGAGCGCCTCCGGAACCCCCACGATCCCCACCTGCTCGCCGTCCGGTCCAATCAGGCGGACCGAGTCTGCGCGGATCTTCTCATTGATGCGAACGATATCGGCTATGTTGCCCTGCACCTCCCCCGGTGCTACCGGTTAGAGATCATCCCTACAAATGCAAAAAGCGGCATGTCCACCGCTCCCGAATGCGGCCGTGCGGCGAAAGACCGCACAACACCTGATATGGCCTGACCAACGCACCACCGAGGCGCGAGGTGGGAAGGGTGGCTTCCTCTTTATGCAACCAGGGAGTATAGCCTAAGACAAAGCCGACCTCAAGCGTCGGCGCCCACCTCATGCTCAAGTCTAAGAGCGTACCTCGGGCACCCGGCAGTGCTCCGAGATCTCGGCGACCGCCGCGGAAAGCTCCAAAGGACGGATGTCTTTACTGCCACGGACGCGGAGCGTCACGCTGCCCTGCTCTATCTCTCGATCACCCACAACCAGCATGAACGGCACCTTGGTGACCTCGCCGTCGCGGATCTTCTTCGATACCGACTCAGAACGAAGGTCCACCTCGACTCGAAGACCAGCCTTCTTCAACGCGGTCCCGACCTCGTCGCCGTACTTCGCGTGGCGGTCTGCCACGGGCACCACCGCCACCTGCACGGGCGCCAACCAGGCCGGAAAAGCTCCGCCGTAGTGCTCTATCAGGATGCCCAAGAAACGCTCAAGGCTCCCGTACACCACGCGGTGCAACATCACGGGACGGTGCTTCTGGTTGTCCTCCCCTACGTACTCCAGATCGAGCCGCTCAGGCATAGTGAAGTCGAGCTGGCAGGTGGCACACTGCCAGGTGCGGCCCATGACGTCCTCGATGTGGAAGTCGATCTTCGGACCGTAGAAGGCTCCGTCGCCCGGGTTCAGAGTGTAATTCAGTCCGGCGCGGTCCAGAGCGCCGGCCAAAGCGCTCTCCGCCGTGTTCCACATCTCGTCGGTCCCCATGGATTTCTCCGGACGCGTGGAGAGCTCCAGGTGCACCCTGTCGAAACCGAATGTGCGGTACATGCGTAGGATGAGGTCGATGACGCCGACAACCTCTTCCTCCACCTGTTCGGGCAGGCAGAAGATGTGGGCGTCGTCCTGCGTGAAACACCTGACTCGGAACAGGCCGTGTAACACGCCGGACAACTCGTGGCGATGCACCTGCCCCAGTTCGGCCAGTCGCAGGGGGAGATCCCGGTACGAGTGCTGCTCACTCTTGTAAACTAGGGTGCCGCCGGGACAGTTCATGGGCTTCACGGCAAAATCGACGTCATCGATCTTGGTGAAGTACATGTTGTCTTTGTAGTTATCCCAGTGTCCGGAGTGCTCCCACAAAGTGCGCTCCAAGATAATGGGTGTCCGGATCTCCTCATATCCGGCGGCCGCATGTTCCTTGCGCCAGTACTCGAGCAGGGCGTTGATGACCCGCATGCCTTTGGGATGGAAGAATGGGAACCCTGGACCTTCGTCATGGAAGCTGAACAGCCCCAGCTCACGGCCCAGCCTGCGATGATCGCGCTGTCTGGCCATCTCCACGCGTTCCAGGTACTCCATCAGTTCCTTCTGGGTGGGAAAGACGGTGCCGTAGATGCGGGTGAGCATGGTGTTGTCGCTATCGCCCCGCCAGTACGCCCCGGCGACGGTCAGCAGCCCCACGGCGCCGATGCGCCCCGTGTGGGGCACGTGAGGCCCGCGGCATAGATCCAAGAACTCGCCCTGCCGGTATACGGTGATGAGGGCGTCTTCAGGAAGGTCTTTGATGAGCTCTACCTTGTAGGGTTCGTCCGCGAAGAGCTCCAAGGCCTCTTCCTTGCTCACCTCACGCCGTTCGAAGGGGAGGTTCGCGTCCTGCAGCCGGTGTATCTCCTCCGCGAAGCGGGGGAGGTCGTCTTCACCCACCGGTTCGGGGAACTCGAAGTCATAGTAGAAGCCGTCTCTGATGGCAGGACCGATGGCCACCTTGGTCCCCGGGTAGAGCCGTGTCGCGGCGTCGGCCAGAACGTGGGCGGCCGAATGCCGGATGACATCTAGACCTTCGGCAGAAGCGGCGGTGATTATGGCGACCTGGTCGCCCTCCCCTACAGGGGTGGTGAGATCGACCACCCGGTCCCCTATCTTTGCAGCCACCGCAGCCTTGGCAAGACGGGGTCCTATGCCCGCGGCCACGTCGGCCGCCGTCGCCCCATCGGCCACGGTCAGATCTGATCCGTCGGGAAGTGTTACTTTCATGGACCCTCGCAACGAAGCGGTGCCGAACCGGGATACAGCGAGTGGGCGCTACAGGATTTGAACCTGTGGCCTCTTCCGCGTCAAGGAAGCGCTCTCCCCCTGAGCTAAGCGCCCATCAAGGCGAGCATGATACAGCCGGCTCCCCCGAGTGGCAAGACCTCTGCCCGGCAGGTCTCTCTGCCGCCGAACGGCAGACCTCAGCCGACAAGGTCTGGAATCGAGAGCTGAGGAGGCGACGACCGGAATTGAACCGGTGTAGCGGGTTTTGCAGACCCGTGCCTAGCCACTCGGCCACGTCGCCCCGCCGCACCCCAGAAGAATGGAGCGGATGAAGGGATTCGAACCCTCGACCTTCTGCATGGCAAGCAGACGCTCTAGCCAACTGAGCTACATCCGCCCGGAACCTAGCGGCTGAAGGATTATAGACCAGCCCTCTCATGTTCGTCCAGCGCCCGGTTGACGAGCGCGTCGGCGCGGCGGTTAAGCTCCCTCTCCACATGGGCGATGGAGAAGTGCTCGAACACTGCCGCCAGGGTACACGCCTCCGCATGAAGAGGTTTCAGACCTTCGTTCTTGACCTTGTAATCGCCCGTCATCTGTCTCACCAGCAGTTCGGAGTCGGAACGTACCTCTACGTCGACTGCGCCCAGCCCGCGGACGAGCTCGAGGCCGGCGATCAAAGCGCGGTATTCCGCGACGTTGTTCGTTGCACGGCCGATCGCTCTGCTCACGGTGTCCAGCTCCCGCCCCTGGTCGTCTTCTGCCACGACCCCGATGGCGCTCGGCCCGGGGTTGCCACGAGAGCCTCCGTCGATCCACAGCCGCACGCGCCCGGCCACGGACTCCTTCTCCGCCCGTTTGTCCTCGCCGTGACGAACTCCTCCGGGGATCCGCTCCCAGGCGGGTCGCCACCGCTCCGAGATCGTCACCTTCACTCCGGCTGAGGCCAGATCAGCGCTCAGTCCATCAGCCCATCGCTTGAAGGCCCACCATTCGAACTCCCCGTGAGGAACGTCGACCAGGGACAGCCCTCTCTCCAGTGCCCGTTCCGCCTCGTGGTAGCTGAGGTCGCCTGTCACCAGCACATCGCAGACCTGCGCCGCGGCTTCCACCAGACTGCGGCCACTTCCAGGTAGGACCGCCACACGCGAGACCATTCGACCGCCGTCACCGCACCACGATACACCGCCCACCTCGAACCTCTCCATGGCCAGCCTCGCCAGAGCCTCCACCGAGAGCGGCGTCGCTACCTCCCCTACTCTTCCCAGCCCCAGCCGCGGCAGAACGTCCTCCACCGGGTACACGTCGAAGGCGGGCTCTTCGTACGGATGAGCCGTTACGAACGCTCGAACAGCCGCCGCCAGACGGTTCCGAGGAACCACCGTCTCCCAGCGCACTTCGGGGGTCCGCTCGGGACGTGACTCGATACCAACCGTCGGGTTGCTGCCGGGCCCGGGCGTGAACCATCCGACACCCTCAGCCGCGAAAGCACAATCCCGGTAGGTGCCGATACCTCCGGCCCCCACGGCGAACACCGCCGCCGCGACCGCCTCCACAGCCTCCCTCGGGATGAACCCTACCAGCTTGAGCCATCCGGCAGACGCCGGTTCCAGAGGCGCCATCGCCTGCAGTCCCAACGCCTCTCCGGCGATATCCGCCAAGCCTCCCGCCGCAGAGTCGAGGTTGGTGTGACAAGAGATCAACGTCATTCGCTCCGCCACGATCCGTCTGAGCAACGCCTCTCTCCCGCGTGACTCCACCAGAGAACGAACCGGCGCGAACAAGAAAGGATGATGAGTGAGGACGGTGTCGTACGCCCCGCTCACGGCCTCTTCGAGAACGGGCCCCGTCAGCTCCAGAGCCGCCAATATCCGGCTCACCTCAGAGCGTTCGTCTCCAACCAGAAGCCCCGTGTTGTCACCGGGCTGGATCAAGACGGCGGGCGCCTTCTGCTCGATCAGACGCTGCAGGTCCGCTACAAGCACTGTCGCTCCCTTCGGTCGGCGCAGATGGGATGCCGCGATTCTATCTCATAGGCATGGTGACGCGCCTACAAGTCGCGCGGATCGACGCCGCCTGGAGTGGGCCCAGCAGGACTCGAACCTGCGACCGGCCGATTATGAGTCGGCTGCTCTAACCAACTGAGCTATGGGCCCGGAACGACGCTCATTCTACCTCAACTGCATGCCGGCGCCTGCAAGAACCCGGCGCTGCTTCGACACCGATGGATCCTGCCCTCATACATCGGCGGCGGGCGCCCTCTCAAGTACGAATACACCGTATCCGGCCCGCAGGTTGGGCCAGAACCTTACCCTCCCCCTCTTGTTCAGATAGAAATGGCGAACGATACGAATCCCCTGCTCCCGCGCGAAGATGCGGAAGTCTCTGATGCTGAGCGAGTGCACGTTAGGGGTGTCGTACCACTGGTATGGCAAAGTCCTGGTCACAGGCGCACGTCCGTAGAAGAGCAGATGGAGGCGTGGCTTCCAGTGGGCGAAGTTGGGGAAGCTGGCCACCACGAATTGACCCACCCGCAGCGCCTCGGTCAGCACCGCGACCGTATCGTGTGCCTGTTGTAGGGTCTGACTCAATATCACATAGTCGAAGCTCTGGTCGGGATAGTAACCCAGCCCCTCATAGAAGTCGCCGTGGTGCACGGTGAGCTCTTTCTCCACCGCTGCGTATACGCGATCCTCCACGATCTCGATGCCCGTCCCCCGCACTTCTCGCCGGTCCACCAGCATCTTGAGCAGGGCCCCTGCGCCACAGCCCAGGTCGAGCACCCTAGCGCCGCGTGCGACCGTCTCTACGATGAAATCGTAGTCGCGCCTGCGGCGGTCCTCGATCTCCTCGGACTCAGGCATCACACGTCCCTCTGCGCTTTCCGGCCCCCTAGTCAAAACGCAGCCCTATGCGATGCGCCGTCGCCTCGAGGAAGTGCCAGACCATCCTAGTAAGGTCGCTGTTCTCCAGGAGGAAGGCATCGTGGCCGAAGGAGGAGCTCATCTCCAGGTAGGAACAATCAATGCCGTTCCCTTTCAGCGCCCTCACCAACTCCTTCGACTGATAGGGCGGATACAGCCAGTCGCTGCTGAACGCGATCACCAGGAACCTCATATCCTGCGGTAGGTCGCGGAATACCTCCTCGAGCACTCCGTGGCCGGCGGAGAGATCGAAATAGTCAAGAGCCTTCGTCACGTACAGGTACGTATTGGCGTCGAAACGGCGCGTGAAGACCTCTCCTTGGTGGCGGAGATAACTCTCCACTTCGAAATCCATGGTGAAGTCGTAGCCAAGGGAGCTCTTGTCGCGCAGACGGCGGCCGAACTTCTCATGCATGGACTCGTCGGATAGGTACGTGATGTGCCCGATCATGCGCGCCACAGCCAGCCCGCCATCCGGCGGGTCGCCCCGGTAGTAGTCGCCGTTGTTCCAGTTAGGATCGCTCATGATAGCCAGCCGGCCCACCTCGTTGAAGGCTATCTGCATGGGCGAATGCTTCTGAGTAGCCGCGATAGGTATGCACGACGCCACCGCCTCCGGATACGAGACCGCCCACTGGAGGGCCTGCATACCTCCCATGGAACCTCCAGAGACTGAGAGAAGGCGGGAGATCCCAAGATGTTCCACTAGGAGCTTCTGAGCCCGCACCATATCCCCCACCGTCACAACAGGGAAGTCCAACCCGTATTCCCTGCCCGTTGCAGGGTTGATACTGATCGGTCCCGTGCTGCCTTTGCAGCCGCCGATGACGTTGGAGCAGATCACGAAGAACCGCTCCGTATCGAACCCCTTGCGTGGTCCTATCATGGTCTCCCACCAACCTGGCCGATCATCCCCGGCGTGGTAACCGGCCGCGTGCGCGTCACCCGACAGCGCATGGCAGATGAGGACGGCGTTCGACCGGTCCTCGTTCAGACTGCCGTAAGTCTCGTACGCGATGGTGACGGGCGCGAGCGTCTGCCCCGAGTCGAGAGGCAGCGATTCGAATTCCACCGACTGCGGGGCGACCTCCCCCACGGAGGCTCCGAGACTCTTCTCGCTGATCAGGTAGTCGCTCATCCTCTGTAGCGGTTGGTGATCGGAAGCCGCCGGTCTTTGCCGAACGCTTTGGGCGTGATACGTACGCCCGGCGCACTCTGACGTCGTTTGTACTCGTTGCAGTCGATCATACACGCCACCCGTCGCACCAGCGCCTCGTCGAACCCCTGCTCCACTACCTCCTCCACGCCGGCATCCGCCACTACGTAGGCTTCGATGATGCGGTCGAGCACATCGTAGGGCGGGAGGGTGTCCTGGTCCTTCTGGTCTGGGGCCAACTCGGCCGACGGCGCGCGCTCGATGGTAGACTCGGGGATGGGACCGACTCCCGGGCCCAGCGAGTTGCGGTAGCTCGCCAACTTATAGATGAGCGTCTTCGGAACGTCTTTGAGCACGGCAAAACCACCGGCCATGTCGCCGTACAGGGTCGTGTAACCCACTGCCGTCTCGCTCTTGTTGCCCGCGGTCAATACCAGCCAGCCGAACTCGTTCGACAATGCCATCAGGAGGTTACCGCGGATCCGCGCCTGGAGGTTCTGCTCCGTCACCCCGGGAGTCCCCTCACGAAGATATGGGGCCAGACTCTCCAGGTACGATGTGTATATCTCTTCGATAGGTATCTCGTGATATCGGACCCCCAAGCGCACGGCGGTCTCACGGCCGTCTTCGATGGTTTCTGCGCTTGAGTAGCGCGAAGGCATGGAGATAGTGTTCACCTTGTCACTCCCCAGGGCGTCGGCGGCGACACAGGCCGCGAGCGCGGAGTCGATGCCCCCGCTGATACCCATGACCACCGTCTTGAAGCCGTTCTTCGTGCAATAGTCGCGCACTCCCAAGCGTAACGCCTCGTAGACCTCCGCTTCAGGTTCAAGCGGTTCAGCAATATGGGTCGCACGCGCGCCAGCCGGCTGCGCGGTCGACGAGTCGATGCCGGCCGCCGCCAACGCCGTGGCGGAGTCTGTCTCGATGTCGATGAGCTCTATGGCCCACGACATCGTCCCGACCGAAGCTGAGGTGTCTACGATGCCGGAACCCTCTCGTCGCGCCGGGGCCGATCCGCGGGCGACCTGCACCCTTGACGGGTCGATATCCACCACGAGA
This sequence comes from Actinomycetota bacterium, assembly GCA_012523095.1. Lineage (GTDB taxonomy): Bacteria > Actinomycetota > Thermoleophilia > RBG-16-64-13 > RBG-16-64-13 > RBG-16-64-13. The sequence goes on along the minus strand of JAAYJE010000114.1, from coordinate 55,461 downwards.
AGCTCCTCCGCGAATTGACGCGCCCTCGCCACCAGGTCTCCTTCTGGTCCGAACACGAGGCTCCGGCCGTCGAACACCAACTCGTCCTGCCCGCCAACGCCGTTGACATGGCAAACGAAGGCCCGAGCGGTACGAGCCCTTGCCGCCAGCACAGCTTCCCGTTCACGACCCTTGCCGACGTGGTAGGGCGACATCGAGAGATTCATCACCACCGTCGCCGCCGCCTCGGCGGCGGCGACGCCGGGACCGTCCTCCTCCCATATGTCCTCGCTGATGGTCAGACCTAGACGGACACCTCCGAGTCGCGCCACCACCACACGGTCGCCCGGCACAAAACAGCGTTTCTCGTCGAACACCCCGTAGTTGGGTAGCCAGATCTTCCTATACCATCCGACCGCCCTCCCCCCGGCCAGCACGGCCGCGGCATTGTAGACCGCCCCATTCTCCTGCAAAGGCACGCCCACGAACATCACGATATCCGAACAGGCAGCGGCCGCTTCCAGCAGCGCTTCCCGGCACCCGCGCAGGAAGTGTTCCTTCAGGAGGAGATCCTCGGGTGGGTAACCACAGATGGCGAGCTCGGGGAAGGCGACGACCGCCGCCCCTGCCGCGGCTGCCTCCTTGGCCCTCCTTGTGATGATCTCAGCGTTCCCCCGCAGGTCACCAACGGTAGGATTGATCTGGGCCAGCGCAATCCTCATCAGGCGCGCTCCAAGGTCCCCAACACCTCCCGCGTCTTCCGCTCCAGAAGACCCTTGTCGCCGCGGGTCTCGATGTTCACTCGCACCACAGGCTCCGTGTTCGACATGCGCACGTTGAAGCGCCATTCCGGGAACTCGATGCTGAGCCCGTCGAGATCGTCCACTTTGAGTGAGCCCGGCCCGTATGTCTCCTTGATGACGGCCAGCGCACGCGTGGGGTCGTCTAGGGTGAGGTTGATCTCCCCGCTGACCGGATAGAGAGCGATCCGTTCTTGCACCATTTCCGAGAACGGTCGCCCATGCTCACTCAAGGCTTCCACAACCTGCAGCCAGGGGATCATCCCGCTGTCGGCGTAGGAGAACTCCCTGAAGTAGTGGTGAGCCGACATCTCCCCTCCGTATGCGCCGTCGACCTCCCGCATCTTCTCCTTGATGAAGGCGTGGCCGCTCTTGGAGACGACGGCCCGTCCACCGGCGGCTTTCACCAGCTCCTCAGTGTTCCACATCAGTCGGGGGTCGTGGACTATGGACGCCCCGGGATGTCTCCTGAGCGCCCTTTCAGCCAACAATCCCACCAGGTAGTAGCCTTCCACGAAGCAGCCCCGCTCGTCAAAGAAGAAGCAACGGTCGAAATCCCCGTCCCAGGCGATACCTAGATCGGCTCTTTCAGCAACCACCGCCTCGGCCGTTATCGCTCGGTTCTCAAGCAACATCGGATTGGGTACCCCGTTAGGGAACGACCCATCCGGCTCGTGGTTGATCTTCACGAACTCGAAAGGCAGACAAGGTTCCAGCATATCTATGACGGGACCCGCTCCCCCGTTGCCCGCGTTGATCACCACCTTGAGCGGATGCAGCTTCGCAGTGTCGACATACGTGAGCAGGTGAGCCACATAGTCCCCGCGGGTGTTCACACTCGTGATGCAGCCTTTTGAAGCCGCTTGAGCACTCCCGGGCGACTTCCCACCGGCGTCCTCAGCCGATCCCAACAACTTGTGAACGATCTCTTCCATGCTGATGAGCCCAGTATCAGCGCTGATAGGCCGAGCCTCGTCGCGGGTGAACTTCATCCCGTTGTAGTCGCGAGGGTTGTGACTGGCAGTAACCATCACCCCCCCGTCCAGACCGAGAGAGAAGACCGCGAAGTAGACCTCTTCGGTGCCCACCAGGCCGACGTCCACCACGTCCACGCCCGAGTTGACCAGACCGCGGCACAGCGCCTCAGACAACTCCGGGCTCGTCAGACGGATGTCATGGCCCACGGCCACCTTGCGAGGTCGGATCAGCTCGGCGTAGGCGCGACCGATCAGTTCGGCCAGAGTCGAATTCAGTTGGTCGGGGACGCGGCCCCTCACGTCGTACGCTTTGAAACAATCGAGATACAGTCCGCTGCCCACCATCAAACGCCTCCCAGACCCCCGCCATAGTCGATTGCACACGGTACGTCTGTTGCTATACTACGCGAGGCCTACGCTCCTCGGTAGCTCAATGGTAGAGCACCTGACTGTTAATCAGGGTGTTGCAGGTTCGAGTCCTGCCCGAGGAGCCATGTCTCCCTCGGGCCCCAATAACGCGTTCCGCCAGGCCGGTGGGTATGGCGGTCACGGCCTCCACCCCACGCGCGTGGCCTCCAGCGGGTATCCCAGGGACCCACCTAGGCGGCGCTCAACAGGTGACTGCTCCAACTCTCAGGCGGCTCTTCGTCGCCGCCTATCTCACATCCACACTTAGGGCACGTGAGCCTCGAAGCACCCGGCCCGCCCGCGTCGGCCTCCAAGAGCGTTCCGCAGCACGGGCACGGGTCACCTTCGCTGAAGCGGCAGAGCCTCTCTCCCAGAGTCTCCGTATGTGTCATGCCCGGCGCTCCGTCCATCAGAGCCTCCTCAGTACCCCTGTCACCTTGCCGACGATACGCGGGTTCTTGGTGAGGATCGGTTCCATAGCGTCGTTTTCCGGCTGCAACCTAACCCGGTCGGCTTCCCTGAAGAACCGCTTCAAAGTCGCCTCGTCTTCGAGCAGGGCCACCACTATGTCCCCATCGTCGGCACTATCCTGTTGTCTCACGACAACGATGTCACCATTCAAGATGCCGGCATTCACCATTGAGGTTCCCGTGACACGGAGCGCGAAACACCGCTCGTCATCCCCCAGGAAACGTGGGATGTCGAGCGACTCCTCAACGTTCTCTTCGGCCAAGATGGGAACCCCCGCCGCCACCCGACCCACCAGTGGGACACGGGCGTAGGCGGGCTTTCCGTCCGCCCAGGGCACCGATCTGCCCGTGCGCACCAGCTCCAACGCCCGTCTCTTTGCGCTCCCACGGCGGATGTAGCCCATATCCTCCAACGCCGTCAGATGTCCATGGACCGAGGCCGGCGAGCACAATCCCACAGCGGCGCCTATCTCCCGGACCGTCGGCGGATAGCCCTGATTCCTGACGGCCTCTTCGATGAACTCAAGTATGCGCCGTCGCCGCTCCGGCAGTTCCATGACCTTCTCCTTGGTGAACATTCGTTCGCTGGGCAGGAGTATAGAACACTTGTTCGCCTCCTACAAGGGCCCCGCCGGTCTGTTGACGCCCTCTCACGAGGGCCCTATACTCACCGCTGCTTGCTCACTCGCGTCCGAGTGGCGGAATTGGCAGACGCGCTAGGTTGAGGGCCTAGTGAGTGCATAACTCATGCGGGTTCAAGTCCCGCCTCGGACACTCTCCCCCTGGTTGTCTCCTCCGGCGATTGGGTAGACTTGTACAGTCCACCTGCGCGCGTCTGCGCCGTCCATCGAACCGACCGACCGGAGGACCTCATGGCCAGAGTCCCCAAAGAGCTAGGACCCGCTGATATCTACCGGGCCTGTGACGCTTCCACCTTTTCCTTCAAGAGCACGGCCGATCTGCCGGAGCTCGCGGAGATCATCGGGCAGCACCGGGCCGTATCGGCGGTCTCGTTCGGGATGGGGATCTACAACGACGGCTACAACATCTTCGCTGCCGGACCCACCGGGACAGGGAAGGCAAGCACCATCTATGAGTTCCTCTCCCAGCAGGCTGCCCGGCGCCCTGCTCCAGATGACTGGGTCTACGTCCACAACTTCGCACAGCCGCACCGTCCCAACGCCATCCGTATGCCGGCCGGCAAGGCTCAGGAGTTCCGCAAGGACATGGAGAAGCTCGTCGAAGACCTCCAGGCAGCCATCACCCACGCTTTTGAAGGCGAGGAGTATGAGAAGCAGAAGCGCACCATCGCCCAACAGATCAGCGAGCGACAGGAGGCGAAGCTGTCCACACTCGGCCAGAAGGCGGAGGAAGGAAGCTTCACGATGGTGAGGACGCCGGCCGGATTGGCATTCGCCCCCAAGACCGCTGAGGGCGAGACCATGTCGCGCGAGATCTACGAGGCTCTGCCCCCTGAGCAGCAGAAACAGATCGATGAGGGTCTGGAGAGCCTCAACGAGGAGCTCCAGCAGATAATGCGCTTGGTCCGCCAGGACGAGCGGACCGGCCGCGAGGCCGTCCGCGAACTGGACCGCGAGGTCACCACTTTCGCGGCCAAACATCTCGTCGACGAGATGTGTGATCGCTGGTGCAGCGTACCTGAGATGGTCGACTACCTCAAGGCCGTTCTGAACGACGTGGTGGACAACGCCGACGACTTCAAAAGATCCGACGAGGAGACCCCGGTCACATTCATGGGCATTCCCGTCTCGGGTCGCCATAGAAGCGAAGGGGCCTTCCGCAAGTATAGGATCAACGTGTTGGTAGACAACTCGGCCGAGACCGGAGCGCCGGTGACCACCGAGAGCAACCCGGTCCTACAGAACTTGGTGGGCCGGGTCGAGCACCAGGCTCAGTTCGGGGCTTTGGTGACCGACTTCAACATGATCAGGCCGGGGGCTCTTCACAAAGCCAACGGGGGCTTCCTCGTGCTCGAGGCGAGAGAGCTCCTCATGAAACCCTATTCCTGGGATGCGCTTAAGCGCACGCTCAAGACCGGGGAGATCCGCGTGGAAGATATAGCTCAGCAGATGGGGTTCGCCACCACCGCCACTCTCGATCCCGAGCCCATCCCTTTCAAGGCGAAGATCGTCCTCATCGGGGAACCGTTCATCTACTATCTCCTCTACACCCAGGACCCCGACTTCCAGGAATTGTTCAAAGTCAAGGCCGACTTCGACACCGTTGTGGAGCGTACGCCGGAGAACGAGCAGCTCTATGCCCGTTTCGTAGCTCATATCTGCCGCAGTCGCGGCCTCTCTCACTTTGCACCGGACTCGGTGGCCCGCGTCATAGAACACTGCTCCCGCCTGGTCGCGGACCAGCGCAAGATGACCACACGTTTTCTCGACGTCGTCGACCTGCTCACGGAGTCCGCCTACTGGGCCGAGCACCGACGCGGCACTCGACGCAGAACCATGGTCCGCGGCCGGGACGTCCAGAAGGCCATCGACCAGCGCATCTACCGCTCCAACCAGATCGAGGAGCGGCTCCGCGAGATGATCGCCGACGCGATCATCATGATCGACACGCGCGGCTCGGTCATCGGCCAGGTGAACGGGCTCTCCATCTCAGTCATCGGTGACTACGCCTTCGGCAGACCCAGCCGTATCACCGCCACCCATCGTCTGGGCGATGGCGAAGTGATCGATATAGAACGTGAGGTAGACATGGGCGGCCCCCTCCACTCCAAAGGGGTGCTGATCCTGGCCGGATACCTGGGTGCCAAATACGCCTCCGAGGGACCCCTATCACTGAGTGCACGCCTGGTGTTCGAGCAATCGTATTCGGGGGTCGAGGGCGACAGTGCGTCCTCTGCCGAGCTGTACGCACTCCTTTCCTCACTTGCCGGCGTCCCCATCCTGCAGAGGTTCGCGGTGACGGGATCGGTGAACCAACGCGGGCAGGTTCAGGCCATCGGCGGAGTCAACGAGAAGATCGAGGGTTTCTTCGCCGTGTGTGAGGCCTCAGGCCTTAGAGGAGACGAGGGTGTGCTTATACCTAAGGCGAATGTGCGGAATCTCATGCTGAACGAACGCGTGAGGAAGGCGGTGGTCAAAGGCCGCTTCCATATCTACCCCATCGCAACCATAGACGAAGGCCTCGCGCTGCTCACGGGGCTGTCGGTGGGCGTTGCGAACGCCAAGGGTCTGTATCCCAAGGGTTCGGTCAACCGGATGGTCGTGGACCGCCTGGCCGTTCTCGCGGACAACGCCCGCGAAGCCGGGCGCAAGAAAGACAAGGAAGGGTCTTCCGAGAGGGCTTAGGAGAGCGCCGCCCGTCGACGCGAGACGACGCTCCCCACTTATCGCAGTCTGGAACGCGAGACGACGCGTCGTAGACCGCGCCGTTTGCAGACACGGGAGTCACCCGCCCGCGGCCACTCTCCCGCGACGGATCAGCCGTCGACGCGTTCCAGTCTGACGGCCGGTGCCGGCGACCCTTCCGGACCAAGAAGGTGGTTGATCGGTACCTCGGGCGAGAATCCGGGCAGGAACACGATCCCCTGCGGGGTCCGGGTGTCGAGGGAGACCGGCGCCTCCACCGCGCTCCCGGCGCGGCCACTGACGCGAACCGTCTCGCCTTCTAAGACTCTCAATGTCTCAGCGTCGGCCGGGTTAAGGCGCAGCCGCGCCTCACCCACCAGGTCGGTCACTCCTGCCGACCTCCGGGTGCGTTCTCCGGTCCCATGATGCTCTCTCACCGAGCCCGTGATGAGGATGAACGGGAAAGCGGCGTCCGTAGCCGTCTCGGCCACGCCTTCCTCCACCGGAGCGAAGACTGCCTTCCCGCCTTCGAAACCCTTCGAGCAGGGCACGGCCGTGCCGCCGTGCTCAATGCCAGAGCAGGGCCGTTGCAGCTCAACCTCTTCGAGCTTCTCATAGGTGACATCCCTGTAGGGCGGAGCCACGTCGGCGACCTCGGCCATCACGTCAACCGGCGCCGCGTAGGCCCAGTCCGCGCCCAGTCTGTTCGCCAACATCTGCACGATCTTCCAATCAGGTAGGCTGTCGCCCAGCGGGGGTGCGGCGGCCCTCACCCTTTGGACGAAGCGCTCACCGTTGGTGAAGGTCCCCTCGTCCTCGCTCGCCACGGCGGCCGGTAAGACCACGTCCGCATACCGAGCGGTCTCGGTAAGGAAACTGTCCTGGACCACGACGAAGCCCGCCTGCTCCAGAGCCTCGTGCACGGCACCCTCACCCCGGAGAGCAAGGGCAGGATCAGCCCCCACCACATACAACACCTCTATGTCCCCGCTCCGCAGGGCATCCACAAGTCGCATCGTAGGTACACCTGCCGCAAGACCCGAGATCGGCATCCCCCAAGCCGCCTCCAGGCGTGCCGCCGCGGCAGCATCGGCCACCGAAGCCCCGCCCGGGAACTTATCAGGTCTGACTCCCATGTCGGCTAAGCCCTGAGAGTTGGCGCCCGAGCGCAGCGGGAATAACCCCGTTCCGGGACGTCCCACATTACCGGTCAGCAACATCAGATCGGCGATAGCCGCCATGACGGCCTTGCTCTTCGGACCTTGGGCTGCACCTGTACCCACCAGGACGGCGGCGCTGCCGGCCCGGCCGAAGGCCGCGGCCGCAGCGCGCACGAGCTCGGCGTCCACTCCGGCCGTCACCGCCTCCACGGAGACGTCCACGTCTGCCAACGACTTCTCGAATCCTTCGAAACCGTCGGTATGGGCAGCCATGAAATCGGTGTCGGTCAGATCCAACTCCATCATATGTTTCACCATCGCCCGCAGCACCGCTAGGTCGGCGCCCGGACGCACTGCCAGATGATATCCGGCTTTCGACGCCAACTCGGTGACACGGGGATCCATCACTATGACCGTCTTGCCCAGCCGCACGGCTCTGATGACCTCCAGCGCCAAGACCGGGTGAGACTCAGTCAGGTTCGACCCGATAACAAGGATGGCGTCCGCCTCACGCAGCTCTTCGCGTGAATTGGACACCACCGGCAGTCCGAAGCCGTCCATCAAGGCCTCTTCGGCCGCCGCCTGCTCCCCATGGTCGATGGCATCCACGTTGTTGGAGCCCACCACCGATCGCATCAGCTTCTGGAGCAGATACGCCGCCTCGTTGGTGGAGTGGGTGCCGCACACCGCCGCGACTGCACGCCCTCCCTTGTCCTCCTTCGCTGCGGTCATCTTCTCCGCGACCGACTTCAGCGCGTCATCCCAGGTGGACTCCACAAGCGTGCCGGAAGCGTCTCTTATCATCGGCTTAGTCAGTCTATCCGGCGCCGCGACGTAACCCATGCCGTAACGGCCTTTGACGCACAGGTTCCCTTGGTTCAGCCCCTTCTCGGTCTCCGAGGCGACCCGCACTACCTTGCCTCGATAGGTGTGCAGCACCTGCCGGCAACCATCAGCACAGTATGCACAGGTGGTTACTGTCTTCTCCGTCTGCCACTCTCGGGCGCCCCCCGGCGTTCTTTGGCCTACGATCGCTCCTACCGGGCAGGTGCTCACACACTGCCCGCACGATACGCAATCGACCTCCTGGAGAGGCAGTCGGTAGGGCGTATCCACCTCGCTGTCGTAGCCACGGTTGAGGTAGCCCCAACACCCGATGGACATGACCTCGCGACAGATGCGGACACACCGGCCGCACAGGATACAACGGGCCCCGAAGTGGGCGATGTTGGGATGCGTACCCGGGTCTCCCGCCAGAGGCGCCCTCCAGCCCCACGGCACCATGTCCACGAGGTACTCGTAGGCATAGTCCTGCAGCCGACAGTCTCCGGCCGCCTCGCAGACCGGGCAGTCCAGCGGATGGTTGGTCAGCAACAGCTCGAGCACGAACTTGCGCAGCTTGACTATCTTCTCGCTGTGCGTCTGGACCTTCATACCCTCCCGGACCATCGTGCCGCATGAGGCCATGGGGCCGCGGGCCCCCTCCACCTCCACGAGACACATACGGCACGCCCCATACGGCTCCAGCCGCGGGTCGTGGCACAGCGTGGGGATATCCACCCCGTTCGCCTGCGCCACTTCCAAGATGGTCTGACCCGCCTGGGCTTGGATCTCCTGCCCGTTGATGGAGAGGGTGACCACTTCCTTGTTGGGAGTCACCACTTGATCCCCAGTCGTCTCCGTGGCGGACATCAGGACCTCCTCACAGCGTCGAAGCGGCACTTCTCATAGCAGGCGCCGCACTTGATGCACAGTTCGTTATCTATCACGTGAGCTTCTTTCCTCTCGCCGGTTATGGCTTCGGTCGGGCACACGCGCACGCAGGCACGGCACCCGGTACATGCCTCCGGGTCGATGCTGTACGTCACCAGAGCCGTGCATATGCCCGCACGGCATCTCTTGTCGACCACATGCTCCTCGAACTCGTCACGGAAATACTTGAGCGCAGTGAAGACCGGGTTCGGAGCAGTGCCGCCCAGCGCACACAGAGAGCCGATCTTCACCTGCTCGGCCATCTTCTCCAAGAAATCCAGGTCGGCAAGAGTACCCTTGCCCTCGCAGATCTTGGTCAGCAGGTCGAGCATGCGTTTGGTGCCTATCCGACAGGGCGGGCACTTGCCGCAGCTTTCCGACTGCGTGAAGCTGAGGAAGTAACGAGCCGTATCGACGATACAGTTGTCTTCGTCGATGACGATCATGCCGCCGGAACCCACGATAGCGCCGGTTTTGTTGATGGTCTCGTAGTCCACGGGAAGATCAAGGAGCGACTCCGGCAGGCATCCGCCCGAGGGTCCTCCCATCTGCACGGCCTTGAACTTCTTACCCTTCTTCACTCCGCCGCCGATGCCGAAGATGACCTCGCGAAGCGTCATTCCCATCGGCACTTCGGCCAGCCCCGTGCGGTTCACCTTACCGGCCAGGGCGAACACCTTCGTCCCCTTGGAATTCTCGTATCCGCGGGCCGCGAACGCCGCCGCCCCGTTGGTGATGATCCAGGGCACCACAGCGAGCGTCTCGACATTGTTGATGTTGGTCGGGCGCCTCCACAGTCCCGACTCTGCGGGAAATGGCGGCCGCAGACGGGGCATACCCCTGTCTCCTTCGATGGACTGCATGAGGGCGGTCTCTTCGCCGCAGACGAAGGCGCCCGCCCCCTCCTTCAATTTGATGTGGAAAGAGAAGTCGGAGCCCATTATGTTGTCGCCGAGGAGACCCCGTTCTTCGGCCACCTCAAGTCCGATCTTGATACGACGCAGCGCCAGCGGATACTCAGCCCGCACATACATATAGCCCACAGACGCCCCTATGGCGTACGCCCCGATGGCCATCCCTTCGAAGACGGCATGAGGTTCACCCTCGAGTGCCGAACAGTCCATGAAAGCGCCCGGGTCGCCTTCGTCGCCGTTGCAGATGAAATACTTCACTCCGTCAGGCGATTGATAGCCTGCTGCGAACTCCCACTTCTGCCCGGTTGGGAAGCCGGCTCCACCTCGTCCTCTCAGCCCCGACCGCTTGATCTCGTCGATCACCTCGGCCGGAGTCATCTCGGAGAGGACCTTGTAGAGGGCCTGGTATCCACCGGCCTCCAGATAGTCGTCGATGTCCTCCGGGTCGATGATCCCCACGTGCCGGAGGGTCAGCTTCTCCTGTGCGTCATAAAACGGATTGTATTCAGTGGGGCCTTCGTCGGTGAGCACCAACCACTTCTTGATCACCTCGCCACCCAAGATGTGTTTTTCGATGATCTCGGGCACCATGGCCGGAGTGACCAGCCCGTAGGTGACCTTGGAGCTCTTCCCATTGCGCCTCAGATGTATCTCGACCAAGGGGTCCATCGCGCAGAGCCCCTGACAACCGGTACCGGTGACTGACACTGTGCGTCCTTCGCACTTGTCCTCCCGGGGTCTGATGACGGCGAGGACGTCCTGGCGGGCCAACTCCTCCTCGAAGGCCTTAAGCACCTCCCGGCTCCCGGCTGCTACCCCGCCGGTGCCGAGGCATATACGGATGTCGACTTCAGGGACGGTAAGGCGCGGATTCTGCGGAGCCGGGCGGACCAGAGTACGCGTGGCGGCCATCAGGTGTCCTCGCCTTCCCGACCGCCCGCTCCGGCCGGAGCCCCGCGGCCATCCCCGGCAGAGGCCCCCTCCACTTCAGCCTTGAAGGCCTTGACCACTTCGACGGCCTTCTCAGGGGTCAGCTTCCCATGTGCCCGGTCGTTGATCATGACCACCGGAGCCATCCCACATGCCCCGACGCAGTGTACTTCCTCGATGGTGTAGAGCATGTCGGGAGTGTTCTCGCCCGCTTCGATCCCCAGGCACTTCTCGAGCTCCTCAGAGATGCGGGCGGCCCCCGACACATGGCACGCCGTGCCGTGGCAACAGCGGATCGTGTGCTTCGCGTGCGGGCGTAACCTGAACTGGGAATAGAAAGTGGCCACGCCTACGGCTTTGCTGAGCGGCTCTCCCGCGGCCTTCGCCACCCGCCTCATTACATCTTCGGGTAGATAGCCAAAAATGGCCTGCCCTCCCTGCAACAGGGGTACGAGCGCGCCGGCCTGGCCTTTGTAGCGGTCCAACAGTTCCGCGAACCGTTCTTCCTGTTCCTGTTCGTCTGTATCGTACGTAGTAGCTTCAGTTGTCATACGAGCTTCCCTCCGATGGTCCCGGCTATTCTATCTCGATGGCCGTCTGAGAATCCAGCGAGCCGTTGCGCGAACCACGCCTGAGACGCGCCTGCGTCAGACTCTCCCCGGCTTGGAACGAGCTCCTCACGAAGGGCGCTGCATGCACCTGCAGGCCGAGAGCCGCTCCCCACTCCTTGTACCTCTCGAACAGACGGGGATGTACATATTCTGACACTCGGATATGCTTTGCCGACGGCCGGAGATACTGTCCGATGGTCACCACATCGACACCCATGTCGGCGACGGCCTCGAGCAGGTGCCGGACTTCCTCGACGTCCTCGCCCAATCCCACCATCCACCCGGTCTTAACGAGGCTCGTTCGACGCTCCACAGCACGTCGCAGAACGAGCATCGACCTTTCGAACACACCCTGCGGTCGTACGGTGTCGTACAGGCGGGGCACCGTCTCCAGGTTGTGGTTGAACACCTCGGGAGCTTCGTCCAAGACTCGATCCAGGCACTGCACATCGCCCTGGAAATCGGGCGTCAGAACCTCTATGGTCGCCTCCGCTACACGCCCTCTCACGGCCCGTATGGTCTCGACATAGTGACCGGCTCCTCCGTCGGGCAGATCGTCTCGAGTCACCGAGGTGACTACCACATGGCGCAGCCCCAATCGGGCTACGGCGTCTGCGACATGACCAGGCTCGGACCGGTCCAGCGGGGTCGGTCTGCCGTTCGCGACAGCACAGAAACTGCAGTCACGCGAGCAGACATCACCCATGATGAGGAATGTGGCGACGCCGCGTCCGAAGCACTCCCCCTGATTGGGGCAGAAAGCACTCTCACATACGGTGTGCAGGCGTCTCTCTCGCAGAAGCGCGCCCATCTTGCGCATGGCTTCTGCATCGGGAAGTCTTTTCTTGAGCCAAGGCGGCTTACGGGTCGCCACCCCCTCCAGGGAAGCTTCCGGCCGACGCGTCGACTTCGGTCTCACACCTTCTCCGCCTCATCGGGCTCCCCTTGAAGGCGCCGCGCCGCTTCAGCCGCCAAGAACATGACGTCCTTCAACGGACGTCCCGTGGAAGTCGATGCCGCTGCAGCGTCCTCGTACTCGGGCGCCACGCTCACCAACCTTCCCTGCCACCTGCCGCACTTGACCCGTATCTCAGCGTCCTCGACCTTGACGGTGATCGTCCCTCGCTCCGCAACATCGCGGTGGACCGGTCGGCTGCGGATTCCGAGGGTGCCTGTCTCCGCGAAGAGGATCGTGGCGGCCGCGGCTTCCTCGCCGGGGCGCACCAAGGCATGCAGCACCACGGCCGGTCGGTCCTTCTTCATGGAGGCGGGGATCGTCCATACGTCCAATGCGCCTGCGCCTCGCAGGAGTCGCACCGCGTGGCCGACTATCTCGGGGGAGACGTCGTCGAGGTTGGTCTGCAACTCCACGACTTCGTCCGCTGCGAGACCCTCCCCTGCGGGCTCCCCCGCCGTCCCTATCAGCACGCGAAGGACGTTCGGACCGTGTTCGAGCTTCATGCTCCCGGCGCCGTAGCCGATCTTCTCCACCCGCATCCGCGGCAGAACGCCCTGCCGCGCCCCGAGTTGAGAGAGGAGCAGAGCTCCTGTGGGAGTGGTCAGCTCTCGTTGCTCCGGCCCACCGGTGATCTCATAGCCCTGCAGCAAACGAGCCGTCGCCGGAGCGGGAACGCCCATCCGCCCGTGGGCTATCTCCACCATCCCGCCTCCCACAGGGATCGTCCCCACGACCACTTCGTCGACATGGAGAGCCTCGATGAGCGTGAAGGCTCCCACCACGTCCACCAAGGTGTCCATGGCCCCCACTTCGTGGAAATGGATGTCCTCCACCGCGCAGCCGTGCACTTGAGCTTCCACCACGGCCAAGCGGCGCACCGCCTCTATGGCGGCGGCCTTCACCGACTCCGACACTGAGGCCGCCCCGATGATCCTCTCCATGTCGACGAGATGACGAAGTGGCGCCGTGCCCTTCTCGTGAACCCTCAGGCGGGTGCAATCCACTCCCCATTCCACGTCGCGCAGCACGTCAACCGTGACCCCCTCCACTCCCAGGCCGACGACGGCTGCGCGCAGTCTCGAGTCCAGATGGTCTTCGGCTCGTCCGGCGTCCAACAGGGCTGCCAACAGCATGTCTCCCGAAATCCCCGACCAAGGATCGATGTAAAGGATCGTCTTCTCCATCACCCACTCCTCCTTCTCTTATGGTTGCATTCTCGCATGCCACCTCATACACTGCAGGACGTAAGGTTCGTCTTCCCCAGGTCTGGGCAACCCACGGACTCCGGTGTGAAACAGTGGCGCAGAGGCGACTGGCTGACTACATAGGGCTGACCATTCGCCGGCTTCGTGCAGACAGGGACTTCACTTTGCAGGCCCTGGCCGACGAGTCCGGAGTGTCCAAAAGCTACCTAGGAGACATCGAGAAAGGGCGCAAGAACCCCACCACCGACGTGATAGAGGCCATCGCCGAAGCTCTGGGCGTCCCCCCCAGAGAACTCCTTTACCACGCTGCGCTCGATGAAGAAGACCCGTTCCTGCAGCCGGAGCAACTCAGCCTAGAAGACGTGACCGAGGAGGATGCGGAGACCCGCGAGCTCTCCTCCCTGGCCCGCCGCATGCGACCGACCGACCGCCGCTTCATCCTCGACCTCGCCCGACGGCTCTCCCGCTAGACGCGTGCCGACGCCGTCTTCCATCGCCCGGCCCTCACCGCACTAGTAGGCGCCGAGTTCCTCGAGCCGATCGTCGTCGATGCCGTAGTAATGGGCGATCTCGTGGATCACTGTACGCTGCACCTGCTCCTTGATCCGCTGCTCGTCATCCCCACACACAGCCTCTATAGGCTTCTGGAATATGGTTATGCGGTCAGGAAAGGCAACGTACTGGCTGTGCCGGCTGGTGAGCGGCACCCCGTGATAGAGGCCGAGCAGGCTGTACCTGTTACGGTGCGATAACCCGACCACCTCCAGATCCTCGGGGGTGGGCCATTCTTCGATGTCCACCTGAACGTTCTCAAGCGCCTCGAGGAACTCCTCGGGAAGAGAATCGATGGCCTGAGAGACCAGCTCAGCGAACGACTCAAGGTCCACGTTCAACCACTCCATCATCCTCCACCTCACAGCCCCCGGTCCCCTGCCGTGCCGGTGCACGGCCGCTCAGCAGCGCCACAAGGGCCTGGGACGCCGCGCCCCGATGTGACACCCGATCCTTCTCTGTCGGCGTGGCCTCCGCCAAGGTCTTAGTCCAACCAACCGGCCGGAAGACGGGATCGTAGCCGAAACCGTCGACGCCGCGAGGGGCATGAGTGATGGCGCCGTGACTGAAGCCCTCCACTTCCAGCACCCGGCAGTCCCACCGGCCCTCACCTGAGCCGGGCAAGATCAGACAGAGCGAGCATACAAAGCGGGCTTCACGATCGTCGCGACCCGCCAACTCTTCAAGGAGCTTCGCTACGTTGGCTTCGTCGCCGGCCTTCTCACCGGCGAAGCGCGCAGAGAGGGTGCCGGGCCGTCCGTCCAGCGCGGCCGCCTCCAGCCCAGAGTCATCCGCCAGCACCGCGACCTCCCCCCGGAGAGCCACGAACACGGCCTCGGCCTTGAGACGGGCGTTCTCCTGAAACGTCTGTGCGGTCTCGGCCGGCAGCTCCACGTCCCGAGGCATCAGCCGCACTTCGCATGCCCCAGCCAGAAGCCGCGCGAATTCCCGAACCTTGCCGGGATTGCCGGTAGCTAGAACCACGACAAGCGGCGCACTCACGGCCGTGACGACGTTGCCGCCGCCTGAGAGTAGGCCCGGCTCACCACCTCCATCTGAGCCTCGGTGACACGGCCTATGCCCATCTCCGCCAGATCGAGAAGTTGGTCGAACACACTCCGCTCGAAAGGTTCGGCTTCGGCGGTGGCCTGTACCTCTATCAACCTGCCTTTGCCCGTCATGACAACGTTCATGTCCACCTGAGCCGTACAGTCCTCCTCGTACTCCAGATCGACCACGGGCATCCCACCGACCACGCCAACACTCACGGCCGCCACCGAATCGTTGATGGGCAACGTCCGCATGGCTCCGCCGTCAACCGCCCTCTTCAGAGCGAGGTGGAGGGCCAGATAACCACCGCTTACCGCTACACACCGCGTGCCCCCATCAGCCTCGAGCACATCACAATCGATGTAGATGGTCCGATCTCCAAGCGCTCCCATGTCGACCACGGCTCGAAGGCTCCGTCCGATGAATCTTTGGATCTCCACCGTTCGCCCGTCCTGGCGGCCGCGCACCGCTTCACGCGGGGTGCGGTCGCGTGTAGAGCTGGGCAGAAGTGAATACTCAGCGGTGAGCCACCCTGCTCCACTGCCCCGGCGCCACACTGGGACCCCGTTCACTATTTGAGCCGAACACAGGACACGCGTCCCCCCAAGCTCCATGAAGACAGAACCGTCGGCGGTGCCGACGAAGTCCGGGGTGATCTTCAGGGGACGCATCTCTGCCGGCCCTCGCGTACCTGGTCTGCCGCCGCCCGTCATGCGCGGCTCACCTCCCGGATGGGCAGCTGAAGAATGCGCGCGCCCACTTCCTTGAATTCCCCCGGGTCGCCGCTGGCGTAAAAGCGATAGTCGCCCTCCCGTCCCTCTTCATTACCGATGCCTTTGCGGATCATCAGTTCTCCCACTTCCTTAGCCATCTCCTCGGCGGAGTTTATCAGGGTGACGTGAGGGCCGAACAACCGCCGCAACATCGGAGTGATGAGCGGGTAGTGAGTGCAACCGAGTATCACCGTGTCGACCTTGGCTTCCTTCAGTGGAGCCACACACTCCCGCGCCGCATTTTCGACCTCTTCCGAGAACACATCACCGTTCTGTATGAGGGGCGCAAGCCGTGGGCAGGGCACCGCGAATACCTCCAGCCCCGCGTCGAGGGACTGCAGCGCATTCTGATATGCGTTGGAACGTACCGTAGCCTCCGTCGCCATCACACCGACGCGTCTTCCCGATGTAGCCTGTACCGCAGCCCGTGCGCCGGGCGTCACAACCCCGACTATGGGGGTGGAGAACGAAGCCTGCAGCTGCGGCAGCGCCGCCGCAGCTGCTGAGTTGCAGGCCACTATGATCAG
Source organism: Actinomycetota bacterium (assembly GCA_012523095.1). GTDB lineage: Bacteria > Actinomycetota > Thermoleophilia > RBG-16-64-13 > RBG-16-64-13 > RBG-16-64-13. The sequence continues at coordinate 39,069 of JAAYJE010000114.1, read as the reverse complement.
CTTCACCGCCAAGCCCACGAGAGCGGAGGCGGCCCTGAAGGCCAGTCGGCGCACTTCGCTCAATTGCTTGGGCCCGTACGGGAAGTTAGCCGTATCACCGAAGTAAACGAAGTCCTCGTGAGGGAGTTGCACGAGGCATTCGTGCAGGACGGTCAGCCCGCCCACTCCCGAATCGAACACACCTACCGCCCGCCGATCGACGGGACGTCCCTCTGTCTCATTCATCGTCCACCGCCGCCGATTCTATCAGAGCTCGGGCGGCCTCACGTCCGGCCTCGACCTCTCTCTGGACCGCAGCGTTGATCTCGCCTCCCACCAGCACCATAAGCCCGATCAGAAAAGCCCAGAAAAGTAGGACGATGGCCGCACTCAGAACTCCGTACGTCAACCACCGGACCTGGAAGAGATTCTGGCTGAGGAACCAGGACAGACCCACAGAAGTGCCGATGATGGCTGCCACCGAGAAGAGCGCTCCGGGCAAGACGGCGTACCATCTCTGTCTCTTGCTGGGCGCCAAGTAGAAGAACGCACCTACCACACCAACCAGCACCACGAAGGCTACCGGCCACCGCAGCCCCACCCACAGACCGTAGAGGATTGAACCGTACCCCATATGGCTGCCTATCCGTTCGCCGATCCATGAGCCGAATGTGAGAAGGAGGATTCCCAGGGGGAGGAGGATCACTCCGGCGATGGAGAGGCCGGCGGCCATCAGGCGCCGTCGATGCCAAGAGCGGGTCTCTCGGAGCCCGTACGCCCCGTTGACCGCCTTGATCCCCACCATGATGGCGCTGGAGGCGCTCCATAGTGTTAGCAACGCGCCTATCGAAAGCAAGGTCACGCTTGTGGTGCTGATCTCTTCAAAGACACTGTCTCTCACTATCTCGTACAGCTTGCTGTCCTCACTCACCAGTTCTCGGAGCCCTCGCAAGATCCAATCACCCAGTTGTGCGGTGGCAGGGATGTAAGCGGTGACGGCGCGCAGGAAGAGCAGGAAGGGAAAGAGGCTGAACAGGGAGCTATAGGCGATCTGCGCGGCCAGGCCGAGGCAGTCGTGACGGTAAAGCCCTCCCGCGACTCCTTTTGTGCCTCGAACAAACCCGGCGCCGAATCGCCGCAGCCTATCCTGCATGGGCGGGCGGCCCCGAATGCCGATAGAGATAACTGGGAACCAGTGTGTTAAGACGAACGACCAATTGCCTATCCATCAATACGGCCAGCGCCTCGTCGGCGCGAGGAGCGCACGCGACCCGCGCCTGGATCTGCTTGACCGTGAGCCCGGTCCCGGCACTCTGGAGGCACTCGAGCACCTGACGCTCACTTTCGCTAAGTCCTTCCGCGGAAACGGTCGGCGTGATGCTCGATGGACTGAGACGCGTTTGCGGCCGGTTTTCCCGGTCTTGTTGAGCGTCCGTCTGCGGTTTCACTGCGTCTCCTTCCCGGTCGCCATACTCGTCTCGCAGTGATCTTTCGACACTCGTATGCCCGGCCCCTCCGCAGACTAAACGTTGGCCGCCTCCTGCTTCTTCCCCCCGCGGAAGAAGAACAGCGACACTATGATCATCAGCCCCGACACCGCCCAGATGACGGCGTACTCCCTTCCTTCGGGCACGACCTTGCCCGCGACGTCGATCGCCGCCCCGGCAATCAGCGGCGCTACAATATTGGCGAGGCCGCGCATCATGGAGAACATCCCGGTGAACTGACCTACGTGCTCCTTGGGCATGAGCTGGATCAGGATCGCGTATGGCAGGGTGAGGACCACCGAAGCCCCCAGCCCGAAGATGGGCAGGCAGATGAAGGCCCACTTGATGTCCGTCATGAAGGTCCCCAGGATACATCCGCCCAGGTACACCCAGAGGCCCACCTGCATGACGCGCGATCGACCGTACTTGTCGGCTAGATATCCGCTCGCGATCCCGGCCACCATGTACGTGGCGCCGACCATGATCATCACCAACCCGCCCACCTGGGAGTTCGAACCCAGGGTGTAGATGAAATAAAGCATGATGAAGGGGCGAAGCGCCGCCAGCGTGGACTCCCAGAGGAACGTGGCAACCATGAAGCGTTGGATGCCCTTGTTCTGACGCGTTGAGCGCCAGATGCGCTTCATCTCGCCCCGCAGACCCTGCCTCGGTAGGATATGCGAGCGATCGGGCTCCGGCTCGTTGATCTTGCTCACAGTCAAGTAGGTGAAGATCATGATCAACAGACCGCAAAGAATGAAGGGTAGCGGCTCCCACCGATAGAACATCAGGCCGGCCACCGACATCCCCATGAACATGCCGCCACCCCGCATGAAGGACTGGTATCCCTGCACCTTGCCGTGGTGCCCCGCGGGAGTCACGTCGGGCAGCAACGATTGGTACGGCGACGTGTAGAAGTGATACGCGGCGAAGAACAAGAACGTCGAAACCGCCACCGACACGTAACTCGGTTGGAAAGGTGCAAGCATGAGAGAGGCGGCCATGAAGGGCGCCGCGAAGATCATGAACGGCTGTCGGCGCCCCCACCGCTTCGTCCAGATCCTGTCACTGGCCACTCCCACGAAAATGGGGATGAAGGATGAGAAAATGCCCTCCCCCCCGATGGCAAAACCTATAAGCGTTCCCTTGGCAGGATTGCCTTTGAGCATGGGTTCGAGAATGACCGGCAGGTACATGGTCACCAAAGAGAGGGCGGCGGCGAAGCCGAGGGTGGGTAGGGTGAGGATGAGCATCGATCGGACGCTCATCTTCTCCCCACTAGTCACTCGAACCCATTCCCGAAGTTCCTTTCCCCCCGCGTAATACGAGAGCCCTCGCGGCCCACGGGACCCTGCTGGATTCTATCAAAAGGCGCGGGTATACCGGGAACGGGACGGCGCCGCAGCCCCTGCGGGGCTGCGGCGCCGGCTCTACTCTTATTCGGCGGCGGCGAGGTTCGCAGCCACGAAGTCCCAATCGACCAAATTGTTGAGGAAGGCCTCCACGTACTTGGGTCGGAGGTTCCGGTAGTCGATGTAGTAGGCGTGTTCCCAGACATCGACCGTGAGAAGAGCGGTCTGCCCGTGCTTAAGCGGCAGATCGGCATTGCCTGTCTTGGTGACCTTGAGCGCATCACCGTCCTTGACCAGCCAGGCCCACCCGGAGCCGAACTGAGTGACGGCGGCCTGTGTCAACTCCTTAGCGAGGTCGTCGTAGGAGCCGAAGGACGCCTCGATGGCCTTGGCCAGTTCGCCGCCGGGCCGCCCTCCTCCTCCAGGCTTCATGCACTTCCAATAGAAACTGTGGTTCCAGACTTGAGCCGCGTTGTTGAAGACCCCGCCTTCCGCGGAGAGGATGATCCCCTCGAGATCCTCCTGGGTGCTCAACTCTGCGTCGGCTCCCTCCAGCAGACCGTTGAGATTCGCCACATAGGCGTTGTGATGCTTCCCATGATGGTACTCGAGTGTCTCAGCGCTAAGATACGGCGCCAGGGCATCCCTGGCGTAGGGCAGGTCGGGCAGCACAAAGGCCATAGCTCTATCCTCCTCGAGGCTGGGTGTTCCGCACTCGCTCTACCCGCGAATCACACAGCCTGAAACCTCGACTCCGCCCGACCGAGTGCCGCATGGTCTACGGTCCCGGTCGCAACGCCGGGTCTCGGTCCGGCGGGCCGAGACCCGGCGGTTCTCATCAGTCGAGACCCCGGTCCTTCAAGAAGTCGTGCACCAGGTCGGACAGGCGCGGAGCTCCGCGCTCGGCAAGCTCGTAAGTGATCTGCACGAGCGGCTTATTCACTTCCAGTAGGCTGCCCAGTGAGAAGGGGGTGGCGCTGACCACCACGTCGGCAGGTACAGCGTTGATGGTCGCCTCCAGGTCGCGCAGTTGTTCGGAATAGTAGCCCAGCGCAGGCAGTATCGGCCCCAAATGGGAGTACGTAGCATATGTCTCGGCCAGCTTCCCCCGCGCGTGCACCCGTGGGTCCACCACCTCAGCGGCGCCGAACTCCCGCGCGGCCTCCAGACCTGCTCCGAAGGCCATACCGCCATGAGTAAGCGTCGGTCCGTCTTCCACCACCAGCACCTTCTTCCCTGCGATCATCGCCGGGTCAGAGGCGCTTATGACTGTATCGGTCTCCACGATCACCGCGTCTGGGTTGACCTCCGCGATGTTGGCCTTGACCGTCTCCACTCCGGCTTCGGATGCACTGTTGACCTTACCGAGCACGGCGACGTCGGCCCTGCGCAGGTTCATCTCTCCCGGATGGTACGATAGCTCGTGTCCGGGGCGCATTGGATCGACCATGACGATCTCCAGGTCGGACCGCAGGAACGAGAAGTCATTGTTGCCTCCGTCCCATATGATGACGGAAGCCTCCTTCTGAGCTTCCGCTACGATTGCCTCGTAGTCCACTCCCGCCCACACCACTAGGCCCCGTTTGATATGAGGTTCGTAGTCCTCACGCTCCTCTATCGTGGCTTCGGCGCGGTCCAAGTCTTCCATGGAGGCGAAGCGTTGCACTCGCTGAGCCACCAGGTCGCCGTACGGCATCGGATGCCTGATCACAGCCGGGTGCAGGCCCCGTTCCATGAGAAGTCCGGCCACGAATCGCGAGGCCGGACTCTTGCCGGCACCGGTGCGCGTCGCCAGGATCGAGATGACGGGCGCCGAGCATGCTATCGCGGTGTTGTTCGGACCCATGAGGGAGAAGTCCGCCCCCATCGCCAGCACCCGTGAGGCCTGGTGCATGACGAACTCATGCGACACGTCGCTGTAGGCGAACACCACTTCGTCGACCTTCTCTTCCCTGATCAGCGTCTCAAGGGCGCTTTCGGGCACGATGGGGATACCCTCAGGGTAGTAGGGGCCCGCCAACTCCGACGGGTATCTGCGCCTATCGATGCGGGGTATCTGACTCGCCGTGAAGGCCACCACCTCCGTAGCGGCGTCGCCCCGGAAGACCACGTTGAAATTGTGGAAGTCGCGCCCCGCGGCTCCCATGATGACCACCCGCTTCTTCCCCACCGAAGGCCTCCTTTCGTCTCCCGTCCGCCCGGTGCCCCGAACACTCAAGGCACCTTCTGCATTCTATATAGCTGGGGCCCCTTCTGACAGGAAGGAGCCCCCGCGGTAGCAGCCCTATAAGCCGGATCCTGTGAACTCAAGCCGCCGGATCCGGTGGCTTGAGCCGGTAGCCATCTATCTGTGGCCGTACGTTACCGCACGGCTCATGCGGCCAACCCGAAGGCATCGGGCGAGCAACCCTCGAGCGCCTCCCTATTCGGCCTTGCACCGGGTGGGGCTTGCCTGGCCGCCGTGTCACCACGGCGCCGGTGCGCTCTTACCGCACCATTTCACCTTCGCAACCGGACCTGCCGGCGTGCTGTGTAATTTCTGTGGCGCTTTCCCTGGGGTTTCCCCCGCTGGACGTTATCCAGCACCCTGCTCTACGGTGTCCGGACTTTCCTCGAGGGCCCGCGCTTCGGGCGCGCCCCCGCGGCTACCCGGGCTGCCCGATAAGTATACCCCCTTCGGAAGCTCCGGCCCTCAACGGCGGCCCCCGCGTTTCAGCTGAAGTCGCCCAGGTTTCCTCCAGGACGCCCATCGAAGCCCCCGAACGGATCTTGTTGGTGAGCGTCACCCGACGTCATGCGGCCCGCGGAGATGGGGAAGGCCTTGGCGAAATGGCAGGCTGTCTCATGTCCGGAAGCCACGGATCGAAGCGGCGGTTCCTCTTCGGAGCAGATGGGGAATCGGGCGATGGGACACCGCGTGTGGAAACGGCAGCCCGTCGGCGGGTACATAGGGTCGGGTACATCGCCACGCAGGATGATACGCGAGCGTGCGCGCTGCTTCTGCGGATCCGGCACCGGAGCCGCCGACAAAAGGGACTCCGTATAGGGATGATGCGGACTGCTGTAGACCTCCTGCCGGCCTCCCAACTCCACGATCTTGCCCAGATACATCACGGCTACGCGGTCGCAGATATGCCTGACCACCGCCAGATCGTGAGCGATGAAGAGATACGTCAGGCCGAACTCCTTCTGCAGCTCATCGAGCAGATTGATGATCTGGGCCTGAATGGAGACGTCGAGCGCCGACACCGGTTCGTCGCACACGATCATCTTCGGCCGCAACATGAGCGACCGAGCGATGCCCACTCTCTGTCTCTGCCCCCCAGAGAATTCGTGCGGATAGCGATGGATATGCTCGGGACTCAATCCCACCACCGCCAGCATCTCCTTACAGCGTTGTTCGCGCTCTCTTCTTGTACCGAAGCCGTGGATCACGAGCGGTTCCGCCATGATCTCTCCAAAGGTCATGCGGGGGTTGAGCGATGCGTAGGGATCCTGGAAGATGAACTGTACGTCGCGACGGTATACCCTTAGGCGCTTCCCGCGGAGTCTGCGTACGTCTACACCCTCGAACTCGATCTTGCCCGACGTGGCCTCGAGCAGCCTGTTGATGCACCTGCCCGTCGTCGACTTCCCGCAGCCCGACTCCCCCACCAGGCCGAGGGTCTCCCCTTGCTCAACGGCGAAAGAAACGTCATCTACCGCCTTCACCGTCTTGTTCATATGCGAGAGGATCACACCTTGGCCGACGCGAAAGTGCTTGGTCAGTCCCTCGACTTGGAGAAGAGCAGCCATCTAGAGCTTCCCGGTCGCGGAGTGAGGAGATCGGTTGAGGAAGTCTTTGTCTGCGGAGAAGTGACAAGCCGAGGAATGTCCCGAGTCTATCTCCACCAGGTGTGGCGCCTCCGAACAACACCGCTCCGTTGCGTAGGCGCAACGGGGGCTGAAGGCGCAGCCGCTCGGAAGGTTGATAAGGCTCGGCGGCTGTCCCTTGATGGGGCTCAACCTCCCGCCGTCGTCGGCATCATGGCGAGGCAGGCTCTCGAGCAGTCCCCAGGTATACGGATGAAGCGGGCGACAGAAGACCTCGTCGGCCGCGCCGAACTCGACCGCCTTGCCCGCGTACATCACCAGTACATGGTCCGCTATGTCGGCCACCACGCCCAGGTCATGGCTGATCATGATGATCGCCGACCCCGTGCGGGCCTGGATCTCCCGCATGAGCTCCAGTATCTGCGCTTGGATCGTGACGTCCAGGGCTGTGGTCGGCTCGTCGGCGATAAGGACTTCGGGATCACAGGCGAGGGCCATCGCGATCATGGCCCTCTGACGCATTCCGCCTGAGAACTCATGTGGATAGTCCCATGCTCGTTCTGCCGGCTGCGGGATCCCCACCTGAGCCAACAACTCCACGGCAGCGCCCCATGCCTCTTTCTTGGAAGCGCCCTTGTGAAGACGCAATGGCTCGGCGATCTGCCTGCCGATACGGTGAACAGGGTTGAGCGAGGTCATCGGGTCCTGGAAGATCATGGCGATACGGTCACCTCGCAGCCTGCCTTGCTCTTTCTCACTCATTCTCAGGATGCTCTCACCCTTGAACCGGATATCGCCGCTCACCACCTTGCCCGGCGGTTCGGGAACCAGCCGCATGAGCGAGAGGGCCGTCACAGACTTCCCCGAGCCGGACTCGCCCACCATACCCAGGGTTTGGCCCGCCTCGAGAGCAAAGCTCACCCCGTCGACAGCCTTGACCACCCCGTCGCGGGTGAAGAAGTGCATACGTAGGTCGTCTACTTCCATCAGTGGAGGCAATGGTTACTCCTTCTTCCTCACGTCTAGGGCGTCGCGAAGGCCGTCACCGAGCAGGACAAAAGCGAGCACGGTGGTGAGGATGCCTATGCCGGGGTACACCATCAACCAGGGCGCGGTGAACAGGTAGCCCCGCGCCTCCGACAGCATGCCTCCCCACGACGGTGCGGGTGGTTGCACTCCCATACCTAGAAAACTCAGGGCGGCCTCAGCCAGGATAGCGACCCCGATGCTCATGGTGGCGTACACGACGAGGGGGGCTATCGCGTTAGGCATGATGTGCCTGAAGAGTATTCGCGGCGTCGAGGCTCCCATGGCCCGGGCGGCATCCACGTATTCGTTCTCTCTCACCGCCAGGACCGAGCCGCGGAAGATCCGGGCGATGCCCGGCCATCCCAACAGACCAATGGCCAAGAAGACGTTGGTCGGACTACCCCCTCCCATGACTCCCACCAGGACGATCGCAAACAAGACGTAGGGGAAGGCAAGAAAGATGTCGGCCGCGCGCATGATAATAGAGTCCCAGATGCCCCCATAGTAAGCGGCCACTGCACCCATCACCAAGCCGATGACGAGCATGATCCCCACGGCAACCGCACCGACCAAGAGTGACGCCCGCGCTCCGTAGATGATCCGCGAGGCGATGTCGCGCGACATCCTATCGGTGCCCAGCAGATGGTCCCAGGAAGGCGGTTGAAGTGACTGCGAGGCCGCCTGAGTGGTGTCGATATCCACGGGGTCGCCCAGGTATCGCGGCACCCACAAGTCTGCGGAGACGGCCAGCAGGACCATGATGGCCACCCAGACGAGCCCCGCTACGGCCAGTCTGTTCTTTCGCAAACGACGCCAGGCATCTCCCCGCAGGGTGCGACCTTTGCCGACCGACTCCGCGATAGATAGTGGTGGACGGCCCATCGACGAATCCGTGCCCGCTCCACGCGCACTCCGTTCCCCAGGTATCTGTTCGGGAGCTTCCGCCACTACTTGACCGCCTTCGTGTACCGGATGCGGGGGTCGAGGAACGCGTAGCTGATATCCACGATGAGATTTATGATCATGACCATGAAGACAATGACGATCACGCCGCCCGTCACGATCGGCCAGTCGCGCAACTGGATGGCGTTATATATCTCAAGGCCCACGCCCGGCCAGTTGAACACCATCTCTGTGAGGATGGTGCCTCCCACCATAGCTCCGAGATCCATGCCGAGGAAGGTGACCACCGGTATCATCGCGTTCTTCATGCCGTGCTTCCAAATCACATCGCGCCGCGACAGCCCCTTGGCGGCAGCGGTCCGCATATAGTCTTGGCCCATAACCTCAAGCAACTGGCTTCGCGTGATCCTGGCCGCGTACGCCATCGACGCGGACGCCAGGGTGAACCCGGGCATAATGAAGTGGACGACGGTGGAAAAATCTCTCGAGGTCATGTCGTACACGGGCAGATACGGCAATCCCCACTGCTTGAATTTGACCCCGAACAACACCTGAAGACCCATGCCGAGCCAAAACACCGGCACCGAGACGAGGATCGCCGTGCTGAGAGTGACGAGCATATCCCAGAACGAGTATTTCTTGACTGCTGAGAGTATTCCGGCGGCGAGACCTATCACGGTTTCGATCAGAAGAGCAACCAGAGCCAGCTTCAGGGTGTTGGGGAGTTTCTCGAAGAGGATGTGGGTGACGGGGCGTTTCAGCTGATATGAGTCACCCAGATCTCCCTGCACCAGACGCGTCAGATATCGCCCATACTGATAGTAGAGAGGCTTGTCTAGAGCATTCTCCTTGACCACCTGATCGTATAGGGCCTGAGAGATGGCCCTCTCTCCCACGATCATCCGCACAGGGTCGCCCGGCACGATGGCCGGAGAACGGATCAAGAAAAGGATAACGGTGATCCCGATGAACACCGGGATCATCTGCACAACCCGCCGGGCGATATAGGCTAGCAAAGGTCCCTCCGGCTCCCTACGGGTACGGGCCGAAGACGGGCAGGCCGCCCTCTTGGGCCTCCTGCCACTCATACACCCCGTTACTTCCTATGCAAACCGGGCCGAGCAGGCCTCGCTATTGGGCCGCAGCCCCTTCAAGCCAACATGAGACGAAGTCGCTCATACCCAGGCCGCCATGAACGAAGTCGTGCAGCCGAGCCGAGCCGACACGGCTATGCGCGTAGAAGGTGATGGGGACGACCGGGCAGTCTTCGCCTGCCATCGCCACAGCCTCTTCGTACTTCTTGATGCGTTCGTCGGTCGCCTTGATCTGCCGGGCGGCCGTGATCACCTCGTCGAGGGCCGGATTGTTGTAGTTCGCGAAGTTGTCGGCCGAGGTGCTTGCCAGGTTCGAGTACACGAAGCTGTCGATGATCGGGTAGTCCGCGCCCCAGCCGCTACGCCCGATCTGGTAGTTGCCGTTCTGCACCTTGTCCCAGTAGGTCGGGGCGTCACTCACGTCGAACTCCGCCGTGACACCGATGGCTTTGAGGTCGGCCTGCACGAGGGTCATGATGTCTTCGTGTCCGGGTCCGGAGTTGAACGACAGCTTGATGATCGGGAAGCCTGCGCCGTCGGGGTAGCCGGCCTTGGCCAGGTGCTCCTTCGCCGCCTCCACGTCATACTTGGAATACGCCCAGGCTTCGGGTACATAGCCGGCCACACCCGGCGGGATGAAGCTGTCGGCGGGCTTCCTTACACCCTCGTGAACGATGTCGCAGATGGCCTGTCGGTTGATGGCCAGCGAGACCGCCCTGCGGACGTCGGGGTCGTCGAACGGTTCCGCTTCGTTGTTCAAGAGCATGTAGTAGATGGCGAGCTCGGGCCCCAACTGGACCTGGGCGCCGGGATTGCTCGTGTACCCGTCCGGGGACACGCCGTACGCGGTCTTAGCAGCATTGACGTTGCCGGGCGGTATCTGCGTGGAGTCGATACTGCCGGCTTGGAACCCCAGGTACGCAGTCTCGACATCCTCGAAGATCTTGAACTCAACGCCGTCGATGTTCGGCTGAGTGCCCTTGTAGTCGGGGTACTTGACCACTCTCACGTACCGGCTCGCAGCCCACGGCTCGGAGACCATGAAAGGACCATTACCAATCGGCTTGAGGGCGAACGCGGCGGCGTCCTTCTCCACCTCTTCCTTGGGAATAGGGCACAGGCAGGGATGCCCCACCACGTACTCAAAGTCCCCATACCCGTAGCTCAGAGTGACTTCGAGCGTCTCATCGTCTATGGCTTTGACGCCGCTCAACTCAGTGGCCGCGCCCTCCCCCATCTCGTCGAAGCCCTTGACGGCCGACAGGTGGTAGGAGATGTTCGACTTATTGACCGGATCACAGATCCGCTCCCACGCATATTTGAAGTCGGCCGCCGTGACCTTGCGACCGTTGTGGAACGTGCTCTCACCACTCAGGTGGAATGTCCACACCGAGGCATCTTCGTTCGCTTCCCATGACGCGGCTACGTCCGGGGCCAACTCGTTGGTCAGGTAGTCGAACTGAACCAGGCTATCGAACACGGCTTGGACGATCTCGATGCCTTCGGACTCGAAAGCCTGTGTCGGTTCGATGAAGGATGGGTTGCCGATCTGGTAGACCAGCGTGCCTCCCTTCTGGATCTCTCCGCCGGCGGCGGTTGTGGATGTCGTAGGCTCTTGGCCGCACGCGGTCATGGCGAGAAGGACCCCAGTCAGGAGAAGCGCTGGGATGATCCCGTATAGAGCCGGTTTGCGAGTCCGCACCACATTTCCTCCCAGAGGTATTGACGCCCCCGTCCATCACCCGGCGCACCCTATCTCCGATCACCCCTCTCGCACCCTAGTGCGTTTCGGATGATCTAGCTCTCCCTCTTCAGATCATGTAGGACAAAGCGATGGAAACGACGAAGAAGGCCACACCCACGGCCACCGTCAGACGGTCCAGGTTCTTCTGCACGACCCCGCTCCCGCCGAATGCGCCCGAACCCCCGAACGTAGTCGAAAGACCACTGTCCTTCCCCGAGTGCAGAAATATCAGCACCAACTGTCCTATACCGAGCATGGAGTCCAGCGCAACTAGAAAATACGTTACCGCAGCTTACCTTTCTCTCATTTCTGTCAAGCCTTGCCGGCCTCCGTTGGCTCCCTGCTTCATTGTCGTGGGTAAGTTACCATCGAGAGGCCTCTTTGTATACTCGATGCATTCGCCGCACAGATCCCGCCCCGTCATCTCCTCCGGCCTGTCTAAGCCTAAGAAGTTCAACAAGGTCGGCGCCACATCCGCCAGGCCCGCCCCGTCACGAAGCACCGCGCCGCGCTCCAGCAGTATCAGCGGGACCTTGTTCATACTGTGAGCGGTGCTGTAGTCACCATCCGCCTCGATCATCTCCTCGGCGTTGCCGTGGTCCGCGGTGACCATGATCTTAGCTCCCACGCGCTCGAGCACCCGGAGGACCCGTCCCAGGCAGCGATCCACGTGGCTCACAGCTTCAACGGTTGCCTGCAGATTCCCGGTGTGTCCGACCATGTCGGGATTCGCGAAGTTGAGGACCACCAGGTCTACGGGTTCCTCCGCCATGATCTCCTCGAACTGCTGCGCCACCTCGTAGGCGCTCATGGCGGGCTTCTGGTCGTACGTCTCCACATCGCTGGGAGAAGGGACCAGGCGTCGAACCTCCCCCGGGAACGGGTCCTCTCTACCGCCGTTGAAGAAGAAAGTCACGTGGGCGTACTTCTCTGTCTCGGCGATGTGCAGTTGCGTGAGCCCGGCACGACTCACGACCTCGGCGAGCACGTTTCTCGGTTCCTCCTTCGGGAAGGCGACCGCCAAACCGAGTTTTGGATCATATTCGGTCATGCCGACGAAGTCGATCCGCGGAGGAGGACCTCCTCGGTCGAAGCTCGTGAACTCCGGTCGGGTGAGTGAGGCGGACAGCTCTCGGGCCCGATCGGGTCGGAAGTTGAAGAAGACCACTCCATCACCGTCCCGAATCCGCGACCGCGGGTCGTCCGACACGATGGTAGGCAGAATGAACTCGTCGGTCTCGTCGCGCGCGTATGACTCGCGGACGGCCGCGCCCGCACTCACTGCCCGGAGCCCTCTCCCATGGACCAGGGCGTCGTATGCCAATCGGACCCGCTCCCAGCGCCTGTCGCGGTCCATGGCATAGTAGCGGCCGGAAACCGTCGCAAAGGCCCCGACCCCTTCCTCAGCCAGGAAGGCTTCGATCTCCTCCACGTATCTCTCTCCCGCCGTGGGCGAGGTGTCCCGGCCGTCGGTGAAGGCATGGATGTACACATGCTCCGCCCGGCTGCGCTGCGCCATGCTTACCAGCGCCCGCAGATGCCCGAGCACCGAGTGCACTCCGGCATCCGACAGAAGACCCATGAGATGTACGGCCCGGCGCCGGGCTACGACTCCATCCATGAGCTTCGTCAAGGCGCGGTTCGCGAAGAAGGAGCCGTCGGCGATGGCCCTGTTGATGCGGGAAAGGTCTTGATAAACGATCCGTCCCGCCCCCAGAGTGAGATGACCCACCTCCGAGTTGCCCATGACCTCCGGCGGCAGTCCCACCGCTTCGCCGCTCGCCTCCAAGAGAACATGCGGATACTCCGACCATAAGCCGTCCCACACGGGGGTATCGGCCAGAGAGACGGCGTTTCCGGGCCCGGGAGGCGCATAGCCCCACCCATCCAGGATCACCAAGGCCGCCCGACGACGGTCCGCGATCGCGTTCCCATCCACGGCTGCTAAGGCTTCTCGAAGCGGACGATGCGCGAGAACGACCCTACCTGCAGGCCGGCCCCGCCCACCAGGACGCCGTCGATGTCGGGCTGGGCCATGAGTTCGTCAATATTGCCCGGTCCCACGCTGCCCCCGTAAAGGATGCGGGTCATCCGCGCGGCCTCAGCTCCCAGAGTGTCGGCCACTTCCCGTCTGACGAGCGAGATGGCCTCTTGAGCGACGCCCGGATCGGCGGTCTTGCCCGTCCCTATAGCCCAGATCGGTTCGTAGGCCAGCGTCACACGGCCCGCGTCCTCCCTACGCACCAACGACAGGCCGACCGGGACCTGCTCGGCAAGCACTTCAGCGGTGGCGCCCGCCTCGCGCTCCTCCTCGGATTCGCCCACGCAAATGATGGGCTGCAAACCGTGGTCGAGGGCGGCACACACTTTCTTTGCCACCCATTCGTCGGTCTCACCGAAGTACTGCCGCCGCTCGGAATGACCGATGATGGCAGCCTTCACCCCCAAGTCCGCCAGCATGGTCGCAGACACTTCCCCGGTGTAGGCGCCCTCCCGCTCCCAGAAAACATCTTGGGCCGCTATCGAGATACACGTGCCCTCAGCAACCTGCGCCGCCTCGTAGAGACCCGTGAAGGGAGGAGCCACCATGATCTCACGATCCTTCACGCCGGAAAGCGCTTCAGCCAGATCGCGGATAAACGACGCACCCTCGCCGCTCGTCTTGAACATCTTCCAGTTGCCCACCACGAGCGGAGTGCGGCCGCGTTCGGCTCCCGCCATCAGGCCTCCTCCCTGTCGGGCAGGGTGGCAACGCCCGGCAGGTCGGCGCCTTCTATGTATGCGAGAGAAGCGCCTCCACCCAACGAGACATGATCCATCCTCGACGCCAGACCGAACCTATTGACAGCGGCCACGGAGTCGCCGCCTCCTACCACCGTGACTCCAGGACATGCCGCCATGGCTTCCGCCACGACCTTGGTACCTTCGGCGAAGGGAGCCAGCTCGAACACGCCCATCGGCCCGTTCCAGAAAACCTCCCCGGCGGTCGCTATGATCCCGGCGTACCTCTTAGCCGTAGCCGGCCCGATATCCAAGCCCATCCATCCCTCAGGGATGGCGTCGGCGCCGACGACCCAGGCAGCGGCGTCCTCGACTAAGCCGTCCGCCGCCACGATATCGGTGGGCAACACCAGCGCGCACTTGCTTTGGACCGCCTTCTTCATGGCTTCCTTGGCGTAGGGCAGGCCCTCTTCCTCCACCTTGGAGGCTCCCACCGACAGACCCTGCGCCTTCAGAAATGCGAGGCTCATGGCCCCACCGATAAGCAGCCGGTCGGCCAAGTCGAGAAAGCGGTCGATTACCCTGATCTTGTCGCTGACCTTCGATCCGCCCAACACCACCACAAAAGGCCGCTTGGGGTCGGCAACCAGGGCCTCCAGGGCCGCCACTTCCCGAGCCATCTGAAACCCGGCCATGGCGGGGAGCACCGTGGCCAATCCGGCGGTCGTAGCATGGGCCCTGTGGGCGGCGCTGAAGGCATCGTTCACGTAGATGTCGCCGAACCGCGCCAGCTCGTAGACCAGGGTAGGGTCGTTCTTCTTCTCCCGCGGATCGAACCGTGAGTTCTCCAAAAGAACCACGTCGCCGGGCTTCATGGACGCCACCGCGGCCTCTACTCCCGGTCCCATGAGTTCACTCAGCTTACGCACGGGTGCTTCCAGTAGCTGCCCCAGCCGCATGGCCACCGGATCCAGGACTAGGGCCGGGTCGGAAGCATCTTTGGGCCGGCCTAGATGCGACATCAGGATCACCCGGCAACCCTGCTCCCGCAGGTACATTATGGTCGGCAGAGACGAACGGATGCGCGTGTCGTCATCGACACGCCCGTCCTTGAGCGGCACGTTGAAGTCCACCCGCACCAGAGCACGTTTGCCGGCCACATCGAAGTCACGCACCGTCCGCTTCGCCATCTGCTCCCCTTTCTGACCGGCCGGCCCCTAGAGAAGGCGCCCGCAAAGATCGACCATGCGGTTGGAGAAACCCCACTCGTTGTCGTACCACATGACCACCTTGGCCTGACGCCCCTTGACCATAGTGAGAGCGGAATCGAATACCACGGAATGAGGATCGCCCACGATGTCGGCAGAGACAAGCGGCTCCTCGGTATAGCGAAGCACTCCCGCCAACGGTCCCTCGGCGGCCGTCTTAACAGCTGCATTGATCTCCTCGGTCGTCGCCTCCATCTCCAAAGTGACCACCAGATCGACGACCGAACCGTCCGGGACCGGCACCCGCATAGCAAAGCCGTCGAGTTTCCCCTTAAGTTCAGGGATCACCAGGCCGATGGCCTTCGCCGCGCCGGTAGAAGTGGGGATGATGGACAGTGAAGCAGCCCGAGCCCGCCGCAGATCCTTGTGGGGCAGATCGAGGATGCGTTGGTCGTTGGTGAAGGCGTGGATGGTCGTCATCAGACCCTGGGTGATGCCGAAGCGGTCGAGGAGCACCTTGACCACCGGAGCCAAGCAGTTCGTAGTGCAGGACGCGCTGGAGATTATGTGATGACGGGCTGAGTCGTAATCGGCATCGTTCACCCCCACCACCACGGTGATGTCCGGGTCCTTGGCCGGGGCGCTGATGAGGACCTTCTTCGCCCCCTGGTCCAGGTGAAGAGATGCCTGCGCCCGTTCCGTGAAGCGGCCCGTACACTCCACTACCACATCCGCCTCCAGCTCTCGCCAGGGCAGAAGTCTGATGTCCGAGGTAGAGAGCACCTTGATGGATTTCCCCTCGAACCTCAGGGTCTCGTCGGTGTGAAAGATCTCGCCGGGCCAGACTCCGTGGACGCTGTCGTATTTCAACAGATGGGCCATCGTGGCCGCGTCGGTGAGGTCGTTCACCGCCACCACCTCTATATCGGCCCCCTGCGTGGCCACCGTCCTCAGGAACAACCGTCCGATCCGTCCGAAACCGTTGATCGCGACTTTGGTGCTCATCTCAACCAGCTCCCTGCCTCGTCATTACCTGGATCTCGCCATGCGGGGCCCGCGGATTCTATCACGGGCCCTCTTCTCGCCCGCTCGCTCAGCAGCCTCGATCAACCGGCGCAGACGGTGGTTCACGGCCGATCGCGTGAGCCCTTCACCTCCGGCTTCAGCGAGCTCCGAAAGATTCAGATAGGGGTGTCTGACCCGAAGGTCGGCCATCTCGCGGAGGGCCGCGGGCAACGACGCCAACCTACCGCTGCGTTCAAGAGCCGCGATGGCCTCCAGTTGGCGTGACGCCGCCGCACCGGTGCGCCTCATGTTGGCTGCATCGCAATTGGCCACGCGGTTCGCCCGGGAGCGCACCTCCTTCAGCACGGCCTGTTCTTGCACGCGCAGCGCCGCCGTGTGGGCGCCGGCCAAGCCGAGAAGGCCCGCCACTTCGTCCCGTCCTTTGAGATATACCACGTAGCTGCCCCTGCGCACACGCAGACCTGGGTGGAAGCGCGTCTCACGGAGCAGCTTGGCAAGGTCGGCGGCAAGGACCTGGTTGGATGTCACGATCTCCATGTGAGCCTCTCTCTGTGGAGAGTTGGCCGACCCCGCCCCGATCAGGCAGCCCCGCACGAACGCATTACGGCAGCAGTTCTCTTTCACCAGCCGTCGCGAGATGCCTGGATCCAGCTCGAAGCTATCGCTCAGCACACCCATCTCGTTCAGCGCCTGCAACGCGGCCGGTGACCCCTTGATGCGCACCTCATACACTAAGCGCTGCTGCAGACGCGCTTCGCGTCGTGTCATCAACTCCCCCTCCGCTCCGAGGGCTTTGAACTGCGAATAGACCATCTTGGCCGCCCCAGGCACCGTCGTCGCGATACGGATCTCGTAACGTTCGTCACCGGCAGTCCCACCCTTGATGAGGAACGTCCCCGCCGTGTGCACCAGACCGGCCACTGCCGCCATGCGACAGCAAGACTGTCTATCCTCCACCCGAGCCAGCTCCTCCCGGAACGCCCTTGTGAACCCCGTGCCCAAGGTCACTCCGTCCGCTCGACGTCGCGATGGCGGATCCCCACTACCAGACCGGGATCTTCCCGCAATCGCCCCGCCATCTCGTTCGTCAACGCCACCGAACGGTGCCGCCCCCCGGTGCAGCCCAGAGCCAGAACCACGCGTCGCTTCTGCTCCGCGACGAAGCGGGGCGCCAAGAATCTCACCAACGTCGAGACGCGCTCGAGAAACTCCTGTGCCTCCGGCCGGTTCAGCACATAGTCGCGCACCCGAGCGTCCAGACCGGAATGGGGACGCAGTTCGGCCACCCAGTATGGATTGGGCAGAAAGCGAGCGTCGAAGACCATATCGGCCTCATCGGGTAGCCCGTACCGGTAGCCGAACGACACCAGGCTCAGGAACAACTGGCCGCTCAGACGATCGGCCAGTAATGTCTCCTCGAGTCGCCGCCTCAATTCCTTCGGTGAAAGGGTACTGGTGTCTATGATCACATCGGCCCGAGAACGGAGTCCTGCCAACAGACGCCTTTCCCGAACGATGCCCTCCACAAGGCTCGTCGATAGAGGATGCGGTCGCCGCGTGGCTTGATAGCGAGTGACAAGAGCCTCATCCTCTGCCTCTAAATACAGCAGACGGAAGTCGATGGCCGACTCCCGCAGGTAGTCGAGGGCACGCCCCAACTCGTCGAAATGAGAGCGTCCGCGGACGTCGAACACAAGCGCCACCTGATCCACGCGGCTGCCTTCCAGGCCGAACAACCGAACCACTCCCGGAAGCATCTGGGGAGGCAGGTTGTCGATGCAGAAGTAGCCCATGTCCTCGAAGGTAGCGACGGCCTCCGACTTACCCGCACCGGAAAGGCCCGTGATCACCGTCAGGCGCAGCTTCTTCCCTCCGGGCTCCGGCGGGATGCCGTCCTCGCCGGCGTTGAGCAGGCCGGACTCCGGCAGACCGGCATCCGACACCTCAAGGTCGGGCGCGCCATGGATCTCGCCATGGGTATCATCTCTCGTCGTCATGACCCTCTGCTACGCTCCTTGCGACGTGTCTCTGCTCGTGATCGAGCAACCGCTCCTTCCAGGCAGGGTCGTCACCGTACCTGCCCAGACTGCCGTCGGAACGGACCACCCGGTGACACGGCACCACGATAGGGACGGGATTGGACGCCATCGCGTTGCCGACGGCGCGTGCGGCTCGAGGATATCCGGCCATATCGGCCAGTGTGCCGTAGCTCAGGGTCACCGCCGGAGGGATGGAGAGCAACGTCCTGTAGACGTTGCGTTCAAAGGAGCCGAACGGCATCTCGTCGAGGTCCAGTTCGTCCGCCGTCCAAGCCAGCCGCTCTCCGCGGAAGTAAGCCTCCAACTGCTGCACCCACCGCTCCAGCGCGACACGATCGGCACCCTCGGCGGCACACATCCAAGCTCCGCCATCCTCGCCACGATCAACTGGAGGCGGAAGCTTCACACCGATCAACCTGCCTTCGGCGACGGTCACACCGCCATCCCCCCATGCAGTCCGGAAGCGACCCCTCAGCATCCTGTAGTCCGCCCTTCAACCGGTTTTGTGCACATATGCATATACCTCCCTTGCCACCTTGCCCGGTAAACCCGGCACGGCCTCCAGTTCCTCCCTTGTAGCCTGCAGGAAGCGCTCCGGCGACCCGAAATGCTGCACGATGGCCCGCTTGCGCTTCTCCCCTATGCCGGGCAACTGATTCAACAGCGACAACGTAGTCTGCACCTCGCGTCTGCGCCGGTGGAATCCCAGGGCGAAACGATGAGCCTCGTCACGAACGCGCTGTAACAGGAGCAGCCCAGGATCGTCGCGGGCGAGGTCCAAGGAATCGGGTGACCAAGGAGTGAAGACCTCTTCTTCTCGTTTGGCCAGCGACACAACCGCCACGGTCGCATCCAGCCCTGCTTCTTGGAGCGCCGCCACGGCGGCCCCCAATTGGCCCTTCCCTCCGTCTATCACCACCAGGTCGGGCGCCGCCTCGAAAGATGGGTCATAGTCCTCTGAGCCGCTCGCGTCGCTCTCGCGCGGCGCGAAGCGCCGACTCAAAGCCTCGCGGATGGCGGCGACATCGTCCTGCCCCTGCGTGGAGTCGATGACGAACTTACGGTAGTCGCTCTTCTTGGGTGCCCCTCCCTCGAAGACCACCATCGAGGCCACGATGTTATCAGAGCCCAGATTCGAGATATCGAACCCTTCGATGCGTATCGGCGGCCCCTCCAGGCCCAGAACAGCCTCCAACGCGGTAAGAGCGCCTAGGCGATGCTCCCGGCCCCTCTCATCGCGCAGCCTGTCGTGCGCCAAGGCCAGAGCCGCGTTATGCGATGCAAGCTCCTGGAGTCGCCTTTTATCTCCACGCTCAGCCTGCCGGACCTCGACCTTGGCGCCCCGCAACCCCTCCAGGAAGGAGCTGAGCTTCTTGGTCTGCTTCACCGCCCGCGGTACGATGAGCTCCGACGGGACCACCGGCGCGCTTCCGTAGTACTCAGCGACGAACCGCTCGAACACCTCCTGTTCACCTGCGTCGGCCACGTTCACGAAAGTGAGGCTCCGCCGGTCGGCAAGCCTGCCGTCTCTGGTTATGAACACCTGCACGTTCGCCCCCCACTCGTCCAAAGCCAATCCAGTGATGTCCGCCGACCCCAGCGTGCTGGACTGGATCTGCTGACGCTCGAGCACGTGACGCAACGCTTCGAGACGGTCCCGGAACACCGCGGCACTTTCGAAGTCCTGTCTTTCCGCCGCTTCCTGCATCGACCGTTCCAATCTGCCCATCACTTTGTTCTCGCGCCCACTCAAGAAATCCACCACCTGGCCGATGACGGCCCGATATTCAGAGGCGTCCACAGCGCCCGTACAAGGCGCCGGGCACCGCTCGATATGGAACTGCAGACAAGGGCTGCCGGACCGCCGACCCGGCCGACGGCCCCGGCAGGTCCGCATCGGGAACACCCGCCCCAGAGCGTCCAAGGTCTCGCGCACCTTAGCTGCATTCGAGTACGGGCCGAAATAGAGATTGCCCCGTCGATGCGGCCGGCGGGTGAACATGACCCGCGGGAACTCATCTTCCGTGGTGACCACGATGTAAGGGTACGACTTATCGTCGCGCAAACGGATATTGAACGGCGGGCGGTGTTGCTTGATCAGGTTGTGCTCCAACAGAAGAGCTTCTACCTCGTTAGAAGTCACGATCCACTCCACAGTGACGGCCCGCTCCATCATCTCGTTGACCTTGGCCGGCAGGCGGCCCGATGGATCGCCACTCAGGGCGGGGAGGTAATTGAGCAGGCGCTTGCGAAGGGATAGAGCTTTCCCCACGTATATCACCGCTCCGACCGCGTCCCTGTGAAGGTAGACGCCGGGCAGGTTCGGGGCGTGCTTGATCTGCTGTTCGAGCTCGTCGCTAGTGCTCATCGCCGCCGGTAGGGCCGTTCACCCATTTGCAGACAGGACTCTTGTCACTCCAGTGTACCCCAGGCCGCCCGATGCGGCGGACGACGCCGGACGAAGCACATACAGAGCCCATGTTATACTTTCGCGCCTGTTCTTCCGGCCCAGCTCGACACCCTTCGGAGGTGCATGTGACACCTGCAGGTCTACCTCTGGACGAACGGCAGATGATCCTCGACCTGGTCTCCCAGGTCCGCGACCGGATGTTCGCCCCCGAAAAACTGCGTCACTACGATGAGGAAGAGGCGTTTCCGGAGGCGGAGATACGCGAGTTGCTTGGTCCGGACATCGGCCTGCAGTTACTGTTCATCCCCCAGGAGTACGGGGGTCTCGGCGGCGGAGCACGCGACATGGCGGCCGTCACCGAGGCCATGGGCAAGGTCTGTCTGGGAGTGGCGACCGGCTTCCTCGTCATCCACTTGGGCAGCGACCCCATCCTGGTGGGAGCCACGGAGGCTCAGAAACGCAAATGGTTGGCCAGGGTCGCCGAAGGAACGATCGTCGCCTACGCAGTCACTGAGCCGGAGGCGGGCAGCAATCTTTCGAACCTGAAGACCTCGGCCGCCCCTGTCACAGATGACCAGGGTGTCGTCATCGGTTACCGCCTGAACGGCAACAAACAGTTCATTTCCAATGGTGGGTACGCCGACTTTCTGACCGTGCTCGCTCAAGCGCCGGAGGGGCCGTCCTTCTTCATCGTGGAAAAAGGCGCCAAGGGGTTCAGCGCGGGTAAGCCCGAGCAGAAGCACGGCATCCGCAACTCCAACACTACGGCCCTCATTTTCGACGACGTCTTCGTCCCACTGGAGAACCTGGTCGGCGAAGTGCCCGGTCACGGACTCACGCAGGCAAACGAGGTCTTCGGCTACACCAGGCTGATGGTGGCGGCTCTCGCCCTAGGTGCCGGCGCCGCCGCGTTGGAGAAGGTCATAGCGTACGCCAAGGAGCGGGTCCAGTTCGGCTCCCCACTCATCGAGAAGCAAGGGTATACACACAAGTTGGTGTTGCCTCATGTGGTTCGGCTCGAGGCGGCTCGAGCCTACATCGAGGAGGTCGCCACCCGACTGGACTCCGGAGAGAGCGACCTTCAAGCCGAGGGATCGCTCGCCAAGCTATACACAACCGAGGCGGCCAACGCATGCGCCGATGACGCCATCCAGGCTCTCGGCGGTTATGGATACGTGAGGGAGTATGACGTCGAGAGGATCAAACGAGATGTGAAGATCACCACCATCTACGAGGGCACCAACGAAATCCAGCAACTGATCGTGAGTACCTCCCGGTGGCGCGAGTCGGTCAAGTCGAAGGGCGCTTTCTACGATACGCTCGCCCGGCGACTGGATTCCATCCACCAGGGTCGCGGAGATCTCAAAGCCGACGTTTCGGCCGAAGTGATCCGCCTCCTCGACCGTCTCTTCACGGTCGTCCACGAGGCCAAGGCCACCCGCCGACAGCACGTGATGTTCCGACTGGCCACGCTGGCGGCGCTCGCGGAAACGGGGGCCGCACTGACCGCCAAAGCAGCGAACCCCGCGCCCGTCGACGGCGAACGCCTCGCGCTCTGTGCCCGCATCAACGCCGCACTCTGCGGCCGGGCCGCAATGGAGGTGGCGGGCGAGATCTTGTTCGGGCTGGGGCAGTGGTCGCCGTCAGAGGCACAGGCCGTAATCGACTCTTCGGGTTTCGATTACGGTCGATCGCAGGCCGACTTCATCACCGACATGGACGCACTCCTCACGAGGATCTGAATGACATGAAAGATATCGCCGCACTCCTCAGCTCCCTTTCCAACGCCCACGGACTTTCCGGCTATGAAGACGAGGTCGCCGCCCTTCTCACCGCCGAGATGGAGCCCCTCGTGGACGAGGTCACCATCGACAAGATGGGGAACGTGATCGGGACCCGCTCGGGCGACGGCCCAACGGTGATGATCGCCGCCCATATGGACGAGATCGGGATGATGGTCTCCCATATCGACGACGAGGGCTTTCTGCGGGCCGTGCCGGTCGGAGGATGGTTCGACCAGACCATCCTCAGCCAGCGGGTGCTCATCTGCACGCGGGACGGCAGACGCATCCCTGGTGTGGTCGGGTCACGGCCCCCTCACCTCATGGACGCCGACGAGCGCAAGCGGATGGTCAAGCTGAAGGAGATGTTCGTCGACTGTGGAGCAACCAGCGCCGCTCACGCCGCCGCTTTGGGTGTCGATATCGGCGCGCCGGTCACCATCGACCGCGAGTTCCGTCTACTCGGCGACGACTTCGCCACCGGCAAGGCCCTCGACAACCGGGCCGGCTGTGCCATGATGCTGTGGGCGCTCAGGCTTCTGCGGGAGAAGACGGTCAAAGCCACCATCCAGGCGGTGGGCACGGTGCAGGAGGAGGTAGGCCTCAAGGGCGCCCGCACCAGCGCCTACGGCCTTGATCCCGACGTGGCCATCGCGACCGATGTGACCATACCAGGCGACCATCCCGGCGTGACTAGAAGCGAATCTCATGTGGTGTTGGGCAAGGGTCCCTGCATCACGATCATCGATGCGGGAGGCCGCGGCATCATCGCACCACGTCCGGTGGTGCGCTGGCTACGCGAGACGGCCGACGAAGCGTCCTTACCCTATCAGTTGGAGGTCGGCAACGGCGGCAACACCGACGCGACGGCCATCTACATCACCAAGACCGGTATCCCCTGCAGCGTGGTGAGCGTGGCCACGAGGTACATACACTCACCGGTGGAAGTCCTCTCGTTGAAAGACCTCGAGCACGGCGCGGAGCTGATCGCCGCCGCCATGCAGTCGGCACACCAGTATTTCTAGTCGGGCGGCCTGCGTGTCCGCACCGCCCGCTCCCAGGCGACCGCGGCCTTCTGCAGATCGGCGGCCGTGCCCGGCGGCACCCGACCCCGCACACGCACGTCTTCGTCCCGATACTCGAACTCTACCGAACCTCTCTTCCTCACTCTGGCCAGGAGCTCACCTGCGGAGTAGGGCACGGCTAAGTCGACTTCCGACCACAGCTCTCCCAGGACCGTCACCATGGTCGTACGCAGTTCGTCGATGCCGGCGCCCGTCAATGCAGATACCCTCACCACATGTTGGTCGTCACGGCCTAACACCCCCCCGGGCACAGCCCGGCTTGTCGCCCCCACTGCGCCATCACCGAGATCGGCCTTGTTCAGTACCACCACGCGCGGTTTGTGACCGGCCCCCAGCTCGTCCAGAACCGTACGGACCGTGCGCCGGTGCTCTGCCGCGTGCCGGTCGGCGAGATCAACCACCTCCAGCAGAACATCGGCGCGGGTGACCTCCTCAAGGGTGGCCTGGAACGCATCCACCAGTTGGTGCGGCAGTTTATGGATGAAACCCACCGTGTCGCTCACTATCACGGTCTGCCCTTCGCCTAGATGCACCCGGCGAGTGGTGGAGTCAAGAGTGGCGAAGACCATGTCCTCCACAGCCGCCGCCCCCTCGCCGACCAGCGCGTTCAGAAGAGTGGACTTACCGGCGTTCGTGTACCCGACGATCGCCATAGTAGACAACAGTCGTCGCTCGCGGGCCCGCGCCGCAGTGGCCCTGCGTTGCCGAACCTCTTCCACCCGCTTCCGTGTCTTCTTGATACGTTCCCGGATCACCCGCCGGTCGGTCTCAAGCTGGGTCTCGCCGGGACCGCGCCGGGTACCGATACCCCCGCCCATGCGGGAGAGATGCGTCCACATACGGGTCAGCCGGGGCAGCTGGTATTCGAGCTGAGCCAGTTCCACTTGGATGCGCCCTTCATGCGTGTGGGCCCGTTGCGCGAAGATGTCCAGGATGATTCCGCTGCGGTCAAGCACCTTCACGTTCAGGAGTTCCTCAAGGGATCGCTGTTGCTTCGGCGACAGCTCGTCATCGGCTACAAGCATGGTGAACTTGGCCTCACTCTTGGCGGCTCTCAGTTCTTGAGCCTTGCCCTTACCGAAATACCAAAGTGGGTGTACAGACTCGCGACGTTGCACCGCGCTGCCTACCACTTCGCCCCCGGCAGCCTCCACCAATGCCCCAAGCTCGCCAAGCGACTCCTCTGCACTCCATCCGGCGTCGTCGCCCGTGTCCACGGCTATGAGATATGCGCGCTCCGGAGCCGTAGTCGCGGCCACCATAGCATCGTCGCGGCCCGCGCCTGCACTCGCACGGCCCTCGCCCGAACCGCCCTGATCCGGAGCCGAACCGGCGCGGCCCGTCATGCCGCTCCCCGCGCGCCCTTACCGCTCAATACCCCATCGTCCACGGACAGTATCCGCGCCAATACCTTGCCCGTCTCACTGCCCGGGTCGGCGCAGACATCCTCGGGCGTGCCTTCGGATACCAGCTCGCCGCCCGCGTCGCCCCCCTCCGGTCCCAGGTCGATTATCCAGTCGGCGCACTTGATCACATCGAGGTTATGCTCGATGACAAGTACGGTGTTGCCGGAATCGACCAGCCGCTGAAGCACCTCCAGCAGCTTATCGATATCGGCGAAATGGAGGCCGGTGGTAGGCTCATCGAGGATGTAGAGAGTGTTGCCGGTGGCGATCTTGGCCAACTCTGTGGCCAGCTTCACCCGTTGCGCCTCTCCGCCCGAGAGGGTGGTGGACGACTGACCGAGCCTTATGTATCCGAGCCCTACGTCGGCCAGGGTCTGCAGGCGTCGCCTGATCTTGGGCTGGTTGGTGAAGAATTCCACCGCCTCCTCCACGCTCATGTCGAGCACCTCGGCCACGTTCTTGCCCTTGAAACGCACCTCAAGAGTCTCCCGGTTGTAACGCTTGCCTTGGCACACGTCGCACGGAACGTAGATGTCGGGTAGGAAATGCATCTCGATCTTGAGCGTACCGTCACCCTTGCAGGCCTCGCACCGCCCTCCTTTCACGTTGAAGCTGAATCGGCCGGGCATGTACCCACGCACCTTGGCTTCCAGGGTGTGGGAGTAGAGCTGGCGGATGTGATCCCAGACTCCCGTGTATGTCGCGGGGTTGGACCGCGGCGTCCGCCCGATGGGCGACTGGTCTATGGCGATGACCTTGTCCAGCTGCTCGATACCGTCTATGCCGTCGTGCGCTCCTGGACGCTTCGGGACGCGGTTGACCAGATTGGACAGACTGCGGTAGATGATCTCGTTGACGAGTGTGGACTTGCCCGAGCCCGACACTCCCGTCACACACACGAAGGCGCCCGTCGGGATGGCCACATCCAGGTCCTTCAAGTTGTGCTCCCGAGCCCCTCGCACCACGAACCGGCTGCGACCCGGGCGACGCGTGGCCGGCACCGGTATGGTGCGCCTACCGCTGAGAAACTGCCCGGTGATCGAGCGTGGTTCAGCGAGGATGTCCTCCAGTGACCCACTCTCAACCACTTCTCCGCCGTGCTCTCCCGCTCCCGGCCCCATGTCGACTATGAAGTCCGCCGACCGTATGGTTTCCTCATCGTGCTCCACCACGATCACTGTGTTCCCCAAGTCGCGAAGGCGGATGAGGGTATCAATGAGTTTGCGGTTGTCGCGCTGATGAAGACCGATGGAAGGCTCGTCCAAGATATACAGTACCCCCACCAGGCTGGACCCGATCTGCGTTGCCAGCCGGATGCGCTGCGCCTCTCCACCAGACAGGGTGCCCGCACTGCGTTGAAGACTCAGATAGCCCACGCCTACGGCCTCCAGGAAGGCCAGCCGCTCTTTGATCTCCTTGAGCACCCGGGCCCCGATGAGCCGATCCCGTTCGTTGAGTTGCAGCTCATCCAGGAACTTCATCACACCGGTGACGGGCAGTAGACTTAGTTCGTAGATGTTGAGCCCGCCGATGCGCACCGCCAGCGAGGCCGGTTTCAGCCGCGCCCCGTTGCAGGCCGGACAGGGCCGGTCGGACATGTACTGGTCGATCCTCTCGCGTATGTAGTCCGAATCCGTCTCTCGATAACGCCTCTCCAGATTGCGTACGATCCCCTCGAAATCCGTCATGTAACTGCGCCTGAAGCCGCCTCTGGCCTCCCAGGTGATATAGAGACGGTCGCCTTGCGTCCCATAGAGGAATATGTCTTGCACTTCTGTGGGCAGCTCTCCCCAGGGGGTCGACATATCGATCTCGTAGCGTTCGCCTATGGCCTTGATCACCTGTTCGTAATAGTTGGAGCCGCTGTTGCTCCAAGGCAACAAGACCCCCTCGGCGACCGACAGCGACGGATCACCAACCAGCAGGGCCGGGTCGATCTCCCTGTGAGCCCCCAGACCGCTGCAGGTCTCGCAGGCCCCGTGGGGTGTGTTGAACGAGAAGATGCGGGGCGCCATCTCGGGTAGCGATACCCCATGCTCGGGACAGGCCAGGTTCTCAGAGAAGAGCAGGCTGGTAAGAACACCCGGGCCGGTCGACACAACGGCCACGTCTTCACCGCGACCACCGGAGTCGCCGGTTCCACCGTTTCCGCCGTATACATCGACCACAATCAGCCCCTGCGCCTCCGACAGCGCCGTCTCCACGGAGTCGGACAGCCGTCGCCTCACTCCCTCTTTCATCACCAGACGGTCTACGACGATGCTCACGTCATGGCGCACGTTCTTCTCCAGATCCGGGAGGGGCTCATCGAGGCTGTACTGTGTGCCATCGATCTCCACCCTAGTGAATCCCTCCTGGCGAATATGATCCAACACGTCCTTATGCCACCCCTTCTGGCCGCGAACCACAGGAGCTTTGATCACAAAACGCGTGTCGGGCTCCAACCCCAGGATCTGGTCGACGATCTGCTCCTTGCTCTGCCCCTCGATGGGCCGGCCGCAGATCCAGCAGTGCGGGCGGCCGATGCGCGCATATAGCAGTCTTAGGTAGTCGTAGACCTCGGTGACCGTGCCCACCGTGGAGCGCGGGTTGCGAGAGGTGGTCTTCTGGTCGATGGAGATGGCCGGAGAGAGTCCTTCGATGGAGTCCACGTCGGGCTTGCTCATCTGCCCCAGGAACTGGCGAGCATACGCCGACAAGCTCTCGACGTACCGGCGTTGACCCTCGGCGTAGATGGTGTCAAAGGCCAGGCTCGATTTCCCCGAGCCGGACAGACCCGTGATGGCTATGAAGCGGTCCCGAGGGAGCGTCAGGGAGATATCCTTGAGATTGTGCTCCCGGGCCCCCAGAATGACGATCTCGTTGGCACCCATGGCACAGGGATTCTAGCAGGTGGGCCGGATGGTAGAGCCGTGGGCGATTAAAGGCGCCGAAGTAGCGGTTTCACCGGCACGGAGTGTATAGCAGGGGCCGGATCCTGTGGATCAACTGAGAGCGTTGAGCTGCGCTCTCAAACCCCGGACGACATTCCGCTGAGCCTCCAAAGCCGGGTGATCGGCCGACTCCACCTTGCCGTGGAAGAGGGCCAGGTTCATCTGCTCCCGCATGAGCCGTTTCAAGATCGCGCGCGCCACGGGACCTCTCGCACTTCTGACCTGCCGCAGCATCCTACGTCGCCGTCGCCCGCTTCGCAGAATCTGGAATTCCTCCTTGGTCACGGTGTCCGTGCCGACCTCTCCCGCCATCAGCCGGGCAAAGGCCTTCCCCTCACGCCGTCGGGCGAACATGGCAAGAATGGCAAGGAAGACCAGGAACGGCAGGCCCTTGATGATGATGCCCAACGTAAGCGACGCAGCGTCCCCTCCCGTGAGCGACTCCAGCCAGGGTGAGTTCCACACGAAGTGCGCCGCCCATGACGCCGCCGCGAACAGCGCAAAGACGCCCAGGCGCTTAGTGAGGGGTTCCTGCCCTTTGCGGGTCACGAAGTAGGCGAAGCCGAATCCCATGAGGCCGCTGAACAGCACGTGGCTGTAGAGTCCCGAGAGGACCACGCGGAGGAAATACATGCTCACCACCGCGCCGATCTCACCCCCGGCTGATTCCGACGCCGCGAGCATGAAATATTGGATGTTCTCCACCACCTGGAAGCCTAAGCCGATCATGGCCCCGTAGATCAAGCCGTCCATGAGCCCGTCGAACTCCGCTCGAGCCATCAGGTACATGAGCACCAACCCGGCCCCCTTGTACAGCTCCTCGTTGACGGGCGCCACGATAGCCGCCCCCCAAGAATCCACCGTGAGGGCCGGCATCACGTGTTGTAGAAAACTGAGCATGGCCGAGTTGGCGACCGAGGCGAAGGTCAAAGCGATCACCCCGCCCCAGATCAGCGCGATGGCGATCATCGAGACGGGTTCCGGCTCGAACTGATCAAAGCGGTAGATGATAAGCCCCGCCGGGACGGCGGTGGCTGCGAGGAGCACCACAGAGAGCAACCAGGCCCCTGGGTACAACCCCAGGTAGGCCATCTGCTCCAGACCGACCACCATCATGCTGCCTGCCAACAGCATGATGAACAGCCAGAATGCGAACTGATGAGTAAGTCGGGGAGAGGCCGTCACTCCGAGGCTTGTGTCGCTCGCGGACCCGTTCATCGGGGTACCACCAATGTGTCCAGCATGGTCTTGATGTCGCCCTGCACCTGGTCCAACTGCCCCTTCGACGCCGTAGCCAGCATGACTACCCCCATCCCCCCGGTGGTGGCCACCACCAGCTCGTTCTCGGAGCCCCAGTATTTTGATGTACCCGAGAACAGGGCGACAAGACCAGGTACGTCACGAGCCACTAAGATAGGGCCGGCGGGCAAGATCCGGAGCGACTGGAAGTCTTCCTCCAAAGCGGCCAACTGCTCGCTCAGCAGTTCGTCATTGCTCCCGGAGTAGTCCTCAACGACAAACGCCACATACACGCCTGACTTCTGCAGGGAGAGGCCGCCGGATCCCACGTCCCAGACCTTCTCCGCCGAATACCAACCGTCTGCGGGAGTCACGATCACGCCCTTGCCGATGTCGACGGGGACCTCGATGTTCGCGTCGAGCGGTGCCACAGCCGCCGCGAGGATGAATACCAGGATCATCCATCCGAACATGACGGCCACGAGGATCATCGACCCGCGCCACGAAGAGCGGCCCGCGACAGAGGACGAGACGGGCCGCGGCTGCGCCCCGCGACTCGTATAGAAAGGTGGGCCGCCGTTCACGATGATGTCCTCGTCTTCCTCTAGGCGATGAGATACGCCGCCGCACACTTTACCAGGGTCACAGGCGACCGCGGATCACGGTGACTGAGGCGACCAGGCCCCACGGTTAGATCGGACAGACGGCGCCGAACACCGCTGTTGCCAGACGGATGTCCGCGACTAGACTTGCGATGATGGTGATAGTCGCAGCTCTTCACCATACACTGAGGGAGCCCCGGATCACGAGACTCCCATCCATGAGGTGGAGGTAAGGGGACTCGAACCCCTGGCCTCAACGCTGCCAGCGTCGCGCTCTCCCAACTGAGCTATACCCCCACGGGCGGTCACGGATTATAGCCTCTGCGGCGGTTTCGCGCAACCAAAGGCGATCGGGAACCCGCTTCCGAACTGCTCTCCAACGCCCCTTCCGGCCCTACCCCACCGTCTCCACCGGCGCCTGTTTCCACAGCACGTCGAGCCGGTAGAACTCACGCGCTTCAGGCGTGAAGATATGAACAACGAAGTCCAGATAGTCAAGCAAGACCCAGTCGCCTGAGGCCGTGCCCTCCGAGCCGCCGGGCATCACCGTCTCCTGGTCCTTCAACCTGAAGGCGATCTCCTCCGCGATACGTTTGGTCAGACGGGGGTTGCGGCCCGTGCAAAGAACCAAGTAATCCGTATAGGTGACCAATTCGTGCATGTCGAGGATCTTGACCTCGTCGGCCTTCATATCCACCGCCGCCGCCGCCGCCAAACGGGCGCGGTCACGGATGACCTCCAGGGCGGCCTCTCCCTCAGCGGGGCGCAGGCGCCCTCGCCGAGCCAGGCTCGCGAGATCGGGCGTAGGCTTGTCGACGATCCGGTCGATGGCCCTTCCGGCGGCCCCGTCGGCCGCCGTTTCGTCAAGCATGTCTGTCATCCACTCCTCTTGGATCCTCCCTCTCTACTTCTTCTCGATGTGTGAACGCCGGCATGCCCGGTGAGAAGATCTAGAGCTCAACGGCGGTGACCTCCTCCAATACCACTTCAGGCAACAGTCTCTCGACGTCCGCCGACCACAACATACCTGCTCCGTACTTGACCAGATCGGCGGCGCCGCATGCCATCGCGTAGCGCAGGCAGTCGGCCGTTGAGGCCCCTTCCAGCAGCCGTACGGCGAATCCGGCGGCCAGTGAATCGTCCCACCCCAGCGGTGATACCACATCGACATCGGGCAGTTCGCCGATGTACGTCCGGCTCTCTTCACCATCAGCCATCACAGCCACGCAACCGTACCTGTAGGTTATCACCGCGGACCCCGCTCCCATGGCACGGATGGTGTGAGCAGCCTTGATCCGATCTTCGACTTCTGCGAACTCGTATCCGATGACTTTCTCGGCCTCCACCAACTTCGGAAAGACGTAGTCAGGCCGCGCCTTGATGCCGAGACGCAGCGGATCGGCATACGTGTAGAGCATCGTCACCAGCCCAAGGTCGGCTGCATGGCTGATCAGCGTTCCGTAGCAGTCGTCCGGCAGACCCGGCGGGACGCTGCCGGCGAACACCACCAGATCGGCCGACTTCCCCAGATACTCCAGCTTCTCGTGCAGCATATCGAGCTCTTCAGGAGTGATCTCAGGTCCCTGCTCGTTGATCTCGGTGACTACGTTCGTGTCGGGATCGATCACCGCCGTCGAGATCCTTGACTCACCCCGTACCCGGACGAAGTCACACAGAATGCCCTCATCATTGATGTCGGCGACGATCTGGTCACCTTTGCGCCCCCCGATGAAACCTGTGGCGATGACCGGGCGGCCCAGCGTCTTCGCCGTGCGGGCGACGTTGATTCCCTTGCCTCCCGGCTGCATGACGGTGTCGGTCGCCCGGTGCCGCAATCCGGGCTGGAAATTCGGGACTATCATGGTTCGGTCCAAAGCCGGGTTGAGGGTCACCGTGAGTATCATCGCCGCTCTCCTCTCCTTCGCGCGATCAACCGCCTATCCAGCGACCGAGGCGTTGGAAGTAGTAGACGATCTTGGCGCCCAGTGTGGCCCTGCTGAAAGAACGGTCGGCCACCAGGTCCACGCTCCCCACCTCCTCACCCTCGACGGACAAGGTGATCACGCCGAACGGCTCCCCGGCGGTCACCGGCAGCGCCAAAGCTTCGTCGAGAGTGACCGAGGCGGTGACCGAATCATCCTTGTACAGCTCCAACTCCACGGCGTTCGCCGTGATCAGGCGCAACCGCTCGTCCACACGGTACGGGATCGTCGCCTCGGCCACCGGCACGCCTTTTCCGATGAGGGTTACGTGCCTGTATTGCGAAAGACCATATTCCAGAAGCGCTTGACTCTCCTCCCAACATACGTTCGATGACGGCTGGCCCAGTATCACGCTGATCGCGGAGACCCCATCCTTCATCCCGGAGGCCACCAGGCACTGCTTCGCCTTGGGGGTGAGCCCGGTCTTGATGCCGTCCACCCAGTCCGACTTTCCCAGCAGCTTGTTGGTGTTCTCGAAGATCATGGGCGCATCGCGTCCGGGAAGAGAGAGCGTGTATTCCTTCGTCGCCACCATCGTACGGAACACCCTGTTCTGCATTGCATAGCACGCCAGGACGGCCAGGTCGGCAACAGTGGAGTAATGACCCTGCTTGTCCAATCCATTGGGATTCATAAAGCTCGTGTCTTGCATCCCGAGTTCGGCGGCCTTGACGTTCATCTCGGCCACAAATGTCTCCACGTCGCCCGAACAGGCCTCCGCCAAAGCTACCGCCGCCGAGTTTGCGCTGTGCACCAAGAGGGAGTACAAGAGTTCCTCTACCGTGAGTTCGTCCCCCGCCTTGAGCCACGGCTTGGTCTCTATGGTCGCAGCCGCCTTCTCTGAGATGCTCACAGAGCCCGCCATATCCATCCGCTCCAGAACGAGCACGGCGGTCATGATCTTGGTGGTCGAGGCCATAGGACGGCGCTCCGCAGCGTTCTTCTCATAGAGCACCCTACCGCTGCTAGTATTGACCACTATGGCGGACGGTGATTGGATGCTCGGTGCCGCACCGGGAAAGTCACCCAGGTCTCTTGCGTGCACCGTGAGACTCGTGGCCTCTCTCTCGACAGGCTCAAGCGCGGTGGTGGTGGTGCTCCCCTGGGCCGCGCCGGCCAGGACCGACGCCATCACTGCGAGCAGGGCCAGGAAAGCGACGAACGGGTAGAGGCGCCCCCATCCAGTTGTCAGAGGCTTCATACCTGTGAGTATAGCATGGGGAATCGGGCTGCTAAGCGCTTTTGTCCTTCCCAGCCGAAGGGCCAAGGGCGGTATACTTCGGCCTGATGTACATGCCAGCGGATCGCCTGGCGGGGAGGTGTGAAGATCGTCGAAGTGTTACGCCGCGCCTGGAGTCGCCTGATCCGTAAGCAGTGGCTCTTTCTCTACCCACTCACACTGGCCGTCGTCGATATCCTCGCATTCTTCGCGGTCTACGCGGCCACCGAGGGGCGCCTCACCTGGACCGCCTTCTTCACCGCCGACTTCGACCGCTGGAGCTACATCGACGACCAGTTCTTCTCCGGCTTCTCGCCGACCACCGAACTGGCCTTTGCCATCGCAGCCGGGCTGATCGCTTGTCTGCTCACAGCCATGATCCGGGCCCCATTCTTCCGCTCCATCGCCGGCTCCCGCTACCCTCTGACCCCGCGGGGTTGGAAGGAAGGAAGCAACCTCTTCCTGATGTACCTGTTCACTTTCCTGATCTTCAGGCTGCTCCCGCTGCAGTTGCCCGGCGAAGGGCCGTTGGCCCAGGTGACCTTGCTTGTCTTAGTGGTCATCGGAATACTGATCGTCTTCGCCGACTACGTGATCGTCTTTGAAGACTTGGGATTCTTCTCCGCTCTTCGGCGCAGTGTGCAGTTATGCGCCCGTCGCTGGATCACCGTGGCGGTCATCGTAGTCGTGATGCAGCTCGTATGGTACGGCGTCGACAGCCTGTACCGCGTCTTCTACGAGCAGGGCACCAGGATCTTTGTGCTACTCCCGGTCAGCCGCGCGCTCGTGGAATCGTTCATCGTGCTTTTCTTCGATCTAGTGCTCATATTCCTGTACGAGGACATACGCCGCCGGAGCCCTGCCGCCTAACCGAGGCACGCAGCCGGTCTGCAGGCGTCCTCCTACGGCGCTATCTGCACCGTCGGCTGCGTAGTCGGAACATGCTGCGGCCCCTCGCGGATCTCGTGACCTTCAAGGACTCCACCGAACACCAAGCCGCTCACCAACCCAACCACGACCAGCAGTGTAGCCAGCGGGACGACGATCCAGTAAACAGGCCTCCGGCGCCTGAAGACCTGGTACGATCGGTCGAGATCATCCACGGCCGGCCGCCCTCCAAAGAGCCGCCTTCATCTCCCGGGTCTCAGACCTGGCGGCGTCCTGCCACGCGATCCCCGGTCGCTTCTCGTAGGCATAGAGGATGGCCCGAGCCGAGTTGACCACCGCCCCAGTGCCCTGGGCATCGAAAAGTCCGGCCAGGTCTTCGGCCTTGGCCCCCTGAGCTCCATATCCGGGCACTAAGAACGGCACACCCGGCACCAAGCGACGCAACGCCGCGCCCTGAGAACGATGTGTGCCACCCACCACCGCCCCTATCGAGCTATAGCCACGGCTCCCCCGACTGCGGCTACCCCAAGCGTCCACCATGGTCGCAACCCTTTCGAAGAGCGTCTCTCCCGTGGCAAGTTCGAGATCTTGAAGCTCGGCCGAACTGGGATTGGAGGTCTTGACGAGGACGAATACGCCCTTCCCCTCCTCGCGCGACCTGCGGAAGAACGGTTCGAGGCTGTCGGTGCCGAAGTAGGGGTTCACTGTGACGGCGTCAGCGCCCGCCGCGTCGAGGTGGGCATGAGCATAGGCTTCCGCCGTGCTGCCTATGTCCCCCCGCTTCACGTCGGCTATCACTAGGTAGCCGTTCGCTCCTGCCGACCTGACCACCCGTTCGTACAACTCATACCCGGCCGCCCCCAGAGCCTCGAAGTAGGCTATCTGCGGTTTGACCGCTACAGCGTCATCGGCCAGGCAATCGAGAAGCCCCGTCAGAAACTCGTCGAAACACGCTGCCTTCATCTCACCCTCGCTGTCGTACGCCCGACGCGGGTGAGCCTCTCGAACCGCAGGTGGGATGCGCTCATAGTCCGGATCCAATCCAACCACCACAAAGGACCGTTTGGCTTCCACCGCCTCCAGGAGCCTGTCGGCGAAATTACCCTCGATCACTCCCCCACTCCTTGCACGCCCGTGCCTTCCTCAAACAACAAGGGCCGCACGTGGCGGCCCTTGCACATCATCTCAACGCCCCAGAACTACTTGACGGCGTTCTTGAGGGCCAGACCCGCACTGAACTTCGGCACATTGCTCGCCGGGATATTGATTCTGGCTTTGGTCTGCGGATTGATCCCCTGCCGCGCGTCACGCTTCTGGACGTAGAACTTACCGAAACCTGTGAACTGTACTTCCTCCCCCTCCTTGAGTGACTCCGTCACCACTTCAACAAAAGCGTCCACGACGGCGGCCGCGTCCTTCTTAGTGAGACCACTCTTTGCCGCAAGCTTGTCCACAAAATCGGCTTTGGTCACAGTTACCTCCCTTTGTCTGCAGGGTACCCACTTACCTTAGCAAGCGCATGGGGCCCGCACAAGCGATTATCCCGCCCTCCACGCGAAAAAACGGCCCTCCCTCATGGTCTGGGAACGATGCCGAGTTCGCTTGAGGTGAACAGGGCCCGGAGGGTCAATCCGGACTCCCTCGCCGCCTGGGCTCCACCCTCTTCGCGATCGACCACGCAGAAGAGGTCATCCACCACCACTCCCGCCTCGCGCAGCGCTTCAGCTGCTAGAACGGCCGCGCCTCCTGAGGTTACGATGTCCTCCACCAACGCGACCTTCTCCCCCGCCTCGAACCTCCCCTCAATGCGCTTGATGGTCCCGTAGTCTTTGGTGGCCTTGCGTACGAGGAGAAGAGGCAGGCCCAGCTCGAGTGACAGACCGGCTCCAAGGACCACACCGCCCAGTTCCGGCGCCGCCAACCTCTCATACACGGCGCCCCGAGCAAGTTCATTGCGGATCATCAGGGCCATCTCACCTACGATGCCCCGCAACACCTGTGGATCGGTCTCGAACAGATACTTATCGAGGTAGTACTTGCTCCGCCTCCCTGAGCGGAGCACGAAGTCGCCTTCCAAATAGGCGGCCCTCAGAAGCGCTTCGCCGACGGCCTCTTTCTCCACGTCACCTCCATATGTAAGTCGGTCCGGCCCTATGCCTCCGCGCGACCGCCTAAGAATCAGATCCCGATACCGCGATGTCCCCCACAGCGATGGACGGGACCTGTGCGCTACCGTGCAAAGGAATCCAGCGGGTGTCCGCTGCCAGGTCGCACACACCGCCCAGCAATTGCTGGAAGTCGCAGGCGATCGTCACCTCCCGCACCGCAGCGCCCAGACCACCTCCTTGGATCAATCGACCTGTCACGCCGATGGATATCTCCCCACTGACAGGATTCACGCCCGAGTGCAACCCGGCGGCGTCCTGCACATACAGGCCTTCACCCACCCTTGCCACCAGATCAGTCAGGGTTCCTTCTCCCGACTGCACGACCAGATTCGTCGCACCCACTCCTGGGACCGACCGGTATGAACCGCGCATCCCGTTGCCGGTAGACAAAGTGCCGTCACCCGTCTTGGCCGCTGTATAGCTGTTGTGCAGATACGAAAGGAGCACCCCTGCCTCAATGAGCGATGTGGTCCGTTTGGCAACCCCTTCCCCGTCAAAGGGACTCGTAGCCATGCCTTCGGCGGCCAGACCATCGTCGAGTAACGTAAGAAGCGTCGACCCAAGCTTATCTCCGAGCCTGCCGGCGAAAACTGAACGGCCTTTCAGCACAGAATCCGCGCCGAGCGCCTGCACGACGCTCGCCAAGAGCGCAGCCGCGATCTCTCTATCGAAGACCACCGTATAGCTGCCTGTGCGGCAGGGACGAGCGCCGAGCAACGCACGGGCCCTCTCTGCCGCCTCGCGCCCCGCAGCCTCGAAGTCCAGCTCTCCCGGATCGCGCCCCGCGCAGAAACCCAAGCCGGATTGCTTCTCATCGTCGCGCCCCGCGAGCGCCACTACGTAGCCAACGCAGAAGGACGACTCCGTCTCCGCCTTGACGCCGGTGGTCGATGCCACGGCTATGCCGACCTCCTCGTCAGAGTAGGCGCTTGTCTCCACCGACTCGACATCCGGTGACGCGAGGGCGGCCGCCTCGGCCTCCAGGGCCAAACGAGTCTTCCCTTCCAGACTCATCCCGGCCACACCCGGCCGCCACAGGCCGGCCGGCGTTGGATAGCGCTCCGACGAAGGCTCCGGGAGGCACATGAAGGGATCGGCATCGGCAGCCTCCAGATTGGCGACGGCCGCGGCCAACGTACGATCCACTCCGTGGGTCGACAGATCGGCCGTGAACGCATAACCTACCCGACCACCCCGCACAGCCCTCACTCCCAGTCCGCCGGGCTCGGCCACACTCGCCGCTTCAACCTCGCCCTGGAAGACCTTCACTTCCACCGTGCGCCCACGCTGTACGTAGATCTCCAGATCCGCCTCCAGACGGCGGCCCCGGTCCAACGCCCACCGCGCGATCTGCAGGGGGGAGCGAGAAGCGTCTGTCGTTCGGGGTCGTCTGCCCTTAGGGCTCCGTTCGACGTTCATGACAGGCTCGTCCCCCCTACCGTCAACTCGCGTATGCGTAGAGTGGGCTGGCCTGTACCCACCGGCACGCCCTGTCCCTCTTTCCCACACGTTCCGGCCTCCACTTCCAAGTCGTCGGCAATAGCGTCGATGCCTTTCAGCACTTCGGGGCCATTGCCGATCAGAGTGGCCCCTCTCACCGGAGCGGTCACCTTCCTTCCTTCGATCAGATAGCCTTCGGACACCGCGAACACGAAGTCGCCCGTGGCGGGATTGACCTCCCCGCCCGCCAGAGACTTGGCGTATAGACCCCGGGGCGTATCCGCGATCAGGCCGGAGCTCGTATGCTGACCGGGCCCGAAGTAGGTGTTGGTCATTCGCGGATAGGGCACGTAGCGGTAGTCCTGACGCCGCCCGTTGCCGGTCAGCGGCAGACCCAGGTGCGCCGCCCGCAGCCGGTCGCTAAGGAAGCTCGTGAGCACTCCTGCCTCGATGAGTGTGGTCCGCCGGCAGGGCGTGCCCTCGTCATCACACCCGCAACTCCCCCACAGACCCTCCCCGACGCCGTCGTCGTATGCGAAGACGTGTTCACCCGCCACCCGCCGGCCGATCTTTCCCTCCCATACACTGCTCTTTTTGAGGATGTAGTCGGC
This sequence comes from Actinomycetota bacterium, assembly GCA_012523095.1. Taxonomy (GTDB): domain Bacteria; phylum Actinomycetota; class Thermoleophilia; order RBG-16-64-13; family RBG-16-64-13; genus RBG-16-64-13. The sequence goes on along the minus strand of JAAYJE010000114.1, from coordinate 910 downwards.
CTCCAAACCATGGCCGCACGCTTCGTGGAACAGCACGCCTCCGAAACCCTTGGCTAAGATCACCGGCATGCGGCCGGCAGGAGCCGGTCTCGAATCGAGCATCGTCACGGCGGTTCGCGCCGCTCCTCGGGCAAGTTCCTCCACCGCCTCCTCGGTCAGTAACTCGAAACCGCCGTGATGGGCCAGAGTATCCCTGCCGGTTTGGATAAGCCCGTCCCTTTCGGCCATGACCGTGATCGACATCATCACCCGGGTCCTGTCGTCGGCGGCCAGTCGGCCGTGCGATCCTGCGACCCAGATCCTCTGCCTGCTTTCGCCGTAGGCGACCACTACCTGCCTGACCTCGCCCGAGACCCCGCGGGCCGTTTCGTCGGCCAGATGCAGCAGATCGGCCTTCGCGGACACACCGACCATACCCGGATCCACCCGCACTACCTGGTTCTTTCCAGGCCTCTGCAGAGTCACCGGGGCTATCACTTCGCTCTGTCTGCCGTGGGGGCGGCTCAGATCCGCGGCCAGCCCCAAGAGAGCCTTCTCCTCCACGCCGTCCACGTACCCGAAAACGGTCGAGAGACCGCGCATGACCCGCACAGACGCGCCCAAGTCGCTCCCCGACACGGCATTCTCTATCCGGCCGTCCTCCAAACGCAAAGACAACGAGTGCCGTTCCTCCACGAAAAGCTCCGCAGCATCGCCACCGCCACGCAGGGCGCGTGCTATCACCTGCGCCGCCTGCTCGAGGGCCGGTCCTGCATAATCGCCTCGACTGTCCCTCGTCGTCATATCAGCGGGATATCGCCCAGGTTGATGTCGGCTTCCGTCGTATCGAGGGCGGCGAACTTCTTAACCTTCTTGCCGTTCTTGATCTCCAGGTCATAAAGGCCGTCCTTCAGGTCCTCGAACCAGAAGT
>JAAYJE010000113.1 GCA_012523095.1 Actinomycetota bacterium | reverse complement strand
CTCCCGCCACTCCCCGATCTGGTAGGAGCCGACGGTCGGGAAGTGCGGCGGCGGACTGTACAGCATGAACGGATCGTACTCGTTCGTTCCCCGACCGAACCCACCATAGTCTCGATTGTTGCTCGACACAGTGACCCGGTAGGGAGTCAAGAGGGTGGACACCGACCCGAACAAGGTAAGGTGACCGCGCCGTGGACCGTAGGAGCCTTCATGATTCACGTATTCCTTACCCTTCTGGGCGATGATGGCCGCGTCCACGCGCATGTCCACGTTACCCACATTGGTGTCATATCTGGTACCCATGGTTCCGGCCTTCTCCATGGGCGCGTACATGGGGATCTTGACATCGTATTGTGCAATGAGCCCCATGGCCACTGTGCCGTCGTATTCGGCGTAGGTGAGGTCACCCACTATGCTGATCGAAGCGGTCTTACCGTTGTTATTGAACTGCCCGGATGCGGCGATGGTCAGACGTCCATCGATATCCTTCCCCTCGACCCACACGCTGTCGTTGACGAAGATGACCCCGTTAACGGGAAAATCATAGGGTCCCTTCATGGGAGTGTCGTACGTCAGATAGCCACCTCGCTTGAGGCCGCTCGAGTAGTTCCACTCCTCTCTCTCACCTTTTACTTTGGCGATGTAATAACGGCTGCCAACGATCTTGATGTACCAGCCGTGAGCGGCGCTGCTCGGCGAAGGCGTGACGTAGGGGAGATTGGTCACCCCGGAAACGGTGGCAAGCGAGTTGAGCTCTACAAAGTCCTGTGTCACCTTTGCGAAAGGGATCTCGGGGACGCCGATGTACTTCCACAACTCTCTAGACACGTTATTCTTCGGCACCACATCACTGAACACTCCGTCCCTGCTGCCGTACCATCTCTGCGAGCAGGTGATGAGATCGTTTATCTCCGCTGTGTCGATCTCGACGCCCTTGTTGGAGTGTGTCCTACCCTTCCAAACCCTATCGATAGGCCCACCGATATGCACGTAGTCGTCCACCAGAAGAACGTACTCAGAGAACGAGGGCCTGCGTATGTTCGCCGCAACCGTCCGAGACGGCTCTACATCCTCATCAGAGATTCCCGTGACCTTGACACTGACATTGACGTTCTCCGCTGAGGGCGGGGTCACTTCGATCGCATAGGTGCCTTTCAAGTTCTCATCGGGGTCGACCAGCGCCACTACCTCTCTCAGCGGGTCGCCATCCGTATCGAGTCCGGCGATGGCGAAGCCGTTGATCTCGGATGATTCGCCGGTCTCCACCATCCATAGATATCGGTTGAGCCCGGCCTCGGCCACCGCCAGCGACTTAGTGAAAGACCTGTCGCGCACCACATGGTTCTGGTTGACTGCTATGGCCGACCCCAGCACCGCGGTCATCACCCCCACGATGACCAGCACGAGCAGCACCATCAAGAGCACGTAGCCCTCCTCGCCGCTCCTCTTTGTCGGGCCCTGCAGCCGCCGCCGATGGCTCATTTCAGTTCTCCTTCGTACCGCTGGCGGATCTGTACATCCGTGGCCAGAATGACGCTGCCCTTCGCCAATTCAGGCTTCGCGTTCACCTCCACCGAGACGGCCACGGTCTTTATCTCACGCCTCTGCGCATCACTGTTAGGGGAGAATCCTTCCAGAGCACCGCCCGCGTAGCGGTAGTACGTGAACACCGGGGCGGCGCCGTTGCGGATGGCATCCTGCACTACGACGCCGTTCGTCGCGTAGTCCTCGGCATACTTCCACAGACCCGTCTTCGTCTTCTCCGGCTCCCGCGTCTGCATGAGGAGTGTGGCTCCGTCCAGGTAGTAACGCACTCTCTCCGGAACACCATCCCCGGAGAGATCGCAATAGAACTCGATGTCCTGGGGAAGCGCCGTGATGATCGCGTTTGACAGAGAGCTGTCGTGGCCCGCCGACGAAGTGGCCATGCGGATGTATCTGGCCACCTGATTGATCGCCGTTCTCGCATCGTCCTGGTTCTGGATACGCGTCATCTGGCCGTAGAACGACCCGGAGAACCCCGAGAAGATCGCCAGTATGGCCGCGACCACCACAACGGTGATCAGCATGGCCACAAGCAACTCCACTATGGTGAAGCCGCCCTGACGCACGGCGCGTTCTCTGATTGTATAGATCAATCCGGCAGCGGTCGAAGAACACCGCGTTCTGTGTGGGTTCTTGGACTGCGACAACGTCATCGCCAACCGCCTGCACTTCCACTGCGCAACTGAGGTCGATCGTCTCACTATTACCGCCGCTCCATCTTGACAGTGAAGTTCGTGGCGCCGCTGACCTCGACCCAAGCACTATAGTTCTTCTGATCGTTGGCCGTGACCCACAGCATGTACCAGCCCGGCTCCACGTCGGCGAAGTGCGTTATCCCCTGTTCGTTCGTCGGTTGGGTAGTCCCGTTTAGGGTCACCGACGCGCCATAGATAGGTCCCCAAGTCCAACCACCGCCACCACCGCCACCGCCGCCGCCGCCATGGCCGCCGCCATGGCCGCCACCGCCGCCGCCACCACTGCTATTCCGCCTTTCGCCATTCACCGTCACCTCCAGACTGCCCACTTTGAGGGTCGTGGTGGTGGTGCTGGTGGTGGTGGGCTCAGTTGGGGGGGTGGTGGGATCCGTGGTAGTCGTTGTGGATTCCGTAGAGGTGGTAGGGTCTTCTTCGGTATTCACGACAAATACCACCTCTTCCGTCGTGCCGGGCAACAGGATAACCTCTCTCCTATCTCTCTCCCACCTAGCTCCTTCAGTGTCTTTCAGAAGGGTCACGATATACGGATCGGATGATTCGGCGAAACGCAGACCGTCGATCTGCCACTCGTCCTCCTGCAAGTCATCCTTGCTGTTCGAGTACCCTTTGGGCCCGGTCACAGTGAAACAGCCCCCCCTGACCGGTTCACCGTCGGCATCCTCCAGCCGGATCACCAGGCTCCCAAGCTTGTCGATCTGGAGCGTGATCTCCTGGAGAGTGCTGTCGATCAGGGCGCCGTTAGACCAGCTATCGCTGGTGTAGCCGACCTTCGATGCCTCTACGACGTAATAGCCGGAGTCATCGGGCACAAGGCCGGGCACCAGCAGAAGCCCCTCATTGTTGGTCTTGACCGTGCTGTGGTCGACCTTCACATTGGGGATCAGATGCGTGTTGGTGATGGTGATCTTCGCCTCAGGAACGGGGGCGCCCGCCATGTCGATCACGTGCACCAGAAGGGTGGCGCCCCCCGCCCCTCCCGCGATATTGCTTACCAGCTCTACAGCGCTTGTCCCCCTGCGGGGGGTCCACAACCCGCCGTCCAATTGACCGGCCTCCACGCTCAACGTCACCCGCCGGTAGTTGGCCTGAGGGAAGGGACCCTCATAGGCGTCGTCGGCCCAGAACCTGACGTCTCTCGTTATCTTGACGGTCAAACCGTCCACTTCAAGATACTCGATGGGCTCCAACGTGCCCACGGGCGGAAGACCTCCGCTGGACAGACCAACATCGTCGTAGGGTAGACCGCGGATACTCTCCATATCCTTGGTTGCCACTTGATGAAGAACGCTCCGGACATCAGAATCGAGAACGCGCGCCATCGCCGACGAGAAGAACTGAGCTATAGCGATCAGCCCCACCACCAGCACAACAGAAGCTATAAGTACCTCGACGACCGAGAACCCGCGTTCCGACTCAAGCTTCTTGGTCCGGAAGGCCAGCTTACTAATCAATCCACGGATAGAATTCATGCGCTCCCCTTCCGCCCGTAGCGTAGTCGGCCCAAGCGGCGCACGTCGGGACACATATCACCTAGCCGTCATGTCGGCAATTTCGCGTTGATACTTTAGCGATTGCTCGGGGAGTGCTCGCAAAAGACGGTGCGATCCGGAACGCCCCGCTACTGACGCCTCTTAGCGCCCGCTGCTGCCGAAGCCGCCCTGCCCCCTACGGGTATCCGGGAGTTCATCCGCCGCGACAAAGGCCGGCTCCTCGACCCGCTGGATGAGGAGCTGGGCGATCCGCTCCCCCACCGCTACGGCGAAAGGCTCCCGTCCCGAGTTGTACAGCGATACCCGCACCTCGCCGCGGTAGCCCGCGTCGATGAGACCAGGCGAGTTCACCACCATGATGCCGTGCTTGAAGGCCAAGCCCGAACGCGGTTGCACGAAGCCCGCGTAACCCTCAGGGATGGCGAGCGCAAGGCCCGTGCCCACATCCCTGCGCTCCCCCGGCGGGATGATGATCTCCTCCACCGAATGGAGATCGGCACCGGCATCGCCCGGGTGGGCGCGCCGAGGCAGCCGTGCCTGAGGGTGAAGGAGTCTCACCTGCAGCTCCACGCTAGACGCTCCTCGCATCCGCGCCGCTCACCCCGTGGTTCGCTTCGTCACTCATCCCGTAGCTCACTCCGCCGCTCACGCTACAGGCGCAGTGACCGCTCGATGCGCTCGACAGCCTCGGCGATACGGTGGTCGGGGGCGGTGAGCGACAGGCGGACGAAGCCCTCCCCGGCGGGTCCGTAGCCCGGCCCCGGAGTCACCACCACCCCTGCCTGCTCCAGAACGTGTTCGCTGAAGCCTGCCGAGGTGTATCCGGAGGGCACCGGGATCCACATGTAGATGGTAGCCTCGGGCTTCGGCGCCTCTATCCCCACCGACACCAGAGCTTCGGCCAGCAGGTCGCGGCGGCGCTGGTAGACCCGGCACATCTCGTGTACGGAGTCCCAGGGGCCGTTGAGGATGAAGGCCGACGTGCGCTGGAGGGCGTCGAACATGCCGGAGTCCATGTTCGTCTTGAGCCGCCAGAGGTGCTCCAAGATCTCGTGATTGCCGACCGCGAACCCCGTACGCCAGCCCGTCATGTTGAAGGGCTTGGAGAAACTGAAGAGCTCCACCCCCACCTCCTTGGCGCCGGGCGCGGCAAGAAAACTGGGCGCCACATAGCCGTCGTAGGTGATCTCGGAGTACGGATTGTCGTGCACCACAGCGATCTCGTATTCCTTGGCGAAGGCCACCACCCGCTCGAAGAAGCCGTCCTGGACCACAGCCGCGGTAGGATTGTTGGGGTAGCTGATGAAGAGCACCTTGGCGCGCCGGGCTTCCTCCTCACTGAGCTCATCCAGGTCGGGGAGGAAGCCGTTCTCGCGACGGAGTTCCAGGTATTTGACCTCGGCTCCCATCATGATGGAGCCTCCCGCGTAGACCGGATACCCAGGGTCGGGCACCAGAGCGAGGTCGCCGACGTCCAGGAGCGCCATGCAGATGTGGGCCAGGCCCTCTTTCGCCCCCAGAAGAGCCATGAACTCCCTTTCGGGGTCCAGCGTCACCCCGAAGCGGCGTTGATAGAAGGCGGCGGCGGCCTCGGCGTACTCCGTCAGACCCCGGTTGCTCGGATACTGGTGGTTCCTCCCATCGGCCACCTGGCGCTGCATCTCCTCCACGATGTAGTCCGGCGTGGGGACGTCGGGGTCACCGATGCCCAGGCTGATGACATCCACCCCACTCTTCCGTTTGTCGGCGATCTTCTGCTCGATACCCGCGAAGAGATACGGGGCCAAGTTGTCCATCCTGTGCGAGAACCGCACGTGAGCCTCCTTGTCGGTCGGTCGTCGGTCAGTGGGTAGATGGCGCCGGCCAACCCAGCCGGCGCAGGAGTTCGGGTGACGGTTCCGCGGTGAGAACCTCCTCCGCCGGCCCGGTCATGAAGACCTGCAGGCCTTCGGAACCCGCGGGCGCACCGGTCTCGGCGCCGCCCTCCACCTCGATGGTGAGATCGCCGCCCGGCAGGCGCACCAGCACCGGACTCGCTGCGAGTCCCAGGCGGACGCACGCCGCCCCCACCGCAGTCGCCCCGGTGCCGCAGGCCTGGGTCTCTCCCACTCCCCTCTCCCACACCCGCATCCTCACCGAGCCGTCGATCTCCACACGGATGAACTCCACGTTCACGCGATTGGGGAAGTAGGGATGGCGTTCGACAACGGGACCCACGTCGGCCACGTCGAATGTCGCCGGATCATCCACCACGATCACGCAGTGAGGGTTCCCGACATCGACGAAGGTGAAGCGGTAGTCGACCCCATCCGCACGCAGGAGGGCGTCCACCACATCGGCGCCGCCGGCCGAACCCTCGGCCGGACCGGCGGCGTCAGACGCTCCCCGGGTCTTGTCTGCGACACTCCCCGGGACGTCCGGCGCGACCTGCGGCGCGACCTGCGGCGCGACCTGCGGCGCGACCTGCGGCGTGACCTCCGGCGTGATGTTGTCGCTCCGGAACCGCGCCCGCCCCATGTCCACCCTCACGGCGCCGTCTTCAAGCAGCCGGGGCGTGATGGGACCCGCCAGCGTCTCAACCGTGAACTCACGCGCGACGACCGTGCCGGTCGCGGCCAGATACCGGGCGAACATGCGGATGCCGTTACCGCACATCTCGGGTTCACCGCCGTCGGGATTGAAGACCCGCATACGGGCCACCGCGCCGGGCACCGCGCCGGTGGGCTCGGTCCTCAGGAGGATCCCGTCGGAACCGACGCCCAGGTGGCGGTCACACAGCAGCCCGATGGCCTCCGGCGTGAGAGGGGCGGGCAGAGCGCTCTCCTCCACGATGAGGTAGTCGTTGCCGAGTCCCTGCCATTTGGCCAGCTTCATGCGTGTTCGGGCTCCTTCGTGCTTTCTCCGGACGCAGCGAGCGCTGCTATCTCCTCGGCGATATCGTCGGGACTCCTGTCCGCGATGTCAATGATAACAGCGCCTTCCACCTTGCGCAGCCAGGTGAGTTGGCGACGGGCGTAGCGCCGCGTCGCCGCCGCGATCTGCGCTGCCGCCTCTTCAAGCGTCAGACGTCCCTCCAGGTGGAGGCATACCTCCTCATATCCGATGGCGCTGCGGATCCCGGCGCCACCAGGCCGGGTCCGTTCCGACCCGTGCTCTTCCCGGAAGGCCCGCACCTCATCTACCGCGCCCCGCCGGATCATACGGACGGCGCGCTCCTCGATGCGCCGATACAGCTCCGTCCTTTCCAGCGTCAGCCCGATCATCAGCGTCGGATGACGATACGAAGGAGCCCACAGATCATCCCGGCCCGACCAGGCCCTCCCGGTCGCCGAGACCGTCTCCAGAGCCCTCACCACCCTGCGGATGTTGCGTGCGTCGATCCGTTCTGCGGCCGCCGGATCGAGACGGGCCAACTCGGCATGGAGTGTCTCACCCCCTTCTTCACGGGCCCGGCTCTCGAGTTCGAAACGCAATCCAGGGTCGGCCTGCGGCCGCGCGTCAAGCGGCGCCAAAGCCGCGCGCATGTACAGCCCCGTCCCTCCCACTAGCAAAGCTCGGCCCTTCTCCGCCAAGTCCGCCTCGACCAAGGGGCAGGCAGCCTCCGCATAGCGGGCGGCAGAGAACGTCTCAAGCGGTTCCGCACAGCCGATCAGCTCGTGCCGGACGACGTCCCTTTCCGCCGCGGAGGGCTGATCGGTGAGCACCGGGAAGCCTCGGTACACCTGCATGGAGTCGCAGGAGATCACCCGGACGCCGCAGAGCCGGGCAAGTTCGACCGCCACCGCCGTCTTACCTACCCCGCTGGGCCCCAGTATCCCGATGACCGTGCCGGGACCGGGCTCGCTGGCGCCGGAGCGGCTCATGACCGTGTCGCGACCGGCCGCGCTGGCGCCGGGGCCGCTCATGACCGCACCGAAGCCCCTGCCGGGACCTCTCGGCCGCGGAGACTGGTGGAGGTCGCCTCCGTCAACTCCACCCTTACCAGCGCCCCGGGCTCCGGCGAAGACGGGAAGTTCACCGGCTTATGGGTCCGAGTCCTTCCCATGACCTCTCCAGCCGCCTGGCGGCTCACCTTCTCTACCAGGACCTCGACCACCGTACCGACCAGGGCCTCGTTCCGTTGCCTCCCGATCCTCTGCACCAGATCGACGAGTCGCGCCATACGGGCGCGCGCGACCTCGGGATCGAGTCGGCCGGCCAGCCGCGCGGCTTCAGTCTGCCGCCGTGGAGAGTAGATGAAGGTGAAGGCACCGTCGAAGGCGCACTCCTGCACCAGAGACAGGGTTTCTTCGAAGTCGGCCTCGGTCTCGCCCGGGAATCCGACGATAAGGTCGGTGGTGAGCGCCACTTCCGGGACGGCCTCCCGCAGGCGCCGCACAAGGCTCAGGTACCCCTCTCGCGTGTATCCGCGCCGCATGGCGGACAGGATGTCGTCGCTGCCCGACTGCACGGGCAGATGGACATGCTCGCACAACTGATTGGACGCCGCCAGTAGGTCGATCAGGTCCTCAGACATGTCCTTCGGATGGGAGGTCATGAAGCGGATGCGCTCCAGTCCCGGCACCTCGCAGGCGAGGGCCAGCAGATCCGCGAAACCCTCCGCTCCGGCGAAGCCCGGCTCCTTGCCGTAAGCGTTGACATTCTGGCCTAGAAAGGTGACCTCCTTGACCCCCGCCTCCACTAGGTGGGCCACCTCCTCTACGATCTCAACGGTCGAACGTGACGCCTCCGGGCCCCTCACATAGGGCACGATGCAGTACGAACAGAAGTTGCTGCAACCGGCCGTGATCTGCACCCAGGCCGTCGGTCCGCTCGGCCGCGCGCGTGGGAGGGCGGCGCTGAAGACGCCGGTGGTCTCCTCGAAGGCTCCGACAGGGCGGTCCGTGTCACGACGCTGCTCGAGAAGCCTCGGTAGTTCGTGCAGGCTCTGCGGCCCCACCAGGACGTCGATGAACGGGAAGTCGCTCAGCAACTCCTCCCGGCGGCTCTGGGCAAGGCAACCGGCCACCACCAGCCGCCGCGACGGGTCCGCCCTCTTCAGCCGCGCCGCGGTCCCCAGATGCCCCGCCAGTCGACTATCGGCCTTCTCGCGGATGGAACAGGTGTTATAGACCAGGAGACCGGCCTCCTCAGGAAGGTCACGCCTTACCCAGCCCAGTCTCTCGAGTAGACCCGCGATCCGCTCGGAGTCGTGGTCGTTCATCTGGCACCCGAAAGAGCGCAGATAATACGTGTCGGGCTGCATGCGGCTCACCATGCGCGCGCCGCTCTCCCACCGGGCTACTTGGCGTACTCGATCGCGCGGCTCTCCCGGATGACCGTGACCCGTATCGTGCCGGGGTAGTCGAGCTCCTGCTCTATCTCCTTGGCGATCTCGCGGCAGAGAAGGCCCGCAGCGTCGTCATCGATCTCATCGGGCTTGACCAGCACTCTGATCTCGCGGCCCGCCTGTATAGCATACGACTTCTCCACGCCGGGCTTGCTCTCCGCGATCCGTTCCAGGGACTCCAGCCGCTTGATATAGGTCTCAAGCGTCTCTCTGCGCGCTCCTGGACGGGCGCCGCTCACGGCGTCACCCGCAGCCACCAGTACGGCCTCGACCATGTTGGGCTCGATCTCGTAGTGGTGGGCTTCGATGATGTGCGCCACCGCCTCCGACTCGCCGTAGCGACGAGCAAGGTTCCCTCCGATCATGGCATGGGAACCCTCGACTTCGTGGTCCACGGCTTTGCCCAAGTCGTGAAGCAGTCCGGCCCGCTTGGCCAGCTTGGCGTTGACACCCAGTTCGTTGGCCATCAGACCGGCCAGGTGCGCGACCTCCAGCGAATGCATGAGCACGTTCTGTCCATAGCTGGTACGGAACTTGAGTCTGCCCAGAAGGCGCAAGAGCTCCGGCGCCACCCCGTGAACGTTGGCGTCGAGCACGGCCTGCTCACCGGCGTCTTGGATCTCCTTCTCGACCTCTTCCCGAGCCTTTGAATACATCTCTTCGATCTTAGCCGGGTGGATACGTCCGTCGGCCACCAGTTTCGAGAGCGTCAACCGGGCGATCTCGCGGCGAACGGTGTCAAAGCCCGATAGCACCACCGCTTCCGGTGTGTCGTCGATGATGAAGTCGATGCCGGTCAGATTCTCCAACGTGCGGACGTTGCGGCCCTCACGCCCGATGATGCGCCCCTTCATGTCGTCCGAAGGCAACGGCACCACCGACACCGTCGTGTCGGCCACATGACCGGCCGCGGTACGCTGGATACACACCGAGAGGATGTCCCGCGCTCTTCGCTCGCCTTCGTGCCGGGCCTCTTCCTCTATAGCGCGGACCATCTTGGCCATGTCGTGCCGCACCTCGTCCTCGGTGCGCTTGAGCAGAATCTCCGCGGCCTGGTCCTTGGTGAGGCCGGAGATCTCTTCCAGTCGGCGCTGCTGTTCCGTGCGGGCGCTCTCGACCTCCTCAAGGACTTTCCGATAATGGGCTTCGCGATCACTCACCGACTGTTCCCGACGCGCCGTGTCCTTCTGCATCTCGTCGAGCGATTCTTCTCTCGCCAGCAGGCGGTTCTCGAGCTGGCTCAGTTCCTGCCTCCGCTCCTTGCTCTCCGCCTCGCTCTGGGTCCGAAGCTGGTGCAGCTCGTCTTTGAGCTCCACCCGGGCCTCGCGCTGGATGGCCTCGGCCTGGCGTTCGGCGTCTTCCACGATCTTCTTGGCGGCTTCTTCAGCCGACTCTATCTTCGCCTCTCCCAAATGCTTGCGGGCAAAGAAGCCGACGACTGCGAAGACGATCGCCGCCACCAGCACTATCACGATCCACACTGCCGTCATCATATGTCCACCACTCCCATCGCGCACGTCACCGCCGCTTGGTTGGATAATCATGCGAGGGTCGACCGTCCGCCGGACACGAAAAAAGCCGAGCACACGCCCGGCCGATGACTACCTGTTCCACACCTTGCCCCCACTCGAGACAAACCGCGCCGGCGACCTGACCGCCATCCCCTGTCGGATCGCAGCGCCGAGGTTCTCCCCAAGACTCAACTCTTCGACCCGCCTCCAGTCGCAAGGCATGCCGAGTCGAAGAACAATCGTCAGCCACAAGCAAGGTCCAACAACAACGGTCGTCGACCGATTATCGCACGTGGCTGAGTTTACCCTTGCCGCGAGTGAAGTGTCAAGGAAGCGACGGCCGGGCCCCGGCCGGTTCCGGACTAGTCGAGACCGCGTCCGGCGTCGATCGCGCTTTCTCCCTTGCCGGCCTCAGAGGCAAGAGCCCGTCCCACGGAGCGGATGGCGTCCCAGTCGTACCCACGACGAGCCATGAACGCCGCCAGCCGACGGGATGCGGCCTCGGGATCCAACGCGAACTGGCTCCCGAAACGCCGGCGCGCCATGGCAGTCACAGCCTCAAGGCCCTCTCCCGCATGGCCCTCCTTGCCGGCGCACGCGTCGAGCGTCGCCTCGACGATCCCCCGTTCGACCCCTTTGCCCAGGAGTTCGGCCTTCACCCGTCTCTCTCCCCACCCTTGAGTGAGTCTCTCCTCCGCATACCGTTCCGCGAAACGCCGGTCATCGACGTAGCCCAATTCCTCCAGCCAGGTCACCACGCCGGTCACGATATCGGATTCAAAGCCCGACCTGTGCAGATGCGTTTCGATCTCCCGGCCCGTGCGTTCTCGAACGGCCAGGAACCCCAGAGCCTTCTCGCGGGCACGGTAGGGAGTGTCGGCCATAACCAGCCGCTCTTGCTCCTCCTCCGTCAGGATATCGCCCACGCGGAGGGAGGCGCGGTCTGCAACAACCGCGGCCAAGTCGAAGGCCGGCTTACCGTCGAGAAAGACCCTCACGCGATCAGACCGGCCTCTCTTCGCGACCAGTCCGGTGATCGTACCGTCCGCGCGCGACGCCGGCGTCGCGCGCCTACCCCCGGCCACGGCGCCGCTGAGTCGATCGACGGACCCAGGTGGTCGACTCGCCCATGGACACTACTGTGTGGCCGCCTCTTTACCTCCCGCGGGGGCCTCCCCGTCCGCAGCGGCAGCCGCCGGCGCCGACACGACGACGGCCGCATCCTCAGACGCAGACTCCGCGACCGCGCCCCCCCACTCCGGCTCCACAGCCTGGATGACCTGCCGGCGCAACTGCTGCACCAGGTCGGGGTTGTCGCGCAGGAACTGTCGCACGTTCTCCCGCCCCTGCCCCAAGCGCTGGTCGCCGTACGAGAACCAAGAGCCGCTCTTCTGTACGATCTTGTTCCCGACGGCCAGGTCGAGGACGTCACCCTCGGTGGAGATGCCCACTCCGTACATGATGTCGAACTCCGCTTCCTTGAAGGGCGGAGCCACCTTGTTCTTCACCACGCGCACGCGGACCCGGTTGCCCACGGCCTCCGTCCCTTCCTTGAGCGTCTCGATCCGACGTATGTCGAGCCGCACCGACGCGTAGAATTTGAGTGCCCTGCCCCCCGGGGTGACCTCAGGATTGCCGAACATGACGCCGACCTTCTCCCTGAGCTGGTTGATGAAGACCGCTGTGGTCTGCGTCTTACTGATAGTGCCCGCCAACTTCCGCAGGGCCTGACTCATGAGTCGAGCCTGTAGACCAACATGAGAATCGCCCATCTCACCCTCGAGCTCAGCCCGAGGGGTGAGCGCCGCCACGGAGTCGATGACCACGATGTCGAGCGCACCGCTGCGGATAAGCAACTCGGTGATCTCCAGAGCCTGCTCGCCGTTGTCGGGTTGCGAAACCAACAGTTCATCGACGTTCACGCCGATCTTGCGCGCGTACAGAGAGTCCATGGCATGCTCTGCGTCGATGAAGGCCGCCTTGCCCCCTGCCCGTTGAGCCTCGGCGATCATGTGCAGGGCCAGGGTCGTCTTGCCGCTCGACTCGGGACCGAATATCTCAACCACCCGGCCTCTCGGCACCCCGCCCACTCCGAGCGCGAGGTCGAGCGCCAAAGACCCCGTAGAGATGGCCGGTACCCGCAGCGCCGCCGATTCGTCTCCCAGCCGCATGATGGACCCCTTGCCGTACTGTCTTTCTATCTGCAAGACGGCCATCTCAAGGGCCTTATCCTTTTCCACCGCTCCTCCTAACCTCTCTCGAATCCATCTCCCTGCGTCAAGACGGTCCGTTCGAGCACCGAATAAACCGCTCCCTCACGTCTCAGCTCGCTCTTGTACAAACACACCGACTCTACCGCAAAGCCTGCCTGCCCGCTCTCAGACCTTGGTTGCACCGGCCCGGGGTTCCGCAGCCTCGCTATGGTGAGATGGGGCCGGAACGGCCGCTTCTCCCTCTCCGTCACCCCGGCCGTCTCCAGCCCGGTCATCACATGCTCGTACAGTCTCCCGAACACCCCGCCATCATCCAACATATTCAAAGCCACCACCCGCGCCCTCCCGGGCGAAGGCAGGAACAGGAAGCCGCCGATGGAAGCCTCTCCCCCCGTGCCCTCCGGCACGGAGCGCACCACCGCCCGCGCGGCCTGCGCCTTGGAGTCGGGCGCCTCGCCGATGAAAGCCAGGGTGACATGTAACTGCTCCTCCCGCATCAGGCGGAGTCCGGGCAGGCAGGGCAACGACTCCTGTGCTGCGCGGACGAACTCGAACAGCCCTTCGGGCAGAGGCACGGCGACGAACAGCCTTTGCCTTCCGCCGCCTTCATCACCCATCCTGATCCGCCCCCTCTATGCGTCCTCCGCCGACCGCTCAACGGCGTTCGCATCGTGAGACATCTTCCCGACCAACCTTCTTCGGGCGTGCACGAAGTACATGACACCGCTGATCACCGTGAGCGCCAGCATGAGCATCACCAGGTACCACGTCACCTTCTGTCCCCACAAAGTCCACTCCGGTTTCAACCACCGAGGCTCGACGATAAGCGCCGCGATGGCCAGCATCTGACCGGCCGTCTTGATCTTGCCCCATCTGCTCGCGGAGATGACTACGTTCTCCGAAGCCGCTACCATCCGCAACCCCGACACCGCCAGCTCCCGCGCGATCACCACCATAGCAACCCAGGCGGACAGGTCGCCCAGACCCACCAACGACACCAGAGCGGCTATGACGAGCAGTTTGTCGGCCAAGGGGTCGAGGAAGGCCCCCAACACGGTGGTCTGATGGCTTCTGCGGGCCAGATAACCGTCGAGGAAGTCGCTCGCGGCCGCCACAAGGAAGACGAAGAGGGCCACGATGTCGCCACCGGGGACGTCGACCAGCAGGAACACCATCAGCACCGGGACCATCAGCACCCGGAACAAGCTTATGGAATTGGGAAGATTAGGACGCATCACCACCGGCCACCAGATCGTATCCCGGCGCCGCGCTCACGGTGACCGTCACGATGTCCCCCACCATCGTCCCTTCGGGCAGACCTCCCTCGATATAGGTGACCCCATCCACCTCCGGTGCCTGGCCCGCCGTGCGCCCCACCGCGATCACGGTCTCGCCCTCATCTTCTTCCTCGAACGAATCGATCATGACGTCCACCCGAGATCCGACCATCTGCTGATGCCTCGACTCCGCCCGCTCCATCAGTAGCGCGTTCAAACGGTTCAGCCGCCGACGGGCGATCGCCCGTCCCACGCGCGGTCTCATAGCCGCCGCCCGCGTCCCCTCCTCGGGACTGTATACGAAGCCTCCGGCGTAATCAAACCCGGCTTCGTCGACGAAACGAAGCAGGCGCCCGAAATGTGCCTCGCCCTCTCCCGGGAAACCCACGATGAAAGTGGAACGCACAGCAACATCGGGCATCAGGGCGCGAGCCCGCTCCAGGAATCCCAGGTAGGCCCGCCCATCACCCCACCTTCTCATCCGTCGCAGGATCTCAGGGTCGGAGTGCTGGAAGGGGATGTCGAGATAACGGCACAACTTAGGTTGTTCGGCCATGTACTCAAGAAACCCGGCCGTCACGTGCTCCGGCTGCAGGTACATCACCCTGATACGCCGGACCCGCTCGTCGGCCGCGAGCAGGTCGATCAGACCAACCAGATCAAGACCGTCACTCTTCCACACCGCCGTGTCCTGCCCCACCAAGACCAACTCCTTAGCGCCCTCAGTGAGCAAGGCGGCGGCTTCGCGGAGGATCTCGTCGCGGCCGAGCGACCTGTAGGCCCCTTTGATGCCGGGAATCGCGCAGAAGGTGCAGAGTTCGTCACAACCGTCGGAGATTTTGAGATAGGCGTAGGGCGCGCTGTACAAGGAGGCCTCTCCACCCAAGCGACCGGGGGTCTCACGCGGATGCGTGGGGGTCTCACTCAGGCTCTTGGGGGTCTCCAGACCGAGCCTGCGCAGCATCTTATCGCCTTCCGGTCCCTCCAGCAGCCCAGACCACCCCGCCACCTCCGGGATGCCGCGCTGCAGCTCTGCCCGGTATCGCTCCACCAGGCAACCCGTCACCAAGACCGTCTTCTGCGGATATCGGGCGCATGCGTCGAGAATGGCGCCTATCGACTCTTCCTTGGCATCCTGGATGAACCCACACGTGTTGATGACGATGTGTGTGGCCTCGTCAGGGTCCGCGACGACCACCGCGCCGGCTGCAACGAGGGAGCGGCAGGCGGTCCGGCTGTCGGCCTCATTCTTGGGGCAGCCTAAGGTATGGAAGTACACGCTCACCAACGAGGCCGGCCGCGACCCCATCCTAGTGGCTTGACTCGGGCTTCGCACCGCTCTCAGTGACGACGAAAGCGCCCGCTTCTCCCTCCAACGCTCTGACGTTGCCGTTGATGGTGATACCGAGAACGTCAGGTTTACCCACATTCATCCAGTAACGCTTGGCGTCCTTGAAGGTCTTCTGGCCTCCGGCGCTGAGCGTGCCGGCGAACAATTCCGCACCGTTCTGGCTGTCTTCGCGCACCACCAGCCAGCAACTACCCTCACGGACCGTCAGCACCATCACCACATTCTCCCCGGTGGCGGCCGCGGTCGACGATGTCGTGGTGGACGATCCGTCGGTGGCGGTCGTGACGGTGGGCCCACTCGTAGCGCTCACCCCGGGCGTTGATTCCGAACTGCTGAAGCTGGCGCTGTCGAGAGTGGCGGGCTCTCCGCCCCCCCGACCCGAACCGAACCACGCGAGCAGACCGACCGCGATCACCGCCAGGACGGCGGCGGCGATATAGCCTCTCTGGTTGCGGCGCGCCCGGCGCTTCTTCTGTTCGGCCGCGCGAGAGCGAGATTTCTCCACTTCTCGGGTCCGCAACAACACAGGTTCTTCTCGCCTTGACTCGTGATCGCTCCGGTATTCCTCGACCACGTCGTCGGCGTCGACCTTGAGGAAAGAGGCGTACGTGCGCAGGAAAGCCTTCACGAACACAGGGCCCGGAAGCACCTCGAAGTCCTCTTCCTCCAGCGCCTCCAGGTACTTGGAGCGGATCTTGGTGGCCTCTTCGACGTCTTTGATGGTGAGGCCTTTACGGATGCGGGCCTCTCGGAGTCTGTTACCTATATCCAACACGGGGATCGGATGATACCTCTCGGATCAGGCGCGCCGCGGAGCGGGCGAATCGGCGCGCGTCTTCGATGGGGTCGGCACCGCTGGCGAACCTAAGGACGAAATCTCTCCCCTCCACGCTCGACCTCTGGTAAAGAGAATCGTAGTACTCGACCAGGAGCCCCTCGACAACGTCGGTAAATCTACCATCATCGAAAGCTGTTTCCAAGGAACGCACGGTCTCGCGCGAGAGTCGTGCGGCCACCAGTCGAAGGCCTTGACGGAAGCGTTCCACGTCCTCCTCACCCCAACCGGAGGGGTCGTACTCCTGCAGGATCCTCTCCACCCGGGCCGGGAGCGGGGCCGTCACCAGCACCGGCCTGCCGCTCCGGATGGCGCAGGCGACCGAGCTCGGCACGCACAGCCTTCCGATCTTGCTCCCTTCTCCCTCGAGGACCAGGTAGTCTCCTCTCGGCCTCCGGAGCGCATCCCAAAGCAGGGCGTCGAAATCCTTCTGACACCGTTTGCCCGATTGATTGAGACCTCCGAGCAAGGAGCCTCGGTGTTGCGCGACGGCCTCGAGATCGAGGGGCCAGGGCCGCGGGCCTCGCATGGTCGGAGCTATCACCTCGAGCGCCCGCAGGAGAGAGCTCTTGCCCACGCCTGTTTGCCCGTGCAGGGTGAATACGGGCACAGTCGGACGCCATCGATCCAGCCCGGCTAAGACCTCACGCCGATGCGCTTGATAGCCACCCGTCACCCGCACCGCGTGCACTCCTATCAGCGCCAGCAACAGCACCACATTGCGGCTCCGCTCCCCACCACGGCGGCACATGACGGCCACTCGGCGACCGCGGGGTTGGGAGCGCGCCAGCTCGGCCAGCGAGCGTAGATACTCCGGCAGACCGGCGGCGACCAACTCCATGGCGAGCAGTCGGGCCCGCGGACTTCCTCCCTGCCTGTAGGCGATGCCCACCGCTTCGCGCTGCAGGTCGTCTAGAAAAGGCATATTGACGGCGCCCGGCATGTGGCCGTCGGCGAATTCCCCGGGAGACCGGACGTCCACCACCTGGAACCCCCCTTCCATGACGTCGGCGGCGCCGACCGAGGGTACCTGGAGGTCAGTCACCGGCCTCCTCGCCGATGGCGCGCTCCCCATCGCGAAGGACCGCCAACACATGCTCCGATTCGTCCGCTTCGATCAGGATCTGACGCGGCTTGCTCCCCTCCCAGGGACCGACGATGCCCCGCCTCTCCAGCATGTCTATGAGGCGGCCGGCTCTGGTGTAACCCACCCGCAGCCGCCGCTGGAGCATGGAGACCGAGGCGCTCCCCGTCTCGATGACGAGTTCGGCCGCGTCGGCCAAGAGGTCGTCGGCATCTGGATCGAAGAGGTCGTCTTCACTCTTCTTAGCCTCGGCCGGTCGCTTCAACAGCTCTTCCCGGAACTCCGGTTCTGCCTGGCGCCG
Organism: Actinomycetota bacterium; assembly: GCA_012523095.1. Classification (GTDB taxonomy): domain Bacteria; phylum Actinomycetota; class Thermoleophilia; order RBG-16-64-13; family RBG-16-64-13; genus RBG-16-64-13. Next base: position 50,951 of record JAAYJE010000113.1, on the reverse strand, counting down.
CCAATGGTTGACGAGACTGGCGATCTCTTCCTCAGTTATGTAAGCGCCCTGCACCCTTTGCATATGACTCGACCCCAAGGGTTTGAAGAGCATATCGCCCATGCCCAGTAGGGTCTCCGCACCGTTGACGTCGAGTATCACCCGGGAATCGGTCTGGCTCGAGACCGCGAACGCTATACGCGAAGGGATGTTGGCCTTGATCATACCGGTTATGACATCCGCGGACGGACGCTGGGTGGCCACAACCAGATGGATGCCCACGGCGCGTGACTTCTGGGCCAAACGTATGACGTGATCTTCCACCTCCTGAGGGGAGGCCATCATCAGGTCGGCCAGCTCGTCTATGACCAGCAGGATATAGGGCACCGGCCTCTCTCCGCGCCGGACGCGGGTCTTGTTCATCTCGGCCAGGCTGCGGGCGTGATCGAGCTCCATCAGCTCGTAACGCTCTTCCATCTCCTTGACCACGTTGTGAAGAACACCGGCGGCGTCCTTCATGTTGGTCACTACCGGCACCAGCAGATGCGGGATGCGGTCGTAATGGGATAACTCCACCTTCTTAGGGTCGATCATGATCATCCGCACCTGTTCGGGAGTGCTGCGCAACAGCACCGACGACACGATGCAGTTGACGCATCCGCTCTTCCCCGACCCGGTCGTGCCGGCGATCAGCAGGTGAGGCAACCGCGTGACATCCGCGTACACGGCCTTACCGGAGATGTCTTTGCCCAACCACACCATGAGCGGTCCCGCCGATTTGGGGAACTCGTGGTAGATGTCCCCCAGTGTGACCCAGTCGGGCCTCTGGTTGGGGATCTCCACCCCCACAGCGGATTTGCCGGGGATAGGCGCCAGGATCCTGATCTCCGTGCTGGCGAGCGCATAGGCCAGGTCGTCCTTCAGAGAAGACACCTTGGCCACCTTGGTGCCCGGTGCCAGTTGTAGTTCGTAACGGGTGACGCGCGGTCCGACGACCATGCCGATGACACGGGCCTCCACGCCGAACTGGGAGAGCGTCTTCAGGAGCACCGTGGCCGTGTCCCGGTCGCTGCCGGCCCGGCCCGTGGCGGCCGGCGCGCTCTTCCGCAACATGTGAGGTTCGGGCAGTATGTAGGTCGGTTCTTCCAAGGCCGGTTCGATCTGCCCGGGTTGCCTCGCCAACCCGGGCAGCGCCTCCTGACGCGGTCTCGTGTCGTCGCCGGTCGTGGTGTCATCGCCGGTCGTGGTGTCATCGCCGACCCGGGACTTCTGGTCCCCTTTGGCGACGCCGGAAGCCGCGCCGGCGCCTTCCCCGGCCGGCAGCCCAACGGTCGCGACCTCACGATGGGCGCTCCGTCCGGCGATAGTGCCCGCCGCCGCAGCCCTTTCCGCTCGTTCTTCCGGGCTGAATATATCGGCGTAGGCTTGGGCCCCATCGAGCACGCCCGGCGCAGGGTCCAACACGCCCTCCCGACCCGCCGCACTGCCGGTGTCGGCGCGGGCGCCCCAGTCATCGAACGACTCGCCGAAGACCTCGTGTGCGCCGGTGGCGGCCACCGGCGTCTTGTCTTCGAGTCCATCTCCGTCTACTAAGTCTACGGGACCTAGACGAGGCGCGTAAGCGGGCGCCGCGCCGCCTGCCCGGATGGCACCTTCGAGGGTCCCCTCTGGAGACTGCGCCGCCGCGCCGTCCCGGCCCCTCCCCCCTTCGGGCCGGCGCCATGTAGCGAACGTGCTCCGCTCAGCCGTGGTCTTGACCGCCTTCGCGGCCTGCTTGGTGCGGCGCCCCAGCATCAGGGCGGTGACACCCGTAGCCAAGCTTAAGCCTACCAACACGGTCAGCCAACCGATGATCGCCACACCCACCACACCCACCAGACTGTTGAACGCCGCATGGAAGGCCTCACCAAGCCCTCCCGCCCGGGTCTCGAACTCCGCCCGCACGAAAGCATCGTCCCCATGACCGCCGAAGGGAGGAACGCCTCCCGCGACCAACAGGAATACCCCGAAGAGAAAGACCAGCACCCCGGCGAAGCGAGAAGAGCGCCACGGCCGCATCTCGAACACCGTCGTCACGGCCACCGCTATCATCGCGATGGGGAGCAGGAAGGCCAACCTGCCGAACGCGAACGACAGGGCGGTCTCCACCGCACGGCCTACCACGCCGCCTTTCTCCGTACCGATCAAGGCGAACAACAAGAACACGGCGATGCCCAACAGGACCAGAGCTACGATCTCGCGCTTGCGCTGGGACGACTGCTGCGGTTTCTTGTCGCCGCTTCGCGCAGGCCGACTCTTCGCGGCCACGGAGCCTACACCTCCACGATCACCGGCAGGATCATCGGGCGCCTACCGGCTTCTTTGCGGAGGAATTTCTGAAGAACATCGTGGACCCGGTTCTTAACAAGACCCAGGTCGCCCATCTGCGCCATCTCTTCGGAGCTCAGGGACTCCATCACCAGTCTCTTAGCCGCCTCGCTCAGATCCTCCATCTCACCGGCGTGCGCAAGACCGCGGAAGATCACCTCCGGCTCGGTCACGATGCTCCCGTCCTGGGCGCTCCTGGTTATCACCACCATGACCAGGCCGTCGCTGGCCAGGTGCCGGCGGTCGCGGAGCACGAGGTCGTGCAGGTCTCCCATGGCGAACCCGTCCACCAGGATCATGCCCGCCTGCACTTTGCCGGTGATCTCGGCGCCGTCCGGGGTGAGCTCTAAGACGTCCCCGTTCTCCATCAGGAAGATGCGCTCATCGGGAATACCGGTGGCGCGGGCCAGTTCGGCGTGGAAATACAGATGACGGTGCTCGCCGTGGATGGGCATGAAGTACTTCGGCCCCACCAGGTTGAGCATCACTTTGAGCTCTTCGGTGGCCGCGTGCCCCGAAACGTGGACGCCGGCCGACGAATCGTAGATCACCTTCGCGCCGGCGGCGAACAGCCTGTCGATAGTACGGTACACACTCGTCTCGTTGCCCGGTACGGGACGGGCCGAGATAATGACCGTGTCCCCCTTCATGATCTCCACCGAGGGATGGTCGCGGGCTGCCATTCGAGCCAGAGCCGACAGCGGCTCTCCTTGACTGCCGGTGGAGAGGACGGTCACGCGATCGGGCGGCAGCGTGGCGATGTCCTGCGGGCGTATCATCAGCCCTTCCGGCACCGTCAGATAGCCCAGGTTACAGGCGATGTTGACGTTCTTCACCATGCTCCGGCCGATGATCGCAAGCGACCTGCCATGACGGGACGCCGTGTCGATGACCTGCTGGATCCTATGGATGTGACTGGCGAACGAAGCCACGATGATCCGCCCCGGAGCCAGCGCGAAGATGCTGTCCAACCTCTGCCCCACGGTGCGTTCGGGTATGGTGAAGCCGGGCGTGTCGGCGTTGGTACTGTCGGAGAGCAGCAGAAGAACGCCCTTCCTGCCGAGCTCAGCGAATTTTTGCATCGCCGTCGGTCGCTCGTCGATGGGCGTCTGATCAAGCTTGAAGTCACCCGTATGCACCACCGTACCCACCGGGGTGTGGATGCCCAGCGCCACCCCATCGGGTATGCTGTGCGACACCTCGAGGAACTCCATCCTGAACGGTCCCAATCGGAGCTCCTTGGCGGGCGATATCTCATTCAGTGAGACTTTACCCTGCAGACCGTGCTCGCCGAGCTTCGCATTCACCAACCCGAGGGTGAGCCGGGTCCCATACACGGGCGCGTCCGCCTGTTTGAGCAGATAAGGCAGCGCCCCCACGTGATCCTCATGTCCATGCGTGATGACGATGCCCAGCAGTCGTTCGCGGTTCTCCACCACATACGAGAAGTCGGGCAACACCAGATCGATGCCCAGCATCTCGTCATCGGGGAACATGAGACCGGTGTCGATGACGATGAAGGCGTCGCCGTACTCCAAGACCATCATGTTCTTGCCGATGGCCCCCAGACCCCCTAGAGGGATGACCTTGAGTGCTTGCGTTGTCACGGGTGGCGGTCAGAACCTCCGCGTAGATGAGGGCCGGCCGGGAGCTCCGCCCCTACCGCCCGAAGTAAGGAAAAGCGCCGCACCGGCTCTATAGGATGTTCTCCAATCCAACGACGAGTCCTTGGAGCGAGCGCACTCGCTTCACGGCCAGCAGAACCCCCGGCATGAATGATTCTCTTGCCAGGGAATCATGTCTGATGGTAAGAGTCTCGCCCAACCCGCCGAAGATGATCTCCTGATGGGCCACAAGCCCCGGCAGGCGGACGCTGTGGATAGGAGGCTCCTTGTCGATACCTCGATCTCGCCAGGTCTCCTCGACTCCCAAACGGGTCAACCGGGAGGTTCCCGAGGGAGCGTCCAGTTTGCCGTCGTGGTGCAGTTCAAGGATCTCGCAGGCCTCGAAGTGGGCGGCCGCCGAGCGGGCGAACTTCATCATCAGCACCGCCCCTATAGCGAAGTTGGGAGCCACGAGCACAGGGGTGTTGTCATACGCCGAGGCCTCTGCCTCTATCTCGGACAGAGCCGCGGTGCTCAAGCCTGTTGTACCCACCACCACGGGCACCCTGTTTCGTACACACGTGAGCACGTTGTCCTTGACCGACGCCGGCGTGGTGAAATCGACGACCACCTGGATATCCACGCCGACAAGCGCCTGCTCCAGGCCGGCGAAGCATCGCTCGCTGTCTGGGAACCCTGGATCTTCGAACGAGAACGTGGAATCGATCGCAGCCACAAGCGCCGTATCCTTATCGTCCAAGATGGCCGCGCACGTGACGCGCCCCATGCGACCCCTAGCCCCAGCCACAGCCACCCGCAGAATAGACTCTTCGCGGGCTCGTATCTTCTGAGTCACCGGTACCCTCCCTGTGGTATCGCTTCAGTCCAGCCCTCCCAGGCAACCCTCTGGCACTGCCTCGGTGAACCGGTCCTCATCGCCGCCGATGCCGACCACCGACAGCCCGGCGGGACTATAGACCTCCGCGGCTAACTCCATGACCTGCTCACCGGTAACCGACTCTATACGTTCGGCCAGCTCGTCCAACGAGAGGATCTCGATATCGGTGAGCACCCCCCTCCCCAGCCGGCTCATACGACTGGAGGTACTCTCCAGACCTAGGATCATCCGCCCTTTCAGATGCTCCTTGGCCCGCCGCAGTTCCTCCACCGGCGCCGGTTCTGAGACCAATCGACCCAGCTCTCGGCCCACCGTCTCCATGACGGCCCCCAGACGTTCAGGACGGCAACCAAAATACAGCCCGGTCAGGCCTGTCTCCCAGTACATGCTGGAAAAGGAGTATACGCTGTAGACCAGGCCCCGCTTCTCACGGACCTCCTGGAACAGACGCGAGCTGAGTGAGCCGCCGAACAGACTGTCCAGCACCGAGAGTTGATAACGACGCTCGTCGTCCCGAGCAAGCCCCACACCACCGATGCACACGTGCATCTGCTCGGTCTCCTTATTGAGGAACCGCCGGCGAGGGCCGGTCTCCGGGATGAACGGGGCGCGGGCCGGATCTCCCCGGCTCACCGTTTCGTGGCTCTCGAGAAGCAGCCCGCGCAGCCGATCGTGGTCGATGTTGCCCGCGGCCGCCACAACCATGTCACCGAACTGAAAGCGCGTGTTGTGATACGCCCGGATCTCCTCTTCCGATACGCCGGAGATGCTCTCCCTCGTACCCAGGATGGGATGGGCCAACGGATGTCCATCCAGCACGACCTCAGCCAGCACGTCGTGGATGAGATCCTGCGGGGAGTCATCAACCATGGCGATCTCCTCCAGCACCACCTCCCGCTCCCGGTCCAGGTCGGTGAAAGTGGGCGTCAGAAGCATGTCGGTCATGACGTCCATGGCCACCGGCAGCTGATCGTCCAGGAACCGGCCGTAAACGACCACGTATTCCCGCGAGGTGCTGGCGTTCAGCTCTCCGCCCAACATGTCAAAGACCTGGGCGACCTCCTCTGCGGTGTACCGAGCTGAACCCTTGAACAGCAGATGCTCTATGAAGTGCGTGGCGCCGACAAGTTCCGTGGGCTCGTCCCGCGAACCGGCCGGGATCCAGAAGCCCATGCACACCGACCTCAGATGGTCGAGCTTCTCGGTTACCAGACGCTGTCCGTTGGAGAGCTGTTCCAGACGATACTCGTCAGTAGGCACTGCCTTCCTTTGCTGAGAGGTTCTCCAACAAACGGAGGCTGATCTTCTCCTTGCCGCCTTGCTGCTGTACGTCCAGGACCTCCACCCGCACCAGATCGCCCCTGTTCACCACTTCTTCCACGTTCGCAACCCTGCGGTCCGCCAAGCGCGATATGTGTATCAGACCGTCTGTGCCGGGTTTGAGCGTCACGAAGGCGCCGAAGGAGGTCGTGGAGGCCACCCGCCCTTCGACGATGTCGCCCGGCTCGGTATCCCGGGTGAGCAGACCGATACGTTCGAGGCAGGCATCGCCCAACTTGCCGTCGGTGGCGAAGACTTTGATGAGCCCATCCTCGGCTACGTCGATCGTGCACTCGAACTCGGCCTCCATGCCTCGGATGGTCTCGCCACCCTTGCCTATGATCGCTCCGATCTTCTCCGGATCGATGCGGACGGTGCCGATGCGGGGAGCGAACTCGGAGAGCTCGGCCCGCGGGGTGCTGATGGCGGCCGTGATCTTCTCAAGGATGAACATCCGGGCCTTCCGCGCCCTCTCCAGTGCGTCCTTCATGATGTCGAAGGTCACGCCCTTGATCTTGATGTCCATCTGCAGAGCCGTGATGCCACTCTCCGTGCCCGCCACTTTGAAGTCCATGTCGCCGAGGTGATCCTCGACGCCGGCTATGTCGGTCAGCACGACGTAGTCGTCGCCCTCTTTGATCAAACCCATTGCGATGCCCGCCACCGGGCGGGAGATCGGCACGCCGGCATCCATGAGCGCCAAGGTCGACGCACAAACGCTGGCCATTGAGCTCGAGCCGTTGGACTCGAGGGTCTCGGAGACCAAGCGTATGGTGTACGGGAAGGTCTCTTCGTCAGGGATCAGTGAACACAACGCCCTCTCCGCGAGGGCTCCGTGCCCTATCTCACGTCGGCCGGGACCGCGCATGAAGCCCGTCTCGCCCACACTGAACGGAGGGAACTTGTAATGATGCATGAAGCGCTTCGACTCCTCGATGTCGAGGCCGTCGATGCGTTGCTCGTCGCGAGCGGCGCCAAGGGTGAGCAGCGTGAGCACCTGGGTCTGACCCCGCGTGAACAGCCCCGAGCCGTGCGTGCGCGGAGCAACCCTCACGTCGCAGTCGATCTGCCGTATCTCATCCACGCCACGGCCGTCGGGTCGCCTCTTGTCGACCGCTATGACTCGGCGCACGATCTCCTTCTCCACAGCATCGAACGCCTTCGCAAGCGCCGCCGTCTCGGCCACCGGATCCTCGGAACCCTCCGCGGGCGGGTACGCCGCCAGCACTTCCTGCTTGACCTTCGCCACCGCGTCCGCTCGCTCGTGCTTGTCGAAGACGTTGCTGGCCTGCTCGATCTCGCCCCCGAAGCGGGCGTTGATCTTGCCCATGAGGAGCCGGTCGGGCAGCTTCTCGACGAACTCCATCTTAGGGACGCCCACCTCGGCGGCCCATGCGTTGACGGCCTGGCACTGCTTCTTGATAGCCTCGTGGGCCACCTCAAGCCCCGCCAATATATCGGTCTCGTCGACCTCCTCGCAACCCGCCTCAACCATGCCGATGGCCTCATTGGTGCCGGCGACCACCAGATTCACCGGACTCTGGTCGATCTCCTCGTAGGTGGGATTGACCACCCAGGAGCCGTCGACCTTAGCCACCCGTACGGCTCCCACCGGTCCCATGAACGGGGCATGCGAAAGGCACAACGCCGCCGACGCCCCGGCGATCGCCAACACGTCGTAGGGATTCCTCTTGTCCACGGACAACACCGTGGCGACGATATGGGTCTCTTTGTTGAAGCCCTTGGGCCATAGGGGCCGGATGGGCCGATCGATGAGCCGCGCATTCAGGATCGCTTGATCGCTGGGGCGGCCTTCTTTCTTGATGAATCCGCCCGGGATCTTGCCCGCGGCGTACATCCCCGCCTCCACGTCCACTGTGAGCGGGAAGAAATCCACGTTGCGCTCCGTGCTCGCCACCACCGCGGTGACCAGCACCATAGTATCGCCGGAACGTACCACCACCGCCCCGCTCGCCTGTTTCGCCAACCTTCCCGTCTCGAAGGTGATCTTCTTGTCGCCCAGCGTTACCTCTGTACTGCTTACTCCGCTCGCCACTTTCTATTCTCCCGTCTGAGGACCGCTCTTTGGCCCCCGCTGCCGTAAAAAACCTACTCTGCCGTCTCTCTTTTCGACACTTCTCCGGTCCCCCTACCTCCGGAGCCCAAGTTCCTTGACCACGGTCCGATATCGTTCCACATCCTGACTCTGCAGGTAATTGAGGAGACGGCGCCGTTGCCCGACCATCTTGAGCAGACCCCGGCGGGAGTGGTGATCTTTGGAGTGGGTCTTGAGATGTTCTGTCAGCACGTTGATCCGCTCGGTGAGGATGCCTATCTGCACCTCCGGCGAACCCGTGTCGACCTCGTGCTTCTTGAACTGGTTGATGATCTCAGTCTTGCGTTCTTTGCTCAGCATGCATGGCCTCCCTGGGCTCCATGCTCCCAGCGGGGACACTACGGTCCGGGCCGAGATGCAGGTTTCAATGCCGACGCGCCGTGGGGCACGCCCCGTCCGGGTTCGTTCGTCCGAAGCGGTGATGTAGATTACCACAGGCCGGACACCACTACCCCCGGCCTCCTGTCCCGTAGAATGGCCCTGTGACCGAGACAAGACAACGCGGATGGCGGCGATTGTGACACGAACCGCTCCGATGCTATCGGCCGGGCGTGTGATGCTGTCGGCCGGGCGTGTGATGCTGTCGGCCGGGCGTATGATGCTCGTTCCGACGAGTGTTACCTTCCTTGTGGGGAGCCTGGCGCTCCTTGCGGGAAGCCTGGTATTCCTTGGGGGATGCTCGCACTCCACTCTCGGCCCCTGTCCAAGTCTGCCCGATCCCACCTCGTCCTCGCGAACCTTCGGCGGCGCCGCGGATGTAACAGCCGCCACCGCTATCGAAGATATGACCGGCCTCGCCAAATATGCCGATCGCCGCAACCGTTTCGTGATCTACTACCCCGACTGGTGGCAGGAGACTAATCTAAGACAACTGGGCGACGCCGATGTGTACGGCATTGAGGTGGTGGGCTTCGCGGATCACCAAGGCCCCGTGGTAGACGGCTGTTACTCCAACATGCTCCAGGTCAACATCCTTGAGGACATACCCTACGACGAGTCGATACTCTCCCGGCTGCCCGATACTCTGCCGGAGACTCTCGAGAGACTGCGCGCGAAGAACGACGCCGTGCAGGTGTTGGAGCCCTGGAAGAAGACACAGATAGCGGGCGCCCCAGCCATGGCCATGAGACTCACCCTCTCCGACGACGGCCACACCTTCTCAGGGCTGGATTGCGTGCTCGTCGCCGAACAGCGCCTCTACGAACTGGAGTTCTTCACCATCGAGGCCGACTGGGAGAGGTACGAACCACTCTTTCACCGGATCCTCTCGCACTTCGAGGTGGGGGGAGACTGAGCCCCCGGCGGGAGCCCTGCTCATCGCGGGTGGCGTGGCGGCGCTGCTCTCTCTACGATGCAGAGGTCCAAGGAAGAGGCGGCCGGCGCCGCCGCCGACTTCTCGACAACTTCCGAGCAATCGGGGCCTCGTCCATCATCTGACCAGTCTTGCGAAGGTATCGAGGGGCAGAAACGGCTGGATCCTAAGCCGGGTGATCTCGAAAGGCGCCTCAGGCGATACCTCTACTCCATGGTCGGTGGCCACGGCCATCACATAACCGGCGGTCTGGGCCGCTTTGATCACTCTCTCGTCGTAGGCGCCGCTCGGGTAACTGAGCGCATAGCCGGGCTCGCCGACTCCCTCCTCAACGACTGAACGCGACTCGACCAGCTCTGACCGCAGGCGCGCATCGGAGACTCCGGGCAGACCCGGGTGGGACACGGTGTGCGATTGCACCGACATACCCGCCGCTACCATCTCGCGAAGGTGGTCCCAATCCATCTGCCCCTCCATGCCGATACGTTCCGTGATGACGAAGAAAGTGGCGTTGAACCCGTACTCCTTCAGCAGCGGGAAGGCTACTTCGTAGTTGTCCAAACCCCCATCGTCGAAGGTGAGGGCGACCGGCTTGGCGGGGAGTTCCCTCACTCCAGCCATGGCCAGGTACACCTCGGCCAACGTGACCGTGTGGTGACCGTTCGCAGCCAGGAACTCGAGTTCTTTGATGAAGTCCGGTGTCCGGACCGTCAGCCCGTCGGCATACGGACCGGCCGGCGGAGGTTCCTCGTCCACGTAGTGGTACATCAGCACCGGAACGTGCACGTCGACGGCGTCCTTGGGGAGCGGAGCCGCCAGCGCCGCCGCCTCGGCCTTAGAATACCCGCCACCTCGACTCTCCACGAACGCCGCCGCCTTCAGACCGAGTGAGATCCCCTCAGCGGGCTCACGGTTCGGAGAGCACGACAACAAGAAGCCCACACCGGCGACCACCACGGCGAGAAGCAGCAGGATGGTCACAGCCGGGACCCGTGAGTCTCGTCGCGGGTCGAGATGGGGCGCCACACCGGACCCGGTCGTCACGACCCCTCCTTCGCACCGGAGGCGGCCGCATGGAGACGACGAGCCGCCGCGACGTCGTCTTTGATCTGCCCGGCCAACGAATCCGCATCGGGGAAAACCTCCTGTCCTCGGATCCGGTCCACGAAGTCCACCGCCAGATGCCGCCCATAAAGGTCGCCTGAGTAGTCCAGGATGAGAGTCTCTACCCTGATCTTGTGATCGGACTCGAAGGTGGGATTAGTCCCTACGCTGGTGACGGACAAACGCGGCTCGGAGCCGTCGACAACGGACAGGGTCGCGTAGACGCCCGATCGTGGAAGCGCCGTGTCTCTTCCGTAGGGCAGATTGGCGGTCGGAGCGTCGAGCTGCCTGCCGCGACCTGCTCCGCTCGCCACCGTGCCTTCCAGGCGATGGGGACGGCCCAGCAGCCGGGCCGCCTCCTTCACATGCCCGGCCCGCAGCAACGCTCTGATGCGCGTGCTCGACACGATCTCCCCAGCCTCCTCTACCAATGAGACCGCCTGGACTCCGAAATCATGCGTCGAACCGTATTCGAGCAGGTCGGCGACCACGCCGGTTCCCTGATAGCCGAACCGGAAGTTCTCGCCCACGAACACCACCCGAGCTCCCAGACGGGCCGACAGAACCGCTCGGCAGAAGGCCTCTGGTGAGAGGCGGGCAAAGTCTTCGTCGAACCGCACCACGACGACCTCGTCAAGGCCCAGCTCCTCGAGGAGCGCCGTCTTCCGCTCAAGCGACGTCAGCATCTTAGGAGCGCCGCGGGGCCGTAAGACGGTCTCCGGATGAGGATAGAATGTGACAGCCGTAGACGAAGCGCCTCCAGCTGCAGCCCACTCGACCGCCCGCCGGAGGATGCGCTGATGACCCCGGTGGACCCCGTCGAACACGCCTATGGCGACCGCCCGCCCCGAAGACGGGGGTGTCTGCACCTGTTCCAGAGAGGGATAGAGACGCATGGTCATACCGGCTCGGCGAAGACCACCAGAGGCCGCGAGACGTCACCCCGGCGCTCGTAGACACCCAGCATCCGCCCGCCCCTGTATACGCGGGCGCGACCGGTCAGTACACCGTGGATTTCGTTGCCGTTTGCGGCCCTCCGGGCCTCTCCCTCATCAAGATCGACGCGGGGCAGGAAGGAAAGCGCCTCATCCAGACTCAGTACTCCCGGCCCGCCGGCCTCATATCGTTCGGGAGCCAGATCGTCGAGGCTGAGCGCGTCATCCACCTTGAACATCCCGATACGGGTCCGCCTCAAGGCGGATGCGAAGCCCCCCGCTCCAACGGCTTCCCCGATGTCTTCCGCCAGGACACGCACATATACGCCACTGGCGGTACGCACGATGAGGGTGGCCTGTTGCGCTTCTTCGTCGAAGGAGATCATGGCAAGGTCGTGGATGGTCGCCTCGCGCTCCGGCGTCTCCATCACCTCGCCGCGATGGGCCTTCTTATAGAGGCGTTCACCGCCCACCTTGACGGCTGAGGTCAGGGGCACTCGCTGGCGGACGCGCCCCCTGAAACGGTCCAAGACCTCCACCACCTGCCGTGCCGACGCCCTGCCTCCTGTGGGCACGATCTCCCCGGTGGGGTCCGCCGTGGTGGACACGGCGCCGAACTGCACGGTCACCTCGTATTCTTTGGGGAGGCCCATCAGCAGCGCGGAGGCGCGCGTCGCCTGACCGATCATGGTGAGCAGTAGACCGCTTGCGAAAGGATCAAGCGTTCCGGCGTGACCTACCCGAGCCCTCAGACCGCGACGGACGGCTCGGACCACGTCGAAACTGGTGGGCCCCACAGGTTTGTCCACCAGCACCACCCGCGAGACCGGGCTCAAGGGTAGGCCCATCTCAGAGACTCGCCTCCACCCTACGCTCTATCCAAGCCAGAACCGTAGGGATGTCCTCGGCCGTGGTGAAACCGGCCGCCCGCACATGACCCCCTCCGCCCTTCTCATTAGCCAGGGTCGCCACATCAAGGGCGCCGTCGGTGGAGCGCAGACTCGCCTTAGTCTCGACCAGCTCCCCTCGCCGTCGCTCCCGCAACAGCACAGCGACCCGCACTCCGTGGATGCGACGCAGTGTATCTATGAGTCCCTCCGCGTGACCCTCATCGGCCCCGGCCCTTTCAAAGTCCTCGTTACGGAGCCAAGAGACCACCAACGCTCCCCCCAGACGTACCTCCAGGTTCCCCAGCGCCTGCTCCAGCAGAAGCAGTTTCGGCAAAGGAGTGCTCTCGTAGATGTGCCTGTACACCGAAGCCACGTCCACGCCTGCTTCCTGCAATTCCGCGGCCATGCGATGGGCGCCGGGGGTGGTGTTCGAGTATTGGAAGCGTCCGGTGTCGGTCACCAGTCCAACATAGAGAGCCGTCGCCACCTGCGCGTCGATCGGGATATCGCCCGCCTTCAGCACTTCATACAGGATCGCTGTTGTCGACGGAGCGCTTGGGTCGATCAGGTTGATATCCCCGTAGCCTGGGTTGTCTTGGTGATGATCGATATTGATCCGCGTCACGCCGGGCGGGAATTCGCCCGAGTTGGTCCTGAGGAGCGACGCACAATCGAAGAAGTATACGGAGACGCCCGGCCCAACAGACGGCGCCTCCCCCCTGACGACGCCATCCAACCCCGGTAGGAAGAGGTACTCGGGCGGAAAGCGGCTCTCGCCCGGGATGTACAGGGTGCAGGCTACCCCCAGCCGGTCGCACACCAACGCGAAGGCCGAGAGGCAGCCCAATGCATCGCCATCGGGCGCTTCGTGCGAGATTGCAAGTACCTGCTTCTCCGCCCGCAGCCGCCCGGCTATTTCAACGACCAAGGTCGCACGTCGGTCGTGCGCAGCGGTGTCGGTCTCCACATGGAAGTCCGGGGCAGCGTGCCGCTCGGGCGCGGGGATCAAGGAGTCCCCTCTTCAGTGGACCGCCTCTCCGGGTCGTCCTCCGGGCTCAACATATCCGCGCCGGAGGCTTTCAGAAGAGCCTGGATACGCATCCCCCGGTCGACGCTTGCATCGTAGACGAACTCCAGAGTGGGGGTCCGCTTCAGCGTCAATTCTTCGCTGATGAGACGCTGCAAGTAAGGTCGCGCCGCCCGGAGTCCCTCGAGGGTCGCGTCCTTCTGGGCCTGCCTACCGTAAACAGAGACAAACACTTTGGCATGCGACAGGTCGGGAGCCGTGTCGACCCCAGTGAGGGTCACGAAACCAATGCGCGGGTCCTTCACATCCTTGGCCAGCGCCGTACCGATGATCTCCTTCACCGCCTCATTGACGCGGCGCATCCGGTATGAGGCCACATTACGCATCTACGTCCACCACCTCGGTCGTGCAAGAGGTGAGCACCCATTCCTGCGAATCCAAATACGCTCTCACCCGGTCCAAGACCTCCTCGAGGACCTGCAGGTCCGACGCCGCCACGGCCGCGATCACCCTTGACCGTTGCCAGAGGTCCTGATGGCCGATCTCCGCGAAAGACGCTCCGTGACGGCGCGTAAGCTGGTCTCTGACCCGCCGAAGATACATCCGCTTGCCTTTGAGGGAGCCGTTCTCGGGGAAGTACAGCTCGGCCGCCAGAATGCCGACGAAACCCTTGTTGCTCTTATTGAGTGCGGGCAACTTCCTTGATCTCGTACGCTTCGATGATGTCGCCTTCATGAACATCGTCGTATCCTTCAAGATGCAGACCACACTCGTAGCCGGCCGACACCTCTCGGGCATCGTCGGCAAAACGCTTGAGGGAGCCGATCATGCCCTCGTGGATGATGTTGCCATCGCGCACGAGGCGGATCCGAGCCGAGCGGACGATCTTCCCCGACTGCACGTAGCAGCCTGCGATAGTCCCGATGCGAGACGCATGGAAGACCTGGCGCACCTCGGCGGTCCCCAGTTCTTCCTCCACTTCCTCCGGCTCCAACATCCCGACCAGAGCCGCTTCCACGTCCTCGATGGCCTTGTAGATCACTCGGTAGGTACGCACATCCACCTGTTCCTGCTCGGCCAGCACCTTCGCCGCCGACGACGGTCGCACGTTGAAGCCGAGCACCACGGCTTTGGAGGCCGAGGCCAGCAGGACGTCCGACTCGTTGATGCCTCCTACGCCCGCGAACACGATCTCCACCTTCACCTCAGGGTGGGCGATGCCGCGCAGAGCCTCTTCCAAAGCCTCCACCGACCCGGCCACATCTCCCTTCACCACCAGCGGGAGCTCCTTGACCCGACCTTCCTTCAGACGACGGTAGAACTCGTCCAGACTGCTGCCGCCCCGGCTCTTGGCCAACTGCTCCTGCCGAAGCCGCGCAGTACGTTGTTCGGCCTTCTGCCGAGCCTCACGCTCGTCTTTGGCCACAACCACGAAATCACCCGCCGACGGCACGGTGTTGAAGCCCAGGACCTGACCCGGCACCGAGGGACCGGCTTTGGTGATGGAGTGACCCATGAAGTCGAACATGGCCTTGACCTTGCCGTGCGCCTCGCCACTGACCAGAGCATCTCCCACCCGCAGGGTCCCCCTCTGGACGAGAACGGTGGCCACCGGTCCACGCCCCACGTCCAGCTGGGCCTCGATGACGACCCCGGACGCCGACGCTTTGGCGTTGGCCTTGAGTTCCTGCACCTCGGCGACGAGGAGGATCATGTCCATGAGCTCTTCGAGGTTCAGCCGCTGTTTAGCCGAGACCTCGACCATGACGGTGTCCCCCCCATAGCTTTCAGGAACCAAACCCTCTTCCGACAACTGGGCCTTGACCCGATCGGGGCTGGCATCGGCCAGATCCATCTTGTTGATGGCGACCACTATGGGCACCTCGGCCGCCTTTGCATGGCTGATGGCCTCCAAAGTCTGAGGCATGACGCCGTCGTTGGCCGCCACCACGATAACCGCGATATCTGTCGATTTAGCGCCCCGAGCGCGCATGGCGGTGAAGGCCTCGTGCCCCGGAGTATCCAGGAACGTGACCTTCTTGTCGTTGTGGGTCACCTGATACGCGCCGATATGCTGCGTGATGCCGCCCGCTTCGCTCTTGACGACCTCCGTCTCACGGATGGCGTCGAGCAGTGATGTCTTGCCGTGATCGACGTGTCCCATGATCGTGACCACCGGCGCGCGGGGGACGAGATCGGCAGGATCATCAACGAAGGCCTCAGGGCCCTCTTTCTCTTCTTCAGCGTGCTCGATCTCGACTTGGCGTTCAAACTCCTCCGCCAGGATCAGAATGGCGTCGTCCGACAGCGACTGTGTGATCGTGACCATCTCGCCCAGTTTGAGCAACGTTTTGATCAGCTCTCCGGCGCTCAATTCGAGGGCCTCGCTCAGATCTTTGACGCTCGCCCCGCTCTTGACCCTGACCGGAGACTCGACGCCGGGCACAACCTTCTTCTTCGGAGGCGGCTTCTCGGCCTCACCTACCGCTCCGCCACGCCGGTCGCGCATGCCGCCCCGGCCACCCTTCCGCCCAGCCTGTGAATCGATGATCACCCGCCGCTTCGCGGGCTTCTCATCGCCTCGACGCACGCGCGAGGCCACGGGAGGCCGTGTCGGACCCACCAGCCCGGTAGCCTGAGCCGCTTCGGCCCATTTGTCCGGGATGGGCACCGACGCCGTGCGAGAAGCACGCTCCCGCCGGTCACCGGCTTCCTTTGAGAATCCGCCCGATCGAGGCCGTCCGGCGCCCGGCGGCGCCGGGCCGCGGGCCGAAGTATCTCCGGTTACCGGAGCAGCAGGTTTCGATGGCGCAGCGGCGGCCGCCTTGCGCGCCGCCTCGGCCTGCGCCGCCTTCTCGGCCTGTATGCGTGCAAGCTCTTCTTTGCTGAGGACGTTTCCTGACGGCTTGACGCCTTTGCGCAGCGGCACTCCCGGCCCCACCACCGTGGGCATATCCTCCAGCCGCGCTCCGCGACCCCGAGGTCTCGAAGATGGCTTCCTCACACCCGAACGCGCCCCCTCAGGCCGCACTCCTCCGGGGCGCGCCCCACCCGGCCGGGGTGCCTGTCCTGTCGGCGGTCCCGGCACCGAGACCGCCGCCTTCTCTGCACCTGTTCGGGCGACCCGGGCGGCCGACGGCTCCGCCGAAGACTCCTTCGTGCCGGCCGGCTTCTTAGCAGCCGGCTTCTTAGCAGCCGGCTCGGCAGGCGCCTCGCCGCTCTTCTCAGGCTCGCTCTTGACGGCCTCGGGCGGCTCGGCTTTGGCGGTGGCCTTGTCGTCGGCGGCTTTGGCATCGGCGGCCTTGGCGGCGGCCTTGGTGGCGGCCTTGGTATCGGGAGTCTTGGCGGCGGTCTTCTTGTCGGCCGCCTTCGCCTTGACGACCCCGGAGACGGCCTTCTCGGCAGCATCTCTCGCGGGGGCCGGCTCGGCTTTGACCGAATCGGCCGCGACCGGCTTGGTCGCAGTAGGCTTGACTTTGGCGGCGGCAGACTTGGCGGCGGCCGGCGTCGTCTTCGACGGTTTGGCCGCGCCCTTCGCCGATGTAGACGTCGGTCCGGCAGGTTTGGCCCCCGACGGTTTGGTCGCGCTAGGCTTGACTTTGGCGGCGAGCACGCGATCGACGTCCGCTTCTTCCACAGTGGAGACACTGCTCTTGACTTCGAGCCCCGCCGCGTTCAGACGTTCCAGGAGCTCCTGGTTCGTCAGGCCTTTCTCCTTAGCGATGTCGTAAATCCGTCTCTTCGCCACTGCTCACCCATCCTGCTCGCCTCATGACTCTCCGGCACCATCCGCAAGAGCCGCCAGTATCGCGTGTTCGTCGATCATCACCGGAGATCGGAAGGCCCTTTGGAGAGCTTTTCTATGCAAGGCCCGGTCCAAGCACGACCTTCTCCTACACAAATACGCCCCTCGGCCCTTTCTTTTCCCCTTCGCAGTCACCTCCACACGCGGCGGGACCGACTCTCTGTCGAGCTCCAAGCGTACGAACCCACTCTGGGGCCCGCGGTGCCCGCAACCGATACACTGCCGTTCAGGTTCGCTCATCATCGGTCGACTGATGTAACGGTATGCCGCAGTATAGACTGCCCGGCAGCGCCGCGTTGGGACAACGCTTGCCGCCGGTGGTCAGATAGTGGCATCGGCCATCCACAACCTGAGGTTCATCCTCGGCCGCTACGTAGACCGCCTCTTCCTCGGTCATCTCCGTCTCGGACTTGATATCGATCTTCCAACCGGTAAGCCGGTTCGCGAGACGGGCATTCTGTCCGTCCTTGCCGATGGCCAAAGACAGCTGGTCGTCGGGCACGACCACCGTCGCCTCGCGCTGCGCGTCATCAAGTAGTACTTCGCGCACCCGGGCCGGCGAGAGCGATTTGGCTACAAACCGAGCCGGCTCCTCATCGAAGGGGATGATGTCGATCTTCTCGCCGCGCAGTTCTGAGACGACCATGCGCACACGCGAACCCCTGGGCCCCACGCACGCGCCCACGGGATCGACCCCGTCGCTATGAGAGATCACGGATATCTTCGAGCGGTAACCCGGCTCCCTTGCGACTCCTACGATCTCCACAAGTCCATCGTAGATCTCCGGAACCTCCAACTCGAACAGTCTGCGCACCAGCTCCTCACTACGCCGCGACAAGATTATGGGCGGCTCCTTGGGATTCTGCGAGACCTCTTTGATGACCGCCTTCAGCCGCATACCGTGCTCATAGCGCTCCGTCGGCACCTGTTCGTTCTTGGGCAGACGAGCCTCGACCCGGCCCAGGTCGACCAGTGTATAACGGCTGTCCGATTGCTGGACGATGCCGGTGACGATCTCCCCGATCCGATCGGAGTACTCCTGGTAAACAATACCTTGCTCGGCCTCGCGGATACGCTGATAGATGACCTGTTTCGCAGTCTGAGCCGCGATGCGCCCAAAATCTTCCGGAGTGATCTCTTCGCGCGTGGCCATGGACGTGTCGATCTCCGTCTCTTCGTCCTCGATCTGCGGTTCTTGACCGGGCGGGAATATCAACTCGAACACCCGTATCTCCCCGGTGTCCCGATCGATCTTCACCTCGGAGAAGGAGACCGCGCGAGGCGTCTTATGGTAGGCCGAGTGGAGTGCATCCTCCAGGGCTTCCATGAGCAGGTCGAAGGGGATGCCCTTTTCTTTCTCTATCTGACGGAGAGCCTCTATCGTCTCCTTGTTCATCCCTTCCCCCTATTTGAACTCGTAGATCAAATGGGCATTACCAACTTCGGTCAACGGGATCCGCACCGGCCCTCCCGCTTCCTGCAACACGATCTCTTCCGCTCCTACCTCCAACAGGACTCCCTGCCGGACCTTGACCCCTTCGACGGGCGCCTTAGTCTTGACGTATACCTTCTTGCCCACCTGCGCCTCGAAGTGGCTCCGCTTCCGCAAGGGTCGCTCTACACCTGGAGAACTCACCTCCAAGGTGTATGCGCCCCCCACGGCGTCGACCTCGTCAAGGGCCTGCCCCACCGCACCCGACACCCGAGTACACAGTCCGTGCGTCACACCGGCCGGGTGATCGATGTACAGACGGAGGACCTTATAGCGTCTTCCACCTAGTTCTTCCAGGAGCACCAGTTCCACGTCCTCGACCTCTTGGTCGATGATCTGCTGGAACCACTCCTCCGACAGCTCCACAACCACTTCCTTCGAGTAAAACAAAAGTGGGCCCGTCCGCACCCACTTGCTGAACCAACTTGGATTTCGTTTGCCGCGGGATTATACCACGATACCGCCGTCATTAACTCACTCGCACGCCTCCCACAGGCGACGGACCAGTACGCCGCACTCGCCCACGGCAACCTCGAGACGATCGCCGCCCCTCCGTGCCTCCACCTCCACCATGCCCAGCGAAGCCCCCTTCCCGACCGTCACCCGTACCGGGCAGCCTATCAGCTCCGCGTCGGCGAACTTGGAACCCGGGCGTTCGTCGCGATCGTCCCAGAGCACCTCCCATCCTTCGGCGGCCAGAGAGTCGTGGAGAGAGGCGGCCACCTCGATCTGCACCTGATCTTTGGCTTGGACCTGGACGATGTGGACGTCGAACGGAGCAATCGCCTTCGGCCATACGATGCCTCGGTCGTCGCTGCGTTGCTCCACCGCGGCGGCGGCGATACGGGCCGGCCCGATGCCGTACGAGCCCATGATCATGGTGCGCTCCCGGCCCGTCTCGTCGAGCACGGTGGCCCCCAGCGGCATGGAGTACTTGGTGCCCAACTTGAAGATGTTGCCCACTTCGATGCCTTGTTCGACGATCAAAGTCCGCCCGCACTGTGGACAACCATCGCCCTCCTGCGCTTCGCGAAGATCGGCGTATTCCGGTTGAAAGTCGCGTCCCACTACCACACCCACGAGATGGGCGTCCGTCTTGTTGGCGCCCGCCGCGTACCCGCGCGGGCCCGGCCAAGGGGACTCGGCGCCGACTGGGGCGGGCCTGAGACTCTCGTCGGCCACCACCCGCAGTCCGGTCCCGGCAGGGAGCCCGACGGGTCCCACGAAGCCCACTTCCGCCCCGGTTGCGGCACGCACTTCCTCCGCCTGCGCCGCCCGCACCTCAGTCTTCAGATACCGCGCCAGTTTGCTCTCGTGCAGGCTGTGGTCACCTCTGACCAGAGCCATCACGGGTCTGTCGCCTGCAACATAGACCAGGGCCTTGATGAGCAAGGACGGCGCGATCCCCAGATAAGTCGAGACTTCCTCGATGGTGCGCCGTCCGGGCGTGCCCACCTCGCGGGGTGCATCCGTGGCTTCACCGGTCGGAGCGGCCCCGACCGCCTCCGCCGGCGGCAGGGCCACCGACCGGGCCAGTTCCACATTCGCCGCGTATCCGCAAGACGGGCACAGGGCGATGCGGTCCTCACCCGCGGCCGAGGGGGCGATGTACTCATGAGCCTGCGCGCCACCCATGAAGCCGCTGTCGCTCTCAACCCGATAGATGTCAACCCCACAGCGCGCGAAGATGCGGTCGTACGCTCCGATGTGTTTCTCGTAGCTCTTGTCCAGCCCGGCCTCGTCGATATCAAACGAATACGAGTCTTTCATCAGGAACTCTCGCACCCGCAGGACCCCACCTTTGGGCCGAGGTTCATCGCGGAACTTCAACTGCAGCTGATACCAGATCTGAGGCAGGTCGCGATACGATCTCAGCTCCCGGGAGGCCAACCAAGTGAAGACTTCCTCGTGGGTCATCGCCAGCACCATATCCCGGCCGCCCCGGTCCTGGAGACGGAACATCTCCTGCCCGATGGACTCGTAGCGACCGGTCGCCTGCCACACGTCGGCCGGATGCATGGTGGGCATCGACATCTCCACAGCGCCGATGCCGTCCATCTCCTCCCGGATGACCCCGCATATCCTCTGCATGACCCGCCACCCGAGCGGCAGCATGATGTAGATGCCGGAAGCGAACTGGCGGACGAAACCGCCCCGGACCATCAGCTTGTGGCTCACGGCCTCGGCGTCGGCAGGATCTTCCTTGACCGTGGGCATGAAGAGAGCGGTCGCCCGCATGGACTCCTCCTAGGACAGACGCTTGATGGCGCGCGGCGTGCGACCCGCGCGCGGACAGTCTAGCAGTCTACCAGCCCTTGCCGCCGCAGAGCGATCTCGTCGAACAATGCCTCGACCAAGTCTGCCTCGCGCACCTTCCTGACCGGTCTTCCCTCGGAGAACACAACCCCTTCGCCTTCTCCTCCGGCGATCCCAAAATCCGCCTTGCGGGCCTCGCCCGGCCCGTTGACCACACAACCCATCACGGCCACCTCCAGCTCCAACCCCAGCTCCTCCAGACGCCTCTCCACCTCCAAGGCAAGCGGCTCCAAATCGATCCGCGTCCGTCCACAGGTGGGGCAGGAGATGACCCTAGGTCCCCGAGGAGCCAGACCGAGTGTTCTCAATATCTCGAGAGCCACCCGTACCTCCTCCAGCGGGTCGCCCGTGAGGGACACCCGGATCGTGTCGCCGATACCCTCTTCCAAGAGCACCCCCAGCGCCACGGCGCTCCGGACGGACCCCGCCCACCGGGTCCCCGCCTCGGTGAGCCCCAGGTGAAGCGGGTAGGGCACTCTCTCCGACAGTCGCCTGTTCGCGGCGATAGTGATAAGCGGTGAGGACGACTTGGCCGAGACCTTGATGCGACCGAAACCCATATCCTCCAACACGGCGCAGTGGCGCACGGCCGATTCCACCAACGCCCCGGCGGGATCCCGCTCCTCGAGCCCACGGAGATCACGCTGCAGGGAGCCGCTGTTCACACCCACACGGATCACCGCCCCCCGCTCCCGCGCGGCATCCACCACGGCCCGCATCTCCTCGCGCCCCCCGATGTTGCCTGGGTTGACGCGCACTCCCGCGGCTCCCGCCTGCACGGCCGCCACGGCCAGAGAATGATCGAAGTGGACGTCGGCGATCAGCGGCACCGGCGACTGAGACACCAGCAAAGAGACGGCCTCGGCCGAGACCCGGTCGGGCACGGCCACGCGTACGATCTTAGCCCCCGCCGTAGCCAATGCCCGTATCTGGCCCAGAGTGGCCTCGACATCATCAGTGCGGGTGTTGGTCATCGATTGGACCACCACCGGCGCACCACCGCCCACAGGCACCCCGCCCACGTCCACCTGCAGCCGGCCGGTCACGCCCGCCACCCTACCAGCCGGTGAAGATGCGGCCGACATCGTTGTACATCGCCACAAAGAAAAGCATGACGAACAGAGCCAACCCTACCATCGATATGCGTTCGAACACCCGCAATGAGATACTGCGACCGCGTATCCGTTCGATGACGTTCAGTAAGACATGGCCCCCATCCAGGGGTAGGAGGGGCAGCATATTGAGGAGCGCGAGGTTGATGCTGATCAGCGCCAGGAACCACGCATACGACGCCCATCCGCCGGCGAGCGCATCCGCTGAGATCTGCACGATGCCCACCGGTCCCGCCAGGCCCTGCGGGCCCGTGACGGGGACGTTCCCCGAGAACATCCATCCGATACCTCTGAAGATGACCACCACCGCAGACAGCGTCTCTCGGCCCGCGTAGGCGAAACCCTCCCCCGGCCCGATGTCTCGGTGTTCGATGTCCGTGGTCGACGTGACTCCGAGATAGGCGGTGCCTTGCTCGTTGACCCCCAGTTCCGCCTGCAACCCCTCGAGCGCACCCCCTCGCTCGACGACGATCTCGACCGTCTTCCCCTTGCTGGCGATGATCTCCATGGTGAGCTCTTCCCACGTATCCACCTCGACGCCCGCGAAACGAACCACGCGGTCCCCCGGTTGGATCCCGGCCGCCGCCGCCGCCGAGTTCTCTGCCACCTCCGCGATCACCGTCCCCCTCCAGTTCTCGCCCTGTGTGACCCCGACCGCATACAGGAGCAGATACGCGATGACGGCGTTCATCGCCACACCGGCCACTATGAACAGCAACTTGTGCCAGAAGGGGTGGGTGTAATATCGGCGCTTCTCGGGAGTGGAAGCGATCTCCTCCGCCGTCAGAGCTCTCTTGCCTGCCAGGCGGTCTTCGGGATCCTGGGGGCGCCTTCTCTCCCCATCACGATCCTCTCCCGCTTCTTGCGCCTCTAGATCGGCGACCCTCTGTTCGAACTCCTCCTTATGCATGCCGGTGACCCGCACGTATCCGCCCAGAGGGATCGCCGAGATCCCATACACGGTCTCGCCCCATCGGCGGCTCACCAGAAAGCGACCGAAACCGAGACTGAACTCCTCCACCCGCATGCCGGTGGCTTTGGCCACGATGAAGTGCCCGAACTCATGGACCAGGATCAGAAAACCCAGTCCGATGATCCCTACTATGATCCCGAGTAACGTATTCAACTAAGCGACTTCCTCTCGCCCCTTCTCATCCGAGGCACCGCCTGCAGGCCTGTTCCGCCGCCCGCCTGGCCCACTCATCGACGGCCGCGACATCCTCGTAGGTTCCGAGTGGGCCGCCGTCACTCTCAAGAACCACGTGCTCGACCACTGAGTTTATACCCAAGAAAGACAACTCCCCCTTCAGAAAGGCTCGGACCGCCACCTCGTTGGCGGCATTGAGCGCGCATGTCGCCGCGTCTCCCCTGACCCCAGCCTCTCGTGCCAGGCGGATGGCGGGGAAAGTCTCCTCGTCGGGGGCGCCGAAGTCGAGCGTCAGACCGGCGGAAAGATCCAGCCGCTCGGAGCCGAGGGCCGCCCGGTGGGGGTGGTGAAGAGCATACGAGATGGGCACGCGCATGTCAGGCGAACCCAGATGTGCCAATAGCGCTCCATCCTTCATCCGCACGAGAGCGTGCACGATGGATTGCGGGTGAAGCACCACCTCGATCTTCTCGTAAGGCAGCCCGAACAGATGATGGGCCTCGATCACCTCCAGGCCCTTATTCATGAGTGTGGCCGAATCGACCGTGATCTTCTCGCCCATCGACCACGTGGGATGAGCCAAGGCCTGCTCTCTTGTCACCCCCGCCAGTCCGACACGGTCCCGACCTCGGAAGGGACCGCCCGACGCGGTGATCACAACCGACTCCACGGCCTCGCGACCTACCGCGGCCAAGAGCTGATACAGCGCAGAATGTTCCGAATCCACGGGAAGGATCGCAACCCCTCGGTCCGCCGCCCGTCCGGTGACCAGTGAGCCCGCGCAGACCAAGCTCTCCTTGTTGGCCAAAGCAAGCGTCCGGCCGCCGTCCAGCGCCGCCAGCGACGCCTCCAGGCCGGCAAAGCCCACGATGCCGTTCAACACCAGGTCGGCCTCAACCTCCCTCACCAGTCGCGCAGCTCCTTCGCGGCCGGCCCGCACCCTCAGTTCCGGATAAAGGGCGGCGGGAACAGCGGCCGCCGCCCGCTCGTCGGCTACGGCGAGATCGGTCACGCCCATGGAACCAGCCTGCTCCAAGAGTAGAGAGACGTTGCGGTCGCAGGACAACCCGCTCACGCACAGATCGCGAGTCGCCGCGACGACCTGCAGAGCCTGCACTCCGATGGAGCCCGTCGAACCTAGGACGACCACCCGCCTCATCGCACCACGCCCCCCATCAGCGCCATGATGGTCCAGTACGCGACGAACCCGGCCAACAGCACAGAATCGAAGCGGTCGAGCATCCCGCCGTGTCCGGGCAACAGCCGCCCGGAGTCCTTCACACGGAAGTCCCGTTTGAAGGCCGACTCGAATAGGTCTCCCCACTGTCCTACCATGCCGATGACCAACCCCAGCACGACGGCGTCCTTCGTCGACAACCACGGTGAGTAGATCCGGACGATGAGAGCCGCCACTACAGCCCCGACCAGTCCACCGATCGCCCCTTCGATGGTCTTCTTGGGCGAGATGTGAGGCGCCATCTGATGGCGACCGATGGCCCTACCCACGAAATAGGCGAAAGTGTCGCTGACTATCGTGCAGGCGAACAGCAGGATCGTGAGGGCCATGCCGTGCTCCAAAGCCCTGATGAGCAAGATGTAGGCGAACCCTAGGGCGATCCACAGGACTCCGAACGCCGTCATGGCCAACCTGCCCACCAGATGCGCCCCCAGCTCGCCGAAGAGCGACCAGAAGAAGGTGAGGATCACGAGAGCGGCCAATCCTACCAATACGCCCTCCAGTCCGAGGAAGAACGCTCCCACCACCACACCCAGGCCCGAAAGATACCCGACCAGCAGATTAGGGCGATAGGGCCGAAGTATCGTGTAGTACTCGTGGAGGCCGAGAGCCGCGACCACGATCGTCAGCCCGAAGAGGTAATAGCCTCCGAAGATGATCGCCGCCATCCCGATCGGCAGAGCGACTACGGCAACAAGAACACGCTGTCTAAGCATCCAGATTCCCGCTGCGACGAGCTCCGAAGCGCCGGTCGCGCTTCGCGTAGTCGGCAAGCGCCCGCCGGAACTCCACCTCGTCGAAGTCGGGCCATAGACGATCCGAGAAGTGGAGCTCGGAATACGCCGACTGCCAAAGCAGGAAGTTCGACATCCGCCTCTCGCCTGAGGTCCGGATACACAAGTCCGGGTCGCGCATCAGGGGCGAATACAGGTGTCGCCCGATGTCGTCCTCCGTGATGCACACCGGATCGACACCTGAAGCCGCGGCGCGCCGCACGGCTTCCACTACCTCCTGCCGGCCCCCGTAGTTGAAAGCGATGAAGAGGATCATCCTCGTGTTGGCGGCCGTGAGCGACTCCGCCCACTGTATCTTGCTGAGCAGGTCGGCGCTCAGCCCCTGTCGGCTGCCGACAAACGCCACTCGGCAGTCGTTCTCGTGCAGCTCAGGGACCTCCGACTCGATCATCTCCGCATGCAGCCGCATGAGCCCCTCGACCTCTTCGGTCGGTCGACCCCAGTTCTCGGTGGAGAAGGAGTAGAGCGTCAGTTGCCCGATTCCCGCGTCACGAGCCGCCGTGATCACCCGTCTCACCGCCTGAACTCCCGCTCGGTGGCCGGCGCCGACGGGGAGACCGTGACGACGGGCCCAGCGCCCGTTGCCGTCCATGATGATGGCCACGTGGAAGGGTAGGACGCCCCCCGGCCCCTCATCGGCCTGCCCAGAGGCGCCTTTGCTTCCGCGGCTCCAGAGAGCCCTCAGCCAAGCGGGTAGGCCCACGTCAGATCTCGAGGATTTCCTCTTCCTTGTGGTGGAGTATGTCGTTGATCCTCTCGATGAAGTCGTCGGTGAGCTTCTGGACTTCTTCCTCCGCGCGATGCTCGTCGTCTTCGGAGATGTCTCCATCTTTCTTGAGATCTCTGAGACTCTGGATCATGTCTCTGCGGACATTACGGACCGCCACCCTGCTGTCCTCCGCCATGTTCCTCACCAGCTTGACCAGGTCCTTGCGTCTCTCGGCCGTCAACGCCGGGATGTTGAGCCGAACGACCGTGCCGTCCACATTGGGCTGGAGGGCCAGGTCCGACTCCTGGATGGCCCTGACTACGCCGCTCACGGCGCTCTTGTCGTAGACGGTGATGGAGATCGTCCGGGGATCCGGCGTGGCCAGATTGGCCACTTGCCTGAGTGGGGTCTTCGCCCCGTAGTAGTCCACCTGGATCCGGTCCAACAGTCCTGTCGAGGCGCGACCCGTCCTCACCGTGTTGCATTCGCCCCGGAGCGACTCCAGCGCGCCTTCCATACGCCGTTTGCCGTCGGCTACCACTTCGCGGATCATGATTCCTCCCTCTCGTCCGCCTCAGGCGTCACCCGGGTGCCGATCCGTTCGCCCTTGAGCACGCGTCGGATGTTCTCGGGGACGCTCATGTTGAACACCAAGATAGGCAGACCGTTGTCCATACACAGCGACAGAGCGGTCGAGTCCATGACGCGCAATCCCCGCTCCAAAGCCTCCCGGTGAGTGATCTCTTCGATCATCTCGGCGTTCGGATTGGTCTCGGGGTCGTCGTCGTACACGCCGTCGTATTTCTTCTTGGCCATGAGCAGGACCTCGGCCCCGATCTCCAGGGCCCGGAGCGCTGAGGCTGTATCGGTGCTGAAGAACGGGTTGCCGGTGCCACCTGCGAAAATGACGACCCGTCCCTTCTCGAGATGGCGGATGGCCCGCCCGCGGATGTACGGCTCGCAGATCTGCTGCATGGCGATGGCGGACTGAACCCGGCAGTCCACAGCCACCTTTCGCAGCGCGTCCTGCAGAGCCATGGAGTTCATGACTGTGGCCAGCATACCCATGTAGTCGGCCGTAGCCCGGTCGATGCCTTGAGAAGCCCCGGATATGCCCCGGAAGATGTTGCCGCCCCCAACCACGATGGCAAGTTCGTTGCCCCCGTCCACCACATGGCTGATCTCGGCGGCGACGGCCCGTAAACGGGCCGGATCGATGCCGTAGGATAGATCGCCCATGAGGGCCTCGCCGCTAAGCTTCAGCAGAACCCTCTTCCATACAGGTTGCTGGTTCATATCACCTCGCTCCGGCCATCCCTCGCGGTCCGGACCTCACCCCGAGGTCCGTTTGACGAAGAGAGCGCGCCCCTAGGCCACCTCGTCGCCCACGCGGAAACGCGCGAACCGCCTGATCTCTATGTTCTCACCGATCTTGCCTATCAGCTCACGACGCAGATCGTCGATGGTCTTCTCCGGATCCTTGATGAACTCCTGCTCAAGCAGGACCACTGTCGAGTACCATTTGACCAACTTGCCCTCTGAGATCTTCTGGATGATCGCGTCGGGCTTACCCGACTGTTTGGCCTGCATGGCGTAGATCTCGAGCTCAGCCGCCTTGACCTCCTCCGGGATATCATCGCGCGATACCCAAGCAGGGCTCGCCGCCGCGATGTGCATGGCCACATCGTGCACGAAGGTCTTGAAATCCTCGTTGCGGGCCACGAAGTCAGTCTCGCAGTTGACCTCGACCAGGACCCCCACCTTTGCTCCCGGATGGATGTAGTAGTCGATGAGGCCCTCGTTGGCGGCTCGAGAGGACTTCTTGTCGGCCGTAGCCATCCCCTTCTGTCGCAGGATCTTGACGGCTTCGTCCAAATCGCCCTGCGCTTCGTTCAGCGCTATCTTACAGTCCATCACGCCTGCCCCGCAGGCTTCCCTGAGCTTCTTGACAAGTCCGGCATCGATTCGCATCACAAGCCTCCGTCGAGACGTCGATCATCCTTCAACAGCATTTCATGACGGCTCGGCACCTCAACGACGCCGACCCGTGGGAGAGTGACCGGCCGGTCAGGCCCCGGCGTCCGTCGTAGCGTCCTTCTCGGGCGTAGCGTCCTTCTCGGGCGTAGCGTCCTTCTCGGGTGCTGCGTCCTTCTCGGGTGCTGCGTCCTTCTCGGGCACCGCCTCTCCGACGGCGGACTCGGCCGCCGGCGTCTCAGTTGTGACCGCCTCTTCTGCGGCAGCGGCCTCTCCTGCCGGGGCCTCCGTCACCGGGGGCTTCACAGCCGCGGTCTCTACAGCCCGGGCCTCCGCAGCGACGGCCTCTTCCGCGGTGGCCTCAGCTTCGGAGGTGGCCTCCTTCTTCGGGGCGGCCGCCTTGGGAGCCAAACGACGCGCCGGCGCCGGCCGCGTCGCGTCGGCATTCCTGAGACCGGGCTCTCGCGAGCCGGATCGTCCGCCCGCAGGCGATCGGCCACCGGCGCCACCGTACCCACCCGCACCCGGCCGCCCGGAACTCCTGCCCGGGGCGCCGCCTGTGAAAGTCCTTCCACCCCGAGCGCCGCGGCCCTGACGGCCTTCCGATCTATCCGACCTCACGTCATCGGACGAATAGGGAGCCGAATCGCTCTGCACCACCGTCTTCGCCGCTTCAGCCGCAAGGAACTCGGACACTTGTAATTTCTGGCGGCCTTCTTCGACCGCACGGGCCAGTGTTTTCACGATGAGGCTGCAGGACCGGATGGCGTCATCGTTGCCGGGGATCAGGAAGTCGACCTCGTCAGGATCGCAGTTGGTGTCGCAGAGGCCGATGAGCGGTACGCCCAGTTTGTTAACTTCCTTCGTGGCGATGGCTTCCCTCTTCGGATCGGCCACGAATACCGCGTCGGGCAACCGGGTCATGGTGCCGACTCCGCCCAGATTGATCTCGAGTTTCTCCAGCTCCCGCTCCATGGACATCCGTTCCTTGGTGGGAAGCAGGCTGAGTTGACCTTCTTCCTTCAGCCTACGTAGCTCGTGCAGACGCTTGATACGGTTCTCGATGGTGGCGAAGTTGGTCAAGAGTCCACCCAGCCACCTGTGCGACACGTATGGCATCCCAACCCGCTCGCCTTCTTCGCGGACGACATCCTGGCACTGCTTCTTCGTCCCGACGAACAGAATCGTCCCCCCACGACCGGTGATGTTGCGCACGAAATCATAGGCACGGTCGAGAAGGATGGTGGTCTGCTGCAGGTCGATGATGTGGATGCCGCCCCTCTCAGTGAAGATATAGGGCTTCATCTTGGGGTTCCATCGGCGGGTCTGGTGGCCGAAGTGCACTCCCGACTCCAGGAGCTGCTTCATTGATGCCGCGGGCATGCTTACCTCACTCTGGTTATGTTCAACGTACTCTCCGAGGGCCGCTGTGGAACCGGTCTCCCAGCACCCCCACAGCAGTGATCCTCGGGTTCGCTTGACCAGCCGAAGCAGTCTACCACATGACACAATGAGCACCGAATCCCGGCGCAGGGCGGGCATGGGCGCTCGATATGAAGGGCTGCAGCGTATCGTCTCGTATCGTGGCGGGCCGGATGTTCCCTCGGGTGAGACTCAGCCCCCTACATCGCCAGCGCGTCGAGATCCAGGTCCTCTTTGATCCGGCCTCGCAGACGAAGGACTGCCTTGGTGTGGAGTTGCGAGACTCGCGACTCGGTCACCCCCAAGACCTCTCCGATCTCTTTCAACGTCAGACCTTCGTAGTAATAGAGGCCTATCACTATCCGCTCACGCTCCGGCAGCCGCTCTATGGCCGCGGTGAGGGTCTCCTTGACGACCTGGACACGATACGCCCTCGAAGGATCGGGCGCATCGGAGTCCTCTATGGTATCGATCAGGTTCATCTTGTCCCGGCCGGTACCGGTCGAGTCCCAGAATTCATCGAGAGCGACGATCGACGCGCAACTTATCTGGTTGAGGATGTTTTGGAACTCCTCCGGCTCCACGCCTAGTTCCGCGGCGACCTCGTCATCCGTCGGAGCTCGTATGAGTCTGTTCTCGAGCTCGGTGACGGCGCTCTCCACCTTACGTGCCCAGCTGCGAACCGACCGAGGTACCCAATCCAACGCCCGCAGTTCGTCGATGATGGACCCTTTGATGCGCGACACGGCGAAGGTTTCGAACTTGATGTTACGACCCGGATCGTAGCGCTCAAGAGCTCCTATCAAACCCAGAAGGCCGTAGGAGACCAGATCTCCCTCTTCGATGTGGGCCGGTAGAGAACTGCTCATGCGTCCGGCAACATACTTCACAAGGGGAGAATAGGCCAAGATAAGCTGATCTCGGGCCTTTGCGTCGCCGAAGTCCTTGTACAGCCGCCACGCCTGGGCTATGTCGTGTTGTTCGGCAGGGTCGATGGTCATCACCGCCACGCCTACGCCCGCGGGTGTGCTCGCCGATAGGTCTTGCGCAGGTGTCCCGCAGAGACATGGGCGTACACCTGCGTGGTGCGCAGAGAAGAATGCCCCAGTAGCTCCTGGATGACGCGAAGATCCGCTCCCCCCTCAAGCAGATGGGTGGCGAACGAGTGCCGTAGCGTGTGGGGCGACGTGCCACTGGGCACGCCGGCCCGAGCAAGATGCCTCGCGAGGCGTCGCCGGACATCAGACGAAGATAGTGGTCGACCCGTCCGGCTCAAGAAGACGTGATCCTCCTGCGTAGCACCCGTGATCAATCGAGTCCGTCCTTCCTGCAGGTAACGCTCTAAGGCCCTTAGTGCGACTTCCCCCACGGGGATGATACGCACCTTGCGCCCCTTTCCTTTTGCCCTGATCTCGCAAGACTCAAAACTGAGGTCCCTCAGTCTCAAGTCCAGCGCCTCCTGACAGCGCAAACCTGATGAGTATACCAACTCGAATAGAGCTCTATCCCTCAGGTCCAGGGGTTTCGTACCCCCCATGGCCTCCAATAGTGTGGAGACCTGCTCGGGGCTCAGCACCTGCGGCAGCCGCCGCGGCAACTTCGGTGAGCCTACGCCGGCCGCAGGACTGGACTCGATCAGACCATTCTCTTCGCAGAAACGCAGGAAGCTCCGTACCACGGAAAGCTTGCGCGCGACGGTAGCCCGGGAATACGGCTGCAGCCCGCGTTTGGGCGACTCACGACGAGCCCCGTCGTTCACTTCGCCGCCGGCGGTAGGAGTGAATCCGGCCGGATCGGCGAGCGCGGCGGCGTAATCGGTGACATCGACCCTCCCGATATCGCCGGTTTGTTCCATCCCGCGCCCGGCCAGAAACGCGGCGAACTGTCTTAGGTCGCACGTAGACGCCTCAACGGTGCGGGCGCTGTAGTCGGCCGCTATCAGCCCCCGGACGAACGAAGTGATTGCCTGCTCGATCTCTGAGCTGGGGCCGGTCGATACCGCTTCGCCTACTGATCGCATCGTCCTCCCGCCCCACTTCGCCCTTTCAGGGAGCTCGGATGTACAGACCCGGACCGCCTCGCATCACCAAGCCGCCCGACTCCAGTTCGCCCAGCGCAGCCATAGCCTCGCGCACGGTCAGACCCTTCTCAACCATCAGAGTCTCCACCGAGCACGGCGCAGACACGAGGAACTCTAGGATACCCGCGAGCCTAGGGTCCTGAACCTCGTTCAATCCACCACCGATGCCTCTCGCCCCGCCATCCAACGATCGGAGCGTCCGAGCCGGCCGGCGACCTTGCCTTTCCATTCTTGTCAGATAGAGAAAGTCCTCCACCGTCACACAGGGGTCAAGCGCCGGAAACGCTCCTTGATAGAGCAGTGTGTTACAGCCTTCGTGGCCATCTGCGTATATCGATCCCGGTATGCTGAAGACAGGTCTCCCCAGTTCGAGCGCATGGTCGACTGTCTGCAGCGCGCCGCTCGCACACGAGGCCTCCACGACCACCGTCGCGTCCCCGAGCGCCGCGAGAAGTCTATTGCGGTGCGGGAAAGTCCACCGAGCCGGTCCGACACCCGGCGGGAGCTCGCTGAGGACGATCCCGCTTCTTACAATCCGCTCGTAAACCGACCGGTGACGACGTGGGTAGACGACATCGGCTCCGCACCCAAGGACAGCCACAGTCAGGCCGTCTGCTTCCAAGGCCGCCTTGTGGGCCTGTGTATCTATGCCCAGTGCCATGCCGCTCACCACGGCTATGCCTTGCCGTGCGAACTCCGAAGCGAAAGCGTCCGCCGCCCGCAGTCCGTATGCCGTCGCCCGCCGGGTCCCGACGATGGTCACCCTCAGGCATCCCGTCAGTCGCTCCAGGGTCTCCCGTTCTCCGTAGAAGAAGAGCCCGGCCGGCGGATAGACAAGCTGCCCCAACTCCCGCGGATACAGCTGCGATCCGAAAGGCGCGAACTCCATGCCTAAGGACGTCATCCTTCCGAGAGCCTCTTCGAGGACGAAAGAGCGTCTCTTCTCCCGGTAGCGAGCGACGGCTCGAGGTGTGAGTCCCCACTCGGACAGCCGCCCCGACGATGCCTGCCAGATCGCTTCCGGCCCCTCCCGGACCAGGAGTCGGAGCAGCGAATGGCATCCCGACTCGCTCATCCAAGCCAACCCCAAAGCGGCTTCGTAAGCGCCGCGGTCGAGGTCGATAGACAAAGAGTCTCGTGGTGTCATATCAGTGGCCCGTTCGCTCGAGCTCTAGAACAGACCGACCCGGCGCTGGTCCAGACGGAGGGCCAGCGCCTCTGCCACGTGATCCATGCGCACCGACGGCGCTCCATCCAGGTCCGCGATGGTCCGAGCCAGCCTCACGGTCCTGACATACGCCCTCCCGCTCAGACTATCCCGCACCAACGCGTCGCGCAGCAACCTGCGCGCCTCCTCGGTCAGCCCGTTCCTCTCTTCCAGGGGCGCGCGGACCTGATCCACTTGATGATTCTCTCGGTGGAGCCGGAACTCGCGGGCCCCGCTAACTCTGTCTCGTACGAGAGCCGACGTCTCGCCTTCCACGGTCCGTTCGAGCGCCGTCAGGGTGAGCGGTGGGATCTCTATCAGAGCGTCGATCCGGTCGAGAAGTGGCCCACTCACACGCGATTTATATCGCTCCAGGGCGGCGCCGGAACAACGGCACACCTTCTCCGTGTGCCCCAGATAACCACACGGACAGGGGTTCATAGCCGCGACCAAGGTGCACACGGCCGGAAAGACCGCCGTCCCCATCCGACGCGAGATGACCACTCGACCCTCCTCGAGTGGCTGCCGCAGAGCCTCCAGCGCGTCCCTGGAGAATTCCGGCAATTCGTCTAGGAAAAGAACCCCACGGTGGGCCAGACTTATCTCGCCGGGCCGCAGGGCGACGCCGCCTCCGATGAGAGCGGCGCGCGACGCGGTATGGTGAGGGGCGCGAAAAGGCCGCTCCTTGGCCAACCCGGTCTGAACGCCCTGCAGACCGGCGGCGCTCCATGCTCTGGTAACGTCGACGGCCTCCTCTCTGGTCAGCGGCGGCAGGATGCCCGGCAACCGGCGGGCCAGCATGGTCTTGCCTGCTCCGGGCGATCCGAACATCAGGAGATGATGCCCTCCGGCCGCTACGATCTCGAGGGCCCTCTTCGCCGTCTCCTGACCCACCACGTCTGCCAGGTCGACGTCTTCAGCCGCGCCGGCCGCGGGGACGGCGCGCCGCCTGTTCAACCACCGGATCCCCCGCTCGATCACCCGGTCTCGATATCGAGAGTCTTTGACTGCAAGGACCGCCTCGGCCAAGGACCGCACCCCCGCCACGGGGGCCGTGCTGACTTCCGCGGCGGCCGGCAGCCCCTCGACTGCGGTGATGACCAGCCGGACGCCGATCCGTCCCGCGGACTCCGCGGCCGATACCACCCCTCGGGTCGGCCGCACGACTCCTCCCAGGGAGACCTCTCCCACCGCTCCCACATCGCGGACACATTCCACCGGTATGTGCCCGCACGCTGCGAGGGTGGCGAGAGCGACAGGCAGGTCGAACCCAGGTCCCTCCTTGTGGACATCGCCGGGACTGAGGTTGATGGTGATGCGCCGGGCGGGAAGGGCGAGCCCTGTCGAAGCAGCGCCGGAACGGATCCGCTCGCCGGCCTCGCGCACCGCGGCGCCCGGAAGGCCGACGATGGTGACTCCCGGCAGACCGTTCCTGGCATGAGCCTCCACTCTCACGGGCACGGCGTCGACGCCCACCATGGCGAAGCCCCAGATAGACGCCACTCCTATAGGCGCCGTCATGCTCCCAGCAGATCCTTGACGTGTTCAATGCTGCAAGGTACACCCTGGCCGTCAAGCGCCACCACAACCGCGTCGAAACGCAGCGGACAGGGAAACCATCCTCGGTCGCACAGCCACCAGGCCGCCGCCCCCCGTAGACGGCGCGCCTTGCGAGGACCGATGGCTTCCAAGGCCTCGCCGTACGTCGAACTGCAGCGCGCCTTGACCTCCACCACCACGACCTCCGACCCCTCGCGGCAGATGATGTCCAACTCTCCGAGAGGAGTACGTTGGTTCTTGGCCAGCACGCGGTACCCACGTGCTGAGAGGAACAGGGCGGCCGCCTGCTCACCCGCGCGGCCTCGCGCCACTCGATCTACGTGTATCGATGGTCCCTGGTTCAGGACGGTCTCCTCTGTGCTGTGGCCTGGCGATCGACTCGGATGTCGAGACTATCGGAGGTGGAGGAGACACGGACTCAAACCTTGGTACCAGATTGGAGCGGACCCTCGGAGACGCTACCTCTACCGTCTCCGATCCCTGATGCCGTCGCCCTGTCTCAGTCGTCCCACAACTCCAACCGGCCGACGCCCACTCCCTGGAAACTCAGGCGGTGAAGCTCGCAGGGACCGTGGCGTCGCAGGGCCTCTCGATGTCGCTTGGTCCCGTACCCTACGTGCTCATCAAAACCGTACTCGGGATGGAGTGACGCGAGTGTCCTCATCAGTCTATCGCGCACCACCTTCGCCACGATGGAAGCGGCCGCCACTGCTCCGCTCCTATAATCGGCGGCGATCATGGCGCGCGCCCGGAGCTCGGGCCGCTTGAGGTCGAACCCATCCACCACCGCCAGCCGGTACTCCCCATACAACGCATCGAGCGAGCGACCAAGCGCGTCGATATTGCAGCGATGGAGACCCACTCTGTCTATCGTGGAAGGTGAGCATGCCACCCACGCGACTCTCGCGGCACAGCGAAGGACGCTCCCGTATAGAATCTCCCGTGTCTCGGGCGTGAGCAGCTTGGAGTCGGTGAGACGCTCCAATCCGGCGAAGGGAGCGCCGCGGTAATCCAGGACTACCGCGGCGGCCACCAATGGGCCTGCCAGACAACCGCGCCCGGCCTCGTCGGCACCGGCCAGGCGCAGGTCACCGCCCCACGAGGTCGCGCCGGCCTCGCGCAACAGGTCGCGATCGAAACGGAACGGGTCCGAAAGGCGGTTCTTCTTGAGGCCGGGTGATCTTGTCATAAGAAAGGCGGGTCAGAGTCCGCCCATATCGCGCGGCGGCCAGTAGATGGCGAAAGCGACACCGATGATCTCGTCTTCGTGCACCGGCCCGAAGTATCGGCTGTCACCGCTGTCGTTACGATTGTCGCCCATGGCCCAGACGTACCCCGGCTTGATCGTCGTCTCGGGATACTCACCCTCGATCAGACTCTCCTTCAGGTAGGGCTCATCCTGTGCGGTGCCGTTAAGCCACAACCTGCCATCGTGCACCGAGACTGTATCGCCGCCCACAGCGACGACGCGCTTGATCAACGGGACTGCGCCCTCATACCCTGGAGGATGGAACACGATGACGTCGCCCCTCTCCGGAGAGCGGAAGTGATAGGTGATCCGGCTGACCAGTACTCGGTCGCCCCCTACAAGAGTCGGCTCCATGGACTCCGAGGGGATCGCGTATGGTTTCACGAGGAACTGCTGCACCACAAGCGCCAAAACGAAAGCGGCCGCCACGATGGCGACCACTTCGACGATCCGGCGGGTCTTGCCGACGTGCCGCTTCGTCTTCCCGACGGTCCGGGCTCCATCCGCCGGGGCTGCCTCGCCGCAACCGACCGGCTTCGGCTCTGCGAGAGAGCTTCGATCCGGTTCTTCCATGCAGCAGTGCCTTAGATACGCTTCTCTTTGACGCGCGCTTTCTTGCCGAGCTTCTCACGCAGATAGTAGAGCTTGGCCCTTGCCACGTCGCCTATCGCGGCGACCTCGATCTTGTCGATCTTCGGAGAATGGACCGGGAAGGTCCTCTCCACCCCCACTCCGAAGGACTGCTTGCGCACGGTGAAGGTCTCCCGAGCGCCATGACCCTGTCTGCGGATGCAGAAGCCTTGGAAGACCTGGATCCTCTCCCGGCTCCCCTCGATGACCTTGAAGTGCACCCGCAACGTATCGCCGGCCTTGAAATCCGGGATGTCTTGGCGGAGTTGATCCCGTTCGAATTCCTCAATAACGCCCATGTGCATACCTGACCCTGATCTGTTCCGGCGTGTGCTCGACGACCTACCTGAAGAAAAGCGAGCAGACTTTAGAGCATCGCGGTCCCGATTGCAACCCGCTTCCGACTCGAACGCCTCCCGCGATCGGCGCCGAGAGCGAGAGGACCTACAGCCCTCGCCAGTGTCTGATGGGCCAATAGACGCAGAAGGCGCACCCGATGATCGAGTCGGTCTCTATGGGCCCGAAGAACCGACTGTCACCGCTGTTGTTACGGTTGTCGCCCATGACGAACACGTGACCCTCGGGGACCAAGACCTCCTGATCCTCGTCCAACATCTCGCTGTCCAGCACGTAAGGTTCTTCCTGTATGGCCCCGTTGATATACAAATCGCCGTCCTTGACCGCCACTCGGTCGTTCGGCACCCCTATCACCCGCTTGACCAGGTCCTCGCCCTTGACCATGGGCGAATGAAAGACCACCACGTCTCCCCTTTCAGGATCTCGGAAGTGGTAGGAGAGACGGTTGAGCAGGATACGGTCGCGCTCCTGGAGCGTAGGTTGCATGGAGACCTGGTGGATCGTGAAGGGTTTGACGATGAAGGCCTGCACCAGCATCGCGATCGCGAAAGCAGCGGCGACTATGATCACCACCTCGATGACCATCCCCAGCGGAGTCCGCTTCTTCCGCTCCGCCGCGGCCCGCCTTCTTCTCGCCTCACCGGCCGCCCGCCGAGGGTCTACCTCCCTCCTAGATCCCAGGGTCCCCTGGAGGCCGTCGTCTACCGGCGGGGCCGACCCACCCGGCGGGGCCGACCCACCCTGCAGGCCCGACTCACTTCTAAGCGCCGGTTCGCCCGGGGAGACCGGCCCGCTTCTGGGGACGGCGCCCGCCTGATCGTGGTCCGTACTCACTCTTCACCTTCTCCGTCGCATGTCGAAGCAGTGTCCCGGGGGCCGGCGCGGCCTATACCCTGCGCCCAGGGAGACCGCCTGGCGTTCTCCCTCCGCCACCGCGCGATGGCCGCGTGGTCTCCGCCGACAAGCACCTGCGGCACTTTCAGACCCTCGTACTCCCGCGGCCTCGTATAGTGAGGATACTCGACCATCCCTCCCAATTCCTCGCTGAACGACTCCTCCACCACGCTGTCCGTGTTGCCGAGGGACCCGGGCAGGTGGCGGATCACGGCCTCCAGGACGGCCAACGCGGCTACTTCGCCACCCGCCAGGACGTAGGGACCCACCGATATCGACCCGCTCGCCAGAAGCGTCTCCACTCTGGCGTCGAAACCCTCGAACCGTCCGCACAATAGCACGAGATCCCTCTCGGTCCGAGACAGCTCCAGTCCAAGACCGTGCTCGAAGGGACGGCCCCCCGCCGCCAGCACATAGACGTCACGCGTATCCCGCACCCGGGTCGCAGGCTCTCCGAACACCCCTTCGAGCGCCGCCGCCACTATGTCCACGCGCGTTACCATACCCGGACCGCCTCCGTACGGAGTGTCGTCCACCTCATGATGAGGGAGAGCACTGTAGTCCCGGATATTGTGCACGGAGATGGAGACCGCGCCGGCCTCGATGGCCGTGGAGACGGGATGTTGCACGACGAACCAGTTGAAGGCCTCCGGGACCAGCGTGAAGACGTCAAAGCGCTTCATCTCGAGACATCTCCCTCAGTCCTATCCTGACCGACTTCGTCCAGGAACCTCGGTTCAACCACCAGATAGCCTTCAGCCACCGCCACGGTCGGCACCGCCGCCGAGACAAACGGCGCCATCTTCTCGCCGCCCGTGTCGAGCTCGATCACCAGGATGGGATGGGCCGGAGAATCCAACACTCCCGTCACCCTCCCGACGGTCGCCCCCGCGGGATCCCGCACCTGCAGGTCCTCCAGATCGAAGGGGTAGAATTCGTCCTCAGGCAGCTCGGGGAGTTGGGTCGAGCGCACCTCCAGCGTGTATCCGCTCATGGCCTCGGCCCTGTCTCGGTCGGCCACTTCGCGGAATCCTACGATGGGGAAGTCACCGTCGCCCCGCAGGCTCTCGACCGTTAGACGCACCTGTTCGCGCACTCTGAGCGCCGCTACGCCCGGCCGTCCGGGACGAGCGTGAAGGACGGACCCCGAAGCGAAGCGCTCCGGGTTGTCCGAGAGAAGCCTAACCCTGACTTCGCCGTGCACCCCGTGCGCACGCACGATCCGCCCCACTTCGATCCACTCGGGGCGCGTCATAGCTCACCGCATCCGCTTAGCAATGAGGGGTCGACCACCGAGTCTGCGCTTGGCGGCACGATGCTACGTCCTCACCGCGCGAATAGGCTCGCGACTCGCGCTTAGGCGTGCCCATAGCTCTGCTACGCCCGCTCCATGCGTCCTTGCGTCGCGCGTCCCCATCGCATCCTGTCGGCGCAATACCATTCCGAACCAGGCCTTGGAGTCGCTCCTAATCGACGATCTCGACCGTGGCCTGCCTGCCGTCTCTGACGGCGCTTGCCTTGACCACAGTGCGCAGAGCGCGGGCAATGCGGCCCTGCTTGCCTATCACCTTGCCCACGTCCTCTTTGGCCACGAACAGACGCAACAGCACGCCTTCCGCCGACTCGGACTCTTCCACCCGCACTTGGTCGGGATGGTCCACCAGCGAGCGGGCCAGGAACTCGAGCAGATCTTTCACTTAGACGATGCCTTTCAGACTCAGGAGTTTCCGCACCGTATCGGAGGGCTGAGCGCCGGTCGCCAGCCACTGCTTGGCCTTGGCCTCGTCCACTTCGATCACCGACGGCTCGGTCTGAGGGTTGTAGAAGCCGATGGTCTCGATGAAGCGGCCGTCACGGGCCCTCCGGGAATCGGCCACCACGATGCGGTAGGTTGGACGCTTCTTACTCCCACGACGTGCCAATCTGATAGCTGTTGCCATTCGTCACCTCCTCTCACTAACTGGAGTTCCCGAACATCTGGAACGGGTTCTTCGGTACACGGCCCGAGCCCAGCTGTTTCATCATCTTCTGAACCTGCTTGAACTGGGTGAGCAGCTGATTGATAGTGTGGATGTTGGTGCCCGAGCCGGCCGCGATGCGCCGGCGACGGCTGCCGCTGATGAGCTCCGGATGGCTGCGTTCCTCCGGAGTCATGGAGAAGATCACCGCTTGGATCTTGTCAAAAGCCTTCTCATCCACCTGCATGCCCTTGAGCTTGCCCGAGGGGATGCCGGGGATCATGCCCAAGATGCTCGAAATAGAGCCCATCTTGCGCACCTGCTGGATCTGCTCCAGGAAGTCGTCGAAGGTGAAAGTGGATTTGCGTAGCCGCTGCTCCAGCTCCCGGGCCTTCTTCTCGTCGATGGTGCGCTCAGCCTTTTCGATCAGCGTGAGTACGTCACCCATCCCCAGGATCCGTGAGGCCACCCGATCCGGATAGAAGTATTCGAAGCTGTCGAGCTTCTCGCCGCTGCTGGCGAACTTGATAGGCTTGCCCGTCACGGCCCGCACCGACAGGGCGGCGCCTCCACGGGCGTCACCGTCCATCTTGGTGAGCACCACGCCGTCGAACTGGACCTGTTCCTGGAACTTGAGGGCCACGTTCACCGCGTCCTGCCCCGTCATGGCGTCCAGGACCAGCAGGATGTTGTGGGGCTTCACAGCGTGACGGATGTGCACCAACTCGTCCATGAGCTTCTCGTCGATGTGTAGACGGCCGGCCGTGTCGATGATCAGTACGTCGCGCCCCTTTTCCTGCGCCCACCTGACACCGTGTTTGGCGATGTCCACCGGATCGGCCTGGTCGCCCTCATCGTACACCGGCACCCCGAGCTGCTGCCCCAGGGTTTTGAGCTGGTCGATGGCCGCCGGCCGATACACGTCGCCCGCCACCAAACCGGGGCTCTTGCCTTGGGCGAGCAGGAAGTTGGCCAGCTTGCCGCAGGCGGTGGTCTTGCCTGAGCCCTGCAGACCCACCATCATGATCAGGGTCGGCGGTCGCGGAGAAAAAGTAAGCTTGGTGGTGGCCGAGCCCATGAGAGCCGTCAGCTCTTCGTTCACTATCTTGATGAACTGCTGCGCGGGCGTCAGGCTTCCCAGCACTTCGACGCCGAGCGCGCGTTGCTTCACCGAGTCGACGAACTGCTTGACCACCTTGAAGTTGACGTCCGCCTCAAGCAGGGCCAGACGGATCTCGCGGGCGGCGCGCTCGACGTCTTTGTCGGTGAGCCTGCCCTGCTTCTTGAGGCCGTCGAAGGCTATCTGCAGCTTATCAGAGAGAGAATCGAACACCCGCCACCTTGCCGTTCAGCGGCGCTTTGCGCGCGCCGCACTCGAGGCGACCCAAGCGGGCCGCGAGGGTGGGAGTTTACTAGCAGCCGGTAATCCCGTCAAACCGAGGGGCCGAGGGAGTCGTCGAAGAGCAGCGCCGTGAAATCGGCGGCGTCGAACGGCTGAAGGCTTTCGAGCCTTTCTCCCGTACCGATGAGCTTGATGGGCAGGTCGAGTTCGTGTGATACGGCCAGCGCTATGCCACCTTTGGCCGTCCCGTCCATCTTCGTCAACACCACGCCTGAGAGCTCCACCGCCTCCTTGAACATACGGGCCTGGATCAGTCCGTTCTGACCCGTCGTCGCGTCGATGCTGAGCAGGGTTTCGTGCGGGGCGCCCGGCAGGCGTTTCCCGATCACGCGCCGCACCTTCTCAAGCTCCTTCATCAGGTTCACTTGGGTGTGGAGACGCCCCGCCGTGTCGATGATGACCACGTCGGCCTTCCGCGCTTCGGCCGCGGCGATGCCGTCATACACCACCGCCCCCGGGTCTCCCCCGCGCTCATGGCGCACCACTTCGCATCCCACCCGCCGGCCCCACTCCACCAGCTGCTCGATGGCGGCCGCGCGGAATGTGTCTCCGGCCACCAACAACGGCTCCTTGCCCAGCTCCTTAAGATGCCAGGCGATCTTGCCTATGGTGGTGGTCTTGCCGGTGCCGTTCACTCCCACAACGAGGATCACCGCCGGCGAGTGGGCCACGTCGATGCGCGTGTCCGCCTGGCAAAAATGCAGGGTGGTGATTCTGCGCAGCTCGGCTATGAGACTTGCGGAGTCCTTGATGGCGCCTTTGTCGGCCTCGGCCTCCAAAGCCTCCACGATCGACACCGTGGTCTCCACGCCCACGTCGGCATAGATGAGCGCTTCTTCTATCCTTTCCCACAGACTCTCATCGAAGCGATCGAAGAGCACCGAGGCGAACTGCTGCTGGAGGGCCTTGCGGCTCTTGGCGAGACCATCCCGCAGTTGTGCGATCCAGCCCCCGCGGACCTTCTGGATCTCTTCAGGGGTCTGGATGACGGAATCCGCGGAGACCCCCAGGAACACCTCCGACCAATCGTGGCTCAAGACACTACGCCCCTTTCGATATCGTCAGTCTACGCGACAGGACCCGCGACGTTCCGTCGCTCTCCAGCGCCACTCCGTACAGAGTATCGGCGATCTCCATGGTCTGCCGTTGATGCGTGATCACTATGAACTGCGCCTTGTCTCGATGCTTCCTCACTAAGGTCAGGAACCTGCGGATGTTGATGTCGTCGAGAGAAGCCTCCACCTCGTCGAGGATATAGAACGGGCAGGGCCGAGCCAGGAAAAGAGAAAAGAGGAAGGCGATCGCCGTCATGGCCTTCTCCCCGCCGGACAGCAGGCTGAGGCTGCGCGGCGCCTTGTTGGGCAGCTTGACTTCCAGGGCGATGCCTCCGGCCGCCTCTTTCTCCTCCTCCGGCTCCTCGAGTCCTCCCTCGATGTCCTCGGTCGGACGGCGCCCGGGCGACTTCGGCTCGGTGAGTTTGAGAGTCCCTTTCGCCCCCGGGAACACAGAGGCTATCACCCCTTGGAAATGTTCCCGCGCCGCTTTGAAGATCTCCCCGAACGTGCACTCGATGTGGTCATTCAGTTCGTCGATCACTTCTTGAAGCTGGTTGATGGAGGCTTCCAGGTCACGGCGTTGTTCGGCTAGGAAGGCCGCCCGCTCCTCCATCTCGGCGCACTCCTGCTCTGCGAGCGGGTTCACCGGCCCGATGTGTTCCCGGCGCCGTTCCGCCCGCTCCACCGCAGCCGTCAACGACTCCGCGTCTTCGCCCTCCACATCGGCGGCAGTCAACCTCCGCGGTGACAGATGACGACGCTTCAGCCCGCTCAGTTCATCCTCCAAGAGAGTGCGCCTTTCCTCGAGAAGGGCTTCCTGTACCCTGAGATCGGTCAGGCGGGAGACCAGGGCATCGTGTTCACGCTGCAGGCCCGCCTCCTCGCCGCCGCGATCGCGCATGACGCGTGCGGCGCCCTCGGTGCGTGTCCGCACGGCCTCTACCACAGACTCCATCTCACCCGCGACCACGCGAGCCCCCTCGACCAACCGCTCCGTCACCTCCAGCAGGCTTCCAACAACAGGGAGATACCGGTCTAAGAGACCCACCCGACGTTCACAACGGGAGGCCTCCAACTCCGCAGAGGCCCTCTGGTTGCGAAGTCGCAGCCGTTCACTCTCAAGCGCCCGGCAGCGTTCTCGGAGCCTTACCTCTACCAGCGCGGCCTGGCTCTTCTTCTCTTCCAATCCGGCAACGGCCTGCCGCATGGTCTCCACCCGTCCCTGCAATGCCCGCAGAGCGGCGCGCGCCTGCTCCAGCTCGGCCTCCATCCCCGTCGTACTCTCTTCGACCTCGTCGAGATCGGCCAGCAACCGTTCGCTCAGATCTGCTTCTCGATCCCGGCGGCCCTGCAGCTCAACGCACTGTGATCCGGCCTCCTCCAGCCGGCGCTCCTGCAGGTCGAGTTCACCCCGGCCTGCGACCACGAGCCGCTCTGCCTGGTGCAGCCGCTCTTCCATCCCACGGAAGCACTCCTCAGCTTCGGCGGCTGAAGCGGCCGCATGGGCGCTCGTCTCGCGGGCGGCGTCTTGCTTCGCGGACAGTCCATCGCGGGCCCGCGAAACCGCCGCCAGTTCGTTGCGGGCCGTCATAAGGGTCTCGGCTCCGATCTCGCGCCGCCGCGCGGCGTGCACTCCGGCCTGGAGCAACTCCCCATCACGGC
The DNA here is from genome assembly GCA_012523095.1 of Actinomycetota bacterium. GTDB lineage: Bacteria > Actinomycetota > Thermoleophilia > RBG-16-64-13 > RBG-16-64-13 > RBG-16-64-13. The sequence continues at coordinate 7,337 of JAAYJE010000113.1, read as the reverse complement.
TCACCAGGCGCCAAGTCCCTTCGTGCCCTTCGAAACGCCCGGCGTCCAAGCGTTCACCGCCCTCCACCACAGCCGTGGGCGGGATCAGCCTCCGCAGGCCGGCAAGCGCGGCTTCGGGTCCGGAGACGACGTCCCACAGATCGCGTGTGCCCACGGGAGCGGCGGCCGAGCGGTCGGCCCTCGGGACCTGTATCGACCCGCTGACGGCCTCCACCGCGCCTTCCACATCGAACACCCTATCCAGATCGCGCGAGGCCGGCACCAACACAGCCCCCGCCACCGGCCCGAGGGCGGCGGCGACGGCCCGCTCGAACCCCGGCTCGACCACCAGCACCTCCGCCAGAGGGACGTAATCTTCGTGGGCGGCCACGAGCTCCCGTGCACCCGGCGACGCGCCCTCTCTGCGCGCCAGAAGATCGGCCAGCACAGCCTGCCTGGCCTCCAGCCCGGCGGACTCCTCAGCCAGGCCTGCCTCGACTCTGGAGGCTTCATCGGCTGCAGCCCTGGCCTCCTCGCGCCCCTCTGCGGCCGCCCTCAGATCCGCCTGAGCCTCGAGCGCCGCCTTCATCGCCCGGTCCAGATCGCTCTGCAGCCGGACCCTCTCTGCCTGCGACTGTTCCAGACGAGCCGCCGCTTCACGGGCGAGAGCTTCAAGTTCGGCTCCCACCCGACTCCTCTCCTCCACTTCGCGACGGAGGAACTCCCTGTCCTGGAAGGCCCGAGACCGAGCCGTCTCCAACTCGAAGACCGCGTCCTTGAGGCCTTCCTCCTCCTCCACGACCGCGCTGTAGGCCGGGAGTGACTCCTCAAGAGCGCCTCGGAGCATCTGGGCCCATCCGGCCACCTTCAACAACCGCGCTTCGTCGGGTGTGGGGCCGGAGACCTCGTCGGCCCTCGTCGATAGAGACTCCACCTCGCTACGGGCCAGATCCAGCCGTCGCCGCGCCCGGTCGGTCTCTCCTTCCAGGCGGGCCAGTCGCTGTCTCAAAGCGGTGGCGCGTGCCTCCAGGCGCTCGGCGGCGGCTCCGGCCCGATGATGAGCCGAACCCAGTCTCTCCCGCTCCTCGAGGGCGGCGTTGAAGCGCTGCTCCTCCTCGGCCTTCTCCCTGCGCAGTTCACTCAGCGTTCTCTCTATCTCAGCCCGGCGGGCGTCGGCCGTCTCCAGAAGCTTCTGCGTCTCCGCGCGCGAGGCCAGCACCCCCCCGAGATCGTGGAGGACAAGCCGGGTCTTGGCTAGGGCCCAATCCTCAGTCGCCACTGCGAATCGTTCCGCCGCGGCCACCTGCCGGCGCAACGGCCGTAAGGCGGTCTTCACCTCGCGCTCGACGTCTCCCACCCGCAAGAGGTTCTGCCGGGTGCGCTCCAGCTTGGCCTGTGCCCTTTCCCGACGCTTCTTGAAGCGGCCCAGCCCGGCCGCTTCCTCCACCATGGCGCGACGAGCCTCCGGGGTGGAGTGGAGCAGCTCCTCCACCTTGCCCTGGCTGATGACGCTGTGCATCTCTCTGCCCAGGCCCATGCCCCCCACCAAGTCCTGCACGTCCAGAAGCCGGCACCCACTACCGTTCAACCTGTACTCTGAACCGCCGTCCCGGTTCAACCGTCGGGTGACTTCGAGCGGGCCGCAATCAAACGGCAGGGCGCCGGAGCCGTTGTCGAAGACCAGGCTCACCTCGGCGACCGCGCTCGAACGTCGGCCGCCCGGGCCGGAGAAGATCACGTCCTGCATGGTGCGACCCCTGAGATTACCGGGGCTCTGTTCGCCCAGGACCCAGAGGACCGCGTCGGCTATGTTGCTCTTGCCGCTGCCGTTAGGACCGATGATCACCGTGACCCCCGGCTCGAACGTCAGCTCCGTCGGCCTAGCGAACGTCTTGAAACCACGCAACCGGATGGAGTGGAGAAAGACCAACTCAATCCCCCTCGCCACGGGCTTCGGATGACGATCCGCCTGCGCTCCGCCCCCTCGAATCCGCCTCGGCGCTTATGGAGGCCAGGGCTTCCCGCGCGGCGGCCTGCTCGCTCCTCTTGATGGTGGTCCCTGTGCCGGAACCCCGGGTGCGTCCGCCCACCGACACCTCGGACGTGAACACCCGGGCATGCGCGGGACCCAACTCCTCCACCAGCCGGTAGCTGGGTTGCAGGCCGCGGGGCGCGAGCAGCTCCTGGAGAGCGCTCTTGTGATCCACATGCCCGGTGACCGCGTAGCGGATCTGCTCTTCGAAAGCCTCAACCACGGCCGACCGCGTCTGTTCGAAACCATACGTGAGGAAGACGGCCCCGATGAGAGCCTCGAGGACGTTGCCCAATATCGTACTGTTGCCGGCTATCTCCCGACGCTTGGTCTCGGGGGCCGGCGCCTGCTCGAGGATCAGCCCCGCTATATCGAGCCGCTCCGCCACCTCCGCGCAGCTGGCGCGGCTCACTACGAAGGCCTTGAGTCGAGCAAGATCGCCTTCTTTGCTCTCGGGGTATCTCCGGCACAGAGCCGACGCTATGGCGAGCCCCAAGACGCTGTCTCCGAGGAATTCCAAGCGCTCATAAGACTCGGTGCGTCGATCCACCCAGGAGGAGTGTGTAAGGGCCTTCTCGCGTAGCTCCGGAGTCAGGCCCGCTATCAGCTCCGTAAGAGAGGACCCGCTCGAAGACCGCAACGTCATCATACGGGCGTCGGGACGGGGCGGTCTCCGGAAGAGACGTGCGGGGACGGCCCGCAGCAGAGCCGGCAGTCCCCGCATCTCCATCCTGTCCCGTAGACTTGTCTTACACGCGCGCGGCGATGAAATCGACCGCCGCACCGACCGTGGTCAGGGTCTGAGCTTCCTCATCAGTGATCTTCACGCCGAACAGGTCTTCAAGCTCCATGATGAGTTCCACCAGGTCCAGACTGTCGGCATTGAGGTCATCCTGGAACGAGGCCTCCAGCGTCACGTTCTCAGCCTCCACGCCCAGCTGTTCGACCAGGATGTCGCGCACCTTGGCGAGGATCTCATCTTTGCTCATGTGAAACTCCTTGTAGACACTTTTCGAACCACCGGACAAGCCGCGTGAGGAACCCGGCCATTGTATCAACGGCGCTCAAGAAGCGGCAGGGTCCCGCCGTCCGGTCAGCCCGGCCACCTCTTCCTCAATCGCCGGGAGGACCCCCTTGCGAAGAGCCTCGGCCCCGAAGCGAAGCGCGTTGGCTACGGCCCGACTCGATGAGTTGCCGTGACAGATCACCACCAGCCCCCGCACACCCAACAGATATGTGCCGCCGTATTCCTCCGGGTCCAACCCGGTGCGCAGACGGCGCAGAGCCGGCCGTAACAGCAGGCCGCCGGTCTTCGCGCGGAGCCCTCCGGCCGCGGCCTCCTTCATACGCTGGAATATCGTCGAAGAGCAGCCTTCCAGAAGCTTCAGGGCGACGTTGCCGGTGAAGCCGTCGGTCACCACCACGTCGGCCGTGTTCATGAGCAGACCCCGGCCTTCCACGTTGCCGACGAAATCCAGCCCCGAACCCGCCAGAAGGGCGTTGGCCGCTCTGGCCAACTCGCTCCCCTTGCCGGCCTCTTCGCCGATGTTGAGCAGCCCCACACGAGGCCGGGCCACGTTCAGCACCGTCCGCGCATAAGCGACGCCCAGCACGGCGAACTCCACCAAGTGCTCCGGGCGACAATCGGCGTTGGCCCCGGCGTCGAGGAACACCACCGGGCCCCGAAGTCCCGGCAGCGTGGTTACGATGGCCGGCCGCCGTATGCCACCGGCGCGCTTCACCACGAGCAGGGCCGCAGCGACCATGGCGCCGGTGTTACCCGCCGACACGAAGCCCTGCGAACGGCCCTCCGCCACCGTGCGGGCTCCCACCACGATCGAAGAGTCCTTCATGTTCTTGACCGCGGCGGCAGGTTCGTCTTCGAAGGTGATCACGGAAGCGGAGGCGGCCACTTCCACGTGCGTCCGATCTTCACCTCTCAGGTAGGGTTCTATCACCTCAGGGCGGCCCACCAAGAGCACACGCAGATCAGGCGAGGCGGCCTCAAGCGCTCCGGCGATCACCTCCGCGGGAGCATTGTCACCACCCTCGGCGTCGAGAGCCAGCGTGATCGGCGCGCCGGGGATCTCCGGTTGTCCAGGTATCATGAGGTTACCTTCTTGATCGTTCAAACGGGTCTCCTTACACGGATCATCGTGCCGCCCCCATCATCACGAATGTCTCACAAAGCGCGGCGTCCGGGAAGGAGGCGGACCGGTCGCGGCCAACATAATCAACGAAACACACGACGTGGCGGAACGCTACACCGCTTCCCAACGTCTCTTGTAAGACGGGCATAAAGTCATAAGAACGGCTGTTGCGTTGCGAACGTTTGTTCGTTACAATTGAGGGTAACATCAAGAGTGCGCGCCCTGTTGACTTCCAGGGCGCCACAGAGTATACTGTTGCGGTTTGCGTCATTCAACAGTATAAATTGGGAAAGCTTAAACCTACCGTTAGGATAGCAGAGGACTGTGCAAAGAGAAACTGACATCGCAACCATTGACGTCCGGGTCATCCTGGACGTCCAAGACCTCCTCCAAGTCGGCCAGGAGCGCGGGTACGTCACCAGTGACGAGATCATGGCGCTGGTCGAGGAGTTCGACATGACCATGGAGGAGATAGAGGATCTATATTCCCAGCTTTTCGATCAATCTATCGAGATCTACGAGCAGAGCCCGGTCACCCAGGGCGTCTTGGAGCCCACCGAGCCCGTTCTGGATCTTTCCATAGAGACCGTGACTCACGATCCCCTGCGCCTCTACCTCAAGGAGGCCGGCGAGATCCCTCTTCTGACGAAGGCGGAGGAGATCGAACTGGCTAAGCTCATCGAGGCCGGCGACAAGAGGGCGAAGGACCGCATGATCCAGTCGAATCTGCGTCTTGTCATCTCCATAGCCAAGAACTACTACACCCAGGATATGGACCTTCTCGACCTCATCCAAGAGGGCAACACCGGCCTCATCCGCGCTGTGGAGAAGTTCGACTATCGCAAGGGCTATAAGTTCTCTACCTACGCCACTTGGTGGATCAGGCAGGCCATCACTCGAGCTATAGCCAACCAGGACCGCAACATCCGCATCCCCGTGCACATGATCGAGAAGATCAACAAGATGGTCCGCACCGAGCGGAAGTTGCTGCAGGAAACAGGCAAGGAGCCCAATGACGACGACCTGGCGGCCGAGCTTGGCATCGAGCCCCACGAGGTTCAAGAGATGCGCAAGATCGCGCAGCGCACCACTTCGCTCGAGACTCCCATAGGCGATGAAGAGGATGCTGAATTGGGTGACTTCATCGAGAACCAGCACACGCCGGATCCCGCCGACGAGGTGGCAAGGAACATCGCCAAGGACTGTCTCGACAGAGTCCTCAAGTCCATGGACGAGCGCGAACGCAAAGTGGTTGAGCTCCGCTTCGGTCTCAAAGGTGAACATCCTCGCACTCTGGCTGAGGTAAGCTCCCGCTTCAATGTCAGCCGCGAGCGCATCCGCCAGATCGAGGCCAAGGCCCTAGAGCAGATCAAGGCCGCGACCGAGATCCAGGCGATGAGGGAGAGCGCGTAGCGTCTTATGCCCGACTCCGTCCGCCGGAGTGATGCGGACGGACAACACCGTCGAAATGACAAAAGGCGCACCGAACAGTGCGCCTTTTCTTGTCGATAGACCGGACCGGCACCTCCTATGCGTATCGCGATGCCCCCTGAACCGCCTCGAGCCCATTCCCCCTCTTGACACTACTATCTAATGCGTATTACTATGGTTAGCATAGTAGTGACTTACGCTTAGCCAAGACCGCCAAGGAGAAAGTGAGACGCAGTGGAGTACACCGATCGGTGGCTTGTCCAGGTACGCAAAGGCGTGGTGGAACTTCTCGTTCTCCGTCTGCTCGCGACTCGTATCGAACTCCACGGTTATGCCATCGTCAAGGAACTCCTTTCCCTCGGTCGGCTGGCTGCTGGCGAAAGCACCATCTATCCCGTACTAAGGCGTCTGGAGGCCGACGGGATGCTCAGCTCCCGCTGGGCGACCTCCGACTCGGGCCCCCCTCGCAAGTACTACGCCCTTAGCGCCGAGGGCACCGCCTTTCTGGACGAGGCTCAGCGCGAATGGGACTCCCTCGCCCGGTCCGTGGCCTATCTCTGGAAGGAGGACGACGGTGGCCAAAGTAACAGCCGCTGAACACACCACAAGCGCCGTGGAGATGTATCTGCAGCAACTGGCTGATGGGATCGAGATCCTGGGACCGGCCGAGACGATGGAAATCCTAAACGAGATCCAAGCACATGTGGCCGATGTGACTGCCGAGACGGGCGAAGACGAAACAATCGCGCTGGCCAAGTTCGGCACTCCCAGAGAGCTGGCCGTCCGGATACTGGAGGAACGTGGGCTTCTCTCGGGCCCGGCCGCCATTCCTCCGGCCCCCGCCTGGCTGCGCCGATCTGCGCGCGGGATCGACGCTCTCATTTGGGTCGCGGGCTTCCTCTTCTTCGGTCTGATCCCTCTGGTCGTGGTCTTCTGGCAGTCCACAACGTTGGCCGGGTTGGACCCACTATGGGTAGTCGGTTTCTGGCTGTTCTTCTCCGGCGTCGCCGCCTGTTCCGGCTGGTGGTCGATCCGATATCGCCGACAGACGGAGCGGACGACCGTAGGCATGCGCGCCCTCGGGTTGCGGCGGGTTCCGCTCGGAGAGGAGACCCGGCTGGTAAGAACCAAGGATATACCCGAACAGCCTCGCGCCTTGAGATTCCGCTGTCTGGCCGGCTTCAGCACCGCCGTGGCTATAGGCATACTCGGGTTCTTCGTCTTCGTGGTCGCCGTCATGGCCGCAACTGCCGTGGAGCGAGCGAACAGAGCCGTCGTCAACAACGCGATCTCCAACTCCGGTGCCGCCTTTCAGATGGTCGAGTCCGTCTACGCCGAAGTCGAGGCGGGAAGACTGACCGGGAAGGATCCTTATTCACAGAGCGTCCTCGGACCGGGGGCGTCGTCGGCCATCACCGACCTTGTCGCCCGTAGGGTGGCAGGGCGCTTGGCCGGACACACCGCCTATCTTGTGCCCGACTCCCTGAACTACGAGCAATGGGCTGATGATCCGGTCAATCCAGCGACACACGTCAGCATCCCGGTGACAGTGAACGAATATTGGCAAGGGAGCGACAGACCGTGGGCCGGTTACGAATACGTCGTCGAGTGGGTGTCCACCGTCACCCCCGAGGGTTACGAGGGCCGCTGGCTCATCACGTCGGTACGCAAGGTCGACGATTTCCCAGACTGGGCGACACAATAACCGATAGGCCGTCCGGCTCGCGGTGGAGGCAGGGAATCAT
>JAAYJE010000112.1 GCA_012523095.1 Actinomycetota bacterium | reverse complement strand
TCCCCGGAGACCTGGTGAAGGACTTCCGGAGCTCGACCATGCAGATGCTGGACAGGATGAAGGGCGAGTAGCCGGCGGCGGCCCAAGGGGCGCCGTCCCGGTCGTTTGTAACCGGATCGTTACGCGCACGTCACCGATCCTTCACATGTATGACCGACAATCCCTGATAGGTGGTCGGTGGCCGTACTATGCGGATACACATGCGTTTGGAGGGGAAGCCATGGGTCGGGCTGTTCTTGTCGGGATGATCGTGACGGCTCTGACGTTGTGTATCTCAGCCTGCGGCGCGACCGACGGTATATCGCCGATGACCTCTGAACAGGCGGCCTCGACGGTCATGGGGCAGGCGGCCTCGACGGCCGCGGAGCCGGTCGTCACCACAGGCGTGGCTCCGCTCACGACCGAGACGACCGCCTCTGCTCACCTGCCGCCGGTGCCTCGGGTCTCCTTCGCGGCTCCTCGCGGCGACGGCGAGGGCTGCATCTGCTACGTGGAAGACCAATGTGGCTGCTGGGGTCCAACGGGTTTCTGCGTGCTCCCCGACAAGTCGGTGGCCATCCTCGGTTGCGGCGACCAAAGCATCGAAGTATTCAGCCATACTGGGGAGCCGCTTCGCTCGATCGACCTTGCCGGAGTGGCGAGCAGTGTGGTCGACATCCGTTGGTGGAATGAAGCCTTCGCCGTTCTGGAGTTCAACAGTCAACCGAAGTCGGTCATCCTTGTCGACGTCGGCGGGAATGTACAGAGGACGATCGATCTCTGGCCCGGCATGGACGAGACGATGGAGGGAGGTCTGCGGATCGGCAAGGACGGGGAGCTCGCACTGCTTGAACCATGCGGTTCCATGCATGTGCTGACGGATGGTCAGGGAGATCCCTTGCCTCCCACCCAGATGAGGCAGGCGTCACCGCTACTCGCCTTCCGCGGTGGACCGAAGTTCGAGGTGGCCTACCAACAAGACGGGCCGGCGAGGGTGCGGGCTGTCGGGTCGTCTGAATGGCTTCCCGTCGGGCAGGACGACGCGAGCGGAGGCACACCTATCGCGTCCGATGAGCTGGGTAACACCTACTTCCGGGTTGATCGCGTCATGTACGACTCAGCGGGCGAGTCCGTGGCGGCCGGCGACGTCTTGGTGAAGCTGGACAGGACCTTCCGACAGGTGGGTCACGCCCCCATCGATTGGAGAGGATTGGTGATGTTCCCGATCCGAAGGATCGACATCACCAGCGACGGGAATGCCTACGCTATGATGCCGATGGCCGACGGAGTACATGTCGAGACACTGGAGTTCTCGGCAGACCCCCTGAAGCCACCGGCGAGGTAGCCACCGGCGCGGCCGTCGTCCGGGGCCGGCCTCCCGTGCATCCTGCGAGACCCCGCTGCCGGAGACCTACTCCGTCGCCGCGAACGCCCTATCAAGGATTTCGAGCGCGTCGTCCACCTCGCGCGCTGAGACTATCATCGGCGGAGTCAGCCGGACGATGTTGCCATAGAGCCCACTCTTGCCGATGAGCAGCCCCAGGCGGCGCGTCTCCTCGAACACACGCGCCACCTTCGCGGGATCGGGCGCCTTGCCGACCGGTGTCTTGCCGTCGGGCGAGACCGGGTCGACCACTTCGAGGGCCTGCATGAGACCCATGCCGCGGACATCGCCGATGCATGGGTACTTGGTCTTAAGCGCCTCCAGGCCCTCGCGGAGCCGTCTGCCCTGCAGGTCGGCGTTCTCAGCCAGCCGCTCTTTCTGGATGAACTCGATGGTGGCGAGGGCACCCCGCGTGCTCACCGGGTTGCCACCGAAGGTGGCGATCGATAATCCTGTATAGCTGTCGGCCACGG
>JAAYJE010000111.1 GCA_012523095.1 Actinomycetota bacterium | reverse complement strand
GGTCACCGATACCGGCTGCGTCGATTTGACCGCGGCCATACCGAAGAGAGTGAAGGACATCGAAGCCGCCATGGCGATCCGATAGCGCCGCCTTAGCCGCCGAACCTCCACCTTCGAACGGCCCATCGCCCGCAACCTACCTTCATTTGGTCACGGTGAGTCTCCTGCGCACCCACTTCACGATGCGGCAGATCATGAAGCCCACTCCCCCGACCAGTATGAGGACGGCCGCCGTGGCCAAGACCGCCAGCCATAGAGGCGACGTTACCCACCACCAACTCCAGTCGACGACGCCTGTCAGCTTCAAAACGAGGAACACTGCGAAAAGAAGAAAGACGAGGGTACCGCTGTTCGACGCCGCCTTGATCCCCTTGACGCTACTCATCGAGCCTCCTTCAAGTCCTCGGGCGAACAACCGGTGACGGCATGTACTATTAGGGGTGCAACCCCGTGCCGTTTATGTCGATACAATAGCAGCGGGCAGCGGAGCTCATACGCAGTGCTACCGCTGGACCTGTGCTTGAAGACCGTTGATGCGCACAGAGGCGCCGGCATCGGTCGGTATACAGAAGGAGAGGCCATGCGCAGAAGATCGTTGTTTCTAATCATCACCATGTTACTGGTGGTCGCTCTGGCGGCCGTCGGTTGTGGGACCGCATCCAATGTGATTCCGGCCGCGGCGGATGATTCTCCCGAGGCCATCCTGGCTGCGGCAGTTGCCGGCGCTCAAGATCTGACCGCCGCCTCGGGCAGTTTCAGTGTCGCCATGATGTACGACTTCGACGCCACCAAGGTGCCTGAAGAAGCACGCGCGTACGTCGAGGAGCCCATGACGGTGGCGGGGACCTTCACCTCCGGAACCGAGCCCCTACAGGCAGATCTCGACCTTGCCCTGACTATGGGCGGAGAGACGATGAACGTCGGGGTCAAGATCGTCGGCGACAGAGGCTGGATTCGGATGCTCGATCAATGGTATGAGGCTCCGCTTGAGACAATGTCGGAGCCGACCTTCGACCAAGCCCAGATCGCGGAGATGATCCGCCTGACGAAGGAACTGGGTGTAGACCCGATCGCTTGGTTCGAGGACCTCACGTTGGTTGGTGAAGAGACGGTCGAAGGAGTGGCGACCTATCATCTCTCCGGCACCCCCGACCTGGCTAGGGTACTCGCCGACGTGATCGGTTTGATGGAGAGCGAGGAGTTCATGGAACTGATCGATCCTGATGGGGCAGTCACCGGCTCGCTTGAGGACGGCATGTTCGCCATCGGCGCGGATGAACTCCAAGAGGTGCAGAACCAGATCACCAGCATGCTCAAAGACCCCAAGGTCGACATCTGGGTAACCAAAGACGGCGGCATTCTACGCAAAGTCGATGTGGTCGCACATTTCACCCCACCTGCGGGTGATGACTACGACGGGCTGAACGCCATCGATCTCAAGCTCGGACTGCTGATAACCGGTATCAACCAGCCGGTGTCCGTGGAACCGCCGGCCTCGGCTCTCCCATCTGAGGCCTTGGAGAAGGCTTTGGCGGATAACCCAGAGATGTTCCTAGGTCCTCTGATGGGGCTCTACGACATGGATCTCGACGACGTCGGCTACTGATACAAGCCGAAGGACCCCCTCCTTCGGCCCAGAAGCACCGCGGGGCCGCACAAGCGGCCCCGCCGGGAGCAGCCACCCAGGGAACCGCCGTCCCACCCGCCGTGTCCAACCTCGGTCAGACACCGGAGAACACGTGGAGGAGCGTCATGGGGCACATGTCACGATCGACCAAAGCGGCGGCGGTCGCCATACTCCTGTTGATGGCCGCGCTCCCGCCACTGTTCACAGCCTGCGGGGGGTCGGACGACGGCGTTCGGACCGAGACCACGGCGACAACCGAGACCGCGGCAACCGATGACGTGCAGATAGCCATGTCCGAACTGGCCCGGCTGGCTCCCGCGGCCTCAAGCGTCGACGTTCGGGCCGCCGCTTCTTCGCTCCAGGCCTTCGGCATCGATCTCTACGACATCCTCGCCGTCGATGCCGGCCGGGGCAACCTGGTCCTCTCCCCCAGCAGCATCATGACCGCTCTTGCCATGACCTACGCAGGAGCCGCCGGCACCACAGCCGAGGAGATCGCGACCACGCTTCACCTCACTCTGGAAGGGGACGCTCTCCATCAAGCCCTCAACTCTTTAGACGCCGCTTTGGAATCACGCAGCTGGAGCAAGAAGGACTCCGAAGGCGAAGAATGGGGCGTGCTTGTCAAGACGGCCAACAGCCTCTGGGGTCAGAAAGGCACCGCCTTCGAGGAGCTCTTCCTGGACACGCTGGCGGCCAACTACGGCGCCGGCATGCGCTTGGTCGACTACATGACCGCGGCCGAAGAAGCGCGGCTGGCCATCAACCAATGGGTGGCCGGTGAGACCAACGACAAGATCCCTGAGCTCATCCCTCAGGGGGGGCTCGACGCCCTGACCCGGCTGGTCCTGGTCAACGCCGTCTATCTGGACGCCACTTGGCAGCAGCGATTCGACCCGGTGATGACCAAGGACGGCCCGTTCAACACCTTAGCCGGCGACATCGTCACCACGCCCATGATGACACAGAAGGAGATGCTCCCCTACACCGCCGGAGACGGTTGGCAGGCCGTGGAACTCGCCTATGTGGGCGACGAACTGGCCATGACGATCATCGTGCCCGATGGAGGCCGTTTCGAGGAACTCGAGGGCCGGCTCTCCTCAGGTCTCCTCGACGAGGTGGTCGGGAAGTTAGGCGCGACCGCCGGAGACACGGGCTCCGGTTCCACGGAAACGCGGCCTTTCGCCCAAGTGCGACTCACGATGCCCAAGTTTGAGTTCCGCACCCAGGCGGGCCTCACGACCGCCCTTGCGGCCCTGGGTATGAAGAGCGCCTTCTCTCCCGACGAGGCCGACTTCTCCCGTATGTCCACCGAGGAGTCCTTGTTCATCAGCGACGTCATCCACGAAGCGTACATCGCCGTGGACGAGGAAGGCACGGAGGCGGCCGCCGCCACCGCAGTCGTCATGGAGGCCTCCGGGATGCCGCCGACTGAGGTGGTGGAAGTCATGGTCGACCGACCGTTCATGTTCGCCCTACGCGACCGGGACACGGGAGCCGTTCTCTTCCTCGGCCGAGTGACCGACCCTACGGCCTGAGGAGCGGCGCCGTGGCCTGAGGAGCGGCGCCGTGGCGTGAGGAGCGGCGCCGTGGCGTGAGGAGCGGCGCCGTGGCGCGAACGCTTCAGCGATAGATCTTCAGCAGCTCGACGTCCTTGATCCAGATCTTGCCCCTGCCTTCCACCGTCAAGTTGAGCCTCACGAGGTCGGGGCGCTCCCTATTCTTGAGCCTGAAGGAAGCCTCATAAGACGACCAGCGGGTGGTCCCCTTGATCACTTGGTCCAACCCTTTGGAGAAGAACTCCCCCCGTCCAGAGAAGCGGCACCGCATCTCGAGGAAGGCCCGACCCTCAAGACCCTCCGACTTGAGAGCGGCCCTGAAGGTAAGCATGCATTTCTCGGCATCCGGGTCGTTGATCTCGAACAGACGGACCACCTGAGGCTCCTGGGTCTCGATCAACCAGCCATCGCCGTCCACCGAGACAGAGTCGGCGTTCAATGTCGCTTCCGAAGGGCGGAACCGCCGCAGCACCGTGGGCAGAACAAACGACTCCGACCCCAACAGTAGGTCTTTAAGCCAGTTTCCCATCCTGCCACTTCCTCCGAATTCGCGGTGAGATCACACCTGCTCGAACGGGAACAGGTAAGACAGCTCCAGTTCGTCGCGCATGGTCACCAACTCCCGCTGCACGCCGGCATCGACGGGCACCCCCTTGTCCTTACGCTCCTGCCAGACGAGGTGCTCCTTCTCACCGCACGTGTATATGCGCTCTTTGCCCGGGGCCTTCGTGGATGCACGCAAGGCCCGCAGGATGTCGCCGGTGGTCTTCTTGAACGCCGCAAGGTCGATGAAGCAGTCTATGTCTATCGCAAGGAAGAAGTGACCGAGCGGTATGGGGATGTCTCTGCCTTGTTCATCCTTACCCCCAAGCTGCTTCAAGAAGGCGGCCTGGGACAGCGCCGCTGAGAGGATCTCTACCACCGTGGCGAAACCGTAGCCCTTATAGCCGCCGGTCTCTTCAGTGAGGCCGCCGATAGGGGCGAGCGCGGCACGCCCCTTGATGAGGTCGTCGAGGATCTGGACCGGGTCGGTCGAAGTCCCGCCCTCTCTGTCGATGACCAGGCCTTCCGGACAACTCTTGCCTTCACGAGCCCACTGCTCGATCCTGCCTCGCTGGATGACCGAGGTGGCATAGTCGTTGGTGAAGGGGAACTCCTCGTCGGTCGGCATGGCGAACACCAGCGGGTTGGTGCCCAGCATATTGTCCACCCCATGGGTGGGGGCGATGGAGGGCCGCGCGTTGGTGCCGGTCACGCCTATCATGCCTGCGTTGACCGCCATCAGGGGGTAATAGGCGGCGAATCCATAGTGCGTGGAGTTGCGGGCTACGACCATGCCGAGACCGTGCTCACGGGCTTTGTCGACGGCCATCTGCATACAGCGCCTGCCGACCACCATGCCCATGCCGTTGTGACCGTCGACCACCGCCGTCGCCTTGCAGTCGCGCACCACTTCGAAGTCGGTCACCGGCTCCTGCGTCCCTTTGACGATGCGGTCGTAGTAGATGGTCTTAAGCCGGCCGACGCCGTGCGAGTCGATGCCGCGCCTGTCGGCAGTGATGAGCACGTCGGCGCAGATACGAGCCTCAGCTTCAGGGACCCCCACGCCCTTGAACACATCTACCATGAACGCTTCCAGCAGGTCGAACGGCACCCAAGTTCGGTCCTCGGTCACCTCAGCCTCCTCTCATGATTCCTTCCCCACGAGGGGTTCTGTCCGGCGATGTCGACAGACGTTTCGGTCAGCTTCTCTACAGTAACAGACCGGGACCGCCCCTTGGTCCAGGCACCGCGGACATCCACCGAGAGAGACGGGCAGGCGCCCACCGTGACCGGCAAGATGGACCGGGAAGTGGGCGGCCGATCCTGCGGCGACCCCGGCCGAAGGAGCATAGAAAGCTCTACCGCGCCTGCTCCAGATCGATGAAGGCGGGCAGCGGAAGCTCGTCGGTGAGCCATTCGGTCTCGCTGAACCCGGTCGTGGCGATGTCCTCGATGGGCATCTTGAGGTACTTGCCGTGCGCTTCAGCAGCCACCGACCCGTCGGCAAGCACGATCTCACCGGTCCCCTCGAAGATACGGCGCGAGTCGCGCGTGATGCGACCCACCGCCCTCACCTCGTGGTCCAGCGGAACCGGTTTGCGGAATCTCATTGTGAACTCCACCGTGACGCCCCAGGTCTCGGTCTCGGCCACGTTGACCGCCCGGCCGATGGTCTCGTCGAGGATGGTAGCCACAACCCCTCCATGCACCCGCCCTGGATAGCCTTGATGCTCTTCCCTCGGGTCGAAGACGCCCACCAACTCGCCGGTATCGAGTACGAAGAAACGGGCCTTAAGCCCCGCCTCATTCTGGACTCCGCAGACCAGGCACATGCGGCTCACGTTCTGCGCCGACTTGATCTCGCGCCTCATCGAAACCTCCTTGCCCCACCCCGCCACTCATCGAGACGAGGTTCATTCATCCGGCCCGCGGCCCCAGATCCCGATCCCGGCTGCGCGCGCCTTGTCGTGAGCCTTCCACAACCTATCCTGTCGCGCCAGATTGGGCGGGTAGTTGCGGGCCCGAGCATACCCATCGCTCACCATACGCTCGTTGACGAACACATCCCCCGCCCACACATAAGCCAGCAGGCGGCCGAAGTCATCCCACTCGTCGACGTCGGTCTCCATGCGCAATGGACCCGACCGCAGCAGCGCCGAGTTGTGAGCGGTCGCCTCGTCGCCCAGATACTCACCCGGTGAGCCCCCGCGCGCCACCTCCGGAGCGTCGATGCCGATGTAGCGCACCTTCCTCACGGCGCCGTCGGGCATCCGCACCCGGATGGTATCACCATCGATCACCTTGACGAGCACGGCCTCGATGGTGCCCGCACCGGGCCGGACCGACTGCGGCGTCGCGTCGCGCGCACACCCGGCCAAAGACATCAGGGCCGACGCCGACAATAGCGCCAGAGCCAGGACTATCGTGATCGTAACGCCGTTTCGTAGAATCGGTAGTGGTCTCAATGACACCCCGTCACGTGAAGATCAACACTGCGTCCGGCGGCGGGCCCGCGGGCGACACCCCACCGCCCTATTCGGACGGCGGAGCCGGACGGTCAAAGAGGCGGGATGCGACGGCGATCTCTTTGATGATCTCGAGATGCTGAGGACAGGCATCTTCGCACCGACCGCACTCCACGCAGGCCGAAGCCCGGGCCGTCTGCCCCATCATGACCATGACGTCGTAGCCTCCCTGTTCGGCCTCCAGAGCATCGAACAACGCCGCATCGTTCACGAAACCGAGCACCATGGGGATGGAGATGCCTTCGGGGCAGGGCAGGCAGTAGCGGCACCCGGTGCAGTCCACCGGCGTCCGCGCCTGGAAGGCTTCCCGAAGTCGCCCGATCAGAGCCGCTCCCCCGGGCCCCAGCGACCCGGCCTCGGCCCTGGAAGCGATATCCACGTTCTCAACCACCTGCTCCATCGTCGACATGCCGCTCAACACCACGTTCACCCGGGGGTCGTCCCAGATGAAGCGCAGCGCCCATTCAGTAGCGCTGCGCGCCTCATCGTTCTCCTCCAGCAGGGCCTGTATCGGAGCGGGCACCGGGGTCGACAGCCGGCCGCCTTTCAGGGGCTCCATGATGGCGATGCCCAAACCCCTTTCTGCCGCGTAAGCGAGGCCGGCGCTCCCCGCCTGGAACTCAGTGTCCATGTAGTTGTACTGGATCATGCAGAAGTCCCAGTCGTAGGCATCGACGATGGGCGTGAAGACGGAGAGGTCGTCATGGAACGAGAACCCGGCATATCGAATCCTCCCGTCGGTCTTGGCCGCATCGAGGAACTCGAGCGCTCCCAGTTCATACATCTTGGCCCACATGTCTGCATCGAGGCCGTGGAGCAGGTAGCAGTCTATGTGGTCGGTCCGCAGCCGTTCCAGTTGACCGGCCAGGATGGCATCCATGTCCCCGCGCGTCTCGACCTGCGACGGCGGCAGTTTGGTCGCCACCAGGACCCTATCCCGGTAGCCGCCGGCCAGCGCGTCTCCAAGGAACACCTCGCTGTTGCCCGGCGCGTCGAAGGAGGCTCCGTGGTAGGTCCAGGCGGTATCTACATAGTTCACACCTTGGTCGAGGGCGTAGTGCAGCATCTCAGTCGCCTGAGGTACGTCGATGCGGTCCCTGCATCCATCGATCACCGGCAGCCGCATGCAGCCGAAACCGAGGACGGATACCCGTTCCCCGGTCCGGCCGAAAGGACGATAGAGCATAGTCATGTGCTCAGTGTATCTGGTTCACCCAAGAAGGAGTCAGACTTGTGGACCAGTTCTT
>JAAYJE010000110.1 GCA_012523095.1 Actinomycetota bacterium | reverse complement strand
TTTTGCCTATAGGCTTCCTTCCGACCCCGCCTCACGACGGCGCCGTTGCCTTCGGCTAAAGGTTGGCACCACCTCCTCCCTTAAGGGACTTTCACCCTCAAGCTGTCGTTCATGCCAGGCGTACAAAGCAAAGGCGCCGGTCTCCCGGCGCCTTGGTGTGTCTTACTTACAGATGCGCCGCCCGTGACGGGCCGCACCCATGCTCACTACCAGCGCGAACCCCCGGACTGGCCGCCGCCATAGCCGCCGCCACCACCGCCGTAACCGCCGCCCCGGTAGCCGCCGCCACCGCCGAAGCCGCCCGGCCTCCGTTGTTCCTGCTCGCGGGCATTGTCAACGTTGATCGTGCGCCCATCGAGATCGGTGCCGTTAAGCGCGGTCTTGGCAGCTTCAGCTTCCTCGGAACTGTTCATCTCGACGAACGCAAAGCCCTTGGGACGCCCGGTCTGCCGATCGGTGATGATATTGATGGCCGCCACCTCGCCGTGTTCTCCGAACGTCTTCTCCAGAGTCTCCTTGGTGGTGCCGTAGGAGAGGTTACCCACATACAGTCTTGCAGTGCCCATCACTACCCTCCACAGATCACAATGATATAACCGCATGCGTTCGGATGCATCTGCGGACGAACGAGTAGATGAAGCACTCTGCACGTCGCGGGGAGAGCTTCCTATCGATGCTATACCATCATACATCAATAACTCCCATACAGGGTAGGTGATATCGTAAAGCCTTTGTCGAGGGAAGGAGCGTCGCAGGTGAACGGCCTTCGTCTTCCATGGGCCCTGGCTCATCTAGCTCAGATCGGAGAATCGGTGGGAGAGCGCATTCCCGCTTTCTTCCTGGACTTCGACGGGACTCTGACGCAGATCGTCGCGCACCCCGACCTGACCGCGTTACCGGCCAGGACGAGGGATGTGTTGCGCCTGCTGGCGCGCGACCATGTGGTATGCCTGGTGTCGGGGCGGGACTTGCCCGACCTGAGACGCAAGGTAGGACTTGCCGAGGTCCACTACGCAGGCGACCACGGTCATCGCATTCACGGCAAGGCCGGATCGGGTCTCGAGCTGGAGGTGGGCCCTGGAGATCGTGTGGAACTGGAGACGGCGTCATACGAGCTCGAGCGCCGCCTCCACCCCATCATGGGCACGGTAGTGGAGACCAAAGGGACCTCTATCTCGGTCCATTACCGGCAGGTAGCGTCGGATAAGCATGATCTGGTGGGTCAGATCGTTAAAGAGGTGGCGGACATATCTCCCGGGCTCCGTCTGACGGGCGGGAAGCTGGTCCATGAGCTCAGGCCGCGCCTTCCGTGGGACAAGGGCCGAGCCATGCTGTGGCTGCTGGGGCAACTGCGGCTCCGGCGAGACGACGTCTGTCCCATCTGCCTCGGCGACGATCTGACCGACGAGGACCTGTTCTTCGCCGCCCGGGATTGGGGCGTGAACATAGTGGTCGGAGACGCCGACCGAGACACAAGGGCCGAGTATAGGTTGGCGAATCACGAGGAGGCAGCCACCCTGCTCGAGGCCTTCGTGGTCCAAGACGAGGCGGCGCAGACCCCATAGATATAGACCTATCGCCCAGACAAGGAGGGTCGGAGATGCTTGATTTCGCAATCAAGGACTGCGTACTCGCCATGATCGCAGAAGGCAGGCGGGCGCAGACCCTGCGCGAACTGCGCGATGCTCTGCGCGATATCCACCCAGGGTGCATCTACCACCATTTCTGGGGAACGTTGCTGCGTCCTCAGTTCTCTGACCGGGAGTTCAACAATGATTTCGCCACTTGGTGCCACCATGGGCTTCATGACGACGCCATGGCCGAGCGTCTGGCGGTGATCGACCCCGCGCATTTTGTCGACCTGGAGGAACTCCGCCACGAGCTCATCGAGGTGATCGACGAGAGGCTTGATGAGATCGAGACGGTGCTTTTCGCTCGAGCCGACCGTCAGTTCCATTTCGCCCGTTCGGTGATCGTGGTATTTGACACACACAAACGACTCTCCCACCCTCAAGAACTCGTGGAGGCCGTCCCTCAGATGTCGGTGGGGAGCATCTTCTACCACTTCATCGATGCACGGCAGCGGAACCCCGTCCCCGTGGATGACTTCAGCGCTTGGCTCGTGGGCCTCGGGCCCGAATACGCGGCGGTGGGCGAGTCGGTGGCGGAAGTCGACCCCTACTTCGAGTCGCTGTTCGTGATCCGTCAGAGACTCACCGAGGTGTTCTCGCAGCACCTGAGCCGTCCAAGCCAAGAGAAGGCCTCCCGTCGACTCGAGGAGCAGATGGCATGACCGCCGAGCCTTCGACCATGGGGATGCTTGACAGATACGCGGAGCATGCCGGCGCCGACGCCATCGAACAGCTCCGTCAACTGGCAGGATTACTTACCGGCCTCAAGGTCGTCCACGTCAACTCGACCCGCAGGGGCGGCGGCGTAGCCGAGATACTCGAGACGATGGTCCCACTCATGCAGGCACTCGGCCTAGACGCCAGCTGGGAGGTCATCGAGGGTAACGAGGACTTCTTCGCCTGCACCAAGTCCTTTCACAACACTCTCCAGGGGAAGATGCTGGATATCTCCCCCTCTCTTCTCAGAGCGTATGAGGAGGTCAACGCCGCCAACGCCGAGCGGCTCCGACCCGTCCTCAAGGCCGCCGACATCGTGATCATCCACGATCCCCAGCCCGCCCCACTTCTGAGCCACTGCCCGGAACGGAGGGGCAAGTGGATCTGGCGCTGCCACATCGACCTCAGCCACCCGTACCGTCCGGTCTGGAAGTACCTCCGACGGTTCCTGCTCGACTACGACGCGAGCATCTTCTCCCTGGACGCCTTCGCCCAGCCGATGCCACACCCCGTGTACCTCATCCCCCCGAGTATCGACCCTTTGACCGAGAAGAACCTGCCCCTCGATCCGGCAACGGCACGTCGAGTGCTGGAGGAGTTCAGCATCGACCCAGAACGGCCCGTCCTCCTTCAGATCTCGCGATTTGACCGCTTCAAAGACCCCCTTGGGGTGATCCAGGCCTATCGTCTGGCTAAGGAATTCGTACCGAGCCTACAACTGGTCCTGGCCGGCGGCAGCGCCGCCGACGACCCGGAGGGCCAGACGGTGGTCATGGATGTGCGCGAATCGGCCGAAGGCGACCCCGATATCCACGTGCTCTCGTCGGGACACTACAGCGACCAGACCATCAACTCGCTCCAGACCGGGGCCGACATCGTGCTGCAGAAGTCGCTGCGGGAGGGCTTCGGTCTTACAGTGACCGAGGCGATGTGGAAGGGCAAACCGGTGATCGGGGGCAACACCGGTGGTATTCGATTGCAGCTCGTGAACCATGAGACGGGATTCCTTGTCGACACTCCTGAGGGCGCCGCCCTACGCATCCGCTACCTTCTCGCCGAACGGTCGCGCATCGGACAGATCGGTGAGAAGGCTCGGGAGTTCGTGCGTCAGAACTTCCTGCGTACCCGCCACCTACGTGAGTACATGACCTTGATGGTGGCGCTCACCCACGGTAACGCCGACCGCATCGAGTTGGGCTAGACATTCAACAGATCGACCCTTGAGCTCCCAGTCTCAAGAGTCCAACAAGGAGGACCAGAGTGACCGACGGATCGACCAAGAGGCT
Organism: Actinomycetota bacterium; assembly: GCA_012523095.1. Classification (GTDB taxonomy): domain Bacteria; phylum Actinomycetota; class Thermoleophilia; order RBG-16-64-13; family RBG-16-64-13; genus RBG-16-64-13. Next base: position 10,458 of record JAAYJE010000110.1, on the reverse strand, counting down.
GATCGTGGTATCAAACCGACTCCCATATGTGCTCGAGAACAACCACGACAAGAACCGCTGGACACTGAAGCCGGGGTCGGGCGGTCTGGTGACCGCACTGTTGCCGGTCCTGCGCAACCGAGGCGGCGTCTGGATCGGATGGACCGGCACTACGGAAGAGGTGCCCGGCATCACCGAGATCTTCCACAGCGCGTCCCGCGAGGCAGGCTATGTGCTGGAGCCGGTGTCGCTCTCCCAGGAAGAGGTCGACCTCTACTACCATGGCTACTCGAACGAGACCATCTGGCCCCTGTTCCACGACCTGCAGTCCCAGTGTGAGTTCGAACCCGACTACTGGCACGCTTATGTGAAGGTGAACCGCAGGTTCGCGGAGGCACTCGCGGCGGACTGCCACCCCGACGACTTCGTCTGGGTGCACGACTATCAGCTGATGGATGTGGCCCAACATGCCCGGGAGATATCTTGCCTCGTGGATATGGCCTTCTTCCTCCACATCCCCTTCCCGCCGCCGGACATCTTTCTGAAGCTTCCTGAGCGACTCGCGGTGCTCAACTCTCTCCTGGCCTACGACCTGATCGGATTCCAGACGCGGCGCGACCGACGCAACTTCATCCAGTGCGTACGGATGCTGATGAAGCATGCCCGCGTCTCGGCACAGGGTCATCTGCACGTGATCAGACACGAGGAACGCGACGTGCACGTGGGCAACTTCCCCATCGGCATCGACGCGGCCGCCTTCACCACGGCCGCCGCCGGCCCGGAGGCGGAGGAGCGGTTGCGCGAGATCAATTCGCGCTACGGTAACCGGCAGATCGTCTTAGGGGTGGACCGACTCGATTACACAAAAGGGATCCCGCAACGGTTACGGGCCTTCGCCAACCTGCTCGAACGCTACCCCGAGGTACGGGGGCGCATCAACCTCTTCCAGGTGGTAGTCCCCAGCCGAGAAGGGATCCCCAGGTATGACGAGTTGAAAGTGGAGATCGAACGGTTGGTCGGGCACATCAACGGGCTCTACTCTCAACTGGGGTGGGTTCCGGTGCACTACTTCTTCCATCCCCTCTCCCAGGCGGAGCTCCTGGCCTTCTACCGGGCGGCAGATATCGCCCTCGTCACACCGCTGAAGGACGGCATGAACCTGGTCGCCAAGGAGTTCTGTGCCTGTAGCATCGAGGAGGAATCGGTCCTGATCCTTAGTCAGTTCGCGGGCGCTGCGGCGCAGCTCGGCCAGGCAGCCTTAGTGGTGAACCCCTACGACGTGGAGCAGACCGCGGACGCCATTTACAACGCCTTCCAGATGACGGCGGGCGAACGCCGGTACAGGATGAAGCGCCTGCGTCGAAACGTCCGCACCCAGAACATATTCTGGTGGGTCGACTCGTTCATGAGAGCCGCCATCGACAAAGAGTTGCGCGACTTCCCGGTGATGGAGGAATACATCCCCGAGCATCACGAGAACCTCTAGAGCAGTCCGGCCCAGCCTTTGGCCATGGCCCAGCCCTCGACCAAGGCGCAGCCCGCGACTACGGCGCAGCCCGCGACCATATGAGGCGCACTACTCACTAGGCTGAGAGTCCGCCTCCTGCTGCTCGTCCAGGGCCTTCAGGATGTCCTGCAGCTCAGCCACTCGGCTGCCGAGGGCCGACAGCTCGGTGGTCAGCCTCTCAGTAGCCTGGATGACCTTTGAACCGGCGTTCTCGCTCAGCTCATCTTCCTGGATCAGTTCTTCGATCTCGTCGAGATAGAAGAAGGCCTCATCAAGTTTGAGCTTGGCTTTATCCAGATTGCCGATTATGCGTTCCAACGAGTCCCCCTTGGAGGCTTTAAGTCGTATATTACACATAGATACCCTATTAACCATATCCGAGACTTGAAGTCGATACGGCGTAGGAGACGGCAGATGCCCGGCAGCATGTCGCAGACCCTCAAGCTCGCCATTCCCGGTCAAGGGGAGGTCACTGTCAAAGTGGACGCCCCGGCGGCGGCGAGCCCCGCGAAGAAGGTCCTGGGCACAGCCCTTTCAGGAGACGTGTCGCCCACGACTCCGGCCTTGATCCTGGCTCACGGCGCCAACAACAACCTGGACTTCCCCTTATTGTCCTACATAGCCGAACGTCTGGCTGCAATCGGCTGCGCTCGGGTGATCCGCTTCAATTTCCCCTATGTGGAGCGCGGAGCGACATCGCCCGACCCACGACCCATCTTGGAGGCAACCTTCCTTCAAGTGTATGCCTACGTCCTTGACGAGATGCCCGCCGCAGGTACACCTGTGTTCGTGGCGGGCAAGTCTCTTGGAGGACGCACGGCCGCCGAGCTCGTGTCCCGCAGGGTCGAAGGGAACGGCATAGACGCCGCCGGCCTCGTAGTGCTCGGCTATCCTTTGCACGCGATGGGCAAGCAGGATCGATTGTTCCTCGAGCCCGTGAGGCACATCGACATCCCCAGCCTGTTCTGTGTGGGGAGTCGGGATCCGCTATGTAACCCAGACCTGCTGAGGCCCGTGCTTGCCCGCTTGGCCTATCCCGGCAGGCTTCACGTGGTCGAGGATGGCGATCATTCGCTTCATTTGCCCCCATCATCGGACCGGCGACCGGAGGACGGCTACCCCGATGTAGCACGCGAAGTGGCAGATTTCATCCAGACCGTGGCCGCTTAGACAGTGGCAGCCGACCTTCGGCTCTAGGGTTCGGCTCGAGTCGGCCTATCCGTCGGTCTCGGCCGCCTTTCGGAACCCACGCGGGCTATCGTGGTAGCGGTGATTATCCGCCGCGGCCTCAAAGGATGCTGTGAAAATAAGTAGCATAGCCGGCTCCGTTGGGGGAGGAGTCCGGCTATGCTGCGGGAAAGCTGCTCAGCTCTGCCACGATCCGGGAGGGGGGGTTCCCAAAACCGTGTTGTTTCAGTGCTCAGCGTTGAATATTGTAGACCCGTGGGGTCAATAATTCCAATATATTGTTTCTATCACTCACATAGAGTACGCTTATGACATCATGGAGCTGGCTCAGTTAAAATATTTCGTCACGATAGCCGAGACGAGGAGTTTCACGGCGGCCGCCGCGCAGCTCCATCTCTCTCAGCCGGCTCTTAGCTACCGGATGAAGCATCTCGAGAACGAGCTTGAAACCCGCCTCTTCGATCGCAGAGGCCGAAGAATCACTCTGACGCCCGAAGGCGAGTTATTCCTTCCGCTTGCGCAGTCCATACTGCTCAGGACCGACGAAGCCGTCCGTTTGCTCAAGGAGCACCTAGGCATCGACGTGGGTGAGATCCACATGGGCTGCAACCCGACGGTCGCCACCTACTTGATGCCTGCGATCCTGGCCGATTTTCGCAAGGAATACCCCCATGTCCGTGTGGACGTGGTCGAGGCCGACGACGTCGAGCTGCAGCAGTCGGTCCAGCAGGACCTGCTCGATTTCGCCGTGGTGACGGCTCCCGGCTCTCCACAGACCCTGGAAGTCATCCACCTGGGCGCCGAGGACGTCGTCCTCATCGCCAGCCCCGGACATCATATCGCCCGCCACCAGTCGATCGCACTCGCGAAGCTCGCGGACGAGGACTTCGTCCTCCCTATCCCCCCTTTCAATATCCGCGTCCATCTTGCCAACGCCTGTCGTGCCGCCGGTTTCGAGCCCAAGGTGATATACCGAGCCGGCTCGGTCGAGGCCTGCAAGAGCTTCGCCCGCCAGGGGCTCGGGTTGGCCCCCATGCCCAGTCTCACAGTCAGAGGAAGGGACAGAGAAGGCCTCGCCGTCATCCGCATCGAGGACGGCTTGACCCGCGATCTCAACCTCATCACCGGGAAGGAACGTTCCATCCCTCGAGTGGCGACCGCACTCCTGGAGCGCGTGAAGACCTCGGTGAGCGAAGCAATGACATATCCCGCAAGGGGCGGAAACAAAGTCGAGAGGGAACCGGATCCAGAGGCGTTGCCGCACGACGAGCGCGTAACAGCAGAGAGCGAGGCGCCCGCGGCGTAGCCACGGGCGCCCTTATGACCACCCGTCTATTCGAGCCTGCCGCTCTTCCCCAGCCAGGGCATCATGGCCCGTAGTTGCCGGCCCACGACCTCTATCTCCTGCTCCGACTCCTCGCGCTTGATGGCGTTGTAGACCGGACGGCCGGCCATGTTCTCCAAGATCCACTCGCGGGCGAACTCGCCCGTCTGGATCTCCTCGAGGATGTACTCCATCTCCTCGCGCACCTCGTCGGTGACGATCCGCTTGCCACGGGTCATGTCCCCATATTCAGCCGTGTCGGAGATCGAATAGCGCATTCCGCTGATGCCGTGCTCATGGATGAGGTCCACGATGAGTTTGAGCTCATGCAGACACTCGAAGTAGGCCACTTCCGGCTGGTATCCGGCCTCGACCAAGGTCTCGAAACCGGCGCGGATCAGCTCCGTGCAACCGCCGCAGAGCACAGCCTGCTCCCCGAACAGATCGGTCTCCGTCTCTTCCTTGAAGGTCGTTTCGATGACGCCCGCCCGCAACGCCCCTATGCCCTTGGCGTATGCCAGCGCGCGATCGCGCGCTTTGCCCGTGGCATCCTGATGGACGGCCAGCAGCGCCGGCACCCCTCCCCCTTCGGTATAGACACGGCGCACCAAGTGCCCTGGGCCTTTGGGAGCGATCATGGTCACATCGACGCCGGCCGGCGGGATGATCTGGTTGTAGTGGATGTTGAACCCATGGGCGAACATCAACATATCGCCGTCTTTGAGGTTATCTCGGATGGCCGTTTCGTAGACCACTTTCTGGGTCTGATCCGGCACCACCATCATGATGACGTCGGCCACCGCCGCCGCCGCATTCGCGGTGAGCACTTCGAAGCCGGCGGCGATCGCCCGGTCCCAGGCGCCCGTACCAGGAGCTTCGGCCACCACGACTTTGACCCCGCTATCCTTAAGGTTCTGCGCATGAGCGTGTCCCTGGCTGCCGAAGCCGATGACGGCTACGGTCTTCCCCTCAAGGAGACCAAGATCGGCGTCTTTGTCGTACAGCATCTTCTCTAGTTACCTCCTGTACTGATGCCTCTATGTTCTAAGTGGGCCGCTTGCCGCGGCTCATCGCCATGCGCCCGGTGCGCATCAACTCCACCACTCCGAAAGGCTTCATGAGCTCCATGAAGGCGCTCACCTTGTCGCGCGTGCCGGTCATCTCGATGATTATCACCGCCGAGCTGACGTCGACGATCTTCGCCCGGAATATCTCCACGATCTGCATGATCTCCGATCGCGACTGCGCGTCGGCCTTGACTTTGAGGAGCAGAAGCTCGCGCTCCACGCTGCCGGCCGGATCCAGATCCGTGATCTTGAGGACGTTGATCAACTTGTGCAGCTGCTTACCAACCTGCTCGACCGTGTGGTCTTCTTCGTCAACCGTTATGGTCATGCGTGAGACAAGCGGGTTCTCGGTCTCCGCCACCACCAGGCTCTCGATGTTGAAGCCCCTTCGAGCGAACAATCCCGCCACTCGAGTCAGGACCCCAGGCTTGTTCTCCACAAGGACCGACAGCGTGTGTTTCATGGTTCACGCTCCATCATATCGTGCACACTCCCCCCCGCCGGGATCATGGGGAAGACGTTCGCCTCCCGCTTCACCCGAATGTCGATGACGGCAGGACGATCGCTGGCGAAGGCGGTCCGCAGCACTTCTTCGAGTTCTTCTGTGCGGGTGGCCCTATAGCCCTCTGCACCGTAGGCCTCGGCCACCTTCACGAAATCGGGTTGGCACTCCACGCAGGTCTGACTGTAGCGCTTGTTCCAGAAGAGCTCCTGCCATTGCCTCACCATCCCCAGATATTGGTTGTTGAGGATGCAGACCTTGACCGGCAGACAGAACTGGACGGCGGTAGCCAACTCCTGGATGGTCATCTGGAACGATCCGTCGCCGGCGATATCAAGCACCAGCGCGTCCGGGCAGGCCACCTGCGCCCCGATGGCGGCAGGGAAGCCGAAACCCATCGTGCCCAGCCCGCCCGAGCTGATGAACCGACGAGGATGTCTGGATAGATAGTGCAGCGCCGCCCACATCTGATTCTGGCCCACCTCGGTGCAGACCACAGCTTCGCCTCGTGAGACCTCCCAGATCTTGCGCACCGCGACTTCCGGTATGATCTCACCGTCCTCCGAGACCTTGGCCACAAGCGGGTGATCCCGCTTCCAGCCCTCCACCTGTTCCGTCCAGGGCAGGTGACTGTCGGGAGACAGGCCCAGCTTCTCGACTTCTATCAGAAGGTCGGTGAGCACCTTCTTGGCATCGCCCACTATCGGCACGTCGACGGTCACGTTCTTGGAGATCTCAGCCGGGTCAAGATCCACGTGGATGAACTTGGCCTCGGGCGCGAACGCCGCGATATTGCCCGTCACCCGGTCGCCGAAGCGCACTCCAACGGCGATGACGAGGTCGGCCCGGCTCATGGCGTAGTTGGCGTACTGGGTACCGTGCATCCCGAGCATGCCCATGGATAGATCGTGGTCCTCGGGGAACGCGCCTTTGCCGATCAAGGTCGTGGTGACCGGGATACGACCGCGCAGCGCCAACTCCCGCAACTCGTGGGAGGCCTCAGCCGTGATGACACCGCCGCCCGCGTAAATCATGGGCCGTTCGGCCTTGGCGATCAGCCTCGCCGCTTCCTTGACCTGCTTGGGATGCCCCTTCACGGTCGGTTTGTAGCCCGGGAGATCCATGGCCGGAAGGACCTTCGGATCGTACTCCATCTCCTCTTTGGTGACGTCCACGGGTATATCGATGACCACAGGTCCGGGACGACCTGTACCGGCGATGTAGAAGGCCTCTCGGATGATCCTGGGGAGGATGGCGGCATCCTTGACCAGATAACTATGCTTGACGATGGGCAGTGTGATGCCGGTGACGTCGGCCTCCTGGAACGAATCCAGGCCGATGAGGTGGCGACTCACCTGGCCGGTGATAGCCACCATGGGCACGCTGTCCATGTATGCATTGGCTATGGGAGTGACGAGGTTGGTCGCCCCGGGACCGGAAGTGGCAAGACACACCCCCACTTTGCCCGAGGCCCGTGCATAACCGTCGGCCGCATGGCCGGCGCCCTGCTCGTGTCGAGCGAGGATGTGTTTGATGTCCGAATCATAAATGGCGTCGTAGAGGGAAAGAAGGACTCCCCCGGGAAACCCGAATATGGTGTCGACCCCTTCGCGCTTCAGCGCTTCCAGGATCACGTCGGCTGCTTTCATGGTGTGCTCCGCTGCTCTTTCATGTACGCCTATAGAGACCGCCGGCCGCCGGGCCACGGACCTTTGTAGACCGGCCGCGTTTCGGGACGCCGATCAGGAAGGCGATGTAGGTCAGGAGGCAGATGTGCCGCCGTCCAACACCGCCCCGGTATCGGCCCCGGTCACAGAAGCTACGTAGCGGCGCAGCACGCCCGAATACTCTCGAGCCGGGCGCTGCCACGCCATTCTCCTCCGTGCGATCTCTTCTTCGGCTACTTCCAGGGTCAGCGTGCGTTTGGGGATGTCGACGCTTATGATGTCCCCATCCTGGACAAGTGCGATGGTCCCACCGTCGTATGCCTCCGGCGCTACGTGCCCGATGCTCGCCCCGCGGCTGGCGCCGCTGAACCGGCCGTCGGTGATGAGCGCTACGCTATCGCCCAGACCGGCGCCGGCGATGGCCGATGTGGGTGTGAGCATCTCCGGCATGCCGGGACCACCTTTCGGTCCCACATAGCGGACCACGACCACACAGCCGGGTTTGACCTTGTCGGCTTCTATGGCCTTCATCAGGGAAGCCTCGTCGTCGAAGACCAAGGCCGGACCCTCGTGAACGAGCATCTGCGGCACAACGGCCGACTCCTTGACGACAGCACCGCCCGGGGCCAGATTGCCGAACAGGATCGCCAGACCACCCGTCTTGCCGTGGGGTCGGTCGAGCGGTCTGATGACCTCGTCATCACGTATGACGGCGGCGTTGTATTGAGCGGCCAAGTCGACACCGGCTACCGTGGGCGCCGAACCGTCGACCAGGTCGGCCTCAGCCAGCCGTTTGCAGACACCCATGACCCCTCCGGCCCGGTACAGGTCTTCCATGTGGTGGAGCCCGGACGGAGAGAGCTTGACCAGGTTGGGTGTCTTGTCCGCCACCTCGTTGAAGGTATCAAGGCTGAGTTCGACCTCCGCCTCCTTGGCGATGGCCATCACATGCAGCACCGTGTTCGTTGAACAACCGAGAGCAGCGTCGACCGCCAAGGCGTTGCGCACGCTCGCCGGCGTGATGAACCGCCGTATGCCCCAATCCTGACGGGCCACCTCCACCGCGGCCGCCCCACTGCGGCGGGCCAAGATCAGCCGGGCGGAGTAAGGAGCGGGGGTGGCCGCGTCACCCGGCAGTGACAATCCAAGGGCCTCGCAGACACAGCTCATCGAGTTGGCAGTGAACAACCCTGCGCACGACCCACAGGTGGGACACGCGCTCTCTTCGAGTTCGTCGAGTTCCTCGGCGGTCAGATCGCCTTTGAGATAGCGGCCGAGCCCTTCGAAGACCTGGCTCAGGCTCACCTTCGAACCTTGGAAATCTCCGGCCAGCATGGGGCCTCCCGAGACCACCACTGCGGGGATGTCGAGCCTGGCCGCGGCCATGACCATGCCCGGCACGATCTTGTCGCAGTTGGTGATGAAGACCAGACCGTCTAGAGCATGAGCCTTGACCATGATCTCGACCGAATCGGCCACGTTCTCTCGTGAGACCAGCGAGTAGCTCATGCCCTCATGATTCATGGCGATGCCGTCGCAGACGCCGATCACATTGAACTCGAGTGGGATACCGCCGGCCTGGTACACGCCGTACTTCGCCTGTTGTGCGAGGCTGTTCAGATGGATGTGGCCCGGTATGAGCTCGTTGTACGAGTTCGCGATCCCGATGAGCGGCCTGTCGAGGTCGGTGCGACCGACTCCAAGCGCATGGAAAAGCGAGCGGTGGGGCGCCCGCGCGGGACCTGTGAAGATACTTTGGCCGGTGCTCTTCAAAATGGACTCCTCAGTATCGGATGCGACGGCCATCTAGTTTACTAGACATGCAGGTCGATGCAAGGCGACGGACCCGACACCGTGGTAACCTCGCCGGAACAGCAGGGGTCCGGGCGTTGATTCGGTCCCCGCGGCACGCGGAGGGGAGAAAGCATGAACAACTCAGAGCTCCAACAACTCAGATCACAAGCGGTCCCGCGAGGCGTCTCCGCCACCGCCCCCATCTATGCCGCCAGAGCACGGAACGCCGTCATCACCGACATCGAGGGCCGCGACTACATCGACTTCGCCGCCGGTATCGGCGTTATGAGCGTGGGGCATTGCCACCCTAAGATGGTGGAGGCCGTCAAGGATCAGGCTGAATCGTTCTCCCACACCTGTTTCGGGCTCACCGGATATGAGTCCTATGTACGGCTGGCCGAGAGGCTCAACCGGCTCACGCCCGGTGACTTCGAGAAGCGTACATTCTTCGTTAATTCCGGCGCAGAAGCCGTGGAGAACGCGATCAAGGTGGCGCGCTACGCGACGGGGCGCAGATCCATCATCGCTTTCGAAGACGGCTTCCATGGACGCACGCACATGACCCTCAGCCTGACCTCCCAAGTGGACCCATACAAGGTCGGCTTTGGGCCGTACGCGTCCGACGTCTACCGTATTCCTTACGCCTATTGCTACCGCTGTCCGCTGGCGCTCACCTATCCGGCCTGCGGATGTGAGTGTGCCGCACTGCTCCAGAACGCGTTCGACAAGCAGGTCAGCGCAGACGACGTGGCGGCCGTGATCGCCGAACCTGTGCAGGGCGAGGGTGGGTTCATAGTGCCCCCGCCCGAGTACATGGGCAAGATCAAGAAGATCTGCGAAGAGCACGGCATCCTGCTGATCGCCGACGAGATCCAGAGCGGCATGGGCAGGACCGGCAGGTGGTTCGCCATGGAGCACTGGGGCGTGGCGCCCGACATAGTGGTCACCGCCAAGGCGCTGGGGGCCGGACTGCCCATTGCCGGCGTGACAGGGCGTCGAGATATCCTGGACACGGTCCACCCCGGCGGGATCGGGACTACGTTCGGAGGCAACCCGCTGGCCTGCCGGGCCGGTCTCGCCGTGTTCGACATCATTGAGAACGAGGGCCTCTTAGAGCGCGCCATGACTGTGGGCGAGCGGATACGGAACCGCTTCGAGGCCATGCAGGCCCGGTACCCCGCCGTAGGCGACGTACGCGGGCTCGGCGCGATGGTGGCCATGGAATTCGTGAAGGATCGCGAGACCAAGGAGCCGGCCGGCGATCTCGGTAAGGCCTATCGGGCGAAGCTCTACGAGAATGGTGTGGTGAACATCGGAGCGGGTACCTATCACAACGTGATCCGCATCCTGACGCCACTGACCGTCGAGGACTCGACTCTAGACCGAGGTCTGGACATCATGGAACAGACCATGGCCCAGGTGAGTTAGCA
>JAAYJE010000109.1 GCA_012523095.1 Actinomycetota bacterium | reverse complement strand
GGCACTATCGTCACCGAGTTCTAACCTCCTCACGGGAGCGCGGAGCGCATCCGGGCAAGACCTTCCGCCAGCAGAGCTCTTCGACATCCGAAGTTGAGCCGCACGAAACCGGGACCATCGAAGGCCGCTCCGTCCGAGAGTCCCACCCCCGCCTGCTCGAAAGCCCTCGTTGGGTCGGCGAGGCCCGATTGCCGCGCGTCGACCCAGGCCAAATAGGTGGCCTCGACGTGAGCTACGCTCAGCCCCGGCATCGCGGAGAGCTCACGCTCCACGAGGTCGCGGTTTCCCTGCAGGTAGGCAATCAGGTGCCGTCGCCAAACCTCTCCCGCCTCATATGCGGCCTGCGCGGCGACGTAACCGAGGACGTTCACGTGGGGGACTATCCCCTCCATGGCCCGCCGGAAAGCCTCACGTAGCGAGGGGTCGGAGATGACGGCGAATGAACAACCCAGCCCTGGGATGTTGAAGGTCTTGCTGGGAGCCATGAGTGTTATCGTTCGACCGGCCGTGTCGACGTCCAGGGTGGCTATGGGGATGTGGCGCTTGTCCTCGTCCAGGACAAGTCCGGCGTGGATGTCATCAGAACCGATCACCAAACCATGCTCGCACGCGATCTGAGCCACCGCACGAAGCTCCGCCTCCGACCAGACTCGACCCACCGGGTTGTGCGGAGAGCAGAGCAACAGCAGCCTCGTGCGTGGCGTAAGCGACCGTTCCAACGTATCCAGATCCATCCGCCAGCCGCCCTCGTCCCAGACGAGCGGGACCTTGGCCACATTCCTCTCCGCCAGGACCGGCGCCGTCAGGAAGGGTGGATACACAGGAGTGAAGGTGGCAACGGAGTCACCTCTCTCCCCGATGGCCCGGCAGAGGACGTTCAGACCGGAGACCAGCCCCGGGAGCCACACGAGCCACTCCGGCTCTACCCTCCACGCGTATTCAACGAGGAGGGAAGCCTGCACCGCGGCCGTCAGCCCGTCCGGCTCACGCGTGTAGCCGAACACCCCGTGCGCCACCCGCTGGTGCAACGCGGCGATGATGGCGGACGGCGCGGCGAAGTCCATGTCGGCCACCCAAAGGGGGATGACGTCCCTGCCCTCGTATTTGTCCCACTTGAAGCTGGCGGTGCCGCGGCGGTCGACGATAACATCGAAGTCGACGGCGGCCTCGCGGTCGTTGACCGTTGCCCCGTGGTCGTTGACCGTTGCCCCGTGGTTGGCCGTCGCGCCGCGGTTCTCGGCCGTGTCGCAGTCATCGGCCGTGTCGCGGCGCCCGACGGCGCCGAGGCCGGTGACGCCTCCGGAGTCATGTCGCACGGTCTCGTCCATCGGGTCATTCTACCCGTCGCTCGGCCTGGTAGGCAGGAAGAACGACAGAACTACCACGACCGCCGCCGGTGCGGCTACGACCGGCGGCGCCGTACGCATGCCGAGGCTCTTGCCCATCGGCCCGGCACAGTAGGTGGACACGGCTCCGCGGATAGAACACATAGTGTGGGCGCCCACCTGATAGACTGTCCCGGTTCGGCCTGAACGGGAGGTCCTTTGCTCTTGGAAAGCCAGTCGTTGATCGAACTGTACACCACTATGCTGACCATCCGCCGCTTCGAGGAAAGGGTGGCGGCCGAGTTCCACGC
>JAAYJE010000108.1 GCA_012523095.1 Actinomycetota bacterium | reverse complement strand
TTCCTCACCCCGGGCGGCCGCTTCTCGCCAGAAGGGTAGCTTCCTGCCGATCGGCCGGCCCAGGCCGACGAAGAACCAGGCGAACACACACACTCCCGCGGTCACCCCGATAGCGGTCCAATCCGGGAAGTCTATGGCGAAGAACTCCCGGGTGAAGGGTACCGCCATGCCCACTGCCAGGATGGCCACCATGGCGATGACCAGCCCCAGGCGCCAACCCCGCAGCGGCCGCTCTATAGTCGCGATCACCCTCCAGCCGATGACGCAGAAGATGATGGTCTCCATGGACTGGGCCTCGGCCACCGTTGCGCCGATCTTTCGTAGTAGCAAGAAGGAGAGGAGCATCACTACGGCTGCGAGGATACCGGTGGGGATCACGAATCGGGCCATGCGGTAGACGAAGCCGGGGATGAAGCGCCGTGGGTTGGGAGCGAGGGCTAGGAAGAAGCCTGGGATGCCGATGACCAGGGCGTCGATGACGGTCAGATGCCGGGGCAGGATGGGGTAGGAGATGCCGATGGCCGCTACGGCAATGGCAAGGAGGGCCGCCCAGACGCTCTTGTTGGTGAACAGCTTCGAGACCCGCTCTATGTTCGCGGTCACCCGCCTACCTTCACCCACTACTCCCGGGAGGGTCGAGAAACGGGAGTCGACCAGCACCAGCTGAGACACGGCCTGGGCCGCCGCGGTGCCGGTCCCCATGGCGATGCCCATGTCGGCCCTCTTGAGCGCGAGCACGTCGTTGACTCCGTCTCCCGTCATGGCCACCGTGTGGCCTCGACGCTGCAGAGCCTCCACCATGGCGCACTTCTGATCGGGGTCGACCCGGCCGAACACGGTGGTCGACTCCATCAGGTCGGCCAAGTCCTCCCCTTCAGGGAGCGACCGGGCGTCGATGGCTCTCTCGGCGCCCGGAACGCCGGCCTTCGCTGCTATGGTGGCCACCGTGGCGGGGTTGTCGCCGGAGATGACCTTGATGGCCACGCCCTGCTCCTGAAAGTAGGCCAGGGTCTGAGGAGCGTCGGGGCGCACCCGCTCGCTGAGTACGACCAGGCCGAGCGGTTGCAGACCCTCCGGCAGTGTCTCTCCGTCCAGCGGGGCTTCGCTGCGGGAAAGTAGAAGCACTCTAAGGCCGTCGTCGGCTAGGTCGGCCGCACGGGCGCGCGCCCGCTCGTTTGCGGCCGTGGCGCCGTTCGCCGCGATGATCTCGGGTGCTCCGAGCACCCAGGAGCCGCGGTCTGAGATACGGGCTGCGCTCCACTTGCGGGCGGACGAGAAGGGCACCGAGTCCTCCAGCATCCAGCCGGATGGCGCCGGAAGTGACGCCCCGATGGCGTCGAGCGTGGAGTTGCGTCCGGAGGCCGTGGCCGCCATCATGCCGAGCACCTGCAGCGCAAGCGTGTCCCGGCCGGGGTCGGCGTCCAACGCCTCGTAGCGCTCGAAGGCAGGATGAGGCTCGGTTATGGTGCCGGTCTTGTCGATGCAGAGCACGTCCACCCGCGCCAGTCCCTCCACTGCCGGCAACTCGCGGGTGAGGACCTTACGCTGTGCCAACACTATCGCCGACACCGCGAAGGCGATGCTCGTCAGGAGCACCAACCCCTGCGGCACCATGGCGACCAAAGCCGC
>JAAYJE010000107.1 GCA_012523095.1 Actinomycetota bacterium | reverse complement strand
TGTCGAGTACGTAGATCCAGTCTCGTACGTTGAGGCCGTCTCCATAGAGAGGCACCGGTTCGTTCTCGAGGAGATTGGTCACGAAAAGAGGGATCAGTTTCTCTGGGAACTGATAGGGACCGAAGTTATTGGTACTTCTAGTCACCACCACGGGTAGGCCAAATGTCACGTGATAAGAGAGCACGAGGAGGTCGGCCGCCGTCTTCGACGCGGAATAGGGGCTCGAAGGCGCCAACCGGTCGGTCTCGTCGAAAGAGCCCGAGTCGATGGAGCCATAGACCTCGTCGGTTGAGATGTGAAGGAATCGGTCGACGCCGACACGCCGCGCCTCCGTCAAGAGGACGTAAGTGCCCTCGATATTCGTGGTGATGAAGTCATGCGCTCTGGAGATAGAGCGGTCCACGTGGCTCTCGGCGGCGAAGTGCACGACTGTGTCGCAGCCGCTCATAGCGGCTTCGACATCTTCCGCCCGCCGGATGTCGCCCTTGACGAAGCGGTACCGTTCGCCGTGATCGTTCTCGACGTCGACGAGGTTCTCGGGGTTGCCGGCGTAGGTGAGTGCGTCCAGGTTGACGATGGTCACCGACGGATCGGTCACTAGGAGATGGCGAATGAAATTGGAGCCGATGAACCCACAACCGCCCGTCACCAACAGCTTACGTGGCACATACTCCGACATGTCGGTCACCCCATCCTTCGAGACCAGTCGTAGGGGATCTCAGCACTATCGAAAGGCAGGCGGTACTCGTCCGGGTTCCCGCGATCATACGGGAGGTCGGGGGTGTTCACCACGATGCCCTCTTCTTGAGAGACACATATCCACCCGTGGTATACGCCTGGGGGGATACGCACTAAGACCGGCCGATGGACGCCCATATAGACCTCCTGCAGCTCCCCGTAGGTGGGGGAATCTTCCCTGGCGTCGTACAGGGCGACCCTGAACATACCGTGCACGGCGCACATGTGATCGGTCTGGAGCTTGTGCATATGCCACGCTTTGACAACGCCGGGATATGTCGTGGTCATGTATACCTGGCCGAAGCCCAGGAAGTGCTCGTCGTCTGAACGGATGATCTCCATGAGGCGTCCACGATCGTCAGGAATCGCCGTGAGCTGCTTGACCATCACGCCGTCGATCATGGCTCCTCCTTGAGGACTCGTTCCAGATAGCGGCCGTATGCATTGCCCTTCATGGCGGCGGCGAGAGCCTCGAGCGCCGCCCCGTCGATGAAGCCTTGGCGGTAGGCGATCTCCTCCAGACAGGCGACCTTCAGACCCTGTCGCTCTTCAATGACCTGGATGAAGTGTGATGCCTTGAGCAGGGCCTCATGAGTGCCTGTGTCCAGCCAGGCGACACCCCGCCCTATCTTCTGCACCTGCAACCGTCCGCCGGTCAGATAGGTGCGGTTGACATCGGTGATCTCCAATTCGCCACGGGCGGAGGGTTTGAGCGTCGCTGCGATATCGCACACGTCACCATCGTAGAAGTAGAGACCCGGCACGGCCCAGCCGGACCGCGGTTCGCTGGGTTTCTCCTCTATGCTGAGTGCGCGTCCGTCCTTAGCGATCTCCACCACACCGTAGTGCCTGGGATCATTCACCTGATAGCCGAAGATCAGGGCGCCTTCCGATATCTCGGTGGCGGCGCGGATGTGTTCCACAAACCCGTGCCCGTAGAAGATGTTGTCACCAAGGATAAGACAAGAAGGGCCGCCATCGACGAAATCCCGGCCGAGGATGAACGCTTGGGCCAGTCCTTCCGGACGCGGCTGGGCCTTGTAGGAGAATGACACACCCAACCACGAACCATCGCCTAGGAGCTCCTCGAACCGAGGTAGATCCTGCGGTGTGGAGATGATGAGGATGTCGCGGATACCACCTAGCAGCAACGTCG
>JAAYJE010000012.1 GCA_012523095.1 Actinomycetota bacterium | reverse complement strand
TCCCGGCCAGTCAGCGCCTCCTACGGGTTCGAGGACGCCACCGGCGAGGTCCAACTCCGCCTCCGGGAGGGGGAACCGCAGGAAATCGAATCGAACACCGTCGCCATGATGCTCATCGAGGAGATCTCACAGAAGACGGTCAGCGTGGTGCTCCTTGACGCATCGAGCGGAATCGAACTGGCGACCCTCGAGCGGATCGAGGTCGCCATTTCCCTATGAAGGGTCAGACATGCCCGGACTTGATGGCAAAGCAACCTCGATTTTCGCCGGCAAGGTGGTCCGCAAGGACCTGGTCCGCAAGGTCAAGGTTGGGGCGAACGTCCCCGTCTTCGTGCTCGAATACTTGCTGGGCAAGTACTGCGCGACGGACGATCCGGCTGCGATCGAAGCCGGCCTGCGGGTCATCAATACAACCCTCTCGGAGAACTTCGTCCGGCCTGATGAAGCCAACGCCGTCCAGTCGAAGGTCAGGGACAAGGGAAAGTACACGCTGATCGACAAGATCAAGGTCCGCTATCTCTCGGACGACGACAAGCATTGGGCCGAATTCGTGAATTTCGGCCACAAATTCGTTCACGTCCCGGAACAGTACATGCGGCAGTATGACCGGCTCCTGATGGGCGGGATCTGGGCGCAGGTCAACATCCGGCACCAGTATGACGAAGAGGCGAAGGGGAAGAAGAGCCCGTTTTGGATCGATGATCTCAAGCCGATTCAAGTCGCATCGTTCGACCTGGATGAGTACCGCCGGTGCCGGATGGAATTCACCACGGACGAGTGGATTGACCTGCTCCTGCGCTCGATCGGCATGGAGCCGTTGCACTTCGAGCGACGATTGAAGCTGCTGTTCCTCATGCGGCTGCTGCCGCTCTGCGAGCACAACTACAACCTCGTCGAGCTCGGGCCGCGGGGAACGGGCAAGAGCTACGCCTACCAGGAATTGTCGCCGTACACGATCCTGCTGACGGGGCCGACGACCGTGGCCAACCTGTTCTATAACATGGCCTCGGGCAAGATCGGCCTGGTTGGCATGTGGGACGCCATCGGCTTTGACGAGGTCGCCGACCTCCAGAAGATGCCCAAGGAAGTGGTCACGACGCTCAAGACGTATTGCGAGTCCGGCGCCTTCGCCCGTGGCAAGGAATCGATGTCGGGCATGGCGTCGATCGCCATGTTCGGCAACACGAATCAGCCGGTCGAAGTCATGGTCCGGTCGTCCCACCTCTTCGTCCCGATGCCGGATGTGATCCGCGAGGACATGGCCTTCTTGGACCGCATCCACTATTACCTCCCCGGCTGGGAGGTGCCCAAGATGAAAGTCGAGTTCTTTACCGACCATTACGGGTTCGTGGTGGACTACCTGGCCGAGGCCCTGCGGGAACTCCGGAAGCACAACTTCACGGAGACCATCGACCGCTTCTTCTCGCTCGGCTCGCACCTCAATGCGCGTGACGTGAAGGCGGTGCGGAAGACCGTCTCGGGCTTGATCAAGCTCGTCTACCCGCACGGGGAAGTCACTCGGGAGGATGTCGCCGAGCTATTGGAAACGGCCCTGGAAGGGCGCCGCCGGGTCAAGGAACAACTCAAGAAGATGGGTTCCTTCGAGTACCACCAGACTTCCTTCTCCTACCTCGACAACGACACCCGCGAGGAGCGTTTTGTCGGCGTCCCCGAACAGGGCGGCAGGGACATGATCTCGACCGACCCGTTGGCTCCCGGGTCAGTCTATACCGCATCTGTGGATGACCAGGGCAAGGTTGGCCTGTACCGTCTGGAGGTTGGCTGCTCGCCCGGTACGGGCAAGCTCAAGATCGCCGGTGGTGTCGAGGGGCCGATGAAAGAATCGATCCAGCGCGCGTATGCCTACCTGAGGGGCCAGAAGGGCAAGATGGGCATCGCCCAGGCGGTGGACACGACCGATTTCCACGTCGAGGCCATCGACCTGCTGAGCAACCGGGTTCCCTGCGAGGCGGGGATGGCCCTGGTCGTGGCCGTCTACTCCGCCGTCAAGAAGCATTCGGTGCTGTCCGGCCTCTTGATCCTCGGCGACATGAGCATCCAGGGCAACATCAAGCCGCTCCGGTCCCTGGCCGAACCGTTACAGGTCGGTATGGATAACGGCGCACGCAAGGCCCTGATCCCACTGGAGAACAAGCGACATTTTTTAGAGGTATCGGGTGATATCGTTGAGCGAGTAGACCCAGTGTTCTATTCGGACCCGATGACGGCGGCGATGAAGGCGCTGGGGATGACATAATGTCTCGTACCGGGCAACTGCGGGCGTTCTTGGCAGAACACCTCAAGGCCGTAAACGCGGATTGCGTGTTTCTTAAACGCGGACACGCGTTTGCTCGCGAGATTCGGTCCTATGAAAAAGTCTTGATGCGATCGGCTCACGCCCGCTGCCGGGCCGCGCGGCGGCGCTGGACCTCCTGGAGGAGGACCTTGCGGAGGCGGATCTGGCTGGGCGTGACCTCGACGAGCTCGTCTTCCTCGATGTATTCGACGGCCGCTTCCAGCGAGAGCACGCGGGGCG
>JAAYJE010000106.1 GCA_012523095.1 Actinomycetota bacterium | reverse complement strand
TGCTACAGGAGCGGATCCGGCTGGAGGAAGGGCGTCTCGCCGCGGTTGTGAGAGAGCTGGGGAGCGACCTCGATGAGGCCGGGCTGCTCGACATTGATACGTCTTTGCCTAGGATCGAGCAGGTGCGCGAGTGGCGCTCACGGCTCGACGAAGCGGTCGAGCGCGCTAAACAGGCCACGGAGCGCTTGGAGAACGCCGCCCTTCTCGCCAAGCGTGCCAAGACGGAACGGGACCGCCAACAAGAAACGCTGGATGCCATGTCCATTCCCGACGAGGCGGCCCTCGCCGCCCAAGCTGGGGCGGTCAGGGTTCTGCGCGCGGGTCTGAGCGACCTCCTTGCCAAAGAGGCTACGCTGGAGGGGCGTGAGGCTGCTCTTGGCGCAGTGGCGACCTTGGTGGATCCGGGTGCTGCGCCAACGGGCGCAAGGAGTCGTTGGGGCGTGCCCTTGATCGTCGCACTCTCCCTGGGGGTGGTCCTGGCTGTCGCCGCAATCGTGTCGCTCATAGCCAAGTGGAGCTTCTTGTTGGGAGGAACAAGCGAACTGGCTCTGGCCGTCCCACTGGCGCTGTCGGCCGTGGTGGTCTTCTTCGCGGCTTGGATCTTGGTGGTCTCGGCTCGTTCTCGCCACGGGGACTCGTCGTCTCCTGCCGTGGCGGTCCGCTTCATGGAGGAAGAACGCTTCGAGCACGAGCGGCTTCGACACGAGATCGAACAGGCTCGTGCCGCGCTCGCCGACGCCGCCGGTCTTCTGGGGCTGTGCGAGGCTCCAAATCCGGAGGAGCTGGAAAGGATAGACGCTCTGGTGGAGGAGAGAAAACAAGCGGCTGCCGGCTGGAACAACCAGCGATCTAGACTGACCGAGATGGAAGAGCTGGCGCGCTCCACTGCTGACGATGCGGAGGTGGCTCGAGACGTGCTGGGGCAGGCTGAGGAGATCCGACGGAGCCTCGAACACGACTTCGCGCTTCGGCTGGGGGAGTGGGGCCTACCCGCGACGTTGTCGGGGCCGTCTGCGGAGGAGTACCTGCGGGCCGTCGCGGCTGCGAAGGATGTCAAGTACCGTCTGGACGGCGACCGTGCCGCCCTGGTGGGCATTGAAGGCGAGATAGCCGGCTGGGAGAGTCGGACCGGCCGCCTGCTTGAGGAGGGCGGTATGTCGGACTCATCGTCTCTGCATCAGGAACTGGAGACCGGTCTACTCACCTTGACTGATTTGTGCGCCGAGGAGTCGCAGCGGCGGGAGAGATTGTCCTCGGTGCGCAAGGCCGTTGCTGAGCTCGAGGTGGAGGGTGGACATCTCAGAAGCGAGTCCGAGGCGGCCTCACAGCAGCTGGCTGCGCTCCTGGCTCAAGCCGCGGTCGACGACGAAGAATCGTTCCTAGAAAGACTTCAAGTGTTTCAGGCCCGTCAAGAGCTGAAGCGCCGTGTCGCCGAAGCAGAGGAGCAGTTGACGAAGCGGGCAGGCCGGGGCCCAGAAGTCGAGGCCTTCTTGGGGACCCTGAGGGGAGGCGACGTCCCTGGGTGGGAAGAGCGCCTTGATGAGTCGCGGGTCAAGCTGGATGAACTGCAAGATGCGCGCGATGAAGCCGTGAAGCTTCAGGGCGACATCGAGCGGCGGCGGGAGGAGTTGGAACTGTCTTCTGATGTGCCCGGCCTCGAAACGGCGGTGGCCGGACTGCGTACCGATCTAGACGAGGCGGTTCGTCGCTGGCGGGTGAATACTCTGGCGGCTGATCTTGTTCGGCGGACTCTGACCAAGTTCACGCGCGAGCGCCAGCCCTTGGTGCTGGCCGAGGCTTCCCGGATGTTCGCTCTGGTCACCGGTGGCCGATATGTGCGTGTGATCCAGGCCGCCGACGAGGAGGGAGTGATCGTAGTCGATGCCGTAGGTGGAGAGAAGACTTCCGAGCAGCTCAGCCGGGGGACGGCCGAGCAACTCTACCTGTGTCTGAGATTGGGTCTGGCCGAAGAGTTCTCTCGACGGTCTGAGCCCATACCCCTCGTGATGGACGATGTGCTTGTGAATTTTGACCGGGACCGACGACATGCGATGACACGGCTTCTGCTGGAGTTCGCCGAACGGCACCAGGTTCTCTTCTTCACGTGCCATCCTGAGATCGAAGAACTCATACGGAGCGTGCAACCACAGACACGCGTAGTGAGCTTGTCGCCATGAGCATCGATACGGTCATATTCGATCTGGACGGCGTCATCATCGACACCGAGGAGGAATGGAACGCTGTGCGTCACGAGCTGGCCGAGGCACACGGCGGGCACTGGAACGACGAGACCGACCAGGCCTCTCTGATGGGGGACAACTCCATGCAGTGGGCTGCTCGGATGCGCGAAGTTAACAAGGTGCGACTCTCCGACCAGGAGATATACGAGGGCGTCGTCGGCCGCCTGAGGGAGCGGTATGCCCGTCGTCTGCCCATCATTCCGGGCGCTAAGGAGGCCATAGCCACCCTGTCTGAGGAGTATCGCCTCGGTGTGGCCTCCTCGTCACCGTTGGAGTTGATCGAATACGCGTTGGAGCTGGCCGGGATTCGTGGGCGTTTCGCCGTCGTGGTCTCTTCCGACGAGGTGGCGCGCGGCAAACCGGAGCCTTTCGTGTACCTGGAAGCCTGCGCGCGTCTGGGCTCCTCGCCTGCACACTCGGCGGCGGTGGAGGATTCCACGAGCGGCATCCAGGCTGCGCACAAAGCTGGTCTCGCCGTTATCGCGGTGCCCCATCGTGCCTACCCGCCCACGACGGAAGCGCTTGCCCTGGCCGACGTTGTCCTGGGCTCCATAGGTGAGCTCACGGGCGGAGTCGTCGCCTCACTCAGGCGGGGATGACGATGGTCCGCATCCTCGAAGACCTGGACATCCCCGAGGGCGAGCTCACCTTCACGACCTCTCGAAGCAGTGGTCCCGGCGGTCAGAACGTCAACAAGGTGAACACCCGGGTCACGTTGCTGTTCGATGTGGATGCCTCATCCTCTTTGTCCGCGGAACAGCGGCAGGCGCTCCGCACGCGTCTGGCCGGGCGGATCAACCGGGAGGGCGTCTTGAGGGTGGTTTCGCAGCGCCACCGGACTCAACTCGCCAATCGCGAGGCTGCGGTGCAGCGTTTCGTCGATCTTCTGCGCGAGGCGCTGGCGGAGGAGCGGGAGCGAGTCCCCGTCAAGGTGCCCCAGACGGTGAACGAGAAGCGGCTGGAGGCGAAGCGCCGCCGGTCCCGGACCAAGCGGGAGCGGATGGTGGATCTCGACGAGGAGTACTGAACCTGTAGGCGCCGAGGCTGCGACGCGGTCTCGCCCGGTGAATCATCCTCTCTGATCGGACGTATCGAGAGCCGTCTGTGGCCCTTCGGCTCAGCGCAGCAGACAGCCGTGCTCCTGCAGGTGCCTCTGCCACTCGGCCTCGCTCGGCTCGCCGCACTTGCGGAGCAGCTTCTCCCACTCGTCGTCGACCCATGTCTCGATGTTGGCCAGCGCCCACTCGTTGTCCGCTTTGAACAGGTGGGCGAAGCGGCCCTGCCGCTTGAGCCAGGGCACCAGCGGCAGCTTGTGGTGGGGACGGTACGTCAGCCGGTACTGTCCCTCCTCGCATTCGAAGAGCGGCCAATAGCAGGTGTTGACCGCCTCGCGGGCCAGGTCGATGCTCTCCGCTCCGTCCGAGCGCCAGCCGCGCGGGCAGGGTGACAGGATGTTGAGGAACGTGGGTCCGTCGGTGGCGAGCGCTTTGGCCGCTTTGCGGACCAGGTCGCGCGGGTCGTGCGGCGAGGCCTGAGCCACGTACTTGAGACCGTGCGCGATCATGACTTCGGTTAGGTTCTTACGGTGCTGCAGTTTGCCGGCCGACTCCTCGCCCACTGGGCTGGTAGTGGTCCACGCGCCGGTCGGTGTAGCGCCGGACCGTTGGAAGCCGGTGTTCATGTAGGCGCCGTTGTCGTAGCACACGTAGAGCATCTTATGGCCGCGCTCCATGGCTCCCGAGAGGGACTGCAGGCCGATGTCGTACGTGCCGCCGTCCCCTCCGAAGGCGATGAATTTCACGTTCTCGTCGATGGCTCCCTTCTTCTTGAGAGCGCGGAAGGCCGTTTCGACTCCGCTCAACGTAGCGGCGGCATTCTCGAAAGCAGTGTGGATGAAGCTACCCTTCCATGAGGTGTACGGATAGATGGTAGTGCTGACCTCGAGACATCCGGTGGCCGCTGCGACCACCACCGGATCGCTCGCGCCCATCAGGACTTGGCGGACGACGATGGGGGCGCCGCATCCGGCACACATGCGATGGCCGCCCGCAAGCTGACTGCCCTGGTCGACAAGCTCGAGCCATCGGCGGCGGGCGTTCTCGAAGTCGTTCGTCTTCTCGAGGGCATCCACCGGGCATACGTCGACACAGGCGCCACAAAGGATGCACCGGCTCTCGTCGACTCGGAAGGAGCTCAAAGATCTCTGGTTGAAGGTGAGCGCCCCGGTGGGACAGACGCTCACGCAGCGGCCGCAACTGATGCAGTTCGCCAGCTGGAGGGCCTCGCTGTAGGGCGTGTCGACCTTCATGGCGAAACCGCGGCCTGTGAAGTCGTAGCAGGCAGGGCCGGCCACATCGCGACAGACCCGCACGCAGCGGCCGCATGATATGCAGCGATCCATGTCGCGTCTGATGAACGGGTGCTCATACTGCGGCTCGACGTCGCGGACGAGACAGTCCTTGGTGACCAGCTCATTGGACGTGATGTCGTATTCCACGCCCAGCCGCTGCAGATCGCAGTCTCCCAGGCTAGGGCATACGCACTGTAGGCAGCGCTGCGCCTCTGCTTGGGCGGCCGAAGGACTCAAGCCCTTCTCGACCTCAACCTCAAGCGAAGCTATACGCTTGACCTTGGAGACCTTGGGCATGGTGGCGCGGGCCGCCGGCTCGGCGGCCGCTCCCATCTTGAGCCAGACCGGAGCGCGTTCGGCCAGACGCCGGTCGAGCGCGCCCAACTCGGCGGCCGTCCTCAATTGCTCCAAGTACGGCAGACCCGCGTACGAAGACAGTCTCTCCTCCAGTGCCACAAGGTCCTCGCCCCGCAGCCAGGCGTCCACGGCCAGGGCCGTGCGCTTACCCGCCGCCACTGCGTGGATCACCGACTGAGCGCCGGCGACTGCGTCGCCGGCCGCGAACACACCTTCTTCAACAGTGCGACTGGTGAACGGATCCGCGTCCAGCCGCTTTCCACCGCACGGCTCGGTCGCGACGATGACCGTCGTCCCGGCGGAGACGAGATCCTCCGTCTTGGCCGTCTTCACACCGTACTCGAACTTGACCCCTTCTCCGGCGGCAGCGACCCAATCACGGCCCCCGGCCGGGGAATCGTCGGCTCCATGGGAGGTGACAACTGTGACCTCAGTCGCTCCAAGCCTCAACGCCGTCCGTGCCGCGTCGAGAGCGATCACACCGTCACCGGCCACGATCACTCTCTTGGCAAGGGCGACTTCCTCGCCGTTTCGTGCCTGTTCCAACAGGTCGATGGCATTCAGCACCGCGTCGCTACCGGCGGCGCGGCCCGCAGTCTTCACGCCGCTGTCTGCTCGGCTTTCAGGCGTCGGCCTGTTCCCGGTGCTCACCACCACTGCATCGAACCCTGCCTTCAAGAGGCCCGCAGCGCTCTGGGGCACGTCCGAAGGGGCGTCGCCGGTTCCGGCATAGGCGATCTCAGATCCGCCTACGAAGCGGACCCCCGCGTCCCACAGGGGCTGCAATTCGTCATCGAGGACCTTCGACGGGAGCTTGAACTCGGGGATGCCGTGGCGGAGCAACCCACCCGGCTCCTCGCGGCCGTCGTAGACGGTGACCTGATGGCCGCGCTGGGTGAGGAACCAGGCGGCGGTCAGGCCGGCGGGGCCGGCTCCGATGACGGCCACACGCTTACCGGTC
>JAAYJE010000105.1 GCA_012523095.1 Actinomycetota bacterium | reverse complement strand
GCGTAAGATGGTGTAAGTGAGGCCTGAGCCGGCCAGGTATTCCTCGGTCGCCTTGTGTTCGGGGGCCAGGACCAGTTCCGACGTGGTCGCCTTCGGGGCGCTGGTATAGACGACGTGCTTGACTCCCACCGACTTGGCCGCGTCGATCACGTTCTTGTGCTGGGGGATGCGTTTTCCGACCTCATTACCCGAGATGAGCAACAGCTTGTCGATGCCGCTCAATGCCGCATCGAGAACGGGCCT
Organism: Actinomycetota bacterium; assembly: GCA_012523095.1. Taxonomy (GTDB): domain Bacteria; phylum Actinomycetota; class Thermoleophilia; order RBG-16-64-13; family RBG-16-64-13; genus RBG-16-64-13. The sequence continues at coordinate 2,589 of JAAYJE010000105.1, read as the reverse complement.
GTCGTCATACGAAGCCACACGCACACGCACGCCGCGCTCAGCAAGATCGGCCGCCTTCGTCTCGTCCCGGACGATGGCGATGATGTTCCCGGGAGCCTGTGTCTCCAGCAATCCCTCGATGACCAGGCGGCCGAGCAGCCCGGTCGCTCCCGTCACTCCGTACCTCATGTCGCCTCCTTCTCTAGACCACATACAGCGTGGGTACCCAGGATCGCCCCGGAGTCAACGTGCCGGGTCCGGACGGTGGGAAGCAAGAGGTACGGGCGGCTGATGATCGTCGGGACGGTCCACGCGCTTCTCGCCGGCCGGCTCCAAGTCTTCGGCCGAAGGTGGCCGTCCTCTACGTGCGTTTGGGCGGGAGGTCACAACTGCTGCCCGCGCACTCGCCGTCCACCGTCTCGAGTTCCAATGTAGCGTGGCCGACGCCGAAGTCCCGAGCCAGCAGCTCTTTGACGGCGGCCAAGACGGCTCCGGCCTGCGAAAGTGCGACATTCTCGACTTCGATGTGCGCCGACAGCGCCAGGTCATTCGATGAGATCGACCAGATGTGCAGGTCATGCAGGCCCTTCACTCCGGGAACGCTCAGCATCGCCGCTTGGACGTCGGCGAGCTCGATCCCCTCCGGCGTCCCCTCCATCAGTACGTTCACCGTGCTTCGCACGATGGCGAAAGCCTCCCGGCCTATCCACAGCGATACCAGGATGGAGACGACAGCATCGGCATAGTTCCATTTCCATAGATAGACCACAAGGCCGCTTATCATGACGCCGAAGCTGGTGGCCGCGTCACCGACCAGATGGAGGAAGGCGCTCCTCAGGTTGAGATCGCGATGGTATTCGCGAAGAAGAAGGGCGGCGAAGCCGTTGATCACGAGTCCTCCGGCAGCGAATCCGATGACCCACAGACCTTGGACCGGCTGAGGATCAAGCAGGCGACGGACGGCTTCGACGATGATGTAGACGGAGATGGCGATAAGCACCGCTGAGTTGAACAGCGCCACCAGGATCCCGGCCCTCTTGTAGGCGAAGGTACGGCGAGGGGTGGCCGGCCGTCGGCCCAGGCGGACCGCCCAGAGGCTCAGGCCCAACGCCACCACGTCGCTGAGATTGTGAGCCGCATCGGAGAGCAGGCCCAAGCTGTTGGCGATGATGCCGCCGACGACCTGTAGCAGCGTGATGATGATATTGAGGACGAGACTGACGATGAGCCGGCCGTCGGGCTCGGGGGGTGCGGGAGAAGTGGTGAGGGGCCGAGAGGCGCCGTCTCGGCTGCTGTGTTCGGGGTGGGGGTTGCCGGTCACAGCAGGTCGCGTTCGCGCCTGATGGCGAAGAACTCCCGGAGCATCGCGGCCGCCTCCCGCGCCATGACTCCGGCGCGGACCTCGGGCTGATGGTTAAGGGCCGGATGGTCGACTATATTGAAGATGGTTCCGGCGGCTCCGGCCTTGGGATCGTCGGCGCCGTAGACAAGTCGCCGGATGCGGGCCAGCACTATCGCGCCGGCGCACATAGCGCAGGGCTCTAAGGTGACGTATAGCGTCGCGTCCTTGAGACGCCAACCGCCTACCATGGCGGCTGCGTCACGCAGCACGAGCATCTCCGCGTGAGCGGTAGGGTCGTGACGCCGCTCGCGCTCGTTGCCCCGGGCGGCAAGGACCTCTCCGTCGACGACCAGCACCGCGCCCACCGGGACCTCACCCGACGCAGCCGCGCTCCGTGCCTCCTCGATGGCCAGAGCCATCAAGCGGTAGTCGTCGTTCTGAGCGCGAATGGCCACCAAGCTCTCCTTCTTCGAGCCGTGCTACTGAGATGATACATGGCGGACGCGCAGCGTTGGATGTTGGACCGCGTCGGCAGTCGCCGCCCTGGGCCGTCACGCCGCCTTGGGCCATCAAGCCGCCCTGAGAGTGCGCACCTCACTGATCGAGCCGTCCGCGTACTGGATATGGAGGCTCAGTATCGTGTCTTCCTGGATGTCCAAGAAGATGGCGGCTACTCCGTCTTGTGGAGCCCCGAACTCTATCCTCTGTCTGGTCACGCACAGCTTGCGGTAGACGACGTACGCGACGCAGGCCAGGAGTATGACAACGCCGATCACGGCTGACATGAGCATCGGACCCCTCCGGTCTCGGTGGATCGCTGTGCGAGAAGCATAGCGGAAGGGCCGGACAGGAAGTCCGGGTGGACCGGCGCGTGACCCGCGGACGGGGAGGACTCAAGACAGAAAGAGAAGCGAGTCCCGAGCGAACTCGCTTTTCGTCTTTTAACGACTCTTACTTCGTCCCCGCTTCGCTGTACTTCGCGGCCATTTGTCTCCGCGTTTCCTCTGCGGGTCCCCTTGTAAGAACCTCAGACGCTGCGTCTGAACTCTCGGGACTCTGTTCATGATTCTAGCCGTCTTCCGAGTGAAGTCAAGCGTCTGAGGGGCACTCGCGGCAATGAAAACATCGCTCCGAGCGGACGGTGACAGCGGTCCTGAAGTCCGCTACCAGCGGCCTGCTTTGTCTACGCGGGTTTTGGCCACTTCGGCTTCCTCGTGCGCGTGCAGTGACCAAAGTCTCCGAACGGGTCCGGGATGTGTCGTGAGGCG
>JAAYJE010000104.1 GCA_012523095.1 Actinomycetota bacterium | reverse complement strand
TGTTCGAGCAGGTCGTTGAAGTACAGGAGCGTCGAGGAGACTGCCTGGGCGAACCGTCCGGCACCGCAGTTGACCATGGTGGCTGCCATGGTTCCCGCAGCGGCGTAGGCGTTCCAGAGCATGGGGTCCTTCGTGTCGTAGAACTGGAAGTATCCTCCCTTCTTGCCGGGAGTAATGACCTTGTCCTCGATACCGCGCTCGACCAGACTCTGGACGACGGTACCGATGGTTCCGGTTGCTCCGTTCTTCTTGACCAGGTCGTAGACCAGGTTGTTCGCGTTCAGGCCCTGGTAAGCGTACGTAAGCAGCTGGGCGCGCTCGAACGGTCCGATGGCGTTACCCATCTCAAACATTCCTGCCTGCTCGAAGGTGGACGAGAGTGCGGCACCCTGCATCGCGTTCTTGCCGGTCATCATCACGGCGTGGTTGACCGGGATGTTACGGAGCGCGTAGCCGAGACCTTCGTTGTTCTGGGGGATCGACAGAATGGACGTGACGTTGGCACCGGAAAGGTCCATCGTGTGCGGGTAGGAACCCCAGACTGCTGCCTTGATCATCGCCGCGTCGAACGCTCCGATGTCGAACTGCTCGACGAGCGCGTAAGTGGTTGCGGCTGCGACCGAGGTGATCGCGGCGTCGTAGGTGGATGCAGCCTCGAGACGGGCCTTGGGAGCCTCGACGAGGATGAGCTTACCGCCGTTGAACTCGCGGATGTTGGTGTCGTCGCCCTCTTCGACCTGGACCATCTCCTTGATCTTGGCGATGACAGCATCCTTGTTGCCGATGATGTCGAGGTTCATCTCACGCCCGAGAACATATCCCTTGGCTACCTTACCGGTCTTCAGGCTCTCCTGAATCCCGCCCAGGTTCACTGCAATCGTCCTCTTGGTGAGGTCGATGAGTTTCCTGGTCGCCGGGTTGATCACGGGGCTGATCTTCTCGAGCGGCACACCACTCTTCAACTGCTTGCCTGCATCATCGTACAGGTCAATCGTTTCCTTGTATTTTGCCATAATTTTCCTCCATTACCCTCTTTATGTGCATACATTCCGGAAATGTGAAGTGAACGCTAAAAGCATCGCTGACTGTGTCTGATAGTGACTACTGCACGTCCTCTTGGGACAAAAAGATAGTACCCTCCTCTGATGATATAAGCATTGCTATTTATGTCTCTGTTCTAATATATATCCAGAGCCCGATATTAAATATCTGGTGGGAAAATGCCGATTACAGAGAATTGTATGCGTATCGTGCCCCTCCTGCCGTAGCATCTGGGTAGCGAAAATTTGTTATTTCGTGTTACGATTTTCACTCTGGCCGCGGCTGCTCTCCGACGACCGGTACCGGGTACGCGGGGCGCAAAAAAAAAGAGGAGTTCAGGCCTCGATCCGCTGGTAGAGCTTAGCGTAGATCGTCTGACCCTTTCGTTTCCGGTGGCGCTCTCCGAGGTCGCCCTCGTAGAGAGCAAACCGTCCTTTGATGCCGTCCACATCGACATCAACATCCTCACGGTATGCAAAGCCGGGCATCATGACATCGATGCTGCCAAAGACGTAGATTTCGCCTTCAACCATCTGGCCACCGAGGCGCCTCTTTGCATTGCCCTTGATGATGATCCTCCCGCCTTCGGCATGGGTGGCGACATGGACATCGACATCGCCGTCGACGACGATCTCGCCGCCGTTCATGAAGGTACCGAGATCGCTCCCGGCATTGCCGGTGACGGTGATCTTCCCGCCGGCCATGCCACGCCAGTCGCCGCGGTAGGCGGCGCCGAGATAGTTCCCGGCGTTGCCTTTGATGGCGATCTCGCCGCCCTTCATGCCGGTTCCGGCAAAGGCGTCAACGTTTCCGTTCACCGTGATCTTACCGCCCTGCATCCAGGCGCCGACATACATGTCGGCGTTGCTGTTGGCAACAATCTCGCCGGCGGTCATCTTCATGCCGATGTACTTGACCCGGGAGAGGTCGCCGTTGACGACGATCTTCGTCTCTGCCGGGGTCGCTCCGGCGTTGCCGGAAACCTCAAAGTAGTCTCCGAGCCGGAACTGTTCCCTCCCTACATAAACAGGGAGGTCGACGATCTCTTCCGCCTTCTTTCCAGCGAACGCATCGGGGGTGATGCTATCAGCCTCGAGGAACAACCCGGGCTGGTTCTTTATGGTGAGTGTAACTGTTTCCATACTTCTCTCACCTCACTGTGTGGCATCAACCTCAATCACGTGCGGGTTCCGGAGATAGTGCCCGCTACCCTCGTAGTTGTTTAAGGTGACGGTGTAGTAGCGGAGGAACTTTTCCTTGATGTCACGCATCACCTGTGGGTTCTCGTTGGCCTTGGCGTTCACCCAGAGCGTCCGCTTGTTGCCGTTGTTCGCGATCTCGTGGTCGCTGATGACCTGAACGCCGGACTTGAAGAGATGTTTTGCGTTCGAGAATGCCTTCTCGATGTCGTCGGGTGCGTAGGGCTCGTTCGGGTTGAAGTCATAGACGGCAACATCACCATCGAGGCCGGGCGCAAGCCCGCCGTACATGTGCGAAAGACCGAGCGATTTTGCCGGTCCTGCGCGGGTCATCTGTGCGATCTCGTAGAGATTGAGTTCGCGGTCCATTCCGGCGAGGTTGGTCGCCTCGATGACCTTATCCTTGTACTTGAAGGCGTCGAACTGCTGATCACGTGCCTCCTGGCTCATGAGCCACTTCATGATCCGCGGGTAGCGGATGAATGGCCCGGCGTTCGGGTGGTCGGTGGTCAGGAAGATCCGCATCGGGTCTTTTGCGAGTAGTGCAAGTTCGAGGCCGATGCACCACTGGATGCCGCAGACCTTGATGTTCGGACTATAGAGGTACGGCACGACACCGGAGCCGGTCTCGAGTTCCACATCGGCGTTCGCCCACTTTAAGTGGTTCAGCTCGGTGAGGTGGTGCTCGAACGGTCCGTCGGCGGTCATCGTCGTGGTCTCGTCGAGCGTCACCTGACCCATGTCGATGGTGATGTTGTCGTGGGAGTTCACGTAGCCCATGATATCCTTGGCCCTGGACTCCACGTTCGCCCAGGAGTCGCCACCGTAGGAGTGGAACTGGACGTGAGTGTGGTGCATCACCTGGTCGCGGCCGAACTTGCTGTTCGGCTTGATACCCTCCGAGAGCTTGAACGAGTCGAGCGTCGTTGTGTAATTGCCGGGGTTCCCGAGGTTGTTCGCGTGCATGTGCATCGAGTGCGGGAGACCGAGGTACTCGTTCGCCTCGATGAGGCCTTTGATGATCTGGGCCGGGGTGATGTCGAAGTACGGGACCGGGTCGTGAACGTTATCACAGTTCAGGCCCCATCCCCAGGCTTCCGTGCCGCCGGGGTTGACAACCTTGACCGCGTAGCCCTTCGTGGCTCGCAGGAGCCAGGCGATGTAGGCAGCGGTGTTCTCGATCTCGTGGTTCTTGAGGTACTCGAGTACAAACCAGTTGTTCCCAAAGACCGGGTAAGCGCCCTGATCGAGGATCGGCGTGTCACGCATCTCCTCGTGGGTGTGCCGGGCATAGAGCGGCGGCATGGCCGCTTCCATCACGGTGGTATAGCCCATGTGGGCGTAGTTGTAGCCGGTCCGGATCGTCGTCGGAACCGAGAACCCGCCCTGCATCCGCTCGATGCCGTGCCCGGGCGTACAGTTGAAGAGCTTGTCTTCCGGACGGAAGTTGCGGCCGATGTTCACCTTGGGGCCGGCAACATGGGCGTGGACATCGACACCGCCTGCCATGACGGTCTTACCCGTGGCATCGATGACCTTCGGGCTGCTGAGAGCAGTCGTCTCGACGATCTTGCCGTCCTTGATGGCGACGTCGGCCACATCTCCCTTGATCCCGAGAACCGGGTCGAAGATGAAACCGTTCTTAATGAGATACTCTGCCATCGTTTATACCCCCTTGAGTTCCTTGACGCGTGCGAGGACGCGTGTGAGGAACTCTTCGTCGGTCATCATGCCTTCGGGGGCATCAACGACCTTTCTGGTCTCAATCGGTACGTTGTCCATGCGGTATGCACACCCACCTATCTCGACGCCAACGAAGGCGACCGGGACATGGACCTTGCAGACCTCAGAGGTCGGGGTCTCATGGGGGTCGATAACGACCGACGGGAGGTCGTAGATCTTCTTCACGGAGTTGAAGGGGAAGTGCGCACCGGGATCGCTGCCGAGGACGAAGACGGCGTCCACTTCGTCCCTGCGGAGCAGGTCGTTGGAGGTCGTCTCGCCGGGGTTGTAGCGGGCGAACCCGCGGGAGAGGTCCACCGCGAAGGGGAACCCGAACTGCCAGCCCCAGACCTGGCCGGAGCCGGTGACGTTGTAGTGCCCGCGCATCGGCATGATGGCGGCTTTCGTGTACTCGTTCAAGTCACGGGTGACCGCGATGGCTGCATCGATGTTGTGGTTCTTCCCGATCGACTGGGTCACACCCATACCGAAGAAGATGATCGCGAAACGGCCGCTCTTGAGTGTCTCGGCAACCTCGTAGATCTTCTCTTTCGGGATTCCTGCGACGACGTCGGGGAGTTTCTCGCCCTTGAACGCCACACGGAGCGCGTCGAAGAGTTCGTAGTCGTGCCCCTGCTCAATCTGCAGGTGGATGTCAGCCAGGCTCGCGGTATCGGTGGGGCGCGGGTCGACGACGATCACCTTGCGGCCCGTGTGACCCTTGCCGGTGAAGAATCCGCGGGGAAAGATCGAGTAGCGGGACATGTGCCGCGGGTGAGCGTGTGCCGGGTTGCATCCCCAGAAGAGGACCCGGTCGGCCCGGTTCTTGACCTCACCGAGCGTGCAGCTCGGGATACCGATATCCTGAACCGCGATAAGGGATGTTCCGTGGCAGACGGTCGCGGTGTTGTCCATGACCGCTCCCACGGCCTCGCCGATCTCGGCCCCGACGGCCTGGGCTTCACAGTTCGTGGAACTCCAGCCGTACATCAGGGGCTTCTTGGCGTCGGCAAGCATATTTGCCGTATACTCGACCGCCTCGTCGTAGGTGATCTCCTTCCAGGTTCCGTCTTCCTGGCGCATGCGGGGCCGGGTGATACGGTCCTTTGCCTGGGAATGGAGGAACTTCTCAGCACCGATCGCGCACGCGTTGTAAACTTCGAGAAGCTGCTTCCCGTCGTCACTGACGACGACTTCAAGGTCGTCGCAGAGCGTGCCGCAGAACGGGCAGATTACGTCAGTTACCGTCTTTGTCATGCTAGTTCACCCCTGCATGCCTTACGGACCAGTTCCAGGGAACTGTAGACCGGTTCGTCCTTGGCGACTTCCACCTCAACAGGTGTGCCTTTGAACGTTGGCATGCCGGTCGAGTAGGTGTTCGGATTGACCACCATGTTCGCCCACGGCCCCATCGGTATGTATGCCACACCCGGATGAGGTCCCTGGGTTGCCTCGACTGCCTTGACGACGACACTGCCATGCTCGCTGGTGACGCGTACGTTCGTGTTGCGGAACGCCCCCAGCTTCTTAAAGTCCGTCGGGTCAAGCTCGATGATCCCGCAGGCGGTGGCGTAGGCGGGTTTTTCTTTCCCCGCCTCCATCGCCACCCCCTGCTGGATGGTGCGACCCGTAATCAGGTTGACTCTGATTGCCATTGTTATATATCCCCTGTCTATTATTATTTGATTATTATATTATTTGGCAAGTTCAGTGAGCGGGCTTGGCCCGAGCTCGTTGACGGTCTTGACGACGTCTGTCATGACTGATCCCCACTTTGCACCCTCGGATGCAGAGACGAAGGTCATCCTGAGACGCTTATCGTCAAGACCGATGTTCTTGAGGACACTCTTCAAGAGGAACATCCTCTTGGCTGCCTTATAGTTGCCCTCGAGGTAGTGGCAGTCGCCGAAGTGACACCCGGAGACCAGCACGCCGTCCGCCCCATTCTGGAACGCCTTCAGGATGAAGAGGGGGTCGATCCGGCCCGTACACATCACGCGGACTGCGCGGATGTCGGGCGGATACTGAATGCGGGCGCCGCCAGCAAGGTCTGCACCGGCGTAGGAACACCAGTTGCAGATGATGGCGATGATCTTGGGTTTCCAGTTCTCGTCTGCCATTTACTGTTCACCTCCGAGGAGGAACGCATCGATCTG
>JAAYJE010000160.1 GCA_012523095.1 Actinomycetota bacterium | reverse complement strand
GGGGCATAGAAATTGTTGGTTTGCACCTGGCCCTGGCTGTCGCTTGTCAGGTTTTCAAGGAGTTGTCCGGGCTGCCAGCCGCCGCTGCTTGCATCAGCCGCTCTCAGTTCAAAACTTGCTCCTTCAAGGCGCGTCTGCTTGTCACAGCCATCCCGTTTAATCAACTGGATCTTGAACTTGTCGAGCGTGTTGGTGATGACAAAGTGGTGCCCGTCCTCTGATTGAGGCTCGCTTGCTGCATAGTGGGTTGGTGCTTCAATTTCCTGGATGCTGTAAGCAATCTCACGGGTGCCGTCGTAACGGATTTGTGGGGCCCAGGTGTGGCTCCAGTTGTTGCTGTTATCCAGTTTAACGGCATCGCCTTCTGCATGCCCGTCTTTGAGCAGTTGAACCATAATATACGCCGGCCGGGTGTCAAAGCGGTTGCCGAAATCCTCCCAGCGTTTTTCCGCTGAAATCTCGACCGTCCCTGCCTGGTGGATGTTTCGAATGGTCAGGGAGATCTGTCCGTCGATTTGCTGCGGGTCAGGGTAGCTGACGTCATAGCCGTCTGGCACCTCAACTTCTTGAGCCGTATAGGTAATGGCCGATCCGTTGCTGTTCTTGGGTTTGTTGGACCAGGTGTGGCTCCAGCTGTTTCCCGCGTGCAGCTTGACCGAGTCGTCAAGGGGGGTTCCATTGCTTTTCAACTGAACCCAGATTTCATCAGGCCTTAAGCCGTCCTCATCAGATGCGTCTTCCCAGTTTTTGATCACGGTGATGTTGACTTTGGGCATCCTGACCTTGGCTGTGTCGGAATCCGTGATGGGGGTTTCATCGCCAGCAGGGATGCCACTTGCGGTCGCCGTATTGGTCAATTCAGTTGTGGCCGATTCGTCAAAAGTAATCTCCTGGGTATAGGTCAAGACAACCGACTGGTTGGGTGCCAGTGGATTGGCCAGTAAAAGTTGACCGTGCCCTGATCCGTCGTTTGAAAAGGTTGCGGGCCCACCCGGTTCCACGGTGACGGGCGTTCCTGATGGAATCAGGTTGTCCGAAACCTTGAGGCTGTTAAGGGTGAGGTTACCCGTGTTGCTAACAGTCACCTGGAACGTTACAAGTGTGGTCTGGTCGATGCTGATGGCGTCCGCGAAGGCATCCGAGGTGCCGGTCTTCTTGACCTTCTTCTCCACCGACAGGCCAGGGTCTCGTTCGGCATCGACACGGGCATCATCCGTGATGTCGTCTGTTTCGTTGGAGCTGGCGGTCGCTGTGTTCAGAACATACCCGCGGTCCAAGTCCGCCTGTGTGATGGTGTAAGAACCTGTTGCCGTGATGCTTTCTCCCGGATCCAACGTTGAAACATTGGGGGTCAAGGTGAGGCTGCTGATCAGCGAATCTGAAAGCGAAACACCGGTCAGGGTGATATTGCCTGTGTTGGTCAGTGTGATTTCATAGGGAATCACGTCACCGACTGCCTTAAAAGAATCTTCCTGGGCCTCTTTGTTGATGGCCAGGCTTGGGGTGGTATCGTAGATAATGGTCACCCAGGCGGTATCGGTCAGGACTTCCGTCACACCGTTAATCACCGATGTGGTGGTGATCTCATATTGGAAGGTGTCCGTACCACTGTAGTTGGGTTTGGATTTGTAGCTGAAGGACCCAT
>JAAYJE010000103.1 GCA_012523095.1 Actinomycetota bacterium | reverse complement strand
TGAGAACGGCGTGCTCGAGGTGGTTGTTCCGAAGGCCGACATCGCCAAACCCAAGAAGATCCAAGTGGCGATAGGCGAGCACAAGCCGGAGACCGTGGAGGCGACCGCGACCGAGAGTGCGTAACGGTGGTGCGCAGTGAAGTGATGTCACGTCGTAGAATGGCGTGACAGGAGCGGAAGGCATGCGGGCGGCGGCCGGTGGCCGCCGCCCGGCGCAAACAGGAGTCCCCGGGCGCGGCGTTCTGCGCCGGGGCCCCGACAATGAAGGCGTAGGCCCATGACAGGCAAGAGACAGATACCGATCAACAACCACGAGCCTCCCCGAGGTACGACCCAGGGTGGAGGCGCGCGCCCAGACGCGGGGCGTGCCGGCGCTCCGGCCGGGGCCGCCGCTGTGCGCGGCGCCAAGGCCGGCCATCCGGGAGGCGCTGAGGACGGGCGCCAAGCCGACGTCCAGCAAGGCCGGACCCGTGCAGGGAAAGCGTTTGCCGGAGCCGATGCCGGAACCCTCCAGGCCCGGCTCGACCTCCTCGACACCGATCTTGGGAAGCTCACCCTCGAACGCGACTCCCTTAGGGAGGAACGCGACTCCCTGCTAGGCGAGCGAGACAACCTGGTGGTCGAGCGTGACGGCCTCTCAGACTCCCTTCTTCGTCTCCGCGCGGAGTTCGACAACTACCGCAAGCGGGCCGCTCGGGAGTCGTTCGAGACGCGCGACCGCGCGCAATGCGACCTGCTCACCGACGTGCTCCCGGTGCTGGACAATCTGGAAAGGGCGCTCGACGCCGCGGAACATCACGAAGAGAGCAAAGTCGTGGACGGTGTACGGATGACCCGGGACATGTTCGTGGATCTGCTGGCGCGTACCGGCGTGGAGGAGATCTCGGGTGTGGGCTCGCAGTTCGACCCACAGGTGCACGAGGCCGTGTCGGTACAGCCCTCAGAATATGAAGAAGGGGTCGTGGCGGCCGTTCTGGAGCGTGGCTACCGGCAGGGCGAGCGCGTGCTCCGCCCCGGCCGGGTGGTCGTGTCGGCAGGCCCGGGCGGCGGCGGATCGCAGGCCGGTCCGGGCGGCAGAGGGTAACGGCGGGGCCGAGTTATGGCTACCGGCACCCGTGACTACTACGATGTCTTGGGGTTGAAGAAGACCGCCACCCAAGATGAGATCAAGAAAGCCTACCGCAAGCTGGCGCGGAAGTACCATCCCGACGCCAATCCCGACGATCCCAAAGCCGAGGAGAAGTTCAAGGAAGTCTCGAGCGCGTATGAGGTGCTCTCTGACCCTCAGAAGCGTGAGCAGTACGACGCCGGACCGTCCTTCTTCGGCCAGGGCGCTCCGGGCGGCGGCGCCGGTGGCTACCGTGGTTTCCAGGGCGGGCAGCCCATGGGCGGCGACTGGGCCGACCTGTTCGGCAACCTGTTCGGCGGCGGCGGTGCCGGCGGATTCGGAGGGGGATTCGGAGGCGGCGGCCGGCCACAGCAGCGGGCCGAGCGCGGCGAGGATATCAGTGTGGGTGTCAGAGTGTCGTTTGAGGACTCCCTCAAGGGCGTGACCACGAAGATCAGCGTGCCGCTGACCGTCCAGTGCGACACCTGCCGAGGCAGTGGAGCGGCGCCGGGCACATCGCCGACCACCTGTCCGCAGTGTAAGGGGCGGGGCGTAGTGAGCCAGAGCCAGGGTTTCTTCGCGCTCAGCCAGCCGTGCGGTCGTTGTGGGGGCTCCGGGACCGTGATCGAGCACCCCTGCGCCGCCTGCGGTGGCTCGGGGTTGACTAGGGCGCTCAAGAAGTTCACCGTACCTCTGCCGGCCGGAGTGAAGGACGGCACCAAGATCCGCCTCAAGAGCAAAGGCGAGCCTGGTGCGTACGGCGGACCGCCCGGCGACCTTTATGTCATCGCACAGGTGGACGAGAGTCCGGTGTTCGAGCGACGGGGTTCGGATCTGTTGGTGGAAGTGCCCGTTACGATCACCGAGGCGGCTCTGGGGGCCAGTGTGCGGGTGCCGACCCCGGACGGCAGTGTGGCTCTGAAGGTTCCCGCCGGCGTCCAGGACGGCAAGCTTCTCAAGATCAAGAGCAAGGGTGCTCCGAAGCTGGGAGGCGGAGGGAAGGGCGACCTCCTCGCCCGCATCAAGGTGCTGGTTCCCGAAGGCCTGAACGGCGAACAGAAAGAATTGCTCAAGAAGTTCGCTCAGTCGTACAAAAAAGACCCCCGAGCCGGTCGGCCCGGCTGGTCGGCGTAGGGGCGGCACGATGAGCCATAGCAGAAAGATCGCGCAACATGGGAGAAGAACACATGCCGCCGTTTGACGACAAGATGAGACCCGTCTTCATGATATCCGTAGCCGCTGAGCTTGCCGAGATGCATCCTCAGACGTTGCGGATGTACGAGCGGCGTGGGCTCGTCTGCCCTCAACGG
>JAAYJE010000102.1 GCA_012523095.1 Actinomycetota bacterium | reverse complement strand
TGGAGCTAGGGGGCCATCCGGCGCCAGATGCGTCGGGGGACCTTGTCTGAGTCGTCATGGGTGCAAGCGGGCGCGCCGCCAAGACCAGTCTGTCGTCCCCAGGTTTCCCTTCTTCGTGGAACTCCGCACTCTCACGGCAGAGCCCGGCGGTGAGGTCGCCCAGTCCTATGTCCGGAGCCTCCCGCCAATGCTTCGCGATGCCCTCCACCCCGAAGAACCGCCCTTCCCGCCGGGACTCGACGATGCCGTCGGTATAGAGAAGGAGCGTATGATCCGGCGGCAGTCCGCTCGAACCGGTCTGGAAGCGGGCCTCCCCGAAGTCGCCGACCGGCCGGTTGGCAGGCAGCACGATCTCCTCGGCGTCTCCGCCGGGTTCCAGGAGCAGAGGAACCGGATGGCCGGCGACGGCGGCTTCCAGCCTGCCGTCCGGTGAGTAGCGACAGACGGCTACCGTGACGAACGCGCCTTTGGGGAAGCCTTCGCGCAGGGCGGCCTCCGCGGTCGCCAGCACGGTGTCGAGGTCGTCTACTCCACCGGCCGTGGCGGCGGCCGCGATCGCAAAACGGGCCCGCGCCGCCATGCCGGCCACACCGATGCCCTTACCGGCATAGTCTCCTACCACGAGGATGGTCCTCCCGTCCCCCAGTTCGATGACGTCGTAGAAGTCGCCGCCCAGGCGGGCGGTCTCCGTAGCCGAGGTGAACGACACGGAGACATCGAGTCCCTCCACCGCGTCCACCTCCTCGGGCATGAGGGCGGTCTCCACAGCCTTGATGACTGACGCCTCTCGCTGTTCCGCGGGAAAATGTTCCAGGAGCGGACCACTGAGCCGGCCCAACTCTTCCAACGTCTCGAGGTGGTCCACGAACTTCCCGTGCGCGAAGTCGGCCAGATGCAGACAGCCGATAGGCGAGCCCTCCCGGCCCACGAGGGGCACGATCACCACCGACTCGAAACCCTCTTGGATACATCGTCCCCGGATGTCTCCGAGAGCTTCCACCGGGTAGTCCCGCCCGATGGTCTGTACGTCGCCCCACGCGAACGACCCATTCGGCGTGAAGAATGGGAAGTCCGGATCCAAGCGCCCGCGACAGACGCGGCCGCACATGCACTCCTCCAGGCCTATGAGGGCCTCATCGCGGAGGAAGCGACATTCGAAGCCACGCTCCACGACGGCGGGAGCCCAGCCCGGGGTCAGAGAGTCGTCCACCCTGAAGCGCAGCATGGCCGCCTCGCAGCCGGTTAGGTCTCGGGCTCCATCGGTGAGCCGCTCGACCGCCTCCGAGAACTTCCGGGCCGAGCGCACCTGTTCAAGTATGCGGCTGATGGCTTCGTCGTCCATATCAAGAAGCAAGTAACCTGAACATACCACTAGAACACCCGACAGGCCCCACAATAGCCTCTCTGAAACGCGTTGCCTATCTGCACCTGTGAGCCGGTGGCGTGGATAATCTTCCCATTCCCCATGTAGATGGCCACGTGCTGGATCGGGTTATAGTAGAAGACAAGGTCGCCGGGCTTAAGTTGGCCCTGCGACACGGATGTCCCGCAACCGTACTGCATACGGCTGGAGTGAGGCAGCGAGATCCCCACTTTGGCATACACGTACTGGACGAGGCCGGAGCAATCGAACCCCCGAGGGCTGGACCCCCCCCACACGTAGGGCACGCCGAGGTAGTCCATCGCGTAGCTGATCACCTTGCCCGGTCGAGAGGCCAGGAAGGCCTTGCGGGCCCGGGCCTCCGCAGCCAACTTGGCCTGGCGGGCCGCCTCCTCCTTCTTCAACTTCGCGATCTGCGCCTCTTTGCCCGCTAAGGCCTTGTTCTGCTTGG
>JAAYJE010000101.1 GCA_012523095.1 Actinomycetota bacterium | reverse complement strand
GGCTCACAAACGAGTGCGGATGGAAGCGTGGCCGGTGGGCCGACTCTCCTTGGGGCAAAAGGACCGGACGACAATGACATGAATGCAAAGATCAACCTTGACAAGGGCTGGCCCTCTCATGGAAGGGGAACACTTCGCCGGCCAGGGGATACGCACCGCTGTCACCGGAGGGTACGGAGAGACTCTGGGGGGACGCCTCGGCCCAACGTACCTGAAGGCGGGCATGCAAAAGATCCTGTCCCTGGCGATAGAGATGTCCGGCTTCAAAGCCGGTGAGGATGGAGGCCCAGAGACCGATTTCTCCGCCGCCTTCGAGCTGCTCTCCCTCCCAAGGCTGAACAAACCTTGGTATCTAGCCCAGGCCGTCTGGGATCAAGTCCCCGGGGTGCGCGAGGAGATCAATGCCGATGTCGAGTGGGGGCTCCGTCGCCTCTTGGCTCGCGGTGTTCGAACTTACCCCCGACTTATCGAAGCGTTCTTGAACGAATACAGCGGAGCCTTTATGGAGACGGAAATGCTACTCAGCCTACGAGGGTCTCTGGACGTCTCGCTGCCTTTCGCCGGTCGGGAACTGCTTCGACTCGCGGGATCCTTCCCGATGCACATCAAGGTCCACAACAACCTCAACCGGCTGATGCTTGTAAGGAACGCGCCGGATCTTGCCAAACCGTCCACGGCGGCTACGCTCATTCCCGCCAGCGTGCCGATCCCTCTGCAAGAGGCCTCGCGCCTGCTGCGCCGTACTCGTGACCAGACCCAATGGAGACTCCATTCGGCGACCAAGGGCCTGGTACCAATCCCTCGACCAAGCTGGTGGCAGCTGGAATTCCTCCGGGACGGCGTAGCTTTCCACGATCTAGTGGACGATCTGAAGGCGGACATCTGGGATCGGGAGACCATACGGACCCGCATTACGGACAATGCCGACAACCGTGCCCGTCTCGAATGGCGAAGCTCAACGGCGCTACTCTCCCAACAGATGCTGATAGTTGCCACACTCGACCGGATGTTCCGGTAGTCACCATCCCGGCAGTTAACGCGGGTCTGGCGGACCCGAGAGACCACGATAGACATGGCGCAGAACCTCACGCCACTGCCGACTCACATGGTCCCAAGTCCTTGTTTCGAGCATCTCTTGTGCGTTGCGTAGTCCTGCTTCACGGACGTGCTCCAGGTGAGCGGCACACCATTCGAAAGCGGCCCGGAAGCTGTCCGAGTCTCGACCTACGATGAGTCCGTTGTCCCCATCCCGGACCAACTCCGGAACGATGCCTACATCCACCGCCACCGGGAAACATCCGCAGGCCATGCCTTCTATAAGTGTGAGCGGGTCGCCCTCTGCCGTCGAGGCGACACAGATCACGTCTACTGAATTATAGAAATCGCGCATGTCGTCTGGGCGAAGGTCGCCCGCGGCGGTGAACAGTTGAAAGTCAGAGCCGGCCGCCGGTAGCAGAACGTCTGTAAGCCCCTTCGTCGGGTCCTTGACGCTCTCCGCCCACCCGATTCGGAGCTCGCCTGACCGCGGGCCCAGCACCTTGAATTCGCTTGGCTCGAACCCTTTCTGAGCAAGGAACACCTCTCGAAAGGGCCACAGCGTGGTCTGAAGACGTCGTGACGGAACCGTCAATGTTCCAGCATCCCTGAAATATACGTACACAGCCTCGCTCGCGGTCAGGAGACCATACCTCTTCTCAGTCCCCCAACGGTGGCTACTGACCTGTTTGATGATGCCTCGCGAATCCATGACGTACTTGAGATGATGCTCTTCACCCCAGAACAACACGAAGATGAGATCGAATTCCCACACCGACAGATCGGGGCCCTCGGATACGTACGCGATTCGAAACTCGAACTCGTCGCTCAGCCGCCGGGAGATCGCCTGCGCGGCCCTGTCCTGAGCCCATTGGGGATAGTCGGCCAGTAAGAGAACGCGCGGCTTCCCACCATCGATGCTGGCAACCCGCTGAGAACACTCACACTGAACCGGAATCGCAGTGCCCGGGGTGCGCGAGATCTCCGCGAGCCAGTCCTTATAACCCACCTTCCGGATCCGAATACGGACTTCCCGCCTCACAGGTCTGAGGAGGCGCCTGATGGGGCGAACAAGGGAATTGAAGCGGTCTGTGGCGCTCACCTGCGGTTCACCGCGGGCACGCGCACGTGGCCGCAGGCTCGCCCAACCCCAACCAGTGCGGCATTGCCGCCATCAGACGGGTCCTGCTCCCCGCAGCAGCCAGCGATATATCTCTCTTCTGCTGTTCCGGCGCGACCTCCATACCGACCGTCGCTTCGCCCACCCCATGCGAAGTCCCTCCCATCGAGCGCGTGTTCGTGCGCGCGATTCACGAAACGTTTGAGGGAGGAACCGATAGTACTGAGGACGCAAAGGCACGGTTGAGCGAAACTCCTGCCAGCCGATGGACAAGATACCGAGTGCCAGCAACGGCATGGGCAGATTCTTCGCCGCCATCATCGAAGCGTTCCGCAAGAAGGTCATCTGGGCCTCGTGTGACGACTCTCGACATAGTCCGACCTTGTGGCGGATCCGTGCGTCGGGAACGTAAAGGCATCGTTTACCCCTGATGAGGCAACGGAGGCTGAAATCAATATCCTCATGTATCGCGTAGTAGTCCTCATCGTACAGCCCCACGTCATCAAAGATCTCGCGTCGATGAATGGCGCCGTTACCAGCTGCTGCGACCACCCGCTGCATCTGTGAATAGGCCGCCGCGGGGCGGCCGGAACCGCGACTCGCACTGCACAGCCTACTGATCTTGTAGATCTCACCTGCCGACTGCAACAGGTCGTCCTCTCCGTACAGCAGGATCATCGAGACCCCATAGTCATACTCTGGATGCTCGTCCAGAGCCCTGACGAGTATCCCCAGCCAGTCCCGGTCGAAGGCGGTGTCGTTGTCAAGAAGCACAACATACTCCCCCCGAGAAGCCTGGATCCCATCGTTTGTAGATATGACCGGCCCACCATTGAACGCCCGCTGGATGATCCTCACTTCCGGATGATGCTCTTGAACCCAGGCGACACTCTCATCGGTGGAAGCGTTGTCCACCATGACTACCTCGAGATCGTCGAATGACTGTGAAGACAGGCATGCCAAACATTCCGGTAGGTGCTGGATCCCGTTGAAGTTGGGAACAACCACCGACACCCTCGGTCGTCGTTCTTGTGTCTCAACCAATGACATTTTCAGACTCCTGGTTCACGACACTCACCGACCGCAATCGCTACCGGCTGCATGATACCCACATCATCTGCCCAGAGCATCAACATAGCGCCGCTCACCACCCCAAAGACCAAAGATGCCTGCCCCCGTCGCACGTAGGAACAGAGCAAGACTGCGAACGTCGAACCTCCTCTTGACCAGGAAGAACCAAGTGTAGTCAACCAGGCGAGCGACGATGAGACTCCTATTCTTATACTGCCAGAGAATGAACGCATTGTTTCGATAGAAACAGTAACTGTGTAGTTTACCCGCGGGAGCAAGGACATGGCGATCGCGCAGGATAGGGACCCTATCTACGTTGTAGCGGGGATGATGGTTCACCGCATCCAGGACGGTGAGACTCCGGAAGCCTTTCCTCCTGGCGTGGTATGCATACTCGACCTCTCCACCCCAGTGAAACATCTCTTCTCTGATGGTCCCGATCGTTCGGGTCACGGCGCTGCCGATCAGCAGACATCCGTGGAAGGGACACACCGTCTGCTGGATCGCGCCCTCTGCGTCTGCTGCTACGGCCTCAGACAGGGTGGAGATCTCCCTGGAGTGGGCTCTATCCCACAACGGGAAACTCAGGGTCTCGGCACTTCCCGGAACCAGGCCGGCCGGGCCGAGCAACTCACCTTCGTCCGCATGCTCCAGAAGCCGTTCCAGGCAAGTGTCGGCCGGCGTGGAGTCGTTGTCCACCAACCAGGTCCAATCGTACCCACCCTTGATGACTCGCCTCATCCCCTCCGCGAATCCCCCCATACTGCCGCCATTCCGGTCCATCTTGACGTAGAAGACGTCGACGGCCCCTCCACGGGAGTCGCGGGCAATGATCTTGTCCGTGCCGAGCCGCGCCTCCTCAGAACCGGCCGGTGGTCTCTCGACGAGACCTGAAGCCATGAAGGCCTCGCGCGTCCCGTCGGTAGACGCATTGTCTATTATGTAGACGGCCTTGACGGGATGAGTCTGGGCCGTGATTGCCGCGAAACACCGAAGCAGTAGTGCCTTGGCGTTATAGGTGGGTATCACCGCGGCCACAGTGTGAGACATGCGTGCCCTCCACTTCGCCAACGCGTCACCGTAGGATGATACATCGACCGTCGCCTGCACGCCCTTTAGACCGGCTGATACAGCCGAGCCGATCTCGGTCTCCTCATGAACATGTCTGATAGCATCTATCGAAACGCCGGTTCGCGCCGATATCAAACGCGACAACGTAATTGTCCAAGAGCCCTATAGGTGTGCTGTGAGCTTTAGGTCTGCCTCCGCAACTCCCGTCTCGGCCGCCGCCGACCGCTTCACCGTCTACGAGCGCAAACGCGGCTGGTCGGCCCTCGATCTACGCGAACTGTGGGCCTACCGCGAGCTCCTTTACTTCCTCACCTGGCGAGACGTGCTCGTACGCTACAAACAGGCCGTCTTAGGGGT
Source organism: Actinomycetota bacterium (assembly GCA_012523095.1). Lineage (GTDB taxonomy): Bacteria > Actinomycetota > Thermoleophilia > RBG-16-64-13 > RBG-16-64-13 > RBG-16-64-13. The sequence goes on along the minus strand of JAAYJE010000101.1, from coordinate 503 downwards.
GGCCTGGGCGGTCCTTCAGCCCGTGCTCACCATGGTGGTGTTCACGGTGGTCTTCAACCGGGCTCTCGGGGTCTCCGGATCTCCTGAAGACGATATCCCCTACGAGGTGTTCAGCTTCGCCGGCCTCCTACCCTGGCAGTTCTTCGCTGGGGCTTTATCTCGCTCCGGCACCAGTCTCGTGGGTAACGCCAATCTCCTCACCAAGGTCTACTTCCCCCGCCTGGTCATCCCCATCTCCGCCGTCCTTGCCGGTCTGGTGGACTTCCTCATATCCTTCGTGGTGCTACTCATCCTCATGGTCAGCTTCGGCGTCTACCCTGGCTGGGGGGTCTTCCTGGTGCCGGTGTTCCTGCTCCTTGTCATCGTTGCCACTCTAGGGGTCAGCCTGTGGCTCTCAGCGCTTAACGTCATGTACCGAGACGTGCAGTACCTCATCCCTTTCCTGGTGCAGCTGTGGATGTTCTTAAGCCCGGTCATCTACTCCACCGAGAGCATCGAGAACG
>JAAYJE010000100.1 GCA_012523095.1 Actinomycetota bacterium | reverse complement strand
CGCCCTCGGTCGCACAGGAAGTGGCCATTGACGCTGCCGTTGTACCGGCTCCGGATCCGGCGCAGCATCCCATAGCGTTCCCCGGGGATGGTGTTGCAGCCTAGGCTGCAATGCACGCAAATAGAGGGAGCCGTCTGCAGATCCCATTTGCGGACGAAGTGGTCTTTCTGGGTCTTGTCGGTGAAGACCCCCGTAGGGCAGACCTCCACCAGGTTGCCGCTGAACTCGCTCTCCAGTCTGCCGTCGTGCAGCCGCCCGAAGTACACATGGTTGCGGATGCCCATGGCCACCAGGTCATCGCCTCCCGCATAGTCGGCGTAGAAACGGACACACCGGTAGCACTGGATGCAGCGGTTCATCTCATGGTTGAGGAAGGGGCCCAAGTCCTGATTGTGGAAGGTCCGCTTGGGGTAGCGGTAACGGCGGTAGACGTGCCCGGTCATCACGGTCATATCCTGCAGATGGCACTCGCCGCCCTCGTCGCACACAGGGCAATCGTGCGGGTGGTTCGCCATGAGCCACTCGATCACCCCGGCTCGAAAGGCCTCAGCTTCCGGGTCGTCTATGGAGATGCGGGTCCCGTCTTCAGCCGGAGTGAGGCAGGCCATCACTATCTCGCCTTCGGTGTCGTTCTCATCCTTGAACCGCTTGACCGCGCACTGCCGGCACGCCCCCACCGACCCCATGCCCGGATGCCAGCAGAAGAAGGGAAGGTCAAAGCCCAGAGCTAGACACGCCGCCAACAGGTTCTGGCCCGGGGAGACCTCGTAACTCTGCCCGTTCACGTAGATGGTGGGCATCTCGGCCTCCTATCCCCACCGCCGGCCCGCGGCCCTGCGGGGGCAGTCGTGCTCGCGCACATGGGCCACGAAGTCGGAATAGAAATGTCTGAGTCCGCTCTCAAGCGGCTGCATGGCGCCTGGAGCCAAGTCGCAGAACGTGTGCTCGGGCTTGATGAGGTCCACATGCCACTGCAACAACCCGATGTCGGCCATGGTGCCCCGGCCCCCTTCGATGTCGCCCAGAAGCTCCCTCACCCAGTGCAGACCCTGCCAGCAGGGGGTACACCACCCACAGGACTCCTGGGCATAGAACTGCTCAAGGTTGTGCAGCATGCCCACGGGGCAGGTCTGGTCGTCCAACACGATGATGGTGCCCGTACCCAGACGGCTCCCCACTTGGCGGAGCGAGGCTTCGTCCATGGGAGTATCCAGATCTTTCTCTAGAACGAAACCGGTGGATCCCCCCCCAGGGAGTACGGCAGTGACATGCAGGCCCGTCCGCATCCCTCCGGCGTACTCTTCGAGCAACTCGCGGATGCTTGTCCCCAGGGGAAGTTCCCATGCGCCCGGACGGTTGACCCTTCCGCTGACCGTATACAGCTTGGTGCCGCCTTCGCCGGACCTCGCCAGATCGATGAACCAGTGGGCTCCGTTGGTGATGATGGCCGGTACGCAGCACAGTGTCTCTACGTTGTTGACCACCGTCGGCTTGCTCCATAGGCCGGCACTGGTCTGGTGAGGTGGTTTGTGCCTAGGTATCGGACGCTCGCCCTCCAGGGCATTCAGCAGAGCCGACCCCTCCCCACATATGTAACGACCCGCACTGGAGTGCGGGATGATCTCCACATCGAAACCGGAGCCAAAGATCCTCTTGCCCAAATAGCCGGCCTCCCGAGCCTCGGCAATCGCCCGTCGCATGATCTGATCGGACTTCCGATACTCGGCTCGGATGAAGAGATAGGCCGTCGCGGCGCCTACGGCGTAGGCCGCGATGGCCATCCCCTCAAGCAAGAGGTGGGGGTTGCCCTCCATCAGTACCCGGTCCTTGAAGGCCCCGGGCTCCATCTCATCACCGTTCGCCACTAAGTATTTCGCCCCGGCGTAATCAGGGCCGGTGGCTGCGAAGCCCCACTTGCGACCGGTGGGAAAACCGGCGCCTCCGCGCCCCGCCAGCCTTGACTGGGTCACCACGTCGGTGACCTCCGCCGATGCCATGGAAGTGACCGCCTTACGCAGTGCGCCGTAGCCTCCGTTCTTCACATACTCACCAAGACCCAGGGGCCGGCCGTCGGCACGCAGATGCCCGGTAAGGGGCTTGTCGGCGGGCGTGCTCTTATCCATCATCTTCTGTCCGTCACATCTCAGCCCTCATGGATATTGAGACAGGATGGAATCGATGTCGGCCGCGACGACAGGCCCGTGCAGCCGGCCGTCGACCATCATCGCCGGGGCTCGGTCGCAGGCGCCCAGGCATACGACGGGCAACAGGGTGAAGCGTCCGTCGGCCGTCGTTTCCCCTAAGCCGACGGACAGCCGGTCGTTCAGGTACGCTGTTAACTCGGCGGAGCCGGCGATCCAACAACACACGCTTTCGCAGACCATGATCACGTGCCTACCCACAGGATGGCGGAAGATCATGCTGTAGAAACTCGCCAGGCTCTCCAGGGAGTGCGTGGATACGGCAAGGAACTGCGCCAAGTCGGCAAGCGCCTCGTCCGATACCCAGCCTCGACTCTGCTGGATGATCAACAGGCCGTCCACCGCGGAGGCTGATCTGCTCTCGTACAGAGCGAACGTCTCTTCGATTCTGAGTCTCTCGGCGTCGGTCAACATAGTATCGCTCGCTCTCTCGGCTTGTCCTTTCGTAGTCGCTAGCGGTCCACGTCGCCCAGCACGAAATCGAGGCTCCCCAGGATGGCGATCAAGTCCGGGATCTCAAGTCCGCGACACATGAGAGGCAGGGCCTGCCGGTGGGCGAACGATGGCGTCCGGATGCGGGTGCGATAGGAGGTCGTGCCGCCGTCGCTGACCACGTAATAGCCGTTGTTGCCCTTGGTGGCCTCGACGCCTACGAACGCCTCTCCCGGGGGTACGACCGGCCCCCAGCCGACCGTGAGGAAGTGCGCGATAAGTGTCTCGATGTCGTGCATCGTCCGCTCTTTGCGAGGGGGGGAGACCGCCGGATGGGAGGCTTTGTAGGGGCCGGGCGGCATGTCGGCCAGGCACTGAGCAACGATCTTCAGGCTCTGCCTCATCTCTTCGACCCGCACTTGGGCCCGTCCGTAACAGTCGCCCCGCGAGGCCGTGGGTATGTCGAAAGAGAAGTGCTCGTAGCCGGAATAGGGCCGTTTCTTGCGGAAATCCCACTCAAAGCCGCACGCGCGTAGATTCGGCCCGGTGACGCCCCACTCGAGCGCCTCGTCCAGGCTGATCTCGCCGACTCCCTTGGTCCGCGCCTTGAGGATGCGGCTGCCCATCACCAAGCGGTCGTATTCCTTCAGGCGGGCCGGCAGGTAGGCGAGGAAGTCTCGCACCAGCCTCTCCCAGCCCGCGGGTAGATCCTGGGCCACTCCCCCGATGCGGAACCAGTTGGGATGCATGCGGGCCCCTGTAACCGCCTCCACGATCTCGAAGAGTCGTTCCCGGTCGCTGAACATGTAGAACACCGGCGACATGGCGCCCAGATCCTGGGCGAACGTGCCGTACCACACCAGGTGGCTCGCTATGCGGAAGAGCTCGGCCATCATCACTCGGACGACCTGCGCTCTGTCGGGCGCCTCGATCCCGGCCAGTTTCTCCACGGCGAGTACGTAGGGGAGGTTGTTCATGACCCCGCCCAGGTAGTCCACTCGATCGGTATAGGGGATGAAGGTGTGCCAAGTCTGTCGCTCTCCGATCTTCTCCGCCCCCCGGTGGTGGTAGCCGATGTCGAGCGCAGCGTCCACGATATGCTCGTCCCGCAACTGGAGGATGACCCTAAGGACGCCATGCGTGCCAGGATGGTGGGGACCCAGGTTGAGATACATCATCCGCGAGCCGGGCCCGAGCGGAGGGAGGCCCCAATCTTCGGGACGCAGGCTCAGGGCCTCCTGATGGCGTTCATCGTCAATGGGGAGTTTGGAGGTCCCCGTCTCGGTGGCACGACCGGGATGTTCCTTGCGCAGGGGGTGCCCTTCCCACCAGGGAGGCATGAGGATACGGCGCAGGCGGGGGTGTCCGGCCACATCCACCCCGAACATGTCCCACAGCTCTCGTTCGTACCAATCGGCCGCCGGCCACAAGTCCGTTGCGGTAGGGACCGTGGGTGTCTCTTCCGTCAAGGCCACCTTCACCCGCACGTCGCTGTTCCGTTCGTACGACAACAGGTGGTACACGACTGTGAAGGCGGCCGATGGTTGACCGGGCCGATGGGTGCGTACGCGTTCATCGATCGCCGTGAGGTCGTATAAGGTGCGGTAGGGACCTTCCACGCCCTTTTTGAGGTGCTCGAGTACGCTCAGGAGGTCCTCCACCGGCGCCCACACCGTCGGTATACCATCCTCGGTGACCTGAGGGGTGATCGACGCATCGGGGAAGCGTTGGGCGAGTTCCATCGCGACGTCCACCGGATCAGACCTCGTCCGGGGGGCTCAGCTCCCGCATGGCCAGGCGCGACTCCCGTAGGCCGTCGCGCCTGGAGGGGCGGGCCGGCCGGACCACGCCTTGAGGGCCGACGACCCAAGAAAGCGGGCGGCGCTCGGTGGCCACTGCCTCGCGCAGCAGCAGCAGCCCCTGCATGAACGCCGTGGGGCTGGGTGGGCAGCCTTGGATGTATACATCCACCGGCAGGAATGTGTCCACCCCCTGCACGACGCTGTAGACATCGTACATCCCGCCCGAATTGGCGCACGACCCCATGGAGATCACCCAACGAGGTTCCATCATCTGTTCGTAGAGCCGTTTGACGACCGGAGCCATCTTCAAGAAGACCGTGCCGGCTACGACCATCAGGTCCGCCTCTCGGGGCGAGCCTCGGATGACCTCCGCCCCGAAGCGGGCGATGTCGTACCGGGGCGTGAGGCTGGTAGCCAGCTCTACAAAACAGCAGGAGAGGCCGAAGTTGAAAGGCCAAAGCGAATTCGAGCGGGCCCAGGCCAGTGCATCCTGAAGGCGGGTAAGGAGCGTCGTCTGCCCGACGGCTTCGTCCAGTCGTTCGGCCTCCAATGCGTGTGGTCCGGAGTCTGCCGTCATCCCTGACGGCTCCTGCGCGAGGTAGCCCTCCAATCGAGTGAACCCAATCGCCACAGATAGACCAGCGCCGCTAGAAGGACGCCTACGAAGAACAGCATCACGACGTAACCGCTCCAGCCCGCCTCCCGCAGCGACACGGCCCATGCGTAGATGAAGACGGCCTCGACATCGAACACCACGAAGAAGACCGCGATGCGGTAGAACTCTAGAGGGAAGCCCGCCGCCGGGAAGTCGGTCGCGACCACCCCCGACTCATACGGTTCTCCGGTCATGGAAGCCCGGTGTCGTTGGCCGAGGACGAACGACGTCGTCATGATGACGGCCACAGTGACCAGGATCAGTCCTATGAAGGCAAGAAACGGCCAGGAGGCGCCGATTGTGGCTTGACCGCCGAACTCGAGCTGCAATGCGCCTCCTTTGAGACCTCGTCCCAGGACTCGTCACGCGGCGAGCAGCCATGTTGGGAGCGGCCAGGGGTCGCCATACCGTACTCTTCGACCTTTTCCCGCACTATTACCGGGCCAAACTCCCGACGGGACAGAGGGCGGGACCGGCCTACACCGGCGAGCGTGCTGCCACCCCGTGCGCGGCCGTATCTACGCCGAGAGCAGCTTGATGACCGCTTCCCTTTCTTCCATGGTTTCCAATCTGATATGTGCAACGAATCTCGGCCCGAGCTTGGCCGCCGAGAAGCCGACCATATTGATGTCCGCATCACCTACTGCTTTGGCCAACTTCGCCGCCACACCGGGCGTGTTCTCGCCCTCCACGCGGACCGAGTACGTCATGCGGGTGACGGAGAATCCGGCATCGTCGCCGGCCCGCACCTCATGGTCGGCGCGCAGAGGGGTGACGAAGACCGCGGCCGTCCCGGGTTCGTCAGGTGCGCGACGAGAGATGATGAAGTCGAGGTTGGCGCCTGCATCGCTGAGCAACCCCAACGTTGCCCCCAATGAGCCGGGGTCGTCGGCGATACTCGTCACCCAGACGTCTTCTCCGCGAACAAACAGGTCCATGACTCCTCCTTATATCCTTGCCGCAGGCAGTGCCTCTTCGATCGTCAACTCTTGTCTCTGTAGCCCACCAACGCCTTAAGCGTATCTACACTCTCCGGATTCTCGATGGTGACGGTGTCCCCGATGGGTTCGTCGCTGACCAACCGCTGCAGGATGCGACGCATGATCTTGCCGCTCCTCGTCCGGGGTAGCGCGTCGGCGAACAGGATCTTTTCCGGCCGGCACGTGGGGCCTAACGCTTTGACCACGTGGGTGATGATCTCTTTGGCCAATTCTTCGGAGGGCTCTCCCTCGCTGAGCCGGACGAACGCGTAGGGCGTGGTCCCCTTGATGTCATGAGGCGCCGCTACCACTGCGCACTCCGCCACCTGAGGATGCCCGCAAACTGCGTTTTCCACTTCCGCGCTGGACAACCGATGGCCCGCCACCTTCATGACGTCGTCCACGCGTCCGGTGATGCGGAAGTTATCTTCGATGAACAGTCTGGCCCCGTCGCCGGTGTAGTAAGTCCTGTCGCCGTACTCCGTCCAGTAGTTGTCCTTATACATCTCTGGGTCACCGTACACACCCCTCAGCATCCCCGGGCCGAACGGACTCTTCTGCACCAAGAGGCCACCTTCACCCACACCAAGCGGGTTGCCCTGTTCATCGAGGATCTCGTGCCTCGTTCCGGGGAAGCTTCTGCCTGCGACTGTGGGGATGAAGGGGCCGATACCGGGGAGGGCGTTGATCAGAGTGCCGCCCGTTTCCGTCTGCCACCATGTGTCGATGACCGGGCACCTACCGCCGCCGACCTTATTAAAGAACCACATCCACGCTTCACGGTTGATCGGCTCGCCTACGGTGGCCAGAAGGCGAAGACCGGAAAGGTCATGTTTCTTAAGCCACTCATCGCCCCAACCGGCGAACATCCTGATCAGCGTCGGCGCAGTGTAGAAGACCGTCACACCGTGGTTCTCTACGATCTGCCACACTCTGCTTCTATCGGGGAAGTCAGGCGCTCCCTCGAAGAATATCTGTGTGGCCCCAACGGAAAGAGGGCCGTAGACATTGTAGGTATGCCCCGTCACCCACCCTATGTCCGCAGTGCACCAGAAAACGTCTTCATCATGAAGGTCGAAGTCCCACAAAGTCGTCCAGTGGGCCTGGACCATGTGCCCGCCCGTAGTGTGGATGACGCCCTTCGGCTTGCCCGTCGTACCACTCGTGTAGAGGATATATAGAGTCTCTTCGCTATCCATGACCTCGGGCTCACAATACGGATCGGCTTCCGCCATGAGTTCGTGCCACCAATGGTCCCGGTCTTCCACCCAGTTGACTTCTTGGCCGGTCCTCCGGAAGACAATGACGTCTTCTATGGTGGTGCCCTCTACGGCGTCATCAGCGTTGTTCTTCAAGTTGACCGGGCGGCCACGTCTGTAGTAGCCGTCGCAAGTGATCAGGACTTTCGAGCCGGCATCTTCGATGCGGCTGCGGAGTGAGTCGGGAGCGAAAGCAGAGAAGACCACGCTGTGCGGAGCGCCGAGACGGGCGCAGGCGAGCATCGCTATCTGCGCCTCTGGGATCATGGGTAGATAGATGCTGACCCGGTCACCCCTGCCGACGCCGAGGCTCTTCAGCACGTTGGCGAACTTGTTGACCTCACGATACAGGTCGTAATAGGTGAGGGATTGCGCCGGTTCGTCAATCGGCTCGCGCACGCCGATTATCGCCACCTTGTTCCGCCGCCACGTCTTCACATGTCTATCGAGACAGTTATAGCTGGCGTTGAGCCTGCCGCCTTGGAACCACGTGAAATAGGGTGGCGCCTCGTTGTAAGCCGTGTCCCACTCCTTGTACCAGTGCAGGCCTTCGCGGGCAAGTTTCTCCCAGAAGGCCACCGGATCTTTGTCCGACTCTTCGTATATGGAAGGATCACTCATCCAGGCTCGTTGCTTCATCGCTTCGCTTGGCCAGAACATGTCCTCTTGATCTGGATCTGCAACAACCCACGTGGTCGTCTCTTTCATGGTCTCCTCCGAAGTCGTTCAGATACGTTCTGAGGGCGAGTGGGCGAACCGGGACGGGCTCGAGCATCCTGTTCGCCGCCATGGTCACGGGTGGATGAGGGATACTGGGGGAGGGCGAATGGAGCCGCCGGCGCGTGAGGTCGCATCCATAGGCGGCAGAAACAGCGGACGGTCGATGAAGGTATTTGTCTTCGCTATCCCGGAAACCCCATCGACCTGATGGCGCTGAGCATCTCGTTGTAGCCCGGCCGCCGTCGTTTCGCGGTAGTCGTGGCTCTCGGACACCCTCTTTCCTCCTCGTCGGTCCTTGGGCCCCCGACACAAAGTGGACCGATAACGGGGATTACTATATTGCTACCGCATTCGTCCGGTAATCAAACCCGGGGCGGTGGCACAGTGGAACTGGGTCTGTGGCGCACAAGGAAGCCATCACCCTCTGGTCGAATGGACATAGCGTGGACTTCTTCATCCAACTCAACCCGGTGGTCCAAGCCCTCTTCGCGGCCATATTCACCTGGCTGCTTACGGCCGTGGGCGCGGGGTTGGTCTTCTTCATGAAGGAGATAACCCGCCGGTGGCTCGACCTCATGCTCGGTTTCGCGGCCGGGGTGATGATCGCGGCCAGTGTGTGGTCGTTACTCATTCCGGCCATGGATCTTGCCGAGGGCGCAGGTATCCCCGCGTGGTTCCCAGCTTTGGCCGGGTTCGCCGGCGGAGGTGTGTTCCTATTCATTCTGGATCGCATTCTTCCCCATTTGCATCCTGGGCTCACGTCCGACCACACCGAGGGCATACAGGTGTCGTGGAATCGCTCCGCCCTTCTGCTGGCCGCCATCACCCTCCACAATATCCCTGAGGGTCTGGCCGTAGGCGTCGCGTTCGGAGCCGTTGCGGTGGACGGCGGCGGGGGGACGACCTTAGCCGCGGCGCTGACGTTGGCGCTCGGCATCGGCATACAGAACCTTCCCGAAGGCGCCGCCGTCTCGCTGCCGCTGCGTGGCGCCGGGATGTCGCGGAGCAAGAGCTTCTTCTACGGCCAACTCTCGGCCGTAGTCGAACCGATAGCCGCAGTGCTCGGAGCAGCCTTGGTGACGCTGGCCCGCCCTGCGCTCCCATACATTCTTGCCTTTGCGGCCGGGGCTATGATCTACGTAGTCGTGGAAGAGATCATCCCCGAGTCGCAGTGCCACGGCAAGAACACCGACCTGGCCACCGGTGGAGCTATGGCGGGGTTCGCGCTCATGATGGTTCTAGACGTGGCTCTGGGCTGAGCCCGGAGAGGACCCCACCGTGGCCTTCCGCGTCTTCTGCGGGCTTGACCCCTGACCCACGTCGAGATAACTTCTATATGAGTAATCTCTCCCACGTTATAGCTCTTGCTACCAATTCAAGAAATCGTCATTCGTCTTGTTGTGGCAGCCTTTCTCGGAAGTCTCGTAGGTTTCGAGAGAGAGCGTCTGCATTGGGCCGCCGGTCTGCGAACGCACATGCTGGTGTGTCTAGGTTCTGCCCTTGCCATCATCGTCTCCGCTTATGGATTCAGGGACGTCCTGGGAACCCCTGCTGTCGCTCTGGATCCGTCCAGGATCGCAGCTCAGGTCATCAGCGGAATAGGCTTCTTGGGAGCCGGCACCATCATCTTCCTCCGACGGGAGATCGTTAGAGGGCTCACTACCGCTGCAGGGCTGTGGGCCGTCG
>JAAYJE010000099.1 GCA_012523095.1 Actinomycetota bacterium | reverse complement strand
TTAGTGATCCGGTGGTTCTGTGTGGAAGGGCCATCGCTCAACGGATAAAAGCTACCCTGGGGATAACAGGCTTATCTCCCCCAAGAGTTCACATCGACGGGGAGGTTTGGCACCTCGATGTCGGCTCATCGCATCCTGGAGCTGTAATCGGTTCCAAGGGTTGGGCTGTTCGCCCATTAAAGCGGTACGCGAGCTGGGTTCAGAACGTCGTGAGACAGTTCGGTCCCTATCTGTCGTGGGCGTAGGAGATTTGAGGGGAGTCGTCCCTAGTACGAGAGGACCGGGATGAACAGACCTCTGGTGTATCAGTTGTCGTGCCAACGGCACTGCTGGTTAGCTACGTCTGGATGTGATAACTGCTGAAAGCATCTAAGCGGGAAGCACACCCCAAGATGAGATCTCCCACCAGGTAACTGGGTAAGACCCCTAGTAGACCACTAGGTTGATAGGCTGGATGTGTAAGGGCAGTAATGTCTTCAGCAGACCAGTACTAATCGGTCGAGGTCTTGACTTAACACATTACTTTGTCGCTATGCAGTTTTGAGGGTGCGCGCGCCCGGGATGCGTTTTCAAAGTTTCCGGTGACCATAGCGAGGGGGAACCACCTCTTCCCATTCCGAACAGAGCAGTTAAGCCTCTCTACGCCGATGGTACTGCAGGGGAGACCCTGTGGGAGAGTAGGAAGTTGCCGGGATTGTTTTTTGGAGCCCGCCATTCGTGGCGGGCTCTTGTTGTTATTGTGGGTTTGCCTGTCGCCTGCAAGCCCTTATAATGCGTTGAGCGGTCCCCGCACAACTAAGCGTCGAGGATTCTGGGAGACGGATCAGTGACACAGAAGGTCAGATGGGATTTACGGGGAGTGATCGTTCCCTTGGTCACTCCTTTCAATGAGGATCTCAGCGTCGACTTCGCGGGCCTGGCGGAGTTGGTAGAGTACTGCATCGAAGAATTAGAATGCGACGGTCTGGTTCCTTGCGGCACCACAGGTGAGTCGCCGACGCTTTCGCACGTTGAGCATGATGAGGTCATACGGGCCGTGATCCGCCAGACCAAGAACCGCGTGCCCGTCATCGCCTCGTCGGGGTCCAACTCGACGAGAGAGGCGGTCGAGATGACCAGGTCGGCGGCGGAGGCCGGTGCAGACGCAACGCTGCAGGTTGGTCCTTACTACAATAAGCCCAGCCAGGATGGTCTTTTCAACCACTTCGCGGCCATAGCAGCGGCGTCGAGTCTGCCCATCATCATATACAACATCCCCGGACGGACCTGCCGCAACATTGAGCCTGGGACGATTGCGCGCCTTTGGCGCGAGTTGCCCACGGTGGTGGGACTGAAGGACTGCTCCAACGACCTGAGCCAGACTATGGAGATCTATCGGGCGACCGATCCGGACACCTTCAAGATCTATTGCGGTGAAGACCTCATGACCTTCGGTCTTCTATGCCATGGAAGCGCCGGCGCCATCGCTGCGGTCGCCCACGTGATCGGGCGGGAAGTGAAGGCCATGTGTGAGGCGGTGTGGGGCGGCCGTTTGGAAGAAGCGCGCAATCTACACTATCGCACCATGGACTTGGTGGAGGCGCTCTTCTGTGAGCCCAATCCCACCCCGGTCAAGCAGGCGCTTCAGTGGCTTGGGTTGCCTGCTGGGTCTGTTCGTCCACCCTTGGAGCGTCTCACTCCGGCCGGACAGGAGACGCTCCGGTCGGCCATGCAGGCGGGGGGGTGGCTGGCGTAACGAGTCTGCTCTGGGTGTTTCTCCGGGTTTAGATTGCATCCGGTTGACGTTGTGCAACCAAGGTCCGAGGTAGTGTCGGCTGCAGCGGGCTAGACTGTGCTGCATCCGGGCAGACCGGCTAAGGACGACGGCGGTTCACGCCGATAACCGAGGTCGGCAGACACTCACAGGGAGGATCGGTGCAGGCGTATCTCTATGTGCTTTCGTTCTTGTTCGGGCTGGCGGTGGGGAGCTTTCTCAACGTCGTCATTTACCGCCTCCCGAGGCAGGAGTCCCTGGCACGGCCGGGTTCGCACTGTCCGGGGTGCGGAACTCCCATTCACTGGTATGACAATGTGCCGTTGTTGAGTTGGTTGGTGCTGAGAGGGCGCTGTCGGGGGTGCAAGGCTCGGATATCCTGGCGTTACCCCGTCGTCGAGGCCATGACGGGATCCGCTTTCGTCATTTCTATGTGGAGGTTCGACCTTTCATGGCCCCTCCTGGTGGCATGGGCCTTTGCAGCCGCCATGATCGTGATCGCCTTCATCGACTACGACCACATGATCATCCCAAATCGGATCGTCCTACCCGGAGCCGTGATCGGGCTGGCAGCGTCCATCGCCATCGATCCTTCGAGATGGTGGGTGTATATGGTGGCGAGTGTGGGTGCTGCGACGTTCATGTTCGCTCTCGTCATGCTGTGGCCTGGAGGCATGGGCCCTGGAGATGTCAAGATGGCCCTATTTATGGGGGCGGTTCTCGGTGTGAGCGTAATAGTAGGCTTGTTTGCAGCGTTTCTCTTTGGGAGCCTGGCCGGCGTGTTCATGATGGCGGTCATGAAACGGTCGCGGAAAACCAAGATTCCCTTTGGGCCCTATCTGGCGTTGGGGTCGATGTTGGCGCTGTTCCTCGGGGAGCAGATCACAAGCGCATACATGAGTTTGTTCGAGTAAACAGGGAAATGGGGGCAGACCTGGAAAAAATATGAATACTCCTCCTCGTGCTACAGTTGGGCGTGGGGAACGCCGATAGAGTGCAGTGCGGGTAGGCGGATAGGACTCTGGGACAGTGTGAGGCTCGAGAAGAGGTGGGAGTGTGGCTTTAGGCCTCTCCAAAGCGGGGCAGATAGCCCTCGATATAGGTGCATCGAGCATGCTCGTTCTTCAGGTGAGCGGGAGTGGCGCTCGGCTCAAACTTCGCTCGTGCGATGAATGGCCTCTCACCGAGGGCCTGGTCGTCGACGGGGAGATAGTCGACGTAGATCTGTTCGCGCGCGAGCTCAAGGGTTTTGTCGCCCATCTGAAGCTGCGTGGGAAGCCGGTGCATATCGCCGTCGGCAATCAGAAGGTCATCGTGCGCAACATCGACATGCCTGAGATGACGGAGGAGGAGCTGCGCGGGGCCATCGAATTCCAGGCCCAGGATTACATCCCCATTCCGGTGGACGAGGTGGTTCTTGACTTCCAGGTGTTGGGTAAGCACGTGACCATGGAAGGCGTTTCTCGGCAGGAAGTGCTTCTAGTGGCGGCACAGAAGACCATGATCAGCATGTTCACGGCGGCTCTTAGGCAGGCAGGACTGAAGGTGGCGGGTATAGACGTGACCAGCATGGCTCTTGTGAGGGCTCTCATACCTGCCACATCTTTTTTGGCCGACGGGGAGGAGTCTTCGGTGTGTCGGGCCATCGCCGACATCTCTTCATCTGTATCGACCCTGGTGGTCACGGGGGGTGGGGTGCTCAAGTTCACCCGTGTCATCAACTTCTCCAGTGACCGCTTCGCCCGTGTGTTGGGCGAGGAATTGGGCATACCGAACGACGACGCGCAGGGGTTGGTGCAGCGCATCGGACTCGTCGGACCGGCGGCGGCCGAAGACGATGTGTACTCGGAAGAGGTTCTGACCCAGACGCAACATCGGCTGGGTGAGGTGGCTGCGGAGCTCAGCGATGAGATCCGTCGTTCCCTGCACTATTATCAGAGCCAGCCGGTAGCCGTTCCTGCTACGGAGTTGATACTGAGCGGACGGGGTGCGCTGGTCAAGAATCTCGATGCCAACCTTAGCGAGGCTCTCAATATGCCCGTCAAAGCAGGTAACCCGATGGTGCATGTGGCCGAGAACGCCTCAAAGACACCCGATTCTGATCTTGCCTACATGGCCCCCTATTTATCTGTAGCGATTGGGCTGAGTCTACCCGAGGAAGACTGATATGGCGCGGCGCATCAATCTCGTCCCACCCTCAGAGCGTGCGCGCACCACCACCAATGTAGGCATGCTGGGTCTGGTGGCCGGTGTGATCATCGTCCTCTTTGGCTTGGGCCTTGCCTACTACCTGTTCAACAACACCCTCAATCACCGCGAGCAGGAATTGGACGACGTGAAGCGGGAGGCGCAGCAGATTGTCGCGCAGGTCGCCGGCCTGCGCCAGTACGAAGACCTGGCTGCCGACCGCGAGGCGGCTGAAGAAGTAGTTCGGAGAGTCTACGCGGGCCGTACGTTGGTGTCGGATCTCTTGGACGCCGTGAGTCTTGTAGTTCCGGAGAACGTCTGGTTCGATAGCCTGAGCCTTACGACGGCGGATCCCGGGACCCCTGTTGACCGGAGCGGCGAACCGACATCCGGGGCGTCCGCCGGGGGGCTGTCTTTGAGCGGCAACACGTACAGTTTTGAAGACGTGGCGCAGTTGCTCGTCCGTCTCGAGTTGATATCGACGCTGTCGGAGATAGATCTCGGGAATGCCTCTAGTGCCCGCGAAGATGTGACCGTGAAGTCCTTTTCGATCACGGCGGCGGTGGACAGGCCTGAGAACACCGACATCCCACTGCCCCTCAGCCAGGTGGAAGTGGAGGGTCTGTGAGCAGCAAGCTGAAGATGATACTGGTCGCCGTCGTGATCGTGGTCGTCGCCCTCCTCGTGTGGTTCTTTCTGCTGAGCCCGCTGCGTGGGGATATCAAGGCGACAGAGACTCAGATCGAGCAGGAGCGCACCAGGCTGTCCCAAGCCCAGATCCAACTGGCAAAAGCGGAAGCTACGCGAGAAGAAGGCAGGACGAACCAGGCCCGCCTGCTTGAGCTCACGAAGATAATGCCGAAGACTGAGGAGATCCCCAGCCTGCTTCTCCAACTCCAAGACCTGGCCGACCAATCGGGTATCACTTTTATTGCGATCTCGCCGGGTAAGTCTAATGAGGGGGCGGGCGGTCGCATTCTACCGCTTAGCGTCGAGTTCAGCGGCACGTTCTTCAATGTGAGCGACTTCATCTATCGGGCGGAACAGATGGTGGCCGGGCCCGGAAGGCTGCTCGCCGTCAAGAGTGTAGATCTGAGTCCAGGCGGTGCGGACATGCAGGGTGGAGTCAGCCCGCAGCTGACCGTCTCGATGCAGATCTACGCGTTCTTGGCCGACGACGGCCAGACTGGGCGCTCGGCCAGCCCAGCGACCGAGACCAATGAAATGACGTCGCAGTAGGGGGTAGGCGAGACAAGATGGAGCGGCCTAGACCTTATTATTCATCGATTATAGCGTCGCTGCTGATGCTCGCGCTTTGCGCGGTGGGCGTCGGGTGCTTCGGTGGTGATGCGGGCAAGCCTTCAGGCGTTACTCAGACCACACGGATTGCCGACGGCCGCGGTACAGCAGTCTCGTCCTTAGACTCTCTCGATATGAACCAAGGAGAGCAGTTGTCGACTTTCAGGCCAAAGGATCCGTTCATCCCGCAGGCTGTAGCTGTGACAGACACCACGGAGGCGCCCACCACGGTGACCACTCAACCGGCCGTAGGCAACGGGGGCACCGGCACTACCTCAAGCACCGCCTACCGTCCCACCACCAGCACGACGCGGCCGGGCGGAAGCGGTGGGGGTGGTACGACAACAACGACCCGCCCGGGCTCGACCACAACGACTGTGCCGGCCTCGACGACGACCACGACGGCGCCTCATCTTCACACTCTGAAGATCCTCGCGATCGGCGAGGTGGGAGGAGCTCCCGCGGTGACTTTCAAGGTCGACAGCGGGGTCTACAAGGATAAACGAGTCGGTGATGTCGTGTCATCCACCTGGGGACAGATCAAGGTCATGGACATCAGCACGTCCAGCAAGGTGGTCACGCTGCTCCAAGGTAGCGAGACTCTAGTGCTCGCAGTTGGGCAGGTCATCTTCGAGTAGCGGCGGCGTACCGGTCGGAAGACATAGCGTATAGATGCAACGGCGCCGAAGGCGCCGTTGCCGTAAGGAGGGTCTCTTGGGTCGACTACGCGTCACGACGGCGGGCGAATCACATGGTCCTGGTGAGGTGTGCATCCTGGAAGGTATCCCGGCCGGACTAGAGTTGGAGGCGTCTGCGATCGATCGCGACCTGGCGCGTCGACAGACCGGATACGGCCGGGGAGAACGTCAGAAGATAGAGTTGGACCGCTGTCGTTTCGCCGCGGGAGTGAGACGGGGACGCACGATGGGGACACCTATATGCATCATCGTGGAGAACAGAGACCATGCCAATTGGCGGCAGTCGATGGCGCCCGAAAAGGAGGTGGAAGTCGGTGACATACCATCGCCGCTGACTGTGCCTCGTCCAGGCCATGCGGATTTAGTGGGCCTCGCGAAACACGGTCTGAACGACATCCGGGATGTATTGGAACGTGCCAGTGCTCGGGAGACCGTGGCTCGGGTGGCGGGAGGCAGCGTCTGCAGGGCCTTGTTGGCGGAGTTGGGTGTGAGCATCCGTGGGCGGGTGACCCGGATTGGGTCGGTAGCGATTCACACCGACATCGGCTGGGCTTCGCCCGACAGTGTGGATTGGGACGCGGTAGAGGCCTCACCGGTAGGATGTGACGACCCGGTCGCCGGCGCAGCCATGTGTGAAGCTGTAGACCGCGCCCGCACCGACGGTGACTCCCTCGGAGGCGTATTCGAGGTGTGGTGCTGGGGCGTGTGTCCTGGGCTGGGGGGCTACGCGACAGTCGACCAACGCCTTGACGGGCGGCTCGTCGGGGCGCTTGGAAGCATCCCGGCCGTGAAAGGGGTGGAGATCGGGCCGGCCTTTGAGAACGCGACACTTCCAGGTTCACGCGTACACGACCCGCTCACTCTGCAGATGAACGGGAAGACGACGTGGATCGGACGCGAGACGAATCGCGCCGGCGGCCTCGAAGGTGGCTGCAGCACCGGCATGCCGATCGTGCTGAGCGCAGCCATGAAACCCATCCCCACCCTGACGAAGGCTCTGCCTTCGGTGGACGTAGTGACCCTGGAGCCTACGGATGCGCACGTGGAGCGGAGTGACGTGACGGCCGTGCCGTCGGCACGCGTGGTGGGAGAGGCCATGGTGGCGCAGATAGTCGCGGCGGCGTACGTGGAGAAGTTCGGAGGAGACAGCCTGGGGAGCCTCAAGGCCGCCGTCCTGTCGTACGAGGCAGACCTGGAAGAGCGGGGCTTGTGGCGGTGTTCGTAGCGCTGACCGGCTTCATGGGGAGCGGCAAGACCTCGGTGGGTAGGGAGGTCGCATATGGTCTCGACCTCCCCTTTGTGGATCTCGATGAGGAATTCTCGAGTGTGACGCGGTGTGGCATCCCGGAGTTCTTCGCCGGTCATGGCGAGGCCGACTTCCGTCGGAGAGAATGCGAGATCCTGGAGACGGTGCTGCGCAGAGCAGCTGGGGGCACCGGGCTGGTCCTGGCTTTGGGTGGCGGCACCCTCGAGAATCCGACGGCGAGAGAATCGTTGAGGTCGTCGGGCGGCGTCGTGCTCCTGGATGTGGATGTCAACACGGCGTGGAACCGTGTGGAGGGCAGCAACAGGCCCCTGGCGGTCGATCGCGATCAATTCGCAGCCCTGTTCGCCCATCGGCGCGCGACGTACCGAGCGGTCGCCGACTACATCCTTCCGGCGACCGGACGAAGCATTCCTGAACTCGCTGCAGAGATCGTCGATCTCGTGAGACTCTCCGGCGAGCGCTGGCGAAGCCTTTGGGGGAGACGCCTGTACGCCACAGAACGCGCGTCGATGATCACAGGCGGAGAGGGCGTGTTGGACGGCTTGGCCCCACGAGCCGCACGGGCCCGTGAAGCGGGCTCTCGATTCTTCGTCTTCACCGATTCGAACGTCATGACGGCCTGGGGTGACCCGGTCCTGCATCGATTGCACGGTGGGCGATCGGATACGGTCATGATAGTCAGACCGGGAGAGGGCAGCAAGGATCTCGCCACTTTGGAGCGGTGCTGGGATTGGTTGGCGGAGGGAGGCGCCCGAAGGGACGATGTCATTGTGGCCCTTGGCGGAGGCGTCGTAGGCGATCTTGCCGGATTTGTCGCGGCCACGTATCTACGGGGAGTGTCACTCTGGCAGATCCCCACGAGCCTCCTCGCACAGGTGGACTCCAGCGTGGGCGGAAAGACGGCTATCAATCTGCCGACGGGAAAGAACCTCGTCGGCGCCTTCCACCAGCCCGACCTGGTGGTCGCGGACCCTCAAGTGCTGGTCACATTGCCTGATGAGGAATACGTGGCCGGGCTCGGCGAGGTGGTGAAGTGTGCGCTGTTGGCCTCTCCTGCTCTGTTCGGGTGGCTGGAGGAAGGCGCGCAGGCTGTAAGGCGGCGTGACGCCGCCGTCGTGAGCGAAGCGGTCAAGAAGTGTGTCTTCTACAAAGCGGATGTGGTCGAGGATGACGAGCGCGAGACCGGCCTTCGAGCCGTTCTCAACCTGGGGCACACCACGGCTCATGCATTGGAGGTCACTCACGGATACGGAGTGCTGAGGCATGGGATAGCAGTAGCGCTGGGGTTGTTGGTAGCGCTTGCGATAAGCGAACGACTCCTCGGCCTGGACACGCGGGTGCGGGAACGGACGCGACTGCTCCTCCACGCGTTGGGCCTGCCGACCACCGTCAGGCTTCCTGAGATGCGTGGTCTGTTGGACGCCGCCCGTCACGATAAGAAGGCTAGGGCGGGATCGCGCGGATTCGTGGGGCTTGAGAGCATAGGAGTCCCCGTATGGGGACTGGACCTGCCTGAACAGGTGTTCAGAGAAGCACTGGAGGTGGTACGGGAATGAACGAAGTCTCCGCAGGAGCAAGAGATGTCCGCAATGGATCGAAGCGCTTGGTCGTCCTTCATGGACCAAATCTCGATCTGCTGGGCGAACGGCCACCGGAGCACTACGGTGACCTCACTCTGCCTGCCTTGGAACGGATGGTCACGGACGAAGTTGAGCGGGTCGGCTGGGAGTGTCTTTGTCTTCAGACCAACCATGAAGGTACATTCATCGAGTGTGTGCATGAGTATCGTCACGAAGGCGCCCTGCTTGTGAACGCAGGTGCCTGGACTCACTACAGCTATGCCATCCACGATGCTCTCGAACTTGTGGATTGTCCCATCGCGGAGGTACACCTCTCAGACGTGTTCAAGCGCGAAAGTTGGCGCCGCCGTTCCGTGATCTCAGACGTTGTCGACTTCGTGGTCGGCGGCAAAGGTCCCGAGGGCTACTTGGAAGCCGTCCGGCTACTCATCAGCTTGGCCGATAGGAGGTAGCATCCCCCCGGGAGGCCCCAAGTGGACAGGTGTAGTAGAATGCACCGTCGCATCGACGCATGAGTTTGAGGCCGACCGAGGGTCGCTGTTCTTTGGAGGCGGGGCGCGTGATATCGACCAACCAGTTCAAGACGGGCATGACCATCAGATACGAGGGAGACACGTACAGGATAGTCGAGTTCCAGCATGTGAAGCCCGGTAAGGGTGGAGCGTTCGTGCGGACCAAGCTACGCAATGTCGCCACCGGAGCGTTGGTCGACCGCACCTTCCGGCCCGAGCAGAAGTTCGATCAATTGCGCACTGAGAGCCGGCCGATGACGTATCTGTACGAAGACCAAGACCAGGTCGTCT
This sequence comes from Actinomycetota bacterium, assembly GCA_012523095.1. Taxonomy (GTDB): domain Bacteria; phylum Actinomycetota; class Thermoleophilia; order RBG-16-64-13; family RBG-16-64-13; genus RBG-16-64-13. The sequence goes on along the minus strand of JAAYJE010000099.1, from coordinate 35,851 downwards.
TCATGGATGCCGAGTCTTACGAGCAGTTGTCTCTTCCGAAGAACACTCTGGAGGATAGTTTTGACCTGATGACCCTCAACATGCAGGTCGACATGGTGTATATCGATGGTGAGCCGTTCGGCGTGGAGTTGCCGACCTTCGTCGACCTCAAGATCGTCGAAACGGCGGCGGGGGTCCGTGGGGACACTGTATCAGGAGGGTCGAAGTCGGCGGTTCTGGAAACGGGAGCCGTGGTCCAAGTACCCTTGTTCATCGAACCAGGCGAGTTGGTGCGAATCGACACGCGCACGCGCGAATACGTGACAAGGGCCTGATATGACTGAATACCAAATAGCCACCTCGGTGCTGGAGGCTATAGTGCGTGGAGCGGTGGAAGATGACGAACGCCTGCGCGTACACGCCCCGCCGCCTCTCACGCGCACACACGCGGTGGAGGTCGCCGTCGACGATGACGAGTGCCGCGTGACCGTGCATCTCGACGCGAGGATGGGGCAGTGTCTGCCCTCCTTGGCGGTTGAAGCGCGCGGAAAGATCGCATCGGCCCTCTCGCACATGACCGGATTGACGGTGTCGGGGGTGGACGTCGTCTTCAGCGGCGTGTTCCCCGAAAGCGCCTGACCTACGTCGCCCGTGTCAACCGGTCGCAGAAGCGCGCGGCGCCAGGCGGTATTCATCCTGTATCAGCAGGATCTCTTGGGCTTAGCGGTGGGGGAGGCTATGTTGCGCTCCACCGAGGTCGAGATCGACGCATATGCGCGCACCCTCGTCTTGGGTGTGGCCCGGCGTCTGACGAATATAGATGGGCTTCTTGCCCGGTATCTGGCCGGCTGGAACCTCGAGCGTCTGGGTATCTTGGAGCGGGCCATACTGCGGGTGGCGGTCTACGAACTACTCGAGGAGACCGACGTGCCGGGGGCGGTGGTCGTGAATGAGGCGGTGGCGCTTGCGAAACGATTCTGCTCAGCTGAAGCGGGATCGCTGGTGAACGGTGTCCTTGGTTCCCTCATGACCGTCGTCGACGGTTTGGGGGATGCCGAGGTATCGACACGGACGAATGAAGATCTGTGAGCGATAGATCCGATAGACTCATTGATGAGCTGAATCTGCCCGGCGCTCTTCGTCGACTCGACGGCGAGTCGCTCCAACGCGTCGCCGGCGAAGTGCGTTCTGAGATCATCGAAACGGTATCCTGCAACGGTGGTCACCTTGGATCGAGCCTGGGCGCGGTGGAGCTCGCCGTTGCGCTCCATGCCGAGTTGGACTGCCCTCGAGACGCGATCATCTGGGACGTAGGTCACCAAGCGTACGCTCACAAACTGTTGACCGGGAGATTGAGTTCCTTTCGATCCATCCGTACCTACAGAGGACTCTCCGGGTTCCCATCCAGAGCTGAAAGCTGCTTCGACCCCTACGGCACCGGCCACGCCAGCACAGCGGTGAGCGCCGCTGTGGGGCTGGTAGAGGGGGTGCTCCGGCGGTGTGGCGAAACCGCCGGCGGACAGGAAGATGCCGACATCGGCGAGAACCCGGCTCCGTCTCGACGGGTGGTGGCCGTTATCGGCGACGGCGCCTTGACCGGGGGCATGGCCTACGAGGCTCTAAATCACGCCGGACACCTCAAGACTCCGATCTTGGTGATCCTGAACGACAACGCTATGTCGATAGAGAAGAACGTCGGAGCCATCAGCGCGTACCTCTCGCGACTGCGAACCGACCCTACCTTGTCCAGATTCCGCAGGGACGTCGAGAGGATGGTGCAACGCCTGCCGGGGGTGGGAGACCGGATGGCCGCCATGGGAGAGCAGTTGAAGGACGGCATCAAGGGCGCGTTGGTCCCCGGGATGCTCTTTGAAGAACTGGGTTTCACTTACATCGGGGTTATCGACGGCCACGACATCGACCAGCTGCGCTTCCACATACGCAGGGCCCTATCGGTCGGGGGTCCGGTACTGCTGCACTGTCGCACGATCAAGGGGAAGGGCTATGCTCCCGCCGAGCAACAGCCGGGACGCTACCACGGCACGCCTCGCTTCTCTGTATCTACAGGGGAGTCGCTCGATCCGGAGGGTCCGACCACCTTCACCCGAGCCTTTGGCGAGGCGATGGTGGAGTTGGCTCGTGCGGACGGGAGAGTGGTGGGCATCACAGCCGCCATGGCGAGCGGCACAGGACTGGATCTACTAAGAGAAGCGATGCCCGAGCGCTTTTTCGACGTGGGGATCGCTGAAGGTCATGCGGTGGGGTTCGCGGCGGGACTCGCGGCTACCGGCATGCGCCCGGTCGTGGCGATCTACTCTACTTTTTTGCAACGCGCTTACGACCAGATCATCCACGATGTCTGTCTTCAGAGACTGCCCGTGGTCTTCGCGGTCGATCGAGCGGGCCTGGTCGGGGCGGACGGCCCCACGCATCACGGCGCCTTCGACCTCTCCTTTTTGAGGATCCTTCCGGGTTTGACCGTCTTCGTGCCCAGGGATGAAGGAGAATTACAGCGTCTCTTGGCAACGGCTCTACGCCTCGAGGGTCCTTCGGTGATCAGATATCCTCGGTCCGTCGGGTCGAAGGCGGCTCTCTCGCGACCCATACGGCCCTTCGACGGCCCATGGGTAGACGTGACTCGGCGGGGCTCCGACGTGCTTGTTCTGGCCACTGGACCCATCACCGCCTTGGCCGAGGCGGCCGCAGACGCCCTGATGGTCGAGGGGATCGAGGCGACGGTGGCCGGAGTCAAACGAGTGCATCCACTGGATGGGGACGGCCTCCTTCCGCTTCTTGAGGAACATGAAGCGCTTATGACGGTGGAAGACAACGCACTGGCCGGAGGTTTTGGTTCGGCCGTGCTGGAGTTGATGGCGGACGCCGGGTTGCACAGACGTTGTGCGCTGACCGGCCTGCCCGACGCGTTCGTTCCGCAGGGGCCGGTCGACGTTCTGAGGAACGATCTTGGGCTGACCACAGATGGCCTGGTGAAGAGGGTCCGCCTGCTATTGGGCCGCAATCGCGGCGGCAAGGACTGAGAGGAGGTGATCCGGGCGGGCCGCACGCGCTTGGATGAGGCGCTGGTGGCGCGAGGCCTGGCTCCAAACCGGAGTGTAGCGCGTGGCGTCATCATGGCCGGGCTGGTCACCGTCTCCGGAAAGGTCAGCGACAAGGCCGGCACTGCAGTGGCAGACGACGAAAAGATCGTCGTCAAACACGGGCGCCTATACGTTTCCAGGGGCGGAGAGAAACTTGCGCACGCGCTCGATGTCTTAGGTCTCGATGTCTCGGGGGCCTGCGCTCTCGACGTGGGAGCCTCCACCGGCGGGTTCGTCGATTGCCTTCTGCAGCGTGGCGCGGTTGAGGTCATAGCGCTTGACGTGGGCAGGGGACAGTTGGATGGACGGCTGCGTTACGATAGCCGCGTTCACGTGCTCGAGAAAGTGAACGCGCGCCACCTGACCCCGGCACTGCTACCCTATCCGCCGGACTTCCTGACCATGGACGTGTCGTTCATCTCTGTGACTAAGATCCTGCCGAGCGTGCTCGAGTGTCTGCAGCCTGCGTTCGCGGGACTGATTTTGATCAAGCCGCAGTTCGAGGCAGGAGTAAGGCAGGTCGGCAAAGGCGGGATCGTACGCGATCAGGAAGTGCATCGGACGGTCCTCATGGAGCGCGGAGGATTCGTCATCGAGGAGTTGCGGGTTGAGTTGCTGGGCATGTGCAGGTCGGGTTTGTTAGGAGCCGATGGTAACGTAGAATTCTTCTTGCACGTGGGCCGAGGTGGAGAAAAAGGGGTGGGACTTGATAGGCTTGAGGCAATGGTGGAAGAGACACTGGTCTCAGTGAGACCGGACGAGACGAGGTCTGTCACGTGACGTCGGACATCAAGAAGATAGCTTTCCTGACTCACGGCCAACCAGAGGTGGCACGGGAGCCACTGACCCGTGCGCTGCGCTTTCTGGCAGACAGAGGGATCGAGGTCAAGGCGCCCCCCGGCGAGTGGGAGAAGCACGGGGAGACCCTGCGTGAGGCGGCCGGTGTATCCTTCGCAGCGGGACCGGAAGACTTGGGCGATGTGGGCCTGTGTGTGGTGCTGGGTGGAGACGGCACGATGCTGCGGGCCTTTCACCTCACCCGCGATCTGTCCATCCCGGTGGCCGGTGTCAATCTGGGACGAGTCGGGTTCCTCACCACCATCAACAAAGACAAGCTGATACAGGGTCTGGAGCAATTGCTGGCGGGTGGGTTCAAGCAGTATCCCCTGCTCGGTCTCGAGGCCGCGTTAGACGGTAAGGTCTTCCGTGCCACCAACGACGTGGTGGTGGGGAAGGGCGCCAATCCACACGCCTGCTCGGTGGCTCTTACCCTAAACGGAGTCACACTGTTCGAGGTGATGTGTGACGGTGTTATCGTGGGAACGCCTGCCGGATCGTCCGCATACAGCCTAGCCGCCGGGGGTCCGTTGCTGGGTATCGCGGTGGACGCGTACGTCATCAGCCTCGTGGCTCCCCACGCGGTGGGAGTCCGTCCGGTGGTCGCAGCGCCTCAGGACGTCCTCGAGATAATCAACACGGACGTCGACAACGATAGCTCCCTGGACATCGATGGGGAGCGACTGGCCACACTTGCGCCGGGAGCGGTGGTGCGTATCAACGCGCGCCCGGGGACGACGTCCCTGGCCCTGCTCGAGGGCGACAGCCTCTATCACCATTTCCGCGACCGGCTTCTTTAGGGGTCGGCCGCTTGCTGGCTTCTCTCGCCATCCGGAACTTCGTCCTGATCGAGGACGGCACCCTGGAGTTCGACCCTGGGCTGAACGTACTGACGGGTGAAACGGGAGCCGGGAAGACCCTCCTCACCCGCGCTCTTGGTCTTCTCATGGGTGAACGGGCGGAAGAGGGCCTTGTCGGCAAGAACGCTCCCGAGGCGCTGATCCAGGCGGTGTTCGAGCTGAATGAGCGGGATCTGAAGGTCATACCTGAAGATGTGCAGGGTCTCGTGGGCGGCGTGACGCCTGGTGAGTTCATCATCACCAGACGGCTGGGTAGGGAAGGTCGAAACCGTTGCTTCATCAATGACACCACTGTGACCTTGGGCGCGATGGCGAGCGCAGTCGAGGGTCTACTGTCGTTCGCGGGTCAGCACGAATATCGCAGACTGCTCAACCCTCGCTATCAACTGGCCTTGTTGGACGAATGGGCCGGGGAAGAAGTCGTGCGTATGGCTACGGCCTTTCGCGAAGCGTTCGAACGGGCCCGGGAAGCTGAGCGCCGGCTGGAGGAAGCCCGCCAGACGCAGGAATCACGTCTGCGGGAGTACGAGTTGCTGCGTTTCCAGGTGGAGGAATTGACCGAAGCGGCTCTGTCACTCGAGGAGGAGGCCGCCTTGGCGGCGGAGCAGCGCGTACTGTCTCGAGCCGAGGAGATACTCCGGAGCGCAGGCGTAGCCGCCGCCTGTCTGAGTAGCGACGGGAACGAGCCGGATGCAGGCTCTCTTATTGCCCAGGCCGCAGACCAGCTCTACTCTTTGGTCGGTGTAGATGACGCACTGGACGGCATCGTGAGCACACTCAATGACGTCCAATACCAGGTGGCGGACTTGGCGAGAGAACTTCATGCGTACACGGCGAAAGTATCAGTGGACCCGGGACGTCTTGCCGTGGTGGACGAACGGCTACGTTGCTACACCGACCTCGCCCGCAAGTACGGAGGGTCGACCGCGACCGCTGTGGAACACCAGGCAGTAGCGACCAGGCGGTTGGCCGAGCTGGAGGAGGGCGAAACAGATACCAACAAGTTGGCGGAGGTGCGCGCGGCCGAGACGGCCCGCGCGCTCCAGCTGGCCGAAACGCTCAGCGAGAAGAGGAGACTGGCGGCTCCCGCCCTGGAAGAGGCGGTAGGGGCGCAACTGCGGGATCTGGGCATACCGTCGGCTGATCTGTGCGTCGATATGCGTACCGAGCTCGCTTGGGAACGGTTACGTGAGAGCGGAGCCGACTCGACTGAGTTCCTGCTCATCGCAAACCCCGGTCAGCCACCGCGGAGCCTGGCGAAGACCGCTTCCGGCGGGGAACTATCTCGGGTGCTCCTGAGCCTCAAGTGTGCTTTGGCCGGCGCGGGCACCAACGAGACGCTGGTCTTCGACGAGATCGACGCCGGTATCGGCGGTCGTACGGCCGTGACGGTAGCGAACAAGCTGCGTCAATTAGCGGCAGGGTCGCAGCTCATCGTGGTAACCCATCTGGCGCAGGTGGCGGCGCTTGCGACTCGTCACTATCTGGTGGACAAATCCACCGACGAGGAGAATGCCGTCACCCGGTTGGCGATGCTCACGGGGGAGGCCGTGGCAGAAGAGCTGTGCCGCATGCTGGGCGGACGCGCAGATGACGCTGAGGCCATGGCGCACGCCCGCGATATGAGGGACAGAGCCGCCGAAGGGCTGCTAGACTAGGAAAGGCGCGGGCTCGAGAGCCATGCGCCGCCCGGTTGTACCAGCACCGCGGAGGTAGACATGGCCAAGCACGTATTCATCACGGGTGGCGTCGTATCGTCCCTGGGCAAGGGAATCACGGCGGCGTCGCTCGGATGTCTCCTCAAGGGCCGCGGTCTCCGCGTCGTCATCCAGAAGTTCGACCCTTACCTGAACGTCGATCCCGGCACCATGAGCCCCTTCCAGCACGGCGAGGTGTTCGTCACGGAGGACGGGGCGGAGACAGACCTTGACCTCGGCCACTACGAACGGTTTGTAGACGAGAACCTTACGAAAGACTCGAACGTGACCTCCGGTTCCGTCTACTGCAACGTCATCCGCAAGGAGCGAAAAGGAGACTATCTGGGCGGCACGGTGCAGGTGATACCGCATGTCACGAACGAGATCAAAGAGCGGGTGGCGCGGGTGGCGCGCAACCCCCGGGTCGACGTTGTTATCACGGAGATCGGGGGAACCGTCGGGGACATGGAGAGCCTTCCGTTCTTGGAGGCCATCCGACAGTACCGTATCGATATCGGCCGTAGGAACGTTATCTACATACACGTCACACTGATCCCGTTCATCCGCACCTCCGGGGAGTTGAAGACGAAGCCTACCCAACACAGCGTCAATGAACTCCGGAGCATCGGCATCCAGCCCGATATCATCGTGTGCCGTTCGGACCGGCCCATCAGTCAAGATCTTAAGGAGAAGATAGCCCTCTTCACCGACGTGGATCCTCGCGCCGTCATAGGTTGTGTGGATGCAGAGCACCTTTATGCCGTGCCTCTTAATCTGCGCGACGAGGGTCTCGACAGTCTTGTAGTAGACAAGCTGGGCTTGGACGCCGGCCGCCTCCAGTTGGACGACTGGACGGCTTTGGTCGATCGGATCGATCAGGCCACCGGAACCGTCCGGATCGCCCTCGTGGGCAAGTATGTGCAGCTGCGCGACGCCTATCTAAGCGTCGTTGAAGCGCTGTGGCACGCCGCTACACACCACGGCCGCAATCTCGAGATCATCTGGGTGGAGGCGGAAACGCTGAGGGAGGAGGAGATGACATCGCGCCTGGAGTCGGCGGACGGTATCCTGGTGCCCGGAGGGTTCGGAGTGAGGGGTATTGAAGGCAAGATACTCTCTGCCCGCTATGCCCGTGAGAACGGAGTGCCCTATCTAGGCCTATCGCTGGGACTTCAGGTGGCGGTGGCCGAGTTCGCCCGTCATGTCGCGGGTATGCCGGGTGCGAATTCATCTGAGTTCGACCCGACCACCCGCTATCCCGTGATCGATCTGCCGCGCGGGCAGACCGACGCCTCCGCCAAGGACGGCACGATGCGGCTGGGAGCATTTCCGACCAAGATCAAGACGGGAACCAGAGCCCATGCCGCCTACGGCGACGAACTCATCAGCGAGCGTCACCGGCATCGCTATGAGGTCAGTAACGAATACCGCGAAAGCCTGGTGGATGCCGGCATGGTCATCAGCGGCGTCTCTCCCGACGACCGTTTGGTAGAGATGGTGGAGCTTCCCGATCATCCGTGGTTCGTGGCCTGCCAGTTCCATCCGGAGTTCAAGAGCCGGCCGATCAGGCCGCACCCGCTGTTCCGAGATTTCGTAGGCGCCGCCCTCGGGGGACAGAGGGAGAAGGTGGACGCGTGACGGAATCCTTGACACCATCCCGCGATAGACTGACGGAGTTGTTCCTCTCCCTTGCTCGGATCCCCAGTCCTTCACGGCACGAGCGTGCAGTGGCGGACGTAGTGATCAGACACCTCATGGAGTTGGGCCTGTCTGTGCACGAGGATGAGGCCGGCAACGCCATCGAGGGCGACACCGGCAATCTATGGTGCCTTGTTCCGGGCGACGGCCCAGATCCGCACGTAGCTTTCGGGACCCATCTGGACACGGTCTTCTGCAACGGTCCTATCGAACCCATCTTGGACTCCGATGGTGTCTTTCGGAGCGCTTCGGGCACGATCCTTGGCGCGGATGACAAAGTCGCAGTAGCGGCGGTACTTCACGCGACAGAGTTGCTGAAAGAGTCCGGCCGTCCGTTCCCGTCGTATGAACTGTTCTTCACGGTGGCGGAAGAGGTCGGATTGCTCGGTTCCCGCCACATGGACGAGAGGGCCCTAAGAAGCCCTATGGCGGCCGTCTTGGACTCCTCGGGCCCCGTGGGGGGCATGGTCGTCAGAGCTCCCAGTCAGGAAAGCCTCCACGCCACCTTCAGAGGTCTGGCCGCTCATGCCGGATTGGAGCCGGAGCGTGGGCGGAGTGCCATCCAGGCCGCCGCGATGGCGGTAGCCGGTATGCAACTGGGACGATTGGACGACGAGACGAGTGCGAATATCGGGGTCATCCGGGGGGGGACGGCAGGCAACATCATCCCAGATCTCTGCGAGATCGAGGGAGAATGCCGCAGTCACAACGATGAGAAGCTCACTCGCGTGGCCGCCTCCATGGTGGATGCCATCCAACAAGCGGCGGCGCAGACCGGAGTCGACGTGGACGTGGATCTAGTGCACGAGTACAGGTCGTTCGCTCTGACAAGCGACTCCCCGGCCGTGCGTTTGGGGAAGGCGGGTATCTCGGCGATAGGGCTGGAGGCTGAGATCCACTCGAGCGGCGGTGGCTCTGACGCCAACGTGCTTAACGCGCGCGGTCTGCCTTCGATCAATCTGCAGACCGGCATGATGAGGGTTCATAGCTCGGACGAGTACGTGACTCTGGATGATCTGGAGCGCCTGTGCGCATTGCTGCTGAAATTGGTGGAACTGGCGCCCGATTTCGCGCCGAAGGCGGGGGCTGCGCAGGTGGATCTGTGAGCCGGCCTCCGAAGAGCGGCGACCCCTATCATGTGTCGTCGGACGCTGTACCGACGACAGTCGGTTCGCGCCTTATCTATGAAGGCAAGGTGATCTCGCTAAGAGTGGATGAGATCACACTCCCCTGGGGCGGCACCACCATCCGAGAGGTGGTCGAACACCGAGGCGCCGTAGTGATCGCAGCTCTGGATGACGAGGATCACGTGTACCTAGTGAGGCAGTACAGACACCCTATAAGGCGGCATCTCCTCGAACTACCCGCCGGGGGTCTGGAGCCTGATGAGCTCCCTCTTGCGGCGGCGAAGAGGGAGCTAAGGGAGGAGGTGGGCCTTGAAGCGCGCGAGTGGACGCCTTTGGGTGCGTTCTTCTCTTCTCCGGGGTTTGCGAACGAGCTGCTCCATGCGTTCCTGGCCCGCGGACTTTCCTCTGTGGAGGGCCGGCCCGATGACGACGAAGATATCTCCGTGGTACGGTACCCCCTGACAAGACTGCTCGAACATCTGGAGGAGACGGCCGATGCAAAGACACTCTCGGCTTTGCTCCTTCTCATGCGTGTAGCGGACTGCAGCCCACGGACCGGTAGCTAGGGGAGGTCAATATGCGGATCGGCGTGCCCACTGAGATCCGCCAGGACGAATATCGCGTGGCGCTCACGCCCGCGGGGACGAAGGAGCTCACCATCCGGGGTCATGAAGTGCTGATACAGCACGGCGCCGGAGAGGGGTCCTTCTTCGCCGACGAAGCCTACGTGACCGCCGGCGCACGCATCGTCCCCGACGCAGAGGCGGTGTTCGCGCAGGCCGACCTGATCGTCAAGGTCAAGGAGCCTCTCCACGAGGAATATGTGAGGTTGGAGCCGAGACACACTCTGTTCACCTATCTGCACTTGGCACCCGACCCCATACTCACGAAGGCCCTGATCGACAGTGGGGCGACGTGCCTTGCCTACGAGACCGTGGAGACGCTCGAAGGGATCAAGCCACTGCTCGCGCCCATGAGTGAGATCGCGGGGCGCTTGGCGCCTCAAGTAGGAGCCAAGTTCCTGGAGCGCATGAGCGGAGGGAAGGGTAAGTTACTAGGGGGGGCCGCGGGAGTCAAAGCTGCGAACGTGGTCATCCTGGGGGCAGGCATAGCGGGGACCAACGCGGCCGCGATAGCGGCCGGCATGGGAGCACATACTAAGATCCTCGATATCGACGTCCGCAGGCTGGCGGCTGTTCACAGATACCTTCCTAACGTCCAGACCCTTCACAGCGACCAACTGACCATCGAGGAGGAGGTGCTGACGGCCGACCTCGTGATAGGCGCCATCTTGGTATCGGGAGCGAAGACGCCGGTCCTGGTTTCTGAGGAACTCGTGAAGGCTATGCAGGCCGGCTCGGTGATCGTAGATCTGAGCGTTGACCAAGGAGGATGTGTGGCCACCTCCGAGGTCACCACCCACCGCGATCCGACGTTTGTGAAGCATGGGATCATCCACTACGGAGTGGATAATATGGCAGGGGTGGTCCCCATAACCTCCACGCTTGCTCTCACGAACATCACGCTCCCTTACATTCTGGAGGTCGCGGATAAAGGCGCCGTGGCGGCCGCCCGCTCCGACCCTGCCCTCGCGCGCGGCGTCAATGTGATGGAAGGCAAGGTCACCCTGCGTGAGGTTGCGGATGCCACCGGTAACCCGTACTTCCCGCTCGAGTACGTGCTTCCTATCGAGTACACGTGACCTTCCGGAGCCCGTGGAATGGCAAAGCCGGCCGGAGACGACTCTGCCCTGACGGCACACCTGCGCTCGCTCCGTTTGGAAAAGGGGTTGTCGGAGCGGACGGTGGAATCCTATGGACGCGACCTTGCCCAGTTCGTGCACTTTCTTGCGGAACGGGGCTTGGGACTTACCACCGCATCGTCCGATGATGTACGAGACTTCCTGGCCGGTGGCGAGTGGCGGCCGGCCACAAGGGCCCGCAAGACGGCGGCTATCAGATCGTTCTATGGACGCGCAGTGTTCACCGGTCTTGTGTCTACAGACCCAACGCAAGGTCTGCCCGGGCCCAGATTGGAGTCGGGATTGCCGAGGACCCTCAGTATCCAGGAAGTCGAAAGGCTGCTTGCGGGTCCGCGGGCCGATCACCGCGGCCTGCGGGATCGAGCCCTACTAGAGACACTCTACGGAGCAGGGCTGCGGGCCTCGGAAGCCCTGGGCCTGCGCCTGCAGGACATAGACTTGGATGTAGGATTCGTCCGCACGATCGGCAAGGGCGACAAGGAGCGGGTGGTGCCCTTGGGGCGCAAAGCCGTCGAGGCTTTGCGCACCTACAACGAGCGCGGCCGACCCTTCCTGGGCGGCGCCGGCAGGATCAAGGCGCCGGAGCTTTTTCTGAACGACCGGGGTCGGCGTCTCTCCCGTCAGGGACTGCATCTTCTCATCAAGAAATATGCCCGGTTGGCCGGTCTGCCTGATGACGTGTCGGCCCACACGCTCCGGCACTCCTTCGCCACCCACCTTCTAGAGGGCGGCGCCGATTTGCGGGCCGTGCAGGAGATGCTCGGCCACGCCGATCTCTCCACGACTCAGATCTACACGCACGTCACCACCGCGCATCTGCAGAAGATATACCGGGATGCGCATCCACGGGCGCGCTCCGAATAGGCCGGGATGCGGCGCTGCGTCTTCATCGTACTGGATGGAGTGGGGGTGGGGGCACTGCCCGACGCCGGTGAATACGGCGACTCGGGATCCGACACTCTGGGCAATCTGAGTCGCTTCGTGCCGTTGCGGTTGCCGAATCTGGGCCGACTCGGACTGGGCAACATCGTGCCCCTGCGAGGGGTGCCCCCGGTCCCTGAGCCCCTCGCTCTCTGCGGGAGACTCGCCCCGCTGTCTGCGGGCAAGGACACCACCGTCGGTCACTGGGAGCACATGGGTTTGATCACCGTCCGGCCGTTCCCGACCTACCCTCAGGGGTTCCCCGACGAGATCATAAGACCCTTCATCGAGCGCATAGGGCGGGGGGTGTTGGGCAATAGGCCCGCTTCAGGCACAGAGATCATCGCGGAGCTCGGCGAGGAGCACATCCGTACGGGAAAACCCATAGTCTACACGTCGGCGGACAGCGTTTTTCAGATTGCGGCACACGTTGGTGTAGTAGCGCTCGAGCAGCTGGACACCTGGTGTCGGGTAGCCCGAGACCTCCTCACCGGTAGGCACGCCGTTGCCCGGGTGATCGCCCGCCCGTTCGACGGTGAGGTCGGATCCTTTGCCAGAACGAAGGACCGTCGCGATTTCTCGCTGGCGCCTCCGGGCCCCATGTATCTAGACGCTCTGGCTCAGGCTGGAGTTCCTGTGGTGGCACTGGGCAAGATCAGTGAGATATTCGCCGGGCGGGGCGTGAGCACTCAGCTGAAAGTAGGCTCTAACGTCGACAATCTTTGCTTGGTCCAAGATCTGGTCAGGGGGCGCGCACCGGGGATCAGGTTCAATCAAGGATTGCTCATGACCAATCTGGTCGAATTCGATATGATCTGGGGCCATCGCAACGACGTGGAGGGCTTTGCCACGGCACTGGAGACGGCGGATGCCGCTCTGGCCGACATCGTGGATGCCCTGAGGCCCAACGACCGGCTCATCCTCACCGCCGATCACGGTGTCGACCCCACCACTCCCAGCACGGACCACAGCCGTGAGTATGTACCCCTCTTGATGCTGCCAAGGCCTGCGCAGACCCCGCACGCCGTATACGAGGGTCATTTCTCGGACACGGGCGCCACGGTGGCCGAATTCCTTACAGGAGAGGACCCCGTACTGCCCGGTGACGTCATCACCCTTCTGCGACCCGGCCGGGGTTGGCGCCGGTACACGCCGGTTCTGGCGCCTGCCGGTGGCGCGACCGGCCGTGCACCGAGGGCGGATCCCCTACCCTGCCGTGTAGGGAAGGAGGAAGCGAAGATCGCGGCCCGCTGGCTGGAGGCCGCTTTGGGAACAGCGCCCGATGTTGCGGTGGTACTCGGCTCAGGGCTGGCCCCCCACATCCCAGGTGAAAGGATCGCCTCGATGCCGTACGGGAAAGTGCCTCATTGGCTGCAGGGCCGGGTAGAAGGTCATCCGTGCGAACTATCAATCGCGTCATGGGTGGGCCATCCCACGGCTATCCTGAAGGGAAGGGTGCACGAATACGAAGGTTACGATCTGAGCGAGGTTCAGTTGCATGTGCGGACTCTGGCGGCCTGGGGGGTCAAGAAGGTCGTACTGACGAGCGCCGCCGGAGCTGTGGACGTTCGCTTGGCGGCGGGCGACGTCCTAATGGCCACCGAGGTCCTCGACTTCCATGACTGCGGCGAGGGGCGGCCTCCGGCACGGCTCCAAGCGGGCAACGCAGTCTTGGCTGAGGTGGTGGAGCTACCGCGATCCCTGCATGCGTCGGTGCCCGGCCCTCAGTACGAGACTCCCGCAGAACTCGCCGTTCTCAACACGCTGGGAACCGCGACGGTGAGCATGTCGCCGGCGGCGGAACTCGGGGCTGCGTGCGACGAGGGGTTGGCCGTCGCCGTTCTCGTGGTGGTCGTGAACGTGGGAGACACCTCTCACGAGGAGGTGCTCTCCGGTGCGGCCCGGGCTCGCACCGGCCTGAACAGTGCCCTCGAGAGTGTGCTTCGGGCGTGGCAGACGTCCACGTCGCTATACTAGACGCCATGACAGCACCTCCCTCACTGCTTGAAGTCCCGACCGTCATCACGACGCACCACAACGCTGATTTCGATGCGCTGGCCGCCGCCGTGGGGGCCGGCCTGCTTTATCCGGAGGGACGTATCGTCTTCGGAGGGTCTCTCAACCCCAACGTGCGGGAGTTCGTGTCGCTTCACGGCGAAAGTCTTCCCATCATGAGCCTGCGGCTGATCGACCAAAGCAGGATCCGCAGACTAGTGATGGTAGATACAGCCGACCCCAGCAGGATCGGCGATCTGGGCAGACTGTGTGGCCGCGAGGGAGTCGAGACCGTCGTATTTGACCATCACCAGGCTGAGAACCCCAAACGGCCGCCCTTTGTTAAGGGTGAGAACTGGGTCCTTTCGGCCGACGGGGCTCAGGCGACCTCGATGCTCCACATCCTGCTCGAGCGCGGGGTAGGAATCTCACGCCTAGAGGCCACCATCTTCGCTCTGGGTATCCACGAGGACACGGGTTCCCTGACCTACCCGCGCACGACTATCAGAGATGCCGAGATGCTTGCCGCCTCTATGCGCCTGGGGGCTTCGCAGGCACTCATCGAGCGATATCTTCACAGCGTCATAACCCAGGAACAGCGCGAAGTCCTCATGCGTCTGATAGACACGGTGAAGGTCAAACGTGTGAGGGGGCTCGACGTGCATGTGGCGGCCCTAGAGGTGCCGACCTACGTCGACGGACTGAGCGTACTTGCCCACAAGCTCATGGAACTGATCAACGCGGAGATCCTCCTCCAAGCCGTGGCCATGGAGGACAGGGTGTTTGTGACGGCGCGTTCGCGTGCCGGGTCGGTGGACGTGGGTGCTCTCCTGCGCTCCGTGGATGGCGGGGGCCATGCTCAGGCGGCTTCAGCAGTCATCCGAGACAAAACGCCTGGGCAGGTGATAGACGAGTTGCTCGAGACTCTTGCCCGGGCCGACCTGGGAGCGCCGACGGCGGGTGAGATCATGAGCCGTCCGGTCAGATTCATAGAGGCCGACACGCCCGTCACGGAGGCCCTCGTGACGGCGCAACGTTATGGACATTCGGGCATCTGTGTACGCCAGGATGGGAGAGTGGTGGGAGTGGTCGCCCGGCGCGACTTGGATAAAGCCATCCGCCATGGGCTCGGACACGCCCCAGTCAAGGGCGTCATGACCCGCAGCATCACCTTCGCCCGCCGGTCGACCGGCGTGGATGAGTTGCGACGCATCATGGTGGAGGGCAACATCGGCCGTGTGCCTGTGGTCAAGGACGAGGCCTACGACGAGGCAGTGGCCGAAGGGAGCGCTCCGGTGGCCGACGTCATCGGCATCGCCACCCGCACCGATGTGCTGGCCGCCTATCAGGGTCGTTGGGAGCAGGAGCATGCAGACGTTGTGGCCCCGCAGGTCTACGCGCTACAGACCCTTCCGGACCATCCGTTCTTCGGGCGACTCTTTCAGGCCTGCTCAGCGTTGTCCGAGGACTTCGCCGGCGTCTATCTGGTCGGTGGGTTCGTACGTGACCTACTGTTGGAGCAGCCGAACGTCGACGTGGACATAGCCGTGGAGGGAGACGGGATCGAGTTCGCCACTCGGCTGGCCGCTCAGCTCGGCGGCAGAGTCCGCGCTCACCACAAGTTCAAGACGGCCGTGGTGTTGCTCCCTCCCTCCACATTAGGGGAGGCTTCGGCTTGGCTGCGGTCGGGAGGAGAGCCTTTCCACGTGGATGTGGCCACCACTCGGACGGAGTTCTATGATTATCCGGCCGCCCTGCCCAGGGTGGAGCATGCCTCCATACGTCAAGATCTCTTCAGGCGGGATTTCACCATCAACGCCATGGCTGTGTCACTCCGTGGGCGCGACTTCGGCACAGTGATCGACTTCTTCGGAGGCTATCGAGATCTACGTGATGGGGTGATCAGGGTCCTTCACAACCTGAGCTTCATCGAGGATCCCACGAGGATCCTCCGAGCCGTGCGCTATGAGAACCGCTATAGTTTTCGCATGGACGAGCAAACCCGCAGCTTCGCTAAGAGCTGCGTAGACATGCATCTCGTGGGCGACCTTTCGAGCGTTCGTCTGCGCGACGAGCTGGTGGCCTTATTGAGCGAGGAGGACATCGAGTGGACGCTCGGGCGCCTCTTCGAGCTCGGAGTAGCCCGTGAGATCCATCCCAAGCTTGCCACCGGCGCGAGGACGGCGAAGTTGGTCAATCGTATCGATTCGCTGGTGGACGAACTTGAGGTTGAGGATGAGGTGGTAAGCTGGCGGCTGCGCCTTGCGGCCATGACCCGCAACATGGAGCATGACGAACTGTATCTGTGGCTGGAGCAACTCAAGCTCAAGCGCACCGACAGCTCCGTGATCCGAGCCGGCGTGGTGATGGGCCCGGTGCTGGTGACCGGCCTCACCCGCGAGGAGATGGACGACTGGGAGATCTATAGGACCCTGCGGAGCACCCCATCGGAGGCGTTGGTGTTCGCCCTAGCCGTGACTGACGACGGCCGGGCCGACGCGCGTCTACGACGGTATCTCTCCGAGATTCGTCATCGGACTATCCGTGTCGGCGGCGATGATCTGCTGGCGCTGGGCGTCAAGGAAGGACCACCGGTGGGTCGCCTGCTGGAACAATTGAGGGAGATGAGGGTGAGGGAGATCGTCCGAGACCGTCAGGCGGAACTAGAGGCTGCGCGTAGACTGCTGGAGAAGTCGCGATGACCGATCGCTGGCTGAACCTCCTTATATTAATACCCGTCCTTCTCCTCTCGATGATGTTCCATGAGTTGGCGCACGGCTGGATCGCCTACCGCCTGGGCGACCCCACGGCCAAGAACCGCGGGCGTTTGAGTCTGAACCCGCTCAAGCACCTGGATCCGCTCGGGACGGCGATGTTCATCATCACCTACCTGTTCTCGGGGTTCGTGTTCGGCTGGGCCAAACCGATCCCGGTATCGCCCTACTACTTCAAGGACCGTCAACGCGGCATGGCCATCGTCGGCGCCGCGGGACCGATCACCAACCTCATCCTCGCCGTCATCTTCATCCTGCTCCTGAACTGGATCCAGCCGGCCGTCGACAGCCGCTGGTTCTTGGTCTTCTTCCTCCTCTTCCAGATCAATATCGTGCTGGGGTTGTTCAACCTGATCCCCATTCCTCCGCTAGACGGCTCCCGGATAGTGGGTGCCTTTCTTCCGCGCAATGCCTACGAGAAATGGGTGGCCATCGACCGGTACGGGATCTTCGTGGTGTTCATCTTCATCTGGGTGTTCCGCAACCAGTTCTTCGACCTGATGAGATGGGTCATCATGGGCATCGCAGAGGTCTTCTTGACCAACTACACTTTCGTGTAACCTCAGTTCACACTGTGAGGCTGTCCTGAGAGCTTTGGAACTGGAACTGGATGTCTACCAGGGTCCCTTCGACCTTCTCCTATCGCTCGTGCTGAAGGAGGAGATCGACCTCCTGGAGGTGCCTTTGTACGAGGTCATCTCGGCCTATCTGGAAGATATGGAATCGGCCGGGGCGGTTGACTATTGGGACGAGATGACCGAGTTCCTGTTGCTCATGAGCCTCCTGGTGGAGGTGAAGTCGCGACTGCTTCTTCCCGGCGTCTATCCGGAGATCGAGGACGAGATAACGCCCGAGGAGGCCCGCGATCAACTGCTTGCACGGCTCTTCGAGTACAGCAAGTTCAAGGCGGCGTCCCAGCAACTGCGCAGATTTGGGGAGCGGGCCGCATGCACCACGCTTCGTGAGCCATCGGGGGTGACAAGACGCCGCCTGCCCGCTTTGGAGGAGATCGTCGGCACCGCGGACCCGATGGACCTGCGTGAATGCCTGGTGCGGCTCATTGAGAGCAAGCGGGAACCCGACACGGCTCATATCGCGCAGATCAAGGTTGAACTGCAGCGGCAAATCCGCATCATCCGCGGCATCTTGGCTAAGCGGGGACGACTCTCTTTCAACCGTGTGTTCGCGGGAGAGGCGCCGCTCGTGCAGGCCTTGTCGATATTCGGCCTCCTGGAACTCCTGTCCCGAGGCGAGATAAGGGTCTCGCAGGCAGAGCTTTTCGGGGACATCGTTGTGAGGGCACGGGAGCATCCGAAAACCGCTTGAAGTCTCTACACCATCGAGGATCATCTGTGGCCGACGAGATCGTGAGTGAACTGAAGAGGAACGTCGAAGCGCTGCTTTTCGCGGCCGGACGACCCCTGCCGGTGGACGACATGCTCCGGGCTCTGCAGCTCACTGAGCCGGGCCATAGGGACCGCGTCGAAACCGTATTGGAGACGCTGCGGGCCGAGTTCCCCGCCGACGGAGGCAGAGGCTTTGAACTCGTGCCCTTGGCGGGAGGGTGGGCGTTTCGAACCAACCCACGATGCCGGGCTGCTGTGACGGCTCTCTTCGATCTGCCCAACGAGCCCGGCCGTCTGTCGCCGGCTGCTATGGAATGCCTCACTATCGTGGCATATCTACAGCCCGTCTCGAGGCCTCAGATCGCGGAAGTGAGAGGGGTGAATTCCGACTCTACTGTGCACACGCTCCTGGACCGCGAGTTGATAACCGAGATGGGTAGGGCCGAGGGCGGAGGTGGGGCCGTTCTCTACGGGACAACACAGAGATTCGAGGCCTTGTTCGGGCTATCGAGTCTGGACGAACTACCGGCCTTGGAGGGGTTCGCCCTCAGCGACGAACAAAAGGAGGATCTCCGCCGCCGGTTGGGGCTTCTAACGGTTCCGGAATGAGGGTGCGGCTACAGAAGTACCTTGCTGAAGCAGGCCTGGGCTCGCGGCGGGGTTGTGAGGACCTCATACTGGCGGGCAGGGTCACCATCGATGGGGTCGCGGCCGAATTGGGCATCTCGGTAGACCCAACGACGCAATCCGTCGCCTTGGATGGTCGGCCCATCACCCCGGAGAAGAAAGAGTATTGGCTGCTCAACAAACCGATCGGGGTATTGAGCGCCGTCGGTGACGCTCGAGGTCGTCGTACGGTCGTCGACTGTGTACCCACGCACGTCCGCGTCTTTCCTGTGGGCCGGCTGGATCTCAACAGCAGCGGGTTGCTATTGCTGACGAACGACGGGGAGTTGACCGCCCGCCTGCTCCACCCACGCTACCTTGTGGAGAAGGAGTACGTCGTGACTGTGAGAGGTATCGTCGCCGAAGCCGCCCTAAGGCGGCTTCGGCGCGGCGTCCGTCTCAAGGATGGCGACACCGCGCCCACCTCAGTCGAGGTCCTGGGCCGGACTGGGTCCGGGCGCTTCGGCGCGGCGCCCGGGGCCGGGACTTCCACCACCCTGCGGATCACCCTTCACGAGGGGCGTAAGCGCCAGGTCCGCCGTATGCTGGAAGCGGTGGGCCACCGAGTGCTGTCTTTGCATCGCCGCAGCTTTGCCGGCCTCGTCGATGCCGGCCTTGCTCCGGGCGAGGCTCGGCAGCTGTCGCCCGGCGAGGTCGAGGAGTTGCGCCTCTCGGCATTCGGGGATGAAAGAGGCAGCCGGACCGGCCGTTAGAATGCCTTATCCCGGCTCCTGCTCTATACTGATTAATCCTGCCGCGAGGGGGCCGTCACGCCGCGGCGGATCCTCGATGGCAACGTTAAGCAACGGTCGGTCGGAGACGCTATGAGACTCAATCCTGTTCTAGACAAGCTCACCCCGTACCGGGCGGGCCCGCCGGTGACCGCGATCCAGCGTCGATACGGCCTGGACACCGTCGTCAGGCTATCGGCCAACGAGATCCCCTGGGGACCCTTCCCAGAGGTGATCGAAGCCTTGAAGCGCGCAGTGGAGGGACTCAATCGCTATCCGGATGGCTCATGCGAAGAATTGCGTGGCCTCCTTGCCGAGCGGCTGAGCGTGCCCGAGGAGTCTTTCATGTTCGGCAACGGGTCCTGCGAACTGCTCATGCTTCTGGGTCAGGCCTTCCTCAGCCCGTCACATCATGTGGTGATCCCGCACCCATCGTTCGTCATGTACCGTTCGATAGCCATGATGAACGGGGCGCCTTTCTCGGCTGTGCACCACCGAGACCTCGTGTACGATCTGGATGCCATGCTGGCGGCGATAAGGAACGACACGAGCCTCCTTATCGTCTGCAACCCCGACAACCCTACCGGCGGCTACCTGGAGCCGCCGATATTGCGCGCCTTCCTCGACAGGATCCCCGAGGACGTCGTGGTGGTCTTGGACGAAGCATACGGAGAGTTCGTCACTTCACCTGCAAGACAGGAATCCGCGGTCTGGCTGTCCGAATACCCGAACCTGGTGATACTGCGAACCTTCTCGAAGATCTACGGCCTTGCAGGTCTTCGGATCGGCTACGGCATCGCCGATCGCCAGGTGGTCCAGGCGCTCGACAAGGTACGGCAGCCTTTCAACGTGGACTCGCTGGCCCAGATCGCAGCGTCGGAGTCATTACGCCGGCCCGAGCGTATGGAAGAACGCAGGTGGCAGGTGGCGGCGGAACGCGATCGCCTGGCCTCGAGGCTCACCGACATGGGCATCGGGTGCCGGCCCAGCCAGGCCAATTTCCTGCTGGTGGATGTGACCGACCTCCGGATCCCCGGTCCTGAGGCTCCGCAGGCCCTCCTCGAGAGAGGGGTGCTTACCCGTTCCGGCTATGCGATGGATTGCCCGGGCTGGATTCGAGTTACCATAGGTGAAGTCGAGGAGGGGGATCTCTTCCTAGCGGCGATGCAAGAACTGCGGGACGCGCGGGGGCCGGCTAAGATGACGCACCCAGTCGCCGGTCTGAGCGCCGAAACCCTTAGTCCGGAGAGTTGACATGCAGGTCGGCAGCACAGAAATGATGATCGTCATGCAGGAGAGGGCCGGTCAAGATGACGTGGACCGGATCCTTGAACTGCTGGATGGAGCAGGCGCGCGCGGATATGTGTCGACCGGCGATCTGGTCACCGTCATCGGCATCATGGGCGAGAGGGACGTGATCGCTGGCCTGCCCCTTGAAGCATACCCGGGAGTGGACAAGGTGCTCCCCATCCTCCGTCCGTATAAACTGGTCAGCCGCGAATTCAGACACTCCGACTCGATCATCGCTGTGGGGGGGACGAGTCTGGGGGGAGGACACGTCGCACTCATAGCCGGCCCTTGCTCGGTGGAGAGCCGAGAGCAGTTGCTCGACGCCGCCCGTATCGCAAGAGAAGGCGGCGCTACCATGTTGCGCGGCGGCGCTTTCAAGCCTCGCACGTCACCTTATGCCTTCCAAGGGCTGGGCGTCGAGGGGCTCGAGATCCTGGCGGAAGCTCGAGAGGCGTCCGGGCTGCCCATAGTCACAGAACTCATGGATCCTCGCCATCTGGAGGCCGTAGCCAAGTACTCCGACGTCATCCAGATCGGGGCGCGCAATATGCAGAATTTCCAGCTCCTTTCGGCGGTTGGAGAGGTCGACCGCCCGGTGCTTCTCAAGCGTGGGCTGGCTGCCACCATCGACGAGCTGCTCATGGCTGCAGAATACATAGTCAAAGAGGGCAACTCCAACGTCATACTGTGCGAGAGAGGCATCCGTACCTTCGAGACCGCCACCCGCAACACCCTCGATATCTCGGCCGTGCCGATCATCAAGCAGCGCAGCCATCTACCGGTGGTGGTGGATCCCAGTCACGCCGCGGGCAAGGTCGACCTGGTCGAGCCCCTCTCTTTGGCGGCAGTCGCGGCCGGAGCCGACGGCCTCATGATCGAGATGCATCCAACCCCCGAGACTGCTCTCTCCGATGGGGCCCAATCCCTTGACCCGGCGCAGTTCGAGGCGGTCGCCGTCCGCATAAGGGAGATCGTCGCCTGGGCCGGCAGGCAGATGGGGTAGGCCGATGAACGACGCGCGGGCCCACAGCGGCGTTCATCGGCTTGCTGTGGTGGGAGTCGGCATGATGGGGGGGAGCTTGGCGCTGGCCGCTCGTAACCGAGGCCGGGTCGACGAGGTGGTAGGCTTCGACACCGACCAGGCCGCGCTGAATGAGGCGTTGGAGAAGGGCGTCATCACCGAGGCGGCAGGCACGGCGGCCGAGGCGGCCGCCTACGCCGATCTCGTGGTGATCTCGACTCCCGTGCGCAGCATCCCGCAACTTGTAGAAGAGTGCGCCGCCTCTGAGCCGCGGCCCAGGCTCATCACGGATATGGGAAGCACGAAGTCGGCCATCATGGCGAGCCTGTCCCCGGAGGCGAAGGCCCTGTTCATCGGCGGACATCCCATGTGCGGTGCCTCCGACTCCGGAGTCCGCTACGCACGACCCGATCTCTTCGACGGGTCCACCTACTTCCTCTGCACCACGGGAGCGGCCTTCCCTAAGCTCTACGCCATGCTGCAACAGTTCATCCTTGATCTGGGCGCCAAGCCCAACCTCATCGACCCTGTCGCTCACGACCAGATCATGGCGGTCATCAGCCATCTACCTCACGTACTCGCGAACGTCCTTATGGACCATGCCGGAGCGTGCACGGCCGGCGGCAAGAGGGCCCTGCAGTGGGTCGGCGCCAGCTTCACCGACCTGACCCGGGTGGCCGGGGCGAACCCTCCCATGTGGCGTGACATCTTCCTTGAGAACCGTGCGGCCTTGGGCGAGTCTGTGATCGCGGTGGCCGCGGCCCTGCAGGAGTTCGCGGCCCGCCTTCTGGGGGTAGATGAGTCGGCCATAGAACAAGATATCGAATCCGCGGCGACCTACCGTCAGGAGATGCTGGAATTCGCCGACATCATCCCCGAGACTCTTTACAAAGTCACAGTCCGCGTGCCCGACCAGCCCGGCTCCATATCCCGGGTGATGACGGCTCTTGGCGAAGCAGGGATAAACGTTGAAGATCTGACGCTCCACCACATGAGTCGGAGCATGGGAGGAGATCTAGTGCTCTTTGTGACCGGCGAGGATGTCGCTGAACAGACTGCGGCGTTGCTCAACGGTCTCGACTACCCCTCGCGGGTGAGTTTCTTGGGGGATAGCAGTGAATGATGCGCTGATGGGCGGCCTTTTCCCACCCGCGAGGGCCGGTTTGCGCGGGTCGGTGAGACCGCCGGGGGACAAATCGGTCTCTCATAGGGCCGTCCTCATGGGATCTGTCAATGACGGACCCGTGATCGTGACCGGATTCCTGCGCTCCACCGACACCATGGCTACAGTCGCGGCGGTGCGGGCGCTGGGAGTGCAGGTGGACGACCACGGGGACCGGCTGTTGGTGCATGGCGCAGGGTGGGAGGGCCTTCAGGAGCCGGACGACGTGATCGACGTAGGCAATTCTGGGACACTCCTCCGGCTTCTGCCTGGGCTCCTCGCCCCTCGAGACTTCCTCTGTGTCCTCACCGGCGATGCGAGCATCAGACGGCGGCCCATGGGTCGCGTGTTGGAACCGCTTGCCGCCATGGGCGTGGAGGTGGCAGGCCGTTGTGGGGACAGCCTTCCACCCGTGGTGGTGCGCGGTGGAGCCCTGCGGGGCATCGAGTACCGTATGCCTGTAGCTTCAGCTCAGGTGAAGTCGGCCATCCTGCTTGCTGGTCTGCGTGCCGAAGGACAGACGAGTGTCGTGGAGCCGGCTGCGTCTCGAGACCATACGGAGCGCATGATCCGCTACGGGGGAGGACGTGCCGAGCGGGACGGGCCCGTGGACGGCCCGGGCGTGGTCAAGGTGTGGCCTCTGGAACGGCTCAAGATGGACGGCCTTACGGTGCCCGGCGATTTCAGTTCTGCCGCATTCTTCCTGGTAGCGGCGTTGCTGATCCCTGGATCCGATATCTCGGTGGAGAACGTCGGCCTGAACCCCACCCGAACGGGACTTCTGGCGGTGATCGAACGGATGGGTGGGCAAATAACCGTCGAGCGGGAAGACGTATGCGGCCCCGAACCGGTCGGGACCGTTACGGCCCGCTGGAGTGAGTTGGAGGCCACCGACGTGGATGCCGATGAAGTGCCCGGCCTCATCGACGAGTTGCCTCTCTTCCTGCTTGCGGCGGCGCGGGCCGATGGGATCTCCCGGCTCCGGGGCGCCGCCGAACTGCGGGCTAAGGAGAGCGACCGCCTGGAGGCGATGGCAACCCTTCTTAGAACCCTGGACATACGGGTCACCGAGTATCCGGATGGGATGGACGTGGAGGGTGATCCGCAGGGCTGGGCGGGGGGAGAGGTAGAGACGCGCGCTGACCATCGGCTGGCCATGGTCGGCGCCGTAGCCGGAGCGGCCTCGCGACACGGGGTCCGGGTGGACGACCTCCGATCTCTGAACGTGTCGTACCCCGGCTTCGTCGAGGCTCTCGTAGGGCTGGGCGGAGAAATGGCCGCCCCTGGAAGCGGCTCCAGAGGGGTCGGGCGATGATCATCGCTATAGACGGTCCCGCCGGGTCGGGCAAGAGCACCATCGCGAGAGAAGTGGCCAAGAGGTTAGGCCTGCGCTATCTGGATACTGGAGCGATGTATCGTACTGTGACCCTCCTGGCGATGGAACAAGGCCTGGTCCCCGATCGGATATCCGAGGCGGGAGCCCTTGCCGCCCGCACCGAGTTCCGTTTCGTGGAGCGCCCCGACGACCTCACCCGCGTCTTCGTCGGTGAACGCGAAGTCACCGACGAGATCCGGGGTCGAGCGGTGTCACAGAACGTATCCGCAGTCTCTGCCGATCCCGGAGTCCGTATGGTGTTGACCGACAAGCAGCGCGAGCAGGTCGCAATGGGGAACTTAGTCTTGGAAGGGCGCGATATGGGTACGGTGGTGGCGCCCCAGGCAGATGCCAAGGTGTTCCTCACGGCCGGAGTAGAAGAGCGTGCCCGACGTAGGCAGTTGCAGTTGGAGGCGCAAGGCGCCCCTCAACCGTTTGATCAGTTGGTGGCAGACATCATGGCTCGAGACGAGTACGACTGCGGTCGACAGTTGGCGCCGCTGCGGAGAGCCGACGACGCGGTGGAGATCGACACGACCAACATGACCATAGACGAAGTGGTGGACGCGGTAGGCGCGCTTGCTGAAAGCAAGCGCGCCCGCAAGTGGTCCCTCAGCCGGATGGTTCGAAGCCCGCTCGACACCTGGCTTTACCGCGTCGCCTACACCATCATCCCTCCGTTCTGCCGCCTGTTCTTCCGTATGCGCGTCACCGGAGTGGAGAACTTTCCCCTCTGCGGACCTGTGTTGGTAGCCTGCAATCACCGCTCGAACCTCGACCCCTTTTTCCTGGGCTCTGCGACTCCTAGGATGATCCACTTCATGGCCAAGTCGGAGCTATGGAGGTTCAGGCCTTTGGCATGGGTCCTAGGGAAGATGAGCGCCTTTCCGGTGAGGCGCGGACAAGTCGACCGACAGGCCGTGAAGCAGGCTTTCGCTTATCTCGAGGCCGGGGCGGTGGTGGGCCTGTTCCCCGAGGGACGTAGACAGAGGGATCTCCCGCTGGGCGAGATACGACCCGGAGTGAGTCTGTTCTCCCTACGGGAGGGCGTCATCACTGTTCCTGCCCTCATCCGCGGAACCGATCGCATCATCAGAAACCACATCCTTTTCCTCCCACGTGTCCACGTGATCTTCGGGCCTCCGCTGGAGATACCTCTAGATGACAAGCCGCGTTCAGAACGAGCTGCGGTCACGACACAAAGGCTCGTCGACGCTCTTCTTGAACTGCTCGCGGCGCATCCGGAGGCCTGATGAGCCCCCTCGAGATACGCATCTCTGACTGTGCAGGTTTCTGTTGGGGCGTCGAGAGGGCGCTGGAGATGACCCTGGAAGCGGCGGATCACGCCCCTGCGCCCGTCAATAGTCTTGGCCCTCTGATCCATAACCCTGGGGTGATCGCCGATCTGAAGCGCCGGGGTGTCGGCGTCATAGACGGACCCGACGAGGTCGCTGAGGGCACGGTGATACTCCGTTCACACGGCGTCCCCAGGAGCGCCAGAGAGAAATTGGTCGCTCATGGACTGACGATCATCGACGCCACCTGTCCGTTTGTCACCTCAGCACACGAGAAGGCCGCCCGCCTCAAGAAAGACGGGTATCTCGTCGTTATCCTGGGGGAGAGAGATCACCCCGAGGTCTTGGGACTGAAGTCCTACGCCGGCAAGGACTCGCTGGTGGCGGAATCCCCCGCGGATTTGCCCGAGGAGATTCCCAGTCGGAGGGTCGGAGTGGTGGTGCAGACTACTCAGTCGCACGAACGTCTTTCTGAATTGGTCTCCTATCTGGCGCCGCAGGTGAAGGAACTTCTCGTCCACAACACCATCTGCAGCGCCACCGAACAGCGCCAGGCGGCCGCCATCGCCATGGCGGCAGAGGTCGACGTCGTCGTGGTGGTAGGCGGACGAGAGTCCGGTAACACGCGACGCCTGGCAGAGCTGTGCGCGCTTCAGCAGCCGCGCACGCACCATGTCGAGTCGGCCGAGGAGATCGATCCTTCGTGGTTCCATGGCCTTCACACGGTGGGGATCACTGCCGGTGCATCCACCCCTCCCGAGCAGATAGAAGCTGTTGCGGCTGCTCTACGCAGGGTCGAGACATGAGCGCGGTCAAGCCCCGGGTGGCCATCGTAGGCTACCCCAATGTAGGCAAGTCGACTCTCTTCAACCGGATAACCGGTACCCGTGACGCGGTGGTGGCGCCTCAGCCGGGCGTCACCCGTGATCGAAAGGAAGGGGAGGCCGAATGGGGCGGACGAACGTTCGTGGTGGTCGATACCGGCGGGATAGACCTTCTCAACGAGGAACCACTCGTTGACGACGTCCGACGGCAGGCGCAACAGGCCATCGACGAGGCTGCGGTGACCATATTCGTCGTGGACGGAAGAATAGGGGTCGCTCCGCAGGACCATGAGATCGCGTCCCTCCTCAGACGAAGCGGAGTGCCGGTACTTCTGGCGGTCAACAAACAGGACGCTCGGGTCGCTCAAGAAAGCCTGCACGAGTACTGGGAACTGGGTCTCGGCGAGCCGCTCGGCGTGTCCGCCGAACACGGTTTGGGCGTGGGGGACCTTCTGGACGAGGTGGTGAAGGTCCTTCCGGAGGATATGGGTGAGATAGAGACCCCCACTCCCATCCGTGTGGCCCTCGTGGGAAGGCCCAACGTAGGCAAGAGCTCACTTCTCAACCTGCTTCTGGGAGATGAGAGGACCATTGTCTCCGCGCTGCCCGGCACCACCCGTGACGCTATCGACACCGACCTGATCTTTGACGAAACCGCCATGACCCTCATCGACACCGCCGGACTGCGGAGGCCGGGGAAGCGCACCGCCACGGACGTCGAGTACTACAGTTCCTTGCGTGCCCTACGCGCACTGGAACGATGTGATATAGCGCTGGTTGTGATAGACGCAGAGGAGGGCCTCGTAGACCTCGACCTCCAGATAGCCTGGGAAGCTCAGCGGGCCAAATGCGCTACGGCCATCCTGTTCAACAAGTGGGACATCACCACTCTCGACCTGGACATGGCCACCGCCCGCCTCAAGACGAAGGTGCAGACCAAGCCCCGCTGGTTGACAGTCTCGGCTTTGTCCGGAAGGGGCATCGACCGCATCCTTCCGCTCGCGCGCGAGCTGTACGGGCAGTACAGTGACCGCATCCCCACCGCCGAACTCAACCGGTGGTTGGAGGGCCTCAAGTCGCGCCGGCCTCTCGTAGCCAAAGGCGGCAAATCCATCAAGACCTTCTACATGGTCCAATATGGGTCGCAACCCCCTCGCTTCAAGGTGATGGTGAACGCACGCGCGCTGGTGAACAAGCCTTTCGCCTACTATCTGGAGAACCGCCTGCGTGAGGACTATGAACTCTGGGGGATACCTCTCGTGATCGACTTCGAGGGCAAGGAGGAGCGGTACTCGTGAATGCCGGCGGTGTTCTCATCGCCGTCGGCCTCGTGGTATTGGGCTATCTCATCGGCTCCGTGTCACCGAGCGTGTTCCTGGGCAGACTCTTCAAGGGGCTGGACGTCAGGAAGCACGGCAGCGGCAATGCCGGCACCACCAACGCGTTTCGAGTGCTGGGAGTCAGACTGGGCATCGTCGTGCTGCTGGCCGACCTGCTGAAAGGGGCGGTCCCGGTCTTGGTCGCTCGCATCGTGCTGTCCGGGGAGGACCACGGGCCCTTGGTGACCGTCTTCGTCGCGCTGGCCTGTATAGCGGGCCATAATTACTCCATCTTCCTGCGCGGGCGAGGAGGCAAGGGAGTCGCGACCGGCGCCGGCGCCGCGATCGCCATGATGCCTATCCCCATGGCCTTCGTAGTGGGGCTCTTCATCGTGCTCCTGCTGACGACCCGCATCGTTTCCGTCGCCTCGATCTCGTGCACCATAATCTTCCCCGTCACAGCCGTTGTGCTTCACCAACCCCTCCCGTACATCGTCGTCTGCTGTCTCATGTCTTTGGTGGTCCTCTGGGCTCATCGAGGGAACTTCAAACGGCTCTGGCAGCGGACGGAACCTCGGGTCTACTTCCCATGGAACAGGCGGCCCTCCAGTCCCGAAGAGCCGAAGACCGGCTCGCAGTAGACACCCTCTCCGAGCAAGTCGGACCCCGATCCGTGCTTTCCCGGTCTCTCCGGTCGCGCTATACTGTTTTAGCCGCGTCGGGACGTGGCGTAGTTTGGTAGCGCATCCGGCTGGGGGCCGGAAGGTCGCCGGTTCAAATCCGGCCGTCCCGACCTGAAAAGCCCTGTAAATGCGGGGCTTTTTTCTTGGCCGGAATGGTGCTGTTCCACGGATGTTCCACGAAAACCCCGGGCTAGCCATCTACCCCACACGCACCCCGAAGGGCTCGTGCTAGCATTCGCTCAAGGGCAAATATTCGCGGGAAGCGGCGGATCCCATGGCTTATGTGCTTATCCATCACGCCGTCGCCAGGTACGAGGAATTCGAAGTCGTGTTCAATGACGATGAAGCGCGTCGGCGGAGAATGGGCTCGTTGGGAGGAAGTGTGTTTCGCGACTTCGAGGACCCGAGCGACGTTTTCATCGTCCTCGAGTGGAGTGATACGGGACGCGCGAAGGAGTTCGCTGCGGCCTATGAACTCCAGGAGGCCATGAAGTGGGCCACGTCCGGTGCCGACAGGCCGGAGGTGTGGGTGGTGGACAAGTCCCTCGAGGCCGACGCCTGAGATTGACCGTCTTCGTTCGCGGGTATCTGTCCAACGTTGCGGCAATCACGAGCAGGAGGCCCCCGTGAAGGCAGTCGTCATGGCAGGAGGGCAGGGCACCCGCCTGCGTCCGTTGACCTCCAACCAGCCGAAGCCGATGGTGCCTGTGGTCAACAAGCCGACTATTCAGCACATCCTGGAACTGGTCCAAAGGCACGGCATCAACGAGGTGGTCATGACTCTGGCCTTCCTGCCCAGGCTCATACGCAATCACTTCGGCGACGGAAGTGGTCTCGGCATGCACATCGACTACACAGTGGAGGAGACCCCGGCCGGTACGGCCGGATCCATTCGCCTGGCCAAAGAGCTCCTCACAGAGACTTTTCTCGTCATCAGCGGTGACGCGCTCACCGATTTCGACCTGACCGACGTGATCGCTTTTCACAAGGAACGGCAGGCCCTTATCACCATAGCGCTCAAGAGTGTGGCGAACCCTCTCGAGTTCGGAGTGGTCATCGTTGACGAAGAGGGGCGCATCCAGCGCTTCTTGGAGAAGCCGGGATGGGGGCAGGTGTTCTCCGACACGGTCAACACCGGCATTTACGTGATAGAGCCGGAGGTACTCGACCATATCCCTGAAGGACAACCCTATGATTTCAGTCACGATCTTTTCCCCAAACTGTTCGACATGAAGAAGCCGTTGTACGGGATGGTTTGCGACGGCTACTGGCAGGACATAGGCAGTCTGGAGCAGTGTCTCCAGGCCAATCGTGACGCCCTGGACGGCAAGATCAGAGTGACGCCGCCCGGAGTGCGGCTCCGGGGAAACATCTGGGTGGGGGAGAACGCGGCATTGGAGAGCCTGGATGACGTGGAGGGCCCCGCCGTGATCGGAGATAACGTACGGATCGAACCTGGCGCCCGTATCCTCTCGCACACTGTCCTCGGCAATAACACAGTGGTCCGTACCGGAGCACAGATCGGCGGATCGGTGCTCGGGGAGAACGTCTACGTGGCGGCAGGCGCGATCGTAGAGGGCGCCATCCTGGGGAATGCTGTGGAAGTGCATGAGACGGCCCACATCGCAGATGGGTCCGTCGTGGGTGACCGTTCCATAATCGGCCGCAATGCCGTGGTAGCGAACAACGTCAAGGTCTATCCCTTCAAGAACGTCGAACCCGGGTCGACCGTACGGTCCTCCATCGTTTGGGAAACCCGCGGTCCAAGCACTCTCTTCGGCCGGAACGGCGTGCGTGGCCTCGCCAACGTCGATGTCACTCCGGAGATGGCCATGAGGCTGGCTATGGCGTACGGCACTCTGGTGGGCAAAGGCGCCTACGTCACGGCAAGCAGAGATACGCATCAGGCCTGCCGGGTCATGAAACGGGCCATAATCAGCGGTCTCAACTCCACCGGGGTCAACGTGCGCGACCTGACGATGGCTCCACTCGCCGTGAACCGATTCGACATCAAAAGCGGCAACGCCGTGGGTGGTATCCATGTGCGCATGAGTCTCGAGAACCCCGAACAGACCGAGATACTGTTCTCCGAAGCCCCTGGAGTGCCCATAGACACCAAGCGCGAACGGGCGATTGAGAACAACTACTTCCGCGAAGACTATCGACGGGCCGGCTTCGAAGAGATGGGCCAGGTGGTGTACCCGCCTCGGGTGATAGAGACGTACACCAATGCCCTCCTCGAGAACTGGAACACCGTGGCCATCAGGGGCCGGCAGCCCCGTTTGGTGCTCGACTACTCGTCGTCCGCTCCAGGATTCTTCTTCTCCTCCACCTTGGACGGTCTAGGGGTGGAGACGGTGTCCCTGAACACGTTCTCCAGGGCTAGCGAACGCTTCACTCTAGAGCAGAGCCTTCCACCGGCAGTGACTAGAGTTGGTGAGTTGGTGCGGGCTATGGAGGCCGATTTGGGAGCGATCCTCGACCCGGGAGCGGAATATCTCTACATAATCGATGAGAAGGGTGATTTGGTGTCCGATTCCGCCCTTCTACTACTGCTGCTCCAGAATGCCGCCCGCCAGGCGGGATCGGGTGCGGCCGCTCTCCCCCTGCACGCCACCAGACTGGGGGAAAGCGTGGTGGCGTCCACCGGTGTGAGTATCCGACGCACCAGATGCTCCAAAGCGGCCCTCATGGCTGAAGCCGCGCGTCCAAACACTATCTTCGCGGCCAGCACCGATGGAGGCTACATCTATCCCTCAGTGCTCGCCTGCATGGACGGCCTGTACGCCCTGGGCAAGATCCTCGAACTGGTGTCCTTATCCGACGCCCCTCTGTCGCAATCGATCGCCCAGATGCCCGTGTCCCATGTCGCGCATCTGGTTTCGGAGTGTCCGTGGGAAGCCAAGGGGACCGTTATGCGCCTCATGACGGAAAGACTGCGGGACGGCCGCGTCTCTCTGGTCGATGGGGTCAAGGTATTCCTCGACCATTCGGAGTGGGCGTTGGTGTTGCCGGATGCCGAAGAACCGCTCTTCCACGTGTACGCTGAAGCGAACACCGACGACCGAGCGCTGGAACTGGCTGAGGAATACCGCCGGATCCTCGAGAACGCAGTCCTAGAGGCCCGCTCGGCCTAGGTACGAGCGCTCTTGGCTATGACCTGTTTGCAGACCGTCTTCAAGGTTTCGAAGACGCCCACTCCTGTGAGCGCACAGGCTTCGATGACGGGGGAACCGGTGTGATTCAGCAGTTCAGTAAGGTCGGTCACAGAAAAAATACTGCCCAGGTCGCGTTTGTTCATCTGAAGCACGATCCCCAGATGGGAAGGGTCTTCGTCCTGTTCCATGAGGTTGTCCCAGAGGTTCAGGTAGCTGTCGACGTTCTCGTCCAGCCGCGAGATCTGACTGTCGGCTACGAAAACCACGCCGTCCACCCCCTGCAACACCAGCTTGCGGGAAGCATTGTAGAACGACTGCCCTGGGACCGTGTAGAGATGAAAGCGTGTCCGGAGGCCCTTCACCGTCCCCAGAGAGAGGGGGAGGAAGTCAAAATAGAGAGTGCGCTCTTCTTCGGTGGCTATGCTGACGAGTCGTCCCCGAGCTCCAGGATTGACACGCCTATGTATGTACTGAATGTTCGTGGTCTTGCCGCAAAGTCCGCAACCGTAGTACACGATCTTGTAGTTGATCTCTCGTGCGGCCAGGTTGATGAGTGCCACTTACAGCTCTCCAGTGTTATTTGTCGCTCTCGCCGGGGAACCAGTCATCAATGGCTGCACCGGCTTCGCGGGAGTAATCCGTGTCGATAGTCCTTGCTCCCCCTTCATCGCTATCTTCGGCATCCTCGAAAAGGGGCTTGAGTACCTCCACCGCCCTGGTGGTGTACAGGCGGACGCGACCCACCTGCGTATCGCGGCCGAAAGTGATGAGTAGCAAGATCTGCTCGGTGACCTGCATGACGTGGAGGTTGGATTCTTGTCCCTCATGGAACAGGAGGCTGAACTCTCGCTCGTTCAGCACTTCCGCCAGCTGTCGGGTGGCGGCAAACGACCCGGCTGCCAGCGCGGCCAGGGATAGGGTGTCGGCGTCGACGTCGGCGGGAGCTGTAGTGATGGGTTGCCCACTGGTCGAGATGAGGGCGACGAACGCGGAGCCGGCCACGCGCTGCAGCTTGGTAAGCACACCATCGATCATCTGCATCTGCTCGTCATTGATGACGAGACCTTTGCGACGTGCCACGTCAACCCTCCTTCGGCTCAGACCATGCCTACACAGTATACAAGTCTGGGCGTCCGACAGGGTGTTCATCGGTGATCAAGACCACGAAAACGGCTGTGCTATCATGCACGCCAGCCGATTGTGGCAAGAAAGGAGCGCACGTGAACCCAAAAAACCTCAAATACCACAGGGAGCACGACTGGGCCCGCATCGACGGTGACACCGCAGTCTTCGGTCTCACCGGTTACGCCCAGGAGACACTCGGTGACATCGTCTTCATCGAACTCCCCGAGGTAGGCGCAGACGTCACTGCTGGGACGCCCTTCGCCGAGGTGGAATCGGTCAAGGCCGTCTCCGACGTGTACGCCCCCCTCAGCGGCTCCGTATTGGAAGTGAACGAGGAGGCGGTCGACGCGCCTGAAATGATCAATGAGAGCCCGTACGAGGACGGTTGGCTCATCAAAGTGCGCCTCAGTGACCCAGCCGAGGTGGACGATCTCTTGAGCCCCGAGGAGTACGACGAGCTGCTCGCAGCTGAGGAGTAAGGGCTTCTAAGGCCGTACGTGAGATAGAGCCTCCCTTAGGACGAGGGTGGTGTGCAAATCTCGACCTTAGATTGAAGGTTTGAGGTTCAGTCGTTATAGTGAAGGGGTGGACGCCTTGGACCAATCTTCATTCGAACGCTTGATCAACATCCAGTCGTACAGCGACGAGGAACTTAAGGCACTTGCGGCCGATCTCGCCGCTGAGGAGAGAGAGGTGTCCATGCGCCGGCGTATCCTGCACGGTGAGATGGACATCATCCGCGCGGAGATGGTCAGACGTCTTCGCGACAAGAACCAGGGGGAGGGGGGGCTTGTTGTGGATGGCGACATAGCCGTACTCACCGACATCTTGAGCGGGTACGGAGAGCCTGAGGATCAACTGGGGGAGGGGTAGACCCCATGCCCGATGAAGTCGAGCCGATCGTCCGCGGTATTCAGAAGCGTTTTCGCGACCTATCGGTGGACGTTCGCGAGGAACGGATCATCCGTTACATCGTCAAGCAACTCGGACTCGAACGGCGCATAGACGACATCATGAGCGACCCGTATATGACCGCGCACACCAGCGAGGTGGAACGGGCTCAGATACTCCAGAACCCGGCCGTCATACGAGCTTTGGAGGAGGAGATCCAGCGTCAGTTCGCGACTTATCGTTCCGCCACGGTCATGGGAGCAGTGACGGACTCTACCGAGATGATCGTGTGTCCCTCGTGCCGGTCTGATAACACTCCCGATTCAAACTACTGCCGGCGCTGCGGCAACCGCCTCAAAGCTGTAGACGCGGCTGAGATCACACAGGCGTTCTCCTTGGGGGATCAGGATACCGGAGCGGCTCGGATCGCTCCTGAGGGCGTGATCGCGGGGCCGGTGCTTCTGATTCGAACCGGGGGAGGCCGAGAAGGGGAGGTCATCGCTCTTGGAGACGACGTCCTCACCGTAGGTCGAAGCCCCCACAGCGATCTGTTCCTCGATGACGTCACCGTCTCCAGACATCATGCGCGCATCATTGTCGACGACATGGGTTTCACGGTGGAGGACCTGAACAGCTTGAACGGGACTTACATCAACCGCAAGCGCATCGAGAGGCATCATCTTCGCGATGGGGACGAACTCCAGATCGGGAAGTTCAAGTTGGTGTTCCTGGAACAAGAACACCAACTCTGAGTTGGATCATGGAAGACACCCCTAGTCACTCTACACAGGCAGGCCGGGGGGGATCTGAGACCGCCGCAGAGTCCCTGCTCACCATCGGACAGGTGGTTGCTCGGCTGCAGTCGGAGTTCCCCGACCTGAGTATCTCGAAGATACGGTACCTGGAGGACCGGAAGCTCCTTTCCCCGGCCAGGACCAAGGGAAGGTACCGGAAGTACAGCAGTGCCGATATACGGCGCCTACGTACCATTCTGACCCTCCAGCGCGATGAATACCTGCCGCTCGAGGTCATCCGTCAGCGGGTAGAGCGGGCTTCGTCGCCGGTGCCCGGCCAATCTCTCACCTCCGCCGTCACGCCTTTGCGGTCCACGCAGGTCCTCAGACGCGAGGAGTCGGTCTACTCCTGGGACGATATCTGCCGACAGCTCGGAATGACCGACAGTTTCCTACGAATGCTCACGGAGTACCGGCTGGTGGAACCGGCGGCACAAACGGGCTTAGTCTTCACAGAGAGCGATTTGGAGATCGCCCGTATTTGCCAGCTCCTGGAGCGTTTCGGGGTGGAACCGCGCCATCTCCGACTTATGGTCTCGACTACGGAGCGAGAGGCGGCCATCCTGGAACAGGTGGCTACTCCTCGGCTGCTCTCCACTCACCACGACAAACGCGAGTACGGCGAGCAACTTCTGAGCGACCTGGGGGCCCTGTTTTCGCAACTCACGCACCTACTGCTTTACAAGGAGCTTCGCAAGGCCCTTTAGGTCCACCGACGGATATTCTCGTCTGCTCCACCCGTTCTTCGTGCACGTCCGCCTGGTCGGACCCCGTTCTCTAGTCAGCCGTCACTCCCGCCTCGGCTTCGCGTCGTACAATATCTCCAGCATAAGCAGTTGGTCAGACCATTGTTGTCGGCACGAGGAGCACCATGGACCTTGAGAACTACATCTGCCACATACCCGGTTTTCCAAAGGAAGGTATTCTCTTTCATGATATCACTCCAATGCTTCATGACGCTGAAGCATTGCGCTACGCAGTGGATAGATTGGCGGACTTCGCGCGGCCGAGAAACGTGGATCTGATCCTGGGCGCCGAGGCCCGCGGTTTCATCCTAGGTGCGACACTGGCATACGTTCTTGGCGTGGGATTCGCAGCCGCCCGCAAACCGGGCAAGCTGCCCAGGCGGGTCTCCAGATGTGAATACGACCTGGAGTACGGCACCGACGCCCTTGAGGTGCATGCCGATGCCGTAAGCCCAGGCCAAAGGGTGCTCATCCATGACGATCTGCTGGCGACCGGCGGCACTGCTTGGGCCAAGATCCAACTTGTGGAGCGGGCCGGTGGCGTGGTGGCGGGCCTCGCCTTCCTCATCGAGCTGACCGACCTCAAGGGGAGGGAACGCCTGGCCGGCTACGAAGTCTTCAGTCTGGTAGCGTACGACGTCTGAGTAGCAACTTTACATAATGTACATTATAGTGCA